>CALVDG010000001.1 GCA_944326255.1 uncultured Bacteroidales bacterium
ACAAAATTTTCAAAGAACTCATTTTATTTACTGCCAGAGCCGCTTAGGCGAGGCCATTTTTTAACGAACTATTGTAAAATATACATAATATTGCCCATTCATTTTTTTATTTCTATTTTTGCTGTGCGAGTTATGCGCATTGTGGCAAAGCAATGAAGAACTCTGAAATATGAACGGTTTCTATCTCGTTACCTAATTTTCAAGAAGGCACAACAACCAGCTAATTATAAGGAAGTTATCTTATTTTATAAAACTTACGGAAAATTTTTCAAAAGTTATTTAGGGAGAACTGCCGGGTATCTTTGCAAATTAATTAAACCGATAGAAAAAGTTTTTATATTTTTGCGGTTTAATAAAACAACAACTAAAGTTAACGTATATGAAACGTATATTAGTTATAGGCGCCGGCGGACAGATCGGCACCGAACTGGTACCCCACCTCCAGAAACATTATGGGGAAGACAATGTAATCGGTGCAGACCTTAAAGACGAGGCTGTCGCCAAGATCGGAACATACGCCAGGGCAATCAAGCTGGATGCTCTTGACTTCAATGCTTTCGGTCAGGCTGTCAAGGACAACAACATAGATGCCATCTTCAATCTCGTGGCCCTTCTTTCGGCTACCGGCGAGAAGAATCCCGAACTGGCCTGGAAGATCAACATGGGCGCGCTGGTCAACTCACTGACCCTCGCCAAAGAGTTCAAGACGGCGGTGTTCACCCCCAGCTCCATCGGAGCATTCGGTGTCAGCACTCCTCACGACAAGACTCCTCAGGACACGGTCATGAGACCCGACACCATCTACGGAGTATGCAAGGTAACCGGTGAGCTGCTTTCAGACTATTATTTCCACCGTTTCGGCGTGGATGCCAGAAGCGTGCGCTTCCCCGGCATTATCTCCAACGGTTGCCTGCCCGGCGGCGGTACCACCGACTATGCCGTAGAGGTCTTCTACGAGATACTCAAGACAGGCCACTATACCTGCCCTATTCCTGAGGACAGCTACATGGACATGCTCTACATGCCTGATGCACTGAATGCAGTGACTCAGCTCATGGAGGCCGACCCCTCTAAGCTGAAACACCGCAACAGCTTCAACATCACCTGCATGAGTTTCTGCCCTAAGGAACTGTTTGCGAAGATCAAGGAACGCATACCTTCTGCTACCTTTGATTACAACGTGGATCCCGTGAAGGCGGCCATAGCCGACTCATGGCCCAATATGATGGACGACAGCTGTGCCCGCGAGGAGTGGGGCTGGAATCCTCAGTGGCATCTTGACGCCATGGTTGACGATATGCTCAAGGCCATTGCTGCCAAGTTGGGGAAATAAATAACGCAGTGCGCCTATGAAAAAACGTATATCCAGGATATTGATATCGGCGGTATTTCTGATGCTTGCATCGGGAAGTATCGCCGATATTTCTGCCAGAGATAGAAATGAATTCAGATTCTGGCAGGGCAGCGAGCTCAGGCTTATCTGGGGAGCCGTGCCTTTTGACGCGGTTACACTGAATCATGGTATAGATAAAGACTACGGTTTATATGGCTATGGAACAATAGCCGGCGGGATAGCCGACAGCCGGTATTATGGTGGTGACGGTTATCTGTCGGGGGCTGTAGGACTGACATATACTTACCGTTTCCGTAAGTGGTTCGAGCTTTCCGGAGTGGTGACGTATTCCGGATACTACCGTGACTATTTTGACAAATATACCGGTAATCTGGCTTTCAAGAGCAATGACAATCAGATATCCGTTATGCCTTATGTCCGGTTTGTGTGGGTGCATACCAATCTGGTGCGGCTGTATTCCGGTATCGGTCTTGGAGTCTCTTTCCTGACCGAGACGTGGAATCACAGTACATCCATGACTTTGCTCCCGGCATTTGCGCTGACGCCCATCGGCATCACGGTCGGAACATATGTCTACGGCATAGCGGAGGTGTCATTGGGCAATACCGGCACGTTCTCGCTGGGAATCGGATATAAATTCTAAAACCTGGAATCATGAAGAATGCTATAAAGATATGGTTGGCGGCAGCTGCTCTTATGACAGTGGCGGGATGCAAGGTGGACAGTTCGGAGGAGAAGTATGTAAATATTGTCGAGGAGGCTTATTACGTCTATTGCGTTACCGGAGACTATGTACTCTCTCCCGTTCTTTCAGTGTTGGACCGGGCTTTGAAGGTGGATATGTACGTGAGAGCCGACCAATATGGAAGATATGAGCTGGAGGATATGTATTTTCCTGAGTATAAGGTGCGTCTTTACGACGATAAATGCGTCCTTGCTGATGGACGGGGCGAGTTTGTATTTGACGGTAATTCCATTCTCGACGAAGGGTCTGTCTGGGAATGTACTTTCAACGGGGTGGCGGCTGCAGTCTCCTGCACCGGCCCGGAAGAGTGGAGTGTGGATGTAGACTTTCAGACAACCAGGCTGGATGCACCCTATTCCTTGAATGCCATGGAGATGCATGTGGCTCTTGCCGATTCGTGCGATTACGGTTATGTCTATGAGGTGACCGTGGAAGGCGATTACACGGAGCATACTTCCAGCCGGGAAGGAAATACCGTGGTGGAAGTCGCTTTCTCGACAGCGGTACCGACGATGGCGGTACTCAGCCGCGGACCTTTGTTTCATTTCTTCAACGGTGGATTCGATCTTCATATGGATATATCCGGAGGAATGCAGCGTTCGGAGGATATAGAGGTACGGCTGTCTCCGGCTATGTCCGGCACCGAGGTGACGGTAAACTACATGGGTGAAACAGAATTCTGGAGGGAGTGATCCGATGAGATTTACGTTGCTTAAGACAGATCCGCAGTCCAATGCCCGCAGAGGCAGGATAGAGACAGATCATGGGACGATAGAGACACCGATATTCATGCCGGTGGGGACTGTCGGTTCGGTCAAGGGCGTATATCATCGGGACCTTAAAAGCGATATCCGGGCTCAGATTATTCTGGGCAATACATATCATCTGTATCTGCGTCCGGGACTGGACGTGCTCAAGGAAGCCGGCGGCCTGCACAGCTTCATAGGCTGGGACCGTCCGATACTCACCGACAGCGGCGGATTCCAGGTGTTCTCCCTGGCGGACAGCCGCAAGCTCACACCCGAAGGCTGTACTTTCCGCTCGCACATAGACGGTTCGGCTCACAGTTTCACACCCGAGAACAATGTAGACACCCAGCGCGTGATAGGAGCCGATATCATTATGGCTCTGGACGAATGTACGCCCGGAGACGCTGACCGCGCTTATGCCCGGAAGTCATTGGATCTTACCAAGGAGTGGCTGAAAAGGGGAATCGCCCGATTTGACAGTACCGAGCCGCTTTACGGGTACTCCCAGACATTTTTTCCTATCATACAGGGTTGTGTGTACCCTGATATGAGGGCTGAGGCCGCCGAGTTTGTGGCGTCGTTTGACCGTGAGGGCTATGCCATAGGCGGACTGTCGGTCGGAGAACCTACGGAAGTGATGTATGAGATGATAGAGGTGGTACATCCGATACTGCCCAAGGACCGGCCCAGATACCTGATGGGAGTCGGTACGCCTGAGAACCTGCTGGAGGGCATTGCCCGCGGTATCGATATGTTCGACTGCGTAATGCCCACCCGCAACGGCCGCAACGGGATGCTCTTCACATGGGAGGGCCGGATGAATATGCGTAACCGGAAATGGGAGAGGGATTTTTCTCCGATAGATCCCAATGGCACGTCCTTTGTTGATACCGCCTACACGAAAGCTTATCTGCGTCATCTTTTCATAGCCGGAGAGATGCTTGCCGCCCAGATTGCCAGCGAGCACAATCTGGCGTTCTATCTCGACGTGGTCTCAAAAGCGAGACAGCACATAGAGGACGGAGATTTTTACCAGTGGAAGGAAGCGGCGGTTAGAAAATTACAGAACCGCCTATAACCGAAGCGAGCATGAACATACTGAGTACATTTAAAGTAAGACTCCTGGACAGGTATATCATAAGGAAGTTCATCGGAACGTTCTTTGTTGCCCTGCTGCTTATCATCGTGATAGTGATAATCTTCGATATAAGCGAGAAGATAGATGACTTCGTGGATAAAGAGGCACCTCTGAGGGCGATTGTAGTGGATTACTACTTCAATTTCATCCCGTACTTCGTCAATATGTTCAGTCCGCTGTTCGTCTTCATCACCGTTATATTCTTCACCTCAAAACTGGCCGGCAACAGCGAGATCATAGCCATGCTCTCCGGTGGAGTAAGCTTCGGCAGGCTGATGTATCCATACTTCCTGTCCGCCTTGTTGATTGCACTTATGAGTCTGTCGCTCAACTTGTTCGTGATACCGAACGCAAATGAGAAACGGCTTGCTTTCGAGGAACAGTATATCAGGGGGCAGAAGTTCTACAATACCAAGCGTAACATACATTATCAGATTGCGCCCGGGGAATTTGTATACGTAGAGTCGTTCAGCACGTGGAACAATACTGCCTACAAGTTTACTCTGGAAACCACCAAGGACAGCCATCTGCTCTCCAAACTCTCGGCTGAGAGCGCGGCCTGGGATTCTACCAAAGGAGGATGGCGACTGAAGAATTATACTCTCAGGGACTACACCACCTCGCAGCAGACGATAACTTTCGGAAAGCAGCTGGATACCGTCATCAGTCTTAAACTGGATGATTTTTACCGGAGGGAGAATACTGTGGAAACTCTCAATTACGATGAGCTGCAGAGTCTTATAGACATGCAGAAGATGCGCGGGGACAGTATGGTCAAATATTCCCTTATCGAGAAGCACACCCGTTTCGCAGTGCCGTTTTCCGCATTTATCCTTACCCTTATAGGAGTGTCGCTTTCTTCCAAGAAACGGCGTGGAGGCATAGGACTCAATCTTGGGGTGGGTATCGCATTGAGCTTTTCGTATATCCTTTTTCTGCGTTTCAGCCAGATGTTCGTGATTACCGATACTCTCCCGCCATGGCTGGCCATGTGGCTGCCCAATATCCTGTATGCAGTGGTTGCGGCAGTCCTTTACCGCATGGCTCCGAAATAAATAGAAATGTATATCTTTGCAATTTGCAACTGAGCAGTTCATTAATATGACTTCAAAAGAGATTAGACAGCAGTTTCTGGACTTCTTCGCATCGAAGGGTCACAAGATAGTTCCCTCTGCGCCGATGGTCGTGAAGGGCGATCCCACGCTTATGTTCACCAATGCCGGTATGAATCAGTTCAAGGACTGGTTCCTGGGCAATTCTCCCATACTCTATCCAAGGGTGGCGGACAGTCAGAAGTGCCTCAGAGTGAGTGGAAAGCACAACGACCTGGAGGAGGTGGGCCATGATTCCTATCATCACACTATGTTCGAGATGCTGGGTAACTGGAGTTTCGGCGACTATTTCAAGAAAGAGGCGATAGCATGGGCATGGGAGCTTCTGACCGAGGTGTACAAGCTGGATAAGGATCGTCTGTATGCTACCGTGTTCGAGGGGTATGACAAGGACGGCCTGGGCCCGGACTCCGAGGCTCTGGAGATATGGAAGCAGTATCTGCCCGAGGACCGTATCCTCTACGGCAACAAGAAGGACAATTTCTGGGAGATGGGCGATACAGGTCCGTGCGGCCCTTGCAGCGAGATACACATCGACCTCAGGGACGAGAAGGATAGGCAGGCCGTGCCCGGTCGGGAGCTGGTCAACAAGAGCGATCCTCTGGTCATCGAGATATGGAACCTGGTTTTCATTCAGTACAACCGCAAGGCTGACGGCTCTCTGGAGCTTCTGCCGCACAGGCATGTGGATACCGGCATGGGCTTCGAGCGTCTTGTCATGGCTGTCAACGGCAACAAGAGCAATTACGACGGCGACATGTTCCAGGACATCATTTCCCGTATCGCTGAACTGTCGGGGCACAAGTATGGTGCGGAGTCGGAGCAGGTGGACGTAGCTATGAGGGTGGTGGCGGACCATATCAGGGCCATCTCGTTCTCTATAGCTGACGGCCAGCTGCCTTCCAACGTCAAGGCCGGTTACGTCATCCGGCGCATCCTGCGCAGGGCAGTCCGTTACGGTTATACTTTCCTGGGATTCACCGAGCCTTTCCTGTGCCGTCTGGTACCGGTGCTGGTGGATGTCATGGGTGATGCATATCCCGAACTCAGCCGACAGCAGACGCTCATCGAGAAGGTCATCCGCGAGGAGGAGGAGGCTTTCCTGCGCACCCTGGCCAAGGGTATAGGGCTCATCAACGCAGTGATGGAACGCTGTGCGGATACCAGGCGCATATCCGGCAAGGATGCATTCGTACTTTATGATACATTCGGTTTCCCGATTGACCTGAGCGAACTGATTGCCAGGGAAAACGGATATACCATCGACCTGGAGGAATTTGAGGCCGAGCTGGGAAAGCAGAAGGCCAGGGCCCGCAATGCCGCCGCAGTGGAGGCCGGTGACTGGGTGGTGCTGGACGGGACAGAGGAGCATTCTTTCGTAGGTTACGACACTCTGGAGGCAGATGTGCGTATAGTCAAGTACCGTACCGTCAAGACCAAGGGAAAGGAGGTCTACCAGCTGGTATTCGACCGTACTCCCTTTTATGCCGAGAGCGGCGGACAGGTCGGAGACTGCGGAACCATAGTTTCTCCCTCAGATGAGAAGACGCTTGTACTAAACACAATCAAGGAGAACAACCTCAGCATACATATTGCGGATCGGATTCCTTCGGAGCCGGAGGCGGTGTTCCACGCCTGTGTGGACGCTCAGAAACGGCAGGAGACGGCCAACAACCATTCGGCCACCCACCTGCTGCACCAGGCCCTGCGTTCCGTGCTGGGTACTCATATAGAGCAGAAGGGTTCCTATGTATGCCCCGCGTATTTCCGTTTTGACTTTTCTCACTACGAGAAGATATCTGCTGAGAAACTGCGCGAGGTGGAGAGGATGGTCAACCGTCTTATACGTGAGGATTATCCCCGTCAGGAGTTCCGGGATGTGCCTATAGCCGAGGCAAAGGACATGGGTGCGATGGCTCTTTTCGGAGAAAAATACGGGGACAAGGTGCGCGTAATCCGCTTCGGAGACTCAGTGGAGCTCTGCGGAGGAACCCACACTTCCTCGACCGGCCGTATCGGTATGCTCAAGATAGTCTCTGAGTCGGCCGTTGCTGCAGGTGTACGCAGGATACAGGCCGTTACGGGCAGTTATGTAGAGGATCTTTTCGACGGAGTCGAGGACCAGATCAACGCAGTGCGCTCCTTCCTGGAGAATACCCCGGATATTATCACCGGTATCAAGAAGCTCGTGGCCGAGAATGATTCATTCCGTCATTCCCTTGAGGAGGTGGCACGTGAGAGAGCCGCTGCCCTCAAGAAGAACCTGGTGGAAAAGAGCGAGATGACACCTTCCGGAGTGCGTCTGTTCTCCCTGACCGGAGTATATTCGCCCGATATTATTAAGGAAGTGGCCTTTGAACTGCGGAAAGAGAATACACGCGCTGCCATGGTTGCCGCGATTATGACCCCCGACCGCAAGCCCTCGCTGCTTATGATGTACACGGATGACCTGGTGGCCGCCGGAGCTCATGCAGGCAAGGATGTGAAGGCTGCCGCAGCGCATATCAAGGGTGGCGGAGGCGGTCAGCCCTTCCTGGCTACCGCAGGAGGTAAGGATTCTGACGGTCTTGTAGCGGCTTTGACAGCCATGATTGAATCCGTCAATAAGATAGGCTGACAGATATACTGTTCTGCAGGATGAAGAAACTCGACCTTTTCATACTCAAGTCTTTTCTGGGACCGTTCGTGATGACGTTCTTCATCACCGTATTCATACTGGTGATGCAGTTCCTGTGGCTTTACATCGACGAACTGGTGGGCAAGGGTCTGAGTTTCTGGGTCATCATGGAGTTCCTGGGCTGGGGCTCGGCGACCATCCTGCCGCTCTCCATGCCGCTGGCCACTCTGCTGGCCTCCATCATGACATTCGGCAACCTTGGAGAGAACAACGAACTGCTGGCCATGAAGGCTGCCGGAATCTCCCTTCAGAGGATATTCCTCCCGCTGATATTCGTGGCATTTGCCATCAGCGTGGCGGCATTTTTCGTGTCCAACAACCTTATACCGCTGGCATACAATAAGATCTATACCCTGCAGTACGACATTGCCCGGACCAAGGACGAGATAAAGATACCGACCGGTACATTCTACAACGGTATTGACGGTTATTCCCTCAGAGTCAACTCCAACAACAAGGAAACCGGCATGATGTACGATGTGATGATCTACAATCACACCAAGAACAAGGGCAATATATCTCTGGCTGTTGCTGACTCAGGTATGATACGCTCCACGCCCGACAAGAAGGCCCTGGTGTTTACTCTGTACCACGGAGTCTCATACGAGGAGGACAATACCAGAACGGCCCGTGACACATCCTATGTCCTTCAGCAGGTGGACTTCGAGATGCAGGAGATAGTCATAGCCCTGGAGAACTATGCTTTTCAGAAGTCGGAAGAGACCAGATACGGCAATGATATCATGGCCAGGAATCTGCAGCAACTTCGGGGGGACAGGGATTCGTTGGGACGCCTGTATGACTCTACGGCTGCGGTTCAGAGGAAAGAGGTAGTCTACGATTTGAGCATGAGATCAGCCAAGCAGCTGGATACGGCAAAGAATAAAGATCTGGACAGTGCTGCCAATTTCCCTTTGGATACGCTGAAGTGGGATGATACTCAGCGGGAGCTTAAGGCTGTCGAAGACGCTATAAATTCAGTTCAAAAAGCGATTCAGACTATGAAAGGGTATGACCGTGAGGTTCTTCAGTATACTTTTTATCTCAGGAGGATAGACCTGGAGTATCTAAGGAAGTTTACGTTGTCCTTCGCATGTTTCATATTTTTCTTCATAGGGGCTCCTCTGGGTGCTATTATCCGCAAGGGCGGACTGGGCACTCCTGTGATAGTGTCCGCACTGTTCTTCGTACTGTACTGGGTGGTAGATATATCAGGCAAGAAGCTGGCCAGGGACGGTGTCATATCTCCGGAACTGGGAGCATTCATATCTTCCCTGGTACTGTTGCCCATAGGCGTGTTCCTTACGTGGAAATCCACCAAGGATTCCTCTATCTTCAATATAGAGACCTATATCCTGCCGGTTAAGAAATTTTTTGCCAAAATGTTCGGAAGTAAGAAGAAACGCAGTGCGGGTTCTACGGACGGAGCCCTCAGCCGTGGCCGCAAGGCCGGTATAGTGTTCATGGGTACGCCTGAATTTGCCGTGGAGTCATTGAAGGCGTTGGTGGAGGGCGGATACAATGTTCTGGGCGTGGTGACTGTCCCTGACCGTAAGATCGGCAGGGGGCAGAAGGTAGGCTGCAGTCCGGTGAAGCAGTATGCCGAGGAGCATTCCCTGCCACTGCTGCAGCCGGAGTCTCTCAAGGATTCCGATTTCCTGAAGGAGCTGGAGACTTTCGAAGCCGACCTGTTCGTCGTAGTGGCATTCAGGATGCTGCCCAAGGTTGTCTGGTCCATGCCCCGTCTGGGCACATTCAATCTCCATGCCTCCCTGCTCCCCGCTTACCGCGGAGCGGCCCCCATCAACTGGGCGGTAATCAACGGGGAGACGCGGACCGGAGTGACTACGTTCCTGCTGGACGAGCATATGGATACGGGCTCTATTCTGTTTCAGGAAGAGGAGGAGATACTGCCTGAGGATAATGTGGGCAGGCTTTATGACCGTCTGATGGTCAGGGGAGCGGCTTTGGTGCTCAGGACTGTAGATGCACTGATCAGTGGTACTGCGGAGCCGAGGCCGCAGGATACTTCGTCGCTTGCGCCGGAGAGGATGTCCGCGCCGAAGCTGAGCCGTCAGACAGGGGAGATAGACTGGACTATCAGTGCGGAACGGATACATAATCTGGTGCGCGGTCTGGCTCCGAAGCCGGGTGCTCACGGCCTACTGCATATGGGAGATCAGGAACTGGAACTTAAAATCTATGATACTGAGATTATAAGCGGGGACGGTCTTCCTGAGGAGTTTGTCAACTCCGCTCCGGGTGTCGTATATACAGATCACAAGTCCCTGCTCGCGGTTCGTTGCGGCGAGGGAATATTGTCTGTAAAGGAACTTCAGGCTCCCGGTAAAAAGATGATGCCTGCGTCCAGTTTCCTGGCAGGATGGAGGGGATAGGGGGATGAGGCCGTCTGTTTCTTATGCTATATTGTGTGACGGGGATTTTCCCGGGAAAGCCGAGGTCAGGGACTGCCTCCTCTCCTGTGACGTGGTGGTCTGCTGCGACGGTGCCGCGGCCTCTTTCATGAGATTCCGGAGGCCGGAATTTGTGGTAGGGGATATGGACTCGTTGCCAGAGGATGTCAGGGATGAACTTTCCGACCAGCTGTTTCATATAGGGGAACAGGAGAGTAATGATCTCTCCAAGGCTTTCCGGTGCGTCTGTGCCCTGCTCAGGACAGGCTCAGGCAGGCACATTCCGGAATTTTCCATAACGGTATTCGGCGCTACCGGCAAGCGCGAGGACCACACGCTCGGCAATATATCGCTTCTGGCCGACTTCGCGCAGTATCTGTCCGCTTGCGGGACCCCCGGGCGGCTTTCCATGATGACTGATTACGGTCTGTTCGTACCGGTGCTGGACTCATGTGCGTTCAGCCTCCCTGCCGGCCAGCCGGTCTCCATATTTGCCTTTGACCAGACCCTCAGGATAGACAGCACCGGACTGGAATATCCTACTGGGGATGTCAGGTTCGATATGTGGTGGAAGGCTACGTTGAACAGGGCTTCAGGCGGCAGGGTGGAGCTCAGGCTCAGTCATCCGGCCAAAGCACTGATGTATCTGCCCGGATGGCACGGCAGAAGACTTGAGACGGAGACATTGCTATGATGCGTTTTCTCAAGGACTGGACTCTTCCGATTGCCATGGCTGCGGGTGCCGGCGGATATTTTCTGTTTCACTATGCCGGTTTTCTCGCACCCCTTAAACCTGCGGTATGGGTGGCGGTGGATATCCTGACACCGTCGCTGATTTTCATACAGCTTTTTCTGACTTTCTGCAAGATAGACCTGAAGGACCTGCGTCTGACGAAGTGGCACTGGATCATACTGGCTTTTCAGGCCGTATCCGCGCTGGTTATGGCGGCCGTGCTGATATTGGTGCCGATGAATGAGGTCTACCGGGAGATATTCGAGGGGGCGATGGTATGTCTGATATGCCCGACCGCCACAGCCGCTGCAGTCGTCACGGACAAACTGGGTGGCAGTGCTGCGCGCATTACGCTTTATAACCTCATGTCCAATATTCTGGCGGCGGTCTTCGTGCCCGTTGTCTTTCCATTGATTGAGGTTCATTCCGAAATGGGATTCTTCCCGGCATTTCTGAAGATTCTCTCAAAGGTCTTTCCGCTGCTGATATGTCCTTTCCTGCTGGCTGTGTTGCTCAAGTACATCTGGCCCAAGGCCCATGATTTCTTCAAGGCCCGTGCGGGCATCGCGTTCTATCTTTGGGCGGTGGCTCTCGCGCTCGCTATCGGACAGACAGTGCGCTCCATGCACAACAGCACGGCTCCCGCAGCTGTCCTGTGGATGATAGCAGGCGCGGCTTTGCTGACCTGCATAGTTCAGTTCTGGTTCGGAAAGCGTACCGGCAAGGCTTTGGGAGATACCATTACCGCCGGTCAGGCTCTTGGACAGAAAAACAGTGTCCTGGCCATCTGGATGGCATATACCTATCTTAATCCCGTATCATCCCTCGCTCCAGGAACCTATGCCGTCTGGCAGAATATTTTCAACTCCTGGCAGCTCTGGCGGAAAAATCACAGGGATTGTCCCGAAAAATAGGATATCTTCCGATATTTTTATATTTTTGCTGCTTAATTCGGCTAAGTAGTAAATATGCGCAAGAAAATAGACAGGCAGTATATTCTGAACCGCGAGACCCTTGAGTATGAGGAGGTGGAGCAGCCTTCCACCACCAAGCGGTATATCAGGACGGTCATATCGTATGCTGTGTCCAGCATCTCTGTTTTCATCCTGTCGCTCTATCTTATTACCGATGTTTTCCATACCCGTACTCCGAAAGGCATGATTGTCCACAGGGACTACAGTGAGTGGCGTTCCAAACTGAATCTGCTGGAGCGCAGGCTTGAGGCTGCGGATCAGTCGCTGCTGGACATGGAGAGGAGGGACAATATGCTGTACCGTTCTGTTTTCGGTATGGAGACTATCCCTGAGGATATACGAAATGCCGGCTATGGCGGTATTGACCGTTATGCTGACATCAGAAGCAGGGATTATACCGGTGCGTTGACCTCTGCGGTGATGCGCTCGGAGATACTGCTTAAGAAAGCCTATATACAGTCCAAGTCATTTGACCAGGTGGCGATGGTGTCTGAAAGAGCCGCTGAAATGGCTATGTGTGCTCCTACCATACCGCCCGTGAATTATTCGCATGTGCGGCAGGCATCTGGTTTCGGTGTACGTGTGGACCCGATACTCAAGAACCGTCAAAGAAAGCATCAGGGTGTGGATCTTGCTCCGAAGTCCGGTAAGGACGGTGAGCCGGTGTATGTGACCGGCAACGGAGTCGTCAAGGCTGTGGGCTATGATGCCGGAGGATACGGCAGATATGTGCTGGTTGATCACGGTTTCGGCTATCAGACCCGTTATGCCCACTTAAGTAAAGCATTGGTGGAAAAAGGGCAGGAAGTGCAAAGGGGGCAGCAGATAGCCGAGATGGGCAATACAGGACGTTCTACAGGTACCCATCTTCATTATGAGGTGATATATATGGGCAAGCACGTCAACCCTGTCAATTATTACAACAAGGATATCCTTCCGGAGGATTACGCGGCTATCATCGATTCCTCCAACGAGAAGCCTATGAGCTGACGGGTATGGGCAGGCTTAAGTACGATAAGGAACTCCTGGACTACGTTGAGGACAAGCATCCGGCGGTATATCACATTCTGCGGATACTCAAGTTTACCGGTTACACGCTGGCTCTGGTGTTTCTATATTATCTGGTTTTCACAATATTCTTTGCTTCCGAGGAGGAGAAACGTATGATTTCCGAGAGGCGCCTTATAGAGGAAGAGTATGAGGAGCTGGCCGGTCAGGCGGATCTGCTGGAAAGCGTGCTGGGAGAGCTGGAGCTTAAGGACGGGGAGATTTACAGAGAACTGTTCAATACTAATTTCCCGAATTACTCATTTACTCCCGATACCATTTCAGGTGGGTATATCTCACATACATCCATGATGATAGACCGTCTCTGCGGAGAGATGGAATACAGCGGCAGACTGTTGGAGTCCGTGACGGATTCGCTTATGGCGGCGGGACAAGGTGTGCTTGGAGCTATTCCTTCGATATTGCCGATAACGGACTTTCCTCTGGGTAATGTAGGAGCTTCGCTTGGGCGTAAGATGCATCCGTTTTATAAGCAGGTGGTCTTTCACGGTGGGTTGGATCTTGTGTCTCCGGTCGGAGTGGAGGTAGTGGCCACGGCTGACGGCAGGGTCGCATCGGTGGAGAGGACTATGAAACTGCAGGGAACCAGGATAATACTTGATCACGGCAATGGCTACGAGACTGTCTACGCGCATCTTTCTGACGTGTTGGTACGTAAGGGCCAGAAGGTGAGCCGTGGGGATGTTATCGCGCGTACCGGCAATACCGGGACTTCCTTTGCGCCTCATTTGCACTATGAGGTGATACGGAACGGACACCAGCTGGATCCGCTGTGCTTTTTCAACGCTGAACTGGATACTGAAAGATATGGGGAACTGCTTATGTATGCTGTCAATACCGGGCAGTCCCTGGATTAAAACATAATTTATGCCTTATAAGGAATATAAACCGGAAAAACTGTACTACAGTATCGGAGAAGTGGCTGAGATACTGGGAGAGAGCACTTCTCTGGTGCGTTTCTGGTCGGACTCGTTCCCGGAGTTCGTAAGACCGCAGAGAAATAAAAAGGGCAACAGGAAGTTCACTCCCGCCGATGTGGAGAATCTCAGGATCATCCATCATCTGGTAAAGGACCAGAGGATGACTCTGGAGGGAGCGGCGGCCAGGATGAAGGTCAATAAGGATGGCCTGGACCATAGGACTGAGGCGGTGGAGCGTCTGCGCGGCATAAAAGAGTCCCTTATGGAGATATCACAGTTATTGAACAGCAGGTTTTAGGATATGAAAGCAGCGGAAATAGCATCGGTCATAGAGGCAATGGCTCCTCTGGGTATTCAGGAGTCCTGGGACAATTCCGGATTCTGTATAGGCAACGGTGAAAGTGAGGTTCACAAGGCTCTGATAGGCTTTGACTGTACTCCGGCCCTCATAGCGGAGGCAGTGGAGGTGGGTGCGGACATGGTAATAACTCATCATCCTCTGATTTTCAGAGGTATCAGTAAGATCTCCATGACCACTGACACCGGCAGGACTGTCATGGAAGCCATCCGTCACGGAATAACGGTCTATGCCTGTCACACCAACATGGACAAGGTCCTGTGCGGAGTCAGCGGACATACAGCCTCGCTGATGGGGCTGTGCAATGTGCGCGTGCTGGACAGTGACGCTGACGGTAACGGACTGGGTGTGATCGGCGAGCTGCCTTCGCCGGTGAGTGCGGAGGATTTTCTCAAGGCGATGAAGTCAGCTTTGGGTCTGAGCGTAGTGCGCCATTCCAGACTGCCGGATGCTCCGGTGTTCAGAGTCGCGCTCTGCGGAGGCAGCGGACATTCACTGATCGCCCGGGCTCATGAGGCTGGTGCGGATGTATATGTGAGCGCGGATATATCCTACCATGATTTTTACGCTCCTGACGGCATGATGATTGCTGACATAGGACATTTTGAGAGCGAGTCAGGGATTGTGGGCGTAATATATGATACCGTTAGGGAAAAAATTCCTAACTTTGCGGTTCAGATTGCAGAGAAAAGTATTGTTAATCCGGTATATTATTTTTAGACAGATATGGCTACAACAAGACAGAAAAATTTGGTGGACACTCCCATCGACAGGCGTGAGACATTCGTTTCTCTTTCCAAGAGCATCAATGACACCGATGCCGGGATGGAGCACAAGCTTCACACATTGTACATGATTCAGCAGAAGGACTCGAAGATAGATGAGATTCATATGCTGTTGGGAGAGCTTCCCGATGAGATCAGGGATCTGGAGGACGAGATAGCAGGTCTGAAGACCCGTGTGGGCAAGCTTCGCGAGGAAATAGTCGAGGCTGAGAAATATATAACCCAGAAGAAGATAGAGGCTGACAACAACAGGGCTTCGATAGCCAAGTATCAGGAGCAGCAGGCCAATGTCAAGAACAACAGGGAGTATGTGTCCATCTCCCGTGAGCTGGAGTACCAGCAGCTTGAGCTGGAACTGGCCGCCAAGCGCATCAATGAGAAGAAGGCCCGTGTGGACGAACTTAAGGCCGCTGTGACGGCGACACAGAATGCCATCAGCCAGAAGGAGTCGGATCTGGAGGAGAAGAAGAAGGAGTGCGAGTCCATCACCGAGGAGACTGCCAGGGAGGAGGAGAGGCTTACCAAGGAGATAGCGGAGCTCAAGGCCTCCATCGATGCCAGGACACTGGCCGCTTATGAGAAAGTGAGGGCCAATGCCCACAACGGACTGGCCGTCGTGACTGTCAAGAGGGATGCCTGCGGCGGATGCTTCAACAAGATACCCCCTCAGAGGCAGCTGGATATAGCACAGAACAAGAAGATAATCGTATGCGAGTACTGCGGCAGGATTCTGGTGAGTCCCGATTTTGAAGAGGACAACTCGTCCGCAGACAAGCAATGATACGCACGTTTTTCCAACACGTAGGACAGACATCACCATCCCCTTTGGCTATTGAGGTAGACAGGGCGGATGGTGTTTTTATCTATTCCGGAGACCGCAGGTATCTGGATATGGTCTCCGGCGTGTGTGTCAGCAATATAGGTCATCATCATCCCGATGTGACAGCCGCTGTACGCGCACAGGCTGAGAATTATTTTCACCTGATGGTCTACGGGGAGATGATACAGGCCCCGCAGGTGCTGCACGCATCTCTGCTCACATCCATTCTGCCGCCGTCGCTGGACTGCATCTACTATGTCAATTCCGGTTCCGAGGCTGTGGATGCGGCCTTGAAACTGGCCAAGCGGCTTACAGGCCGCCGTCGCATGGCTTCGTTCGTAAACTGTTATCACGGGTCTTCCCATACTTCGCTGAGTCTTATGACGGATCCGGAGCGTCAGAGTGTGTTCGGACCGCTGCTGCCGGATGTGGATCATCTGCGCTTCAACGTGGTGGAGGATCTGGCCCGGATAACGGAGCAGACGGCGTGCGTGATAGTGGAGCCGGTTCAGGGTGAGGCGGGGGTGATTGTACCCGAGGACGGTTTCCTGCAGGCCCTGCGCTTACGCTGCGACGAGACAGGTGCGCTGCTGGTCTTTGACGAGGTGCAGACCGGATTCGGCCGCACCGGCCGGATGTTTGCCTTTGAGAAATACGGAACTGTGCCGGACATTCTTGTGCTGGCCAAGGCCCTCGGCGGAGGGATGCCTCTGGGAGGAGTGGTCTCTTCCAAACGGAGGCTGGACGCATTTACCTGCAATCCGGTTCTCGGGCATATCACTACATTCGGAGGACATCCGGTGTGCTGTGCCGCCGCGCTTGCCTCGCTCAAGGTGCTGCTGCGGGAGGGCTGGGTGGCTCAGGCCGAGACCAAGGGGCAGTATATAGAGGATGCGCTCCGCTCTCATCCCGCTGTCAGGGAGATACGCCGCTCCGGCCTGCTGCTGGCAGTGGATCTGGGCCGGGAGGACTATGCCTCGCGGATGCTGGGCCTGCTGCTGGACGAGGGAGCGGTGAGCGATTATTTCCTCTACAATCCCACATCTTTCCGTATCGCGCCCCCGCTGTGCATAAGCATGGAGGAGGCGGATATGGCCGTGAACGCCGTGATCAGGGCGTTGGATAAACTCTAATCATTGAAGACTATGCCTGTTAAAACTACCAAACCTAAAAGTAAGAAAGAAGTCTCCCTGGATGCTGTCGGTCTGGAGGCCGGTAAGAAGCCGCCTCAGGCCCTGGATGTCGAGGAGGCTGTGCTGGGAGCCATGCTCATCGAACCCAACGCGGTGCCGGATGTGCTTGATTCTCTGACTGCTGACTGTTTCTATAAGGATGCGCACCGGAAGATATTCTCTGCGATATCCAGCCTTTCGCTGGCGCATGATCCGGTGGATATATACACAGTGGCGGAGCAGTTGAAGAAGGACGGCTCGCTGGAAGAGATAGGCGGACCGTATTACCTGAGTCTGCTGTCGTCAAAGGTGGGTGCGGCCGCTCATGTGGATTACCACGTGAAGATACTGCTCCAGAAATACATACAGAGAGAACTGATAACCATATCGGCTCAGGTGCAGAGGGACTCGTTCGATGACGGCATCCCTGTGGACGACCTGCTGGACGGAGCCCAGCAGAAACTGTTCAACCTGGCGGAGAAGAACATGAAGCGGGAGACCCAGCCTGTACAGGACGTCATCAAGGAGGCAGTGATGGAGATAGAGGCCAACCAGGAGCGGACTGACGGTCTGAGCGGTGTGGCTTCCGGCTATACCGGGATAGACAGGATCACCCTCGGCTGGCAGGCTTCGGACCTGGTGATTATAGCGGCCCGTCCCGCCATGGGTAAGACGGCCTTCGTGCTGACTATGGCCCGCAATATGACGGTGGACCATAGGATACCGGTCGCGTTCTTCTCGCTTGAGATGTCATCCAAGCAGCTGGTCAAGAGACTTCTGGTCTCCGAGACCGGACTCTCTTCGGAGAAGATACGCGGAGGAAAGAAACTGCAGGAGTACGAGCTGGTCCAGCTTCACGAGCGGATAAAGGACCTGGCTTCGGCTCCGCTTTACATTGACGATACTCCGTCGCTTTCGATATATGAGCTGCGCTCCAAGGCCCGCCGCCTGGTGCGCAACGCTGGAGTCAAGCTCATTATCATAGACTACCTTCAGCTTATGACCGGTCCTCCGGAGCTGCGCGGCATGAGGGAGCAGGAGGTGTCCAATATCTCGCGCTCGCTCAAGGCCATAGCCAAGGAACTGGACATACCGGTGATAGCCCTTTCCCAGCTCAGCCGTGCTGTTGAGACACGCGGCGGCAACAAGCGTCCCCAGCTCAGCGACCTCCGCGAGTCGGGAGCCATAGAGCAGGATGCCGACATAGTGATGTTCATCCACCGTCCTGAGTATTACGGGACCGAGAGTGAGTCTGCCGTGCCGGGAGAGGCCCAGATCATCATAGCCAAGCACCGTAACGGCTCCACGGCTGACGTGCCCATGCGCTTCCGTGCCTCCGAGGCCCGTTTCGTGGATGCCAATGAGGGCGGATTCGGGGATCTGGAGCCGGCATCGGACGCGTATATTGAGTCCAGCATGAACAACTCCGAGTTCGATGAGGACTTTTAGGCATATCCTCGTACTGCTGCTCGCAGTGACATCATCCGTCTCCCTTTGGGGACAGTGCTTCCCGGTCCACCCGGATCTGGCGGAGGAACATGCGTTCAGGCAGGACGAGAGGCTGACATATATTATCCATTACAAATGGCTGGGCATCAGGACTGACGTGGGTTCGGCCACGGTGACGCTCCATGACGGAGGGGAGAGAGGCGGCAGACATCTGCTGCACCCGGTGGCTACCGGCAGCACTTACCGTTTCTGGGATGTCTTCTTCAAGGTCAGGGATACCTACGAGTCCGTTTTTTACGAGGACAGTGTCCGTCCGGTGTATTTCCACAGGGACATACACGAGGGCAAGTATACCATAAAGAACACCTACAACTGGGACGACAGCACCCATGCCATAGAGGCCAGGATAGAGTGGGCCAGGCGGTCGCTGGATACCCTGCTGCCTGGAAACGAATGTACGTTTGACATCCTTACCCTGTTCTACAATGCCCGCAATATGGATTTCGAGGCACTGGAGCAGGGAGTCAACAATCCCGTCTCCTTCGCCATAGACGAGGAGATATTCGACATATATTTCCGCTATATCGGCCGGGAGGAGAAGCGCGTGCCGGGACTCGGGGTCTACAGGACGATGAAATTCGCGGCCAAAGTGGTGGCCGGGGAGGTGTTCACCGGGGAGCAGGAGATGTATATCTGGGTCTCGGACGACATGAACCGGGTGCCCCTGCTGTTCGAGTCTCCTATCATCGTCGGTTCGGTCTTCGGACGGCTGGCGGACTGGGAGGGACTCCGATATCCGTTGGAAGATTGCAAAGTGGTTAAAAATAAAAAGAAATGAAACAGACAGATGCAGAGATAAGACATGCCGGCAGGGTGGTGGGCGTGTCCGGCTCACAGATAAAGGTTCAGATCCTGACACAGACGGCCTGCTCGGGATGTCAGGCCAAGGCGGTATGCGGAGCCTCGGACGGAAAGACCCGCATCATCCCGGTCCGCCGTCCCGATGACGGAAGCATTGCCGTAGGCGACGAGGTCAATGTGATAATACGACAGGGTCAGGGCTTCAAGGCAGTTTTGATAGCTTATCTGATTCCGCTGTTCATTTTATTGGTTTTATTATTAACTTTGCCTATGTTTTTTGAAAATGAGCTGGTGACCGGACTCGGAGCCCTGGGATTCGTGGCTCTGTACTATCTGGTGCTGGCTCAGTTCAGGGACAAGCTCAACTCAGGATTCATATTTACTGTAGAAAAGATAAAATAACAGCAGATGGGTACAACATTTATTTTTACAGTCATCACTCTCAGCGTATTGGGCCTGTTGCTCGCGGTGGTGCTCTTTCTCGTCGCCAAGAAATTCAACGTGGAGGAGGACCCGCTCATCGATGTTGTCGAGGCCACGATGCCCGGAGCCAACTGCGGAGGCTGCGGCTTTGCCGGCTGCAGGGCCTTTGCCGAGGCATGTGTGAAGTCCCGCTCGCTTGACGGCAAGTTCTGTCCCGTTGGCGGCAATGCCGTCATGCAGAAGGTGGCGGCCGCGATGGGTGTGCAGGCCGAGGAGAAGGCTCCTATGGTGGCCGTGGTAAGGTGCAACGGCACATGTCAGAACAGAGTGCGTGTCAATGAGTATGACGGCTCGGTCTCCTGCCGCATCATCAGCTCGCTTTATGCGGGTGACACAGGATGCCGTTTCGGCTGCCTGGGCGGAGGGGACTGTGAGCGTGCCTGTCCGTTCGGAGCCATAAAGGTCAACCCCGAGACCCTTATCCCTGAGGTGGACGAGGAAAAGTGTACTGCCTGCGGAGCCTGTGTAAGAGCCTGCCCCAAGGATATCATCGAACTGCGCAACAAAGGCCCTAAGAACCGCCGCGTATATGTGTCCTGCATGAGCCAGGACAAGGGAGCCGTGGCCCGCAAGGCCTGCTCCGCTGCCTGCATCGGCTGCCGCAAGTGCGAGAAGGTCTGCCCGTTCGGAGCCATTACCGTCGAGAACAATCTGGCTTATATAGATTTCAATAAATGCAAGCTCTGCCGCAAATGTGTGGCCGAGTGTCCTACAGGAGCCATCCATGCCGTCAATTTCCCTCCCAAACCGGCTGCCGCTCCCGCGGAAGAACCAAAAACTGACAAGCAATGAGACGTACATTTTCAATGGGTGGCGTTCACCCGCATGACTGCAAGATATCCGCAGACTCAGCGATAGAGACATTCCCTCTGCCTCAGAGGATGTACATATCCATGTCCCAGCATCTGGGAGCTCCCGCCAAGCCTCTCGTTCAGAAGGGTGACAAGGTCAGGACAGGACAGCTGATAGGGGCTTCCGCAGGATTTATTTCCGCCAATATTCACAGTTCCGTGTCGGGTACCGTCGCTGCCGTCGAGCCATACGCCGACCTGGCGGGCAATCCGGTGATGCACGTGATCATAGACGTGGAAGGTGACGAGTGGGATGAGTCCATAGACCGTACACCGGACATCGTCAGGGATATAACCCTGTCTCCGACCGAAATCATAAAGAGGATAGCGGACTGCGGAGTCGTAGGTCTGGGAGGTGCGTCTTTCCCGACCCATGTCAAGCTGTCTCCTCCTCCGGGTAAGAAAGCGGAGTTCCTTATCATCAATGGTGCCGAGTGCGAGCCGTATCTGACCTCCGATTACCGCCTGATGATCGAACATGCCGAGGAAGTGCTGCTCGGAGCCCGTATCATGATGAAGGCCCTGGGTGTTGTTGAAGGCTACATCGGTATAGAGGACAACAAACCCGAGGCCATAAAGAAGATGAGAGAGCTGACAGCTTCCTCGTATCCGGAGATAAAAGTGGTCTCCCTGCGCAAGAAATATCCGCAGGGCGGCGAAAAGCAGCTCATCGATGCCGTGACCGGCCGCAGGGTGCCCTCTATGGGGCTGCCTATAGACGCAGGCGTGGTGGTTCAGAACGTGGGCACCTCGTTCGCTGTTTACGAGGCGGTCCAGAAGAACAAGCCGCTTTTCGAGGGCGTGATGACGGTTACCGGAGAGTGTCTGGACTCCCAGCACAATTTCCTGCTCAGGGTGGGAACTCCTTTTGAGAAGATTCTCGAGGCTGTCGGAGGCGTACCTCAGAAGACGGCCAAGATAATCAGCGGCGGCCCTATGATGGGCAAGGCCGTGGCCAATCTCTCCGCTGCTTCCGTCAAGAGCACCTCGTCCCTGCTGCTGCTTACAGAGAAGCAGACCAAGCGCATGGAGGAGAGTGAGTGTATCCGCTGCGGCAAGTGCGTGCAGGCCTGTCCGATGGGACTGGAGCCTTATCTGCTCAACAAGCTCGCCCGTGCAGGCCGTATGGAGGATCTGGAGCACAACAAAGTCTACGACTGCATCGAGTGCGGATGCTGTATGTTCACCTGCCCGGCCTATATCCCCCTGCTGGACTACATCCGGACTGCGAAGGCCGATGTCATGCGCATCATGCGGAGCCGTCCCAAGAAGTAACTGATTAAACCATTATAAGAATATGAGAAAACTGATAGTATCTCCCGCACCCCATGTTCATGGAGATGAGAGCACGAGGAAGATCATGAAGGACGTGCTTATCGCCCTTGCTCCCTCGATGCTGGTGGCCGTGTACTTCTACGGTCTCTCCGCCATAAAGCTGCTGCTGGTGGGTGTGATAGCATGTATGGGTGTGGAGTTCCTCATTCAGAAATATCTGATGCGGACCAAGGTGACCGTCACCGACCTGTCCGCAGCCGTGACCGGAGTCCTGCTGGCTCTCAACCTGCCTCCGACAGCGCCCTGGTGGGTGATAGTGATCGGAGCCGTAGTGGCTATAGGTGTGGCCAAGATGACATTCGGCGGACTGGGTCACAATATCTTCAACCCCGCGCTGGTGGGCCGTGTCTTCCTGCTGATATCCTTCCCTGTGATCATGACGGACTGGACCGTGCCCGCTTCCTGGTTCCGCCCCGGAGTGGATGCCGTCACCGGTGCGACTCCGCTGGCTTTGGTCAAGGAGGGACTTGCACAGGGCATGACAGTGGACCAGATTATCTCCGCCAACCCTGACCTGACCTACGGGCAGATGCTCTTTGCCAGGGCAGGCGGCTCGGCAGGAGAGGCCTCCGCGCTGGCCATCATCCTCGGTTTCATATATCTGCTGGTACGCAGGGTCATCCGTCCCCACATCCCCGTTACTATCATCCTGACCGTGGCCGTGATGACCGGTATCTTCTGGCTGATCGATCCGTCCCAGTACACCGACCCTCTGTTCAATATCCTGACAGGAGGCGTTCTGCTCGGTTCGGTATTCATGGCCACCGACTACGTGACCTCGCCCATGGCGGTCAAGGGAATGGTCATCTACGGTATCGGCATCGGAGTGCTCACGGTGCTTATCCGTTACTTCGGTTCGTATCCCGAGGGAGTCTCGTTTGCGATACTCATTATGAACTCGATAGTACCCTTACTCAACAAATACATCAAGCCCGCAAGGTTCGGGAAGGAGGTGAGTCATGCCTAAGGAATCCACACTTCGCAGCATGGTCCTCTGCCTGTCTCTGGTATGTCTGGTGTGCTCCGCCCTGCTCGGAGGAGTGTACGTGATGACTAAAGGCAAGATAGACCAGGAGCAGATCAAGAAGACCAACAACGCCATCGCTCTGGTGACACCGGAGTTTGACAACGCGCCGTCATCCGAGAAGATGACGGTGGAGATAGACGGAAAGGAAGTCGCGGTATATCCGGCCCGTAAGGACGGCCAGGCTGTGGGCTATGCAGTAGAGTCCTTTACATCCAAGGGATTCAGCGGCACGATCAACATCATGGTCGGCTTTGACATGGACGGCAACATCGTGGGTACTTCCGTCATATCCCATACCGAGACCCCCGGCCTGGGCGCGAAGATGACGGAACCTGCCTTCTACTCCCAGTTTGTAGGCAAGAATCCGGCTTCTTTCAGGCTCAGCGTGGCCAAGGACGGCGGGGACGTGGACGCCATCACGGCCTCCACCATTACCTCCAGGGCTTACTGCGATGCGGTGGACAGAGCCTGGAGGGTATTTCAGAAGATTATGGACAACAACTCAAAATAGCGGAACATGAGTAAACTGAGAATTATAGCCAACGGCATCATCAAGGATAATCCTACGTTTATCCTCGTGCTCGGTATGTGTCCCACCATCGGTACCACTACCTCCGCGATAAACGGTATGGGAATGGGTCTCGCCACTACTTTCGTCCTCATTCTCTCCAACGTATTCATCTCGCTTCTGGCCAAGATGATCCCCGACAAGGTCCGTATCCCGGCCTACATCGTCATCATAGCCTCGTTCGTTACGGTCCTGGAGCTCCTGATGCAGGCCTATGTGCCTGACCTGTATGCGGCCCTGGGTCTGTTCATCCCGCTGATCGTGGTCAACTGCATCATCCTCGGCAGGGCGGAGGCGTTCGCCA
The DNA here is from genome assembly GCA_944326255.1 of uncultured Bacteroidales bacterium. Lineage (GTDB taxonomy): Bacteria > Bacteroidota > Bacteroidia > Bacteroidales > UBA932 > Coprenecus. The sequence continues at coordinate 23,898 of CALVDG010000001.1, forward strand.
ACAAGAATACTCCCCTGGACTCGGCCTGTGACGGTATCGGTATCGGACTCGGTTTCACGCTGGCCCTGACAGTCATCGGTATGGTGCGCGAGCTGCTTGGCAATCTGTCGTTCTTCGGCATGAAGCTCGCCGAGGGCGGAGACGGTATGCTGGCTTTCGTCCTGGCACCCGGAGGATTCATCGTGCTGGGCTACCTCATGGTGGTATTTAGAAAACTTACTCAAAAAAAGGCTTAATACATTATGGAATATCTGATAATAATCATATCGGCGGTATTTGTCAACAATATCGTACTGGCCCAGTTCCTCGGTATCTGCCCGTTCCTGGGTGTCTCCAATAAGGTCAGTACGGCCACAGGTATGTCCGCAGCAGTGGTGTTCGTCATCACCCTGTCTACTTTGGTCACATATCTCATAGACCATTATATACTGGCCAGCCTGGACATCACGTTCATGAGGACGATAGTCTTCATCCTGGTGATTGCAGCCCTCGTGCAGATGGTCGAGATCATCCTCAAGAAGATATCTCCCTCGCTGTATCAGGCCCTGGGCATCTTCCTGCCCCTGATTACCACCAACTGTACTGTGCTCGGAGTGGCTATCAGCGTGGTGACCAAGGAGTTCACCTTCGGCGGTGAGGCTCATCTGCTCAATCTGGGCGAGACCGTAGTCTACGCCGCATCCAGCGCGCTGGGTTTCGGAGTGGCGATGGTGCTTTTCGCCGGTATCCGCGAGCAGCTGGACCTGGTATCCGTTCCCAAGGCATTCAAAGGTACTCCCATCGCACTGGTCACGGCCGGTATCCTGGCCATGGCGTTCATGGGATTCAGCGGACTGGTATAGAGTATGGCTACTATAACTGAGATAGAGAAACTGATAGCCGCCGGCCGTCTGGACGATGCCAGGGACGAGATAGAACGGCTTCTGGAGGCGGAGCCTCAGAATCCCCAGGCGTGGTTCCTGTTGGGAGGTATCTACCGCCGACATGAGCTGTGGGGGGACGCCATCAATGCCTACAACAAGGCCAAGCTGATAGAGCCGGAGGGACCCGCAGCCGCTGCGATAGAGTCCATCTACGACATTATCCGCTTTGTCAATACTGACTTGATGAATCCTTAGTGCAGCCCGCGTCCGAGGACATAGAGGACTATGCCTATGGCCACGGATACGTTGAGCGAGTGCTTGGTACCGTACTGGGGAATCTCCAGAGTGAAGTCGCACTGGTCCACTGCCTCCTGAGAGATGCCGTGGACTTCGTTACCGAAGATTACTGCGTATCTTCCGGCAGGGTCAAGTTCCCTTCTCCCGTAGAGGAAATCATCGGTGGATATTGAGTCTTCGGTCTGTTCCACTCCTATGACGGTGTATCCCTGCGCCTTCAGTTCCCTGACTGCCTCCACTGTGTCCTGCCGCCAGACCCAGTCCACAGAGAACTCGGCCCCCAGGGCGGATTTGTGAATCTCAGGGGCGGGAGATGTGGAGCTTATCCCGCACAGCACTATCCCCGAGGCGCGGAAAGCGTCGCAGGTGCGGAAGGCCGAACCGATATTGTGTCGGCTCCTCACATTGTCCAGAACTACGGTTATAGGGCTTTTAGACAAGGTTTTATATTCCTCGACGTCCGGTCTTCCCAGCTCGCTGTTCAATAATTTCCTAAACATTTTGTCAAACGGTAAATTTTTGCGTACTTTGCAAAGTTAAAATGAAAAAATCAGTTTAACCAAACAATATGAAACAGGATCTGCAAATATCAGAACTTATCAAGAAAGAGGAGAGCAGACAGCTTCACGGAATAGAGCTGATCGCCTCTGAAAACTTTGTCAGTGACAACGTTCTGGCCGCACTCGGCTCTTGCCTGACAAACAAATATGCTGAAGGTTATCCCGCAGCCCGTTATTATGGCGGATGCGAGGTGGTGGACCAGGTCGAGCAGCTTGCGATTGATCGTCTTAAAGAGCTTTATGGAGCCGAGTTTGCCAATGTACAGCCTCACTCCGGCGCTCAGGCCAATATGGCGGTGTTCATGGCATGTCTCAAGCCCGGTGACACTTTCATGGGGCTGGACCTGGCTCACGGCGGACACCTTACTCATGGCTCGCCCGTCAATATGTCCGGTATCAACTATCATCCCGTAGCGTACAAGCTGAACGAGGAGACAGGCCGCGTGGATTACGACCAGATGGAGAAGACAGCCCTCGAGTGCAGGCCCAAACTGATAGTGGGAGGTGCCTCTGCTTATTCCCGCGAGTGGGACTGGAAGAGGATGCGCGAGATAGCCGACAAGGTAGGTGCCATCTTCATGGTCGATATGGCTCATCCTGCAGGACTTATCGCAGCAGGTCTGCTGGACAATCCTGTCAAGTATGCCCACATCGTGACCACTACCACACACAAGACTCTCCGCGGACCTCGTGGCGGTGCCATCATCATCGGCAAGGACTTTGAGAATCCTTGGGGCCTGAAGACTCCTAAGGGTCAGATCAAGATGATGTCCCAGCTTATCAACTCGGCTGTATTCCCCGGTGTGCAGGGCGGTCCCCTCGAGCACTGCATCGCAGCCAAGGCCGTGGCATTCTACGAGGCTCTCCAGCCTGAGTTCAAGGAGTATCAGATGCAGGTTAAGAAGAATGCCGCCGCTATGGCCAAGGCTTTCATTGACAGAGGTTACAAGATCGTATCCGGCGGTACTGACAACCACCTGATGCTGATTGACCTCCGCACCAAGTTCCCCGACCTGACAGGAAAGGTGGCCGAGAAGACCCTCGTGCGTGCCGACATCACTGTCAATAAGAACATGGTGCCTTTCGACAGCCGTACTCCGTTCACTACTTCGGGTATCCGTGTAGGTACACCCGCCATCACATCCAGAGGTCTGGTGGAGAAGGATATGGAGGCTATCGTCGAACTTATCGATGAGGTGCTTTCAGATGTTGAGAACGAGGCAGTTATCGAGAAGGTCAAGAATGCCGCGCATTCTCTCGTTGCCGGCCGTCCTCTGAACGTCTGGTAGTAAAATGTACACATTTTGATACATTTTACGAACTTAAGCAGATAGAATTTAACGGGGGTGGATTGACAGTCCGCCCCTTTTTTGTGTCAGTCCCGTAGGCAGCCGACAGGCACTATCAGCACGGCTCCGCTGGTCCTCAACTTTTTCTGCAGGAGAGTATCGCAGATTCTAGGTCTGTAGTGCTTATTATCCATTGTCCAATTCTTTATCCTTTTGCAAAAATAAGCAATTCCGAACTTTTTGGCAAGTTTGCTCCGAACTTTTCGGCTGTTTTGCTCCGAACTTTTTAGTGAGTTTACTCCGAACTTTTCTGAAAAAATGAAGCGGCATTTTCCTGAATCAGCCGTATCTTTGTAGTATGAAAGATTACCCGATAGTATTGTCAATAGCCGGTTCCGACCCCTCTGGTGGAGCCGGAATCCAGGCTGATATCAAGGCCATATCGGCCTGCGGAGGTTATGCCGCTGCGGCCATTACGGCTGTAACAGTTCAGAATACCCAGGGTGTCAAGGCTGTGGAATATGTACCGGCTGAGATTGTCGGACAACAGATAGATGCGGTAATGTCTGATCTGGCCGTGGATGCCGTGAAGATAGGTATGACAGGTACAGTGTCCATAGTCAAGGCTATAGCCGCTCAGTTGTCGGTACATCCGGTACTGTATGTGGTGACTGACCCGGTCATGGTCTCGACCAGCAAGGACTCGCTGACCATGCCCGAAGCCGTGGATGCCCTGTGCTCATGTCTCTTCCCGAAATCGCATCTGGTGACTCCCAATATTGATGAGGCCTCGCGCCTGGCAGGTTTCCGGATACAGTCCGTTGAGGACATGAACCGGGCAGCTGTGCAGCTCCGCGACCGTTACGGCTGTGCTTTTCTGGTCAAGGGAGGAGATCTGGATGCAGACAATACTTCTGTGGATGTTCTTTGTGATCTTGACGGGCTGGTGCATATTACGTCCGAGCGGGTATTGACCGACAATCTGCACGGAACGGGATGTACCCTGTCTTCCTCAATCGCCACTTTTCTGGGCTCAGGTCTGCCGCTGCGGGAGGCTGTTCAGACTGCTGTCGCTTATGTCCACAATGCTATTGTGGCCGCAGCATCTCTGCGTATCGGTCATGGTCACGGACCTCTCAGACATTTTTACAGATGAGGGTAATTGTCATAACCGATCCGGAGTTTTTGCCCGGGGAAGCGGAGGCTGTGACGGCTTTGCTTGATGCCGGTGCATGGCGGGTGCATGTCCGTAAGCCGGGATCTCATGCGGAAGATGTGTCGGCTTTGCTGGATGTTGTCCCGGAGCGGTATTACAGCCGGATATCCCTGCACGACTGCCATGACCTGGCTCTCCGCTACGGGCTGGGAGGAGTGCATCTCAACAGCCGTAATCCCGTGCCGCCTTCCGGATTTGCCGGCCTGGTCAGCCGTTCCTGCCACTCTTTTGAGGAGCTCGGAAGATATGCCGGGAAGTGCGACTATATGTTCCTAAGCCCCGTGTTCGACAGTATATCGAAGCGGGGCTACAGTTCTCATTTCTCCCTTGAGGATATCAAATCCAAGTCTGGCATTGTCAATGACAGGGTATTCGCGCTCGGAGGAGTGTCCGCCGACAACATAGGACTGTTGCCTGATGCCGGATTCGGCGGTGCCGCCGTCCTCGGCTATATCTGGGAGCCGTATAAACATGGCCGTGACGTTCAGGACCTTGTCCAACGGCTCCGTTCTATTTTGGATGTTTTTAAGAATTAAGCGTTTATAAAGTTTAGTTATCGTCTTTTTATCTTCATCGAGCGGCCTAAGTTCAAGCCGAAGAATTACGGGGACAAGAAGATGCAGGTGCTAAGGTATTTCACTGGAGACAATAGCCAGAGTCACGGGCCTCACTCCGGAGGAAATGGCTGCTCTCCAGTAGTGTACGTAACGATAAATCCCGGAACAGATTCAGTGTCTGCTCCGGGATTTTCTGTATAAAAACTCTAAGTTACTTCTTAAGGCGGGCGATGATCTCGTCGGCGACTTTCTTGCCTGAGAGGAGCATTCCGCCGAATATGGGCCCCATGCGGGGGGTGCCGGAAACGGCTGAGGCGGCCATGCCGCAGACGTAGAGGCCGGGATAGATTTCCTTTGTGCCGTTTACCACTTCCTGCTCGCCTGAAGCTACGTCAAGGGAGCGCTCGCCGATGACTCCGCCGGTCTCGGTGGCCAGACGGATGCCGTTCTTGCGGGCGACGGTGGCTGCTATCTCGCTGTCATGTCCCGTGCCGTCCACTACGACCTTGGCCAGGATGTTCAGCGGGTCCACGTGCAGCCCCTCGCGGAGGACGGGAGTCCAGTTGACCACCACTCCGCTGACTTTATTGTCCTTGAATATCACGTCCTCGACCGAGTAGCAGTTGAAGATGCGGGCTCCGGCGTGTACGGCGTGATAGAGCAGGGAAGAGGTGCTCTCGACAGAGTCCATGGTGTAGAGGCCGTCTCCGTAGGGAGTGTGATTGATCTCGAAGTCGCGCACGATGTGCATGGCTTCTTCCTGGATTACGATCTGGTTGAACATCATGGCTCCTCCCCACATTCCTCCGCCGGGGGCCAGCTTGCGGTCGAACTGGGCTACCTTGAGCCCGGCCTTGGCCATATAGTATGCGGCTACAATTCCCGATGGACCTCCGCCCACGATGGCGGCGTCCAGCTCGAGGCAGTCCTGGAGTTTGTCGAAATAGGTACTGATGATACCTCTGGATACTTTTGTCTCAATCATTGTTTTATGGATTTAAATTGTTTGATTCTGTGATACTTCCTCGCCTTCGGTGGAGACACCGCAGTCTCTGAGCTGGCTGCTGATGCGCATGGCGCAGAAGTTGGGTCCGCACATGGTGCAGTACTTGCCGCCCACGTGGTTGGCCTCCTTGTAGTACTCGAGGGCCCGTTCGGGGTCGAGGCTGAGATTGAACTGGTCTTTCCAGCGGAATTCGAAGCGGGCTTTACTCAGGGCATCGTCCCTTACCTGGGCTCCGGGATGTCCCTTGGCCAGGTCGGCGGCGTGGGCCGCTATCTTGTAGGTGACGACCCCGACGCGCACATCCTCCTTGTTCGGGAGGGCCAGGTGCTCCTTGGGTGTCACATAGCAGAGCATCGCGGTGCCGAGCCAGCCTATCTGGGCGGCACCTATCGCGCTGGTGATGTGGTCGTAGCCGGGGGCTATGTCGGTCACGATGGGACCGAGGGTATAGAAAGGTGCGTTGTGGCACTTCTCGATCTGACGCTCCATGTTCTCGGCTATCCTGTGCATAGGTACGTGGCCGGGGCCCTCGATGAAGGCCTGCACGTTCCTGGCCCAGGCCCTCTCCACAAGCTCTCCCATGGTGTCCAGCTCGGCGAACTGTGCGGCGTCGTTGGCATCGCGGATGGCTCCGGGACGCAGGCCGTCTCCCAGCGACAGGGCCACGTCGTACTGGGCGCAGATGTCGCAGATGTCGTCAAAATGCTCGTAGAGGAAGCTCTCCCTATTGTGCGCAAGGCACCAGGAGGCGATGATGCTGCCTCCGCGGCTGACCATTCCGCACAGGCGGCTGTCGGCCAGATGCACGTTCTTCAGGCGGATGCCGCAGTGTATGGTGAAATAGTCCACTCCCTGCTCGCACTGCTCTATCAGTGTGTCGCGGAACAGCTCCCAGGTCAGTTTCTCTGCCCTGCCGCGTACCTTCTCCATCGCCTGGTACATGGGCACTGTGCCTACGGGTACGGGGCAGTTGCGGATGATCCACTCGCGGGTCTCGTGGATGTTGTCTCCGGTGGAGAGGTCCATAAGGGTGTCTCCGCCCCATTTGCAGCTCCATACGGCCTTCTCTACCTCTTCCTCGATGGTCGAGGTGGTGGCGGAGTTGCCGATATTGGTGTTGATCTTCACGAGGAAGTTCCGGCCTATGATCATCGGCTCTGCCTCGGGATGGTTGATGTTGGCCGGGAGGGCTGCCCGTCCGGCTGCTATCTCGTCGCGCACGAATTCGGGGGTGATATGGGTCTCAATGCCCAGGGCCTTGCAGTTCATGTTCTCGCGGATGGCCACGTATTCCATCTCCGGGGTGACGATACCTTGTTTGGCGTAGTACATCTGGGTTATCTGCGAGCCCTTCCTGGCCCTGTAGGGCAGACGGATGTGCTCGAAGCGCAGATGGTCAAGCGATTTGTCGGCCAGACGCTCGCGTCCGTATTCGGAAGAGACCTGAGGCAGCTGCTCCACCTCGCGCTCCAGGATCCATTTCTCGCGGAGCCGTGGCAGGCCGCGGCGCAGGTCAATGTCCGCAGACGGGTCGCTGTAAGGTCCGCTGGTGTCGTAGAGGTAGACGGGCGGATTCTCTGTCATGACCTTCTGCCCGTCCTTGACGGTCACTGTGGGGGTGAGGCTCACTTTCCTCATGCCCACTCTTACGTCCGGATGGAGCGAGCCCTGCATGTAGACTTTCTCCGAGTCCGGGTAGGTGATTCTGATGTTGTTGTTATTCATATTTCTCTAAAATATATTTCAGTCCGATGTAATGGAGGCGGCAATGTCCATCACCCTCCGCATCTCCGCCACAGGGTTCTCCGCCCTCAGGATGCTGCCGCTCAGGGCAATGCCGCTCAGTCCCGCATCTGCCAGAGCCGGCATGTCCTCCGCGGTGACTCCACCTATGCCTACTACGGGCAGGTGCAGGCCATCCCGGTGCATCCCGTCCATTATCTGCCTGTAGCCTTCGAGGCCCAGGACGGGAGCGAGCCTGTCGCGGTCTTTGGTCGTGGTGAACCGGAAGGGGCCGCAGCCTATGTAGTCTGCTCCGGAGGAGGCATGCAGACAGATGTCATTCAAGGTGTTGGCAGTGCCTCCTATTATATATTGTCCTTGAGGTAAAATCTTCCTGGCCTCGGCCACCGGCATGTCGGTCAGCCCTAAATGCACTCCGTCGGCACCTGTTTCCCGTACCAGCTCCGCATGGTCGTCTAAGATAAGTGTCGCGCCGTACTGCCTGCAGAGAGCCAGGACCTTTCCGGCGGTTTCCCTCACTTCCGCTTCCGTCGCGTGTTTCATGCGCAGCTGTATCCAGCGGCAGCCTCCCTCAAGAGCGATGCGCGCAGAGTCCAGATAGGAGATGTGCTCCGTAAAATGGGTGATAAACTGTACTTGAAAGCTCATATCTCAAAATATATCCGGAATGGAGAGATGCCGCGGATGTGCGGTGGAAGAGCAAAGCACTCGAAAAGTCCCTACGACGGTACTGACCGTATCAGGTTCGACGGGTGTAATCTCAGCCTCCGGGCAACGCCTCGTGAGGCACCCCTCTTTTCCTGTTGCAAAGATAAGCGATATTTGTTTTGTTAAATTTGTTTTGTTAAATTTGTTGAGCTTTATTAATCTTACGGATATATGAAAAAATTGTATGCGCTTCTTTTTCTGGCAGTTTCAGCCACTTTCCCTTTGTTTTCACAGTCTGGGTCAGATCATCATCCCAAGTGGGTCGATTATACCGGTACGCATGAGGTGGATGTCAGTGTGGGTTTCCCTACTGCACGTATTATGGTCTCTATCATGGAGATGGGAAGGGGATTTATGTGGCTGAACAATCTGGCCGGGGACATACTGGACGACATCGAGGGGAATCCTCCTGCCAATCGGGTTAATGCGGCGTCGTCCGGAGATATCTGCGCGGTTCCCAATCTTCGGGCTGAGTACGGGTACAATATCCTGAGCTGGCTCAATCTGGGTCTGGCTGTCAACTATTCAAGCTGTTCCAATCCCATGCAGGATATGGACACCGGGATGTATCTGTGGACTGAGAACAGTCATATGACATCGGTAACAGTAAAGGTGAGATTCTACTGGCTGAACCGCAAGTGGGTGAGGATGTACTCCAGTTTGGGCGCAGGAGTGGGAGTGTTTAATACAAATATGATGTCGTATGACCTGGAGGATTCCCAGTCTTATGTTACGAGTGCCTTTTTTGCCCCTGATGTATGTCTGGTCGGTCTGACAGTGGGCCGGAAGGTCTATGGACGTATAGAGTGGGGGAGCATTTTCGGCGGACTTACTGCCGGTATCGGCTGCCGTTTCTGATTCCGCTTCACTCTCCATTGAGGCATGAAAATCCAGCGAGGAGAAAAGACTGGTTCAGCGGATTTTCCATTCGTGAAGCTCCCGTTGCAGCTCTTTCTCCTTGCCTCCGAGCAGGGAGTCCAGCAGGGCGTGGAACGCCGGACCGTGGTTCTGGTGGCGGAGGTGGCAGAGCTCGTGCAGTATAACGTAGTCCTGCAGATGCTCCGGGAGGAGAATCAGGCGCATGTTGAGGTTGATATTGCCCTTCGAGGAGCAGGACCCCCAGTTGGACACGTTGTTCTTTATGGCGACCCGGCCCTTGAAGGGAAATCCGTACCTTGCTGCGGCCGACAGCAGTTTGGGAACGAGTGCGGCACGGGCCGCTTCACGCATTCTTTCCAGTTCTGCAGGATCGTCAGGTGCGGTGGCTGTCCTTCCGCTCTCAGCGGCTCTGTGCATCTGTCCGGCCTGTCGTTCCAAAGCATCCGCGACCCACTGCCGCTTGGACAGAAGGAACTTTTCTGCGATAGCGTACGGCAGCATCCACGGCATCGAGACCACGACTCCACGGCGCGGCGACACGCTTATGCGCAGCCTCGCTGTGCCAGGCCGCTTGACCAGCAGCACTTCCCCTATTTCGGGAACCTGAATTATCTTCTTCCGGGCCGCATCCGCCATCATCGTAAAATCTTGAAATAAAATTGTCTGCAAAAGTAGCGGAATTTGATTTTAATTACATATCTTTGCAGTCCCGATTTTCGGGGTAAATGTAATTTTTAATTTTTAAACACTTTAAAGGTTTATGGCAGAGTATCTTGCAGCAGACAAGAAGCAAGAGATTTTCGCTAAATACGGGAAGTCTAATACGGACACCGGCTCGGCAGAGAGTCAGATTGCTCTATTTTCCTACCGTATCGCTCACCTGACAGAACACCTTCGCAACAACAAGAAGGACTTCGGCACCCAGCGCGCCCTGCTCCGTCTTGTAGGTAAGAGGCGCCGCCTCCTGGATTACCTGAAGGAAAAGGATATTGAGAGATACAGGGAAATCGTCAAAGCGCTCAATTTGCGTAAATAAGCTTTGGCGTTCGGAAGAAACGGGGTTGTCTTTTAAGATACGGCAGCCCCTTTTTTCTTAGATGCAGACAGCTCTCATAACGGCAGACATCATTAAGAAGGAATTATGAATATAATCAAGAAGACCATCACAATGGGTGATGGAACGATCGTTGAGATCGAGACCGGTAAGCTGGCCAAGCAGGCCGCCGGTTCTGTAGTCGTTAAGGTCGGCGGCATGATGCTGCTGGCCACAGTCACATGTGCCAAGGACGCGAAGGAGGACGTGGATTTCATGCCTCTGTCAGTGGAGTACAAGGAAAAATACGCCGCCGCAGGTCGTTATCCCGGTGGATTCCTCAAGAGAGAGGGACGTGCTTCGGATTCGGAGATTCTGGTGGCCCGTCTGGTGGACAGGGCTCTGCGTCCGTTGTTTCCCGATGATTTCCACGCTGAGGTATTTGTCAATGTGATTATGATATCGGCCGACAAGGTCAATATGCCTGACAGTTATGCGGGTCTTGCGGCTTCGGCAGCATTGGCGGTAAGCGATATCCCCTGGCACGGCCCTATTTCCGAGGTGAGGGTTGCCCGTATCGACGGACAGTTTGTGATCAATCCCACGTTTGATGTTGTGGACAAGGCCGACATGGAACTCATAGTCGCCGCTACCGAGGAGAATATCATGATGGTCGAGGGCGAGATGAAGGAGGTGAGCGAGAAGGAGATGCTCGATGCCATCAAGTTTGCTCACGAGGCCATCAAGGAGCAGTGCCGCGTGCAGAAGGAGATGATGGTGGAGACCGGGAAGGTGGAGAAGAAGGCTTACTGCCACGAGGAGAATGACGAGGATCTCCGCAAGGCCGTCCGCGACTACTGCTACGACAAATGCTACGCCATAGCCAAGAGCGGTCTTGCAAAGCATGAGCGTGAGGACGCTTTCGATGCTCTGAAAGAGGAGTTCATGGAGACCATTCCCGAGGAAGAGAGAGAGGACAAGACCATGATGGTCAACAGATATTACGGTGCGGTGGAGAAAGAGGCCATGCGCCGTATGATTATAGACGAGGGTGTTCGTCTGGACGGCCGCAGCACTACTCAGATCCGCCCGATCTGGTGCGAGGTGGGCTATCTGCCCGGAGCGCACGGCTCGGCTATTTTCACCCGGGGCGAGACCCAATCCCTGTCGACTGTCACCCTCGGAACCAAAATGGACATGAAAGAGCTGGATGAGGTGCTGGTACAGGGTACGCAGCAGTTTGTCCTCCACTATAACTTCCCTCCCTATGCTACGGGAGAGGCCAAGCCCCAGAGAGGCGTAGGCCGCCGCGAGATCGGTCACGGCAATCTGGCATGGAGGGCTTTGAAACCGGTAGTTCCCATCGGTGAGGAGAATCCCTACGCTGTCCGCGTGGTCTCCGATATCCTCGAGTCCAACGGCTCGTCTTCCATGGCTACTGTATGCGCCGGCACCCTGGCCCTGATGGACTGCGGTGTGAAGATCAAGAAGCCCGTATCCGGTATCGCCATGGGTCTTATCTCCGATGAGAAGACCGGCAAGTTCGTGGTGCTCTCCGATATCCTCGGCGATGAGGACCATCTCGGAGACATGGACTTCAAGGTGACCGGAACCAGGGACGGTATTACAGCCACACAGATGGATATCAAGGTGGACGGACTTCCCTACGAGGTGCTTGAGCAGGCTTTGGCCCAGGCCAAGGAAGGCCGCGCCCACATCATGGGCGAGATGATGAAGACCATCTCCGAGCCCCGTGCCGATTACCGTCCCAACGTGCCCCGCATCGTTCAGATCATCATTCCCGGCGAGTTCATCGGTGCCGTTATCGGAACAGGCGGAAAGGTTATCCAGGATATCCAGAAGACCACCGGTACCACTATCACCATCACTGAGGAGGGCGACAAGGGTATCGTGGACATCTTCGGCGAGAACAAGGACGCCATGGATGCCGCACTTGCACGCATCAAGGCCATCACTACCGTGCCTGAGGTCGGCGAGACTTATCACGGTAAGGTGGTGTCGATTCTCGAATTCGGTGCATTCGTAGAGATACTGCCCGGCAAGGAAGGCCTTCTGCATATCTCCGAGCTCGACTACAAGAAAGTGGACAAGGTTGAGGACGTGCTTCAGGTCGGCGACGAGGTGGATGTCAAGCTCCTCGAGATCGATGAGAAGACAGGCAAGATGAGACTGTCCCGCAGGGCTCTTCTGCCCGCTCCCGAGGGCTGGGTGGAGCACGAGCGCAAGCCCAGGCTCAACGGCAACGGAGGCGGACGCGGTGGACGCGACCGTGACCGAGGAGATCGCGGAAGAGGTCCCCGCCGTGACGGCGACAAAGGCCCCCGCCGCTAACTGAGGAAAAGCCAACTCATTACATAGAACGGAGCTGATTCACGATTTAGTGAGTCAGCTTTTTCATTTATGAGGGTCTGGGAGGGGGTGGTGAAAGCGGAGCGGCACCTTTCAGGGGCGGTAGAGGCGGCCCTGAAAGGTGTTGCGGGCTTCAAGACGCTGTTCAAGGAGGCGGATGAGGTCTGTGTTGCGGATCAGGCCCCAGGGGGTGGAGTTGACAAAGCGCGGAGGAACTTCGCCGGCGAACCGTTCGATGTAGAGGTCGGGCCTCAGGCGTTCCAGCAGGTCAGCGATGAAGTCCAGGTATTCGTCCAGGGTGAATGTGACGAAGTCCGACGGGCAGGAGGCGAACTCACGCTCCATAGCTGTGCCGCGTACTATCTGGAGCTGGTGGAATTTGACCGAGTGCAGCGGCAGCTTATTAATAATAGGTGCATAGGCCAGCATGTCCTCTGTCAATTCTCCAGGCAGGCCGAAGATGAAGTGCGCTCCCTGGGTCAGTCCGCGCGAGGCGGTCATCTCAACGGCCCGGACAGCATCGGCAAAGGTGTGCCCCCGGTTGATGCGCCGCAAAGTGCGGTCATAGCAGGATTCGATGCCGTATTCGATGATGACGATGTGCCCACGGCCGGCCAGAGAGGCCAGGTAGTCCAGTTTCTCAGTGTCCACGCAGTCAGGCCGTGTGCCGATGACTATGCCGGCCACAAGCGGATGCGACAACGCTTCCTCGTAGACGGAGCGCAGTCTGTCCAGCGGAGCATAGGTGTTGGAGTAAGGCTGGAAGTAAGCGAGGAACTTCTCCGCTTTACGGTAACGGACCCGGTGGAACTTGATGCCCTCGTCTATCTGCTCGTGGATAGGTATGCCCGCAGTGCTGTATCCGGGATGGAAGGCTGCATTGTCACAGTAGGTGCAGCCGCCGGTGCCGGTCAGTCCGTCGCGGTTGGGGCATGTGAAGCCGGCATCCACCACGACTTTCTGCAGCCGTTCTCCGTAAGTCTTCTTGAAATAGCCGATGTAGGAGTTGTATCTGCTCATTGCCCGTCAGTCTGGAAAAAGCTGTCGATTGTGTGGCGAAGGCGGTCCGCGCTACAGGCGTACTTTGAAGACGGCCTTGCGGACGGTGCCGCTGCCCAGAAGCGGTGCGTGGGAGTCCTGGGGAAAGCAGATGACGAAGTTGTCACCGGAATAGCTGATGTAGGCTTCGGGGCTTTCTTTCATAAGGGCGGTGTCGGAAGCCTCGTCGTAGCTGACTCCGACACCGAGGCATTCGGACCTGTCCCGGAATCCCATGATCTCAGTGCCTTCAAGGACGATGTGGATGTCTATGAACGAGTCATGTACTTCCAGCGGTGCGTCTTCCCGTGCTTCGGAAGTCGAGACGGTACACCAGATGTTGTCTTCCTCTATGACGTGCTTGCCGTCCTCGAGAGAGTGCAGGTCGTGACTTTTTATGAATTCGTATACCTTGCCGAATCTCTCGTGCAGGGTGATGTATCTTTCAAAGCTTTTGAGCGAGTCGAGTATCATATGTCGTTAGTTTCAATATTTTCTGTAGATGGACCGGCGGCTTAGCGCGATAAGCGCCAGCAGCAGGATGATGACGGTCACGGCGGGGTGGAAGGTCTGGGGAATAATCCAGGAGAATATCAGCCCGAGGACGGCGACTGCGGTGAGCAGGTCCACGCTCAGGTTCTTGGCGACTCCGTCCGGCAGTACTGCGGGGATGAGCAGCAGCGGATTCATCCAGATGAGGTTCCAGTTGTTCTCAGTCCAGATATGGTTGGTGGCCAGCCACATGAGGGTAAGGATTATACCTCCTGTGCCGAGTATTGCGTAAAGTACGGTGGAGAAGATGTTTATGAATTTCCATTTGTGTCCGGTCTTTAGGAAAAATATCAGATAGAACAGCAGCAGCAGAGTGAATACCGTGAACGGGCTTGTGGCCTTGGACAGTATGGTCATGAATCTCCCCGGACCAGGTGCCGGCTCTACGAGGGTTGCACACTCTGTCATGAGCCGGGTGTCTTCCAGTGAGCCGTTGGTGTAGCTGGCCAGGTTCTCCGATAGTCTGTCAGGCAGGAACATGGCCTCCCGGGCGGTAATCTCCCGGTCCACCCTGGCTCCCAGCAGCAGGTCTATGCCGAACATCATCCAGCGCTTGTCTCCTACCAGGCGGGTCAGCTCGTCCCTATAGGTCTTCCCGGTGAGCGTGTCCCGGAATGAGAATTCTCCTCCGTCGAAGATGTCGCGGATACGGGTGGCGCAGTTGTCCTGCAGGAAGTCGTAGCGGTAGTAGCGGTTCTCTTCCCTGGCGTTGTCCATCAGGAACAGCCGCAGCCTGGTCTTCTGCTCCGGAGTGAGATTCATCGGCTGCTCGATGATGCCCCGTCCGGCCCTTTCGTAGGATTGCTTGAAGTTCTGGAAATAATTGATGGACAGGCAGTAGTTGAGGTCTCCCCGGAGAAATTTCAGGAGGAAATGCGGTTCCTCAAAACTGTAGGTTCCGTAGTTGAATACCAGGTCGCGTTCGGATGAGTGATCCTTGATGCGGATGGCAGAATGTCCGAATGCGGAGGCGGGGTCATTGCCCGGAGAGCAGGTCAGCAACGAGACTGAAAGGGAGTCCCTGGCCTGTGCGGAGGCTGCCAGCAGCACTGCCGTAAATATCAGTATAAGCCGTTTCATCATAATTAATTTCAAAAATATAAAAATCTCGTTTATATTTGCAGGAATGAATAAACTTTTGTGTACAATCATGCTTTTTGTCCTGTGCGCTGTGTCAAGTGCAGCGGCGGAAAAAAGCATGGCCTTGATCTCCGTATCCGTTACGGATATGAAATCGGCCCCTGACTATCAGTCCGAGACGATTTCACAGGCCCTTATGGGGACTCCTGTGGAGGTTACCGGAAAGGAGGGCTACTGGTATTCGATAGTTACTCCCGAAGGTTATGAAGGCTGGACGACCGAGCTCAATCTGGCTCTTGTCTCCGAGGAACGCTTTGAGCAATGGAAATCAACGGTCAGATTCATCGTTACGGATTATTTCGCGGTGGTCAGGGAAGCCCCGTATGACTCTGCCCAGGTTATCTCCGACTGCGTGATGGGCGATATCATGGAACTGGGAGAGCCGGGGATGTACGATACACCGTATGTGCCGGTAAAGCTGCCTGACGACAGGCTGGGCTATGTGCCGGCGGCGAGTGTCGAGATGCTGGAAATGTGGATGAGGTCGGTGGATAGTCCCTCCGGGGAGGATATCGTAAGGACGGCGAGGATGTTCCTGGGTTTCCCGTATCTCTGGGGCGGTCTGTCTCCGAAAGGGCTGGACTGCAGCGGACTTGTGAGGATGAGCTACTTCATGAACGGTCTGATACTGCTCAGGGATGCCCGTCAGCAGATAGACACCGGCGTGACCTTGGACTACAGAGATATAAAAGCTAATCTCAGAGCCGGAGACCTGGTCTTTTTCGGAAGGCCTGCCGACGGACAGAAGCCCCGCAGCGTGACCCATGTGGGCATATATATGGAGGACGGCATGATGATACACTCGTCCCTGCGGGTGAGGATCAACAGTCTGTTTCCGGGCCGGGATGATTCCTATACGGGCAAACGGATAGTGGGGGCGGTGAGAATTCTCGGCAGCCAGGATACGGAGCCTGGGATAGTCTCCGTTTTACGCCATCCGTGGTATTTCAATCAGAATCGATAACAAATAAAATATAAGCGCTATGAATTTAAGAGTTATTAAGAAGGATGTCAATTATCTGATAGATGAATTTCTCTCAGACGCATTTATCAGCATGAGCTTTACAGACGACGAGGAAAAGTCGGAGAAGATAGTGGGTCTTGCCAATGACGCCCTGGATCTCCGCGACGAGACTCTTACAAAGATAAACCATCCCGAAGGGGACAGGAGGACTTACTACCGCAATCTTACAGAGGGTCTTCTGAGCTCCCTGGATGTTATGTATGACAAGTTGAGCGAGGCTGTCTCCAAGAAGTCAGACAAATAAGGAGACAGGGATATGCAGATTTATACCAATTCGCCGATCATCGAGGGACTGACGTTCGATGACGTGCTCCTTATACCCGCACACTCCGATGTCCTTCCGCGTGAAGTGGATGTTACCACTAAACTGACAAGGGAGATAACCCTGCACACGCCTATCGTATCCGCCGCCATGGATACGGTGACTGAGGCCGACCTGGCCATAGCCATTGCCCGTGAGGGAGGTATCGGAGTGATACACAAGAATATGCCCATCAATGTGCAGATGGAGCAGGTGCGCAAGGTCAAGAGGGCCGAGAACGGCATGATCTACGATCCCGTGACCATCCGCGACAACGCTACCGTGGGAGACGCTCTTAAGATAATGAGCGAGAACCATATCGGCGGCATACCGGTAGTGGATGCCCAGGGAATGCTCTGCGGTATCGTCACCAACAGGGATCTCCGTTTCCAGGACAATCCCAAGACCCCCATCAGTGAAGTGATGACCAAGGAGAACCTGATCACCACTACTGACGGCAGCAATCTTAAGGAGGCTACTGATCTTTTGAGAAGATACAAGATCGAGAAACTGCTTGTGGTGGACAAGAACGGCAAGCTGGCCGGCCTGATCACCTACAAGGACATCATGAAGATCAAGGACAATCCTATCGCCAGCAAGGACTCCAAGGGCCGTCTGCTCGTGGCGGCTGCCGTAGGCATCAACTCGGAGACGATAGACAAGGTGGAGATGCTGATGAGCGTGGAGCCGGACGCACTTGTGTTCGATACTGCTCACGGTCATTCGGAAGGTGTGCTGAGGGTGCTGAGGACTGTCCGTCAGAAATTCCCCGACCTGCAGATCATAGCCGGAAATATCGCTACCGGCGAGGCTGCCGCAGCGTTGAAAGAGTGCGGAGTGGATGCCGTCAAGGTAGGTATCGGCCCGGGCTCCATCTGTACGACCCGTATCATCGCCGGAGTGGGTGTGCCCCAGCTTTCGGCTGTCATGATGGCCGCCGAGGCCCTCAAGGGTTCAGGCATTCCGATTATCGCCGACGGAGGTATCCGCTATTCGGGTGATATCGTCAAGGCTCTGGCCGCCGGTGCGGACACCATCATGGCCGGCTCGCTCTTCGCCGGAGTCGAGGAGTCGCCCGGAGAGACCATCATCCTCAACGGCCGTAAGTTCAAGTCCTACCGCGGTATGGGCTCTCTCGAAGCCATGCAGCTCGGCTCCAAGGACCGTTATTTCCAGGATATGGAGGAGGACATCAAGAAGCTTGTACCGGAGGGTATCGTGGCTCAGGTTCCCTACAAGGGGACTCTGTCCGAGGTGGTGTACCAGCTCATAGGCGGTCTCCGCGCAGGTATGGGATATTGCGGAGCGCACAATCTTGAGGAGCTCAAGAAAGCCCGCTTCGTGCGCATCACGGCGGCGGGTATGGCCGAGAGCCATCCTCACGACGTGACCATCACACGCGAGGCTCCCAACTACAGCAGATAAGGATTACTGGAAACGATGAGAAAGGCTCTCCTTATCATAACGTTTCTTGCGGCAATATCGTCCTGCCGGCTCTATGACAGACTTTTCAAAGGGGATGTCGTTGCGAGGGCCGGCAGGGACGTTTTGTATGAGAGCGATGTGGAGGCCTTGAACATCACCGGCTTCTCTGCTGAGGACAGTGCCCGGATAGTGGAGCGTTACATCATGTCCTGGGCCAAGAACAGGCTGTTGCTGGACATGGCCGAGAGCCAGCTTTCGAAAGCAGACAGGGATGTGGAGGCGCAGCTGGAGGAATACCGTCAGCAGCTTTTGGTCTACCGGTATGAACAGAAATATGTGGAACAGCGTCTGGATACGGTGGTCTCCGAGCAGGAGTATCTGGATTTCTATGAGGCCAATCCGGCCAGTTTCACGACTCATGTCCCGCTTATGAAAGGCCGGTACATCAAGATGAGCGACAATTCCCCCAATCTCAATCCGGTCAAGTCTCTTTACCGTTCCAGGATTGAGGAAGATATGGACAGACTGGAGCAATTGTGCTATACATCAGCTGAGAAATATTATTTTTTCGAAGACTGGGTGGGGCTTGATGCAGTCGTGGAAGGAACGGGCCTGGACGTGCAGGAACTGGCCAGAGTGTTGGAGAACAGATCTTACCTGGAGAAGGATTTTCTTGGCTATACTTACCTGATATCAGTGGATGACTATGTCCCTGCGGGGAGTCTGGCCCCATATGAATACTGCAGGGAGAGGATAAGAAACCACATTCTCAACAGAAGAAAGCAGGCACTCGTGACCAGTTTGGAACGAAATCTGCTTAATGACGCTATAGTTTCCGAAAAGTTTGTTATTTATACCAGATAGTATATGAAGATAAAGGAGATATTGACAGCGGCCCTGTTGTCGGCGGCAGTCCTGATGATGCCGGGGCTGGAGGTGTCGGCCCAGAAATATGAAGGGGGACTTATTGACAAGACGGTCGCATTGGTCGGCAACAGTGTCATTCTGCTTTCCGATGTGGAGTCGGATGCCATATATATGCAGAGTATGGGATATGTCTCAGACCGTAACGTCCGCTGTGAGGCACTTGAGAACATCATGGTGACGAAAATCTTCTACACTCAGGCGGTGCTGGACAGCCTGGCCGTCAATCCGGATATGGTGGACGCAATGCTCAGTCAGCAGGTGGACGGTATCCTGTCGCGTTTCGGAGGAGAGAAGGCGGTTGAAGCGTATTTTAAGAAGCCTATGCATGAGCTGAGGGAAGGATGGCGGAACAGGATCATGGAGGAGAGTCTGGCAAATGAGATGAGGCGGACTATCGCAGGCAAGGTTCCGGAAGTTACTCCCAAGGAGGTGGAGCGTTTCTACAAGCGTACGTCAAAGGACAGCCTGCCTGTCATACCGGACCAGTATAAGATCAGTGAGATTACGATATATCCCAATGTGGAGCGGGCTGAGCTGGCGGCGCGGGAGAGACTGCTGGAGTTCCGCCAGAGAGTTATGGACGGGGAGAAATTCTCCCTGCTGGCTACGCTTTATTCCGAGGATTCCGAAAGCGCCATGCGTGGCGGAGAGCTGGGTATGTCATCCAAGTCCTTATTCTGGCCCGAGTTCAGTGATGCGGCTATGTCCTTGAAGCCGGGGCAGGTCTCTCCGATAGTCAAGACCCCTAACGGATACCACCTCATCCAGCTGATAGCCAGGGATGGAGATATGTTCAACGCCAGACATATCCTTCTGAAACCGAGATATACGGCGGAGGACAGGGATTCGGCTTTTATCCGTCTGGACTCCATACGCAATGCGGTCCTGGCGGACAGTATAACTTTTGAACAGGCTGCCAAGAAATTCTCCCAGGATCCGCTTACCCGGACCAACGGCGGGCTTGTCCCGGATGTGGAGACCGGAGCACCGTTCATAGATATTGACAAGCTGAAGCCGGAGGAATACAATGTCCTTAAGAATATGAAGCCCGGGGAAATATCCCGTCCGATCGAGTCTACGGACAATGAGAGCAGGGCGGGAATGACTGCGGGCAATACGGCGTATAAGATAATTCGTCTGGACGAGATCAGGGAGGCTCATACTCCTACTTTCAATCAGGATTTTGATATCCTGCTGAATATGGCCACCAACCAGAAGGCCGAAGAAGCTGTAGAGGCGTTTATCAACGATAAGATACAGACGATATATATCGTAATAGATCCTCTTTTCCAGAAATGTGTATTTCAACGTGACGGATGGGTGAAATGAGACGTATTCTTGGTTTTGCTTTTTTCCTGCTGTTGTGCGTGGTTGTATCTCATGCCCAGGAGGAGGACAGAGATAGTCTGGTTCGTCTGCTGTCAGCAGACAAGGCCCGTCTGGTGGAACTGAACGGCAAGGCTTACCGTAAGGTCGTGGGTGATGCGGTGTTTTTTCACAACAACACGTATCTGAAGTGTGACAGTGCGTACTGGAATGTGGATGACGAGTACATAGATGCCATAGGCTCTGTCCGGATAGAACAGGAAAATACCGTCCTTACGGGGGACAGTATCCGTTATGTGATAGCGGAGAACACGGCCAAGTTCCGCGGTCATCTGGTGGAACTGGTGGACAGAGACAGCAATATCCTAAGAACCAATTATCTGGATTATAATACGAAAGACAGTATAGCATTCTTTTACCGGGGTGGGGCTATGAAGGACGAGGACGGCAATGTTATAGAAAGCCTGACCGGCCGGTATCAATCCAAAATAGAACAGTTTGATTTCATCGGTCAGGTGGAGATGTTCTCGGATTCACTGTTCTTCGTATGCGATACGCTTTATTATTATGCGGACAGGGACCTGGCCGAGTTTTTCGGACATACGGGGGGCTGGTATGACCTCAATCATATATCTTCCGGTTCCGGTTGGTATGACAGGACTTCGGAAAAGTTCTTCTTTACCAGGGACGTGTACGGTCTTACAGAGGATTACGAGCTTTGGTGTGATTCGCTCAATTATGACAGGTATGCCGAGTATGCCAGACTGCTGGGTAATGTACAGCTGCTGGATACAGTGGACAATGCCATAACCCTCGCGGGCGAGTTGCGGTACTGGAACGAGCCGCGCAGGGCGGAACTTTACCGGGATCCTGCTGTTGTCCTGATAAACGAGGAGGAGGGTGGAGTCAGGGACTCTATCTTCCTTGCATCCGATACCTTGATTTATTACACCAAGCGGATGTGTGATGTGGACAGTGCGATGCTGGCCTCTGCGAAAGAAAGATATGAGTCCGCTCTGGTGGATCCGTTGGCGAAGAGTACTCCCCAACAGAGTGAAGCCGGAGGCGGTCAGACTCCAGATTCGGTGTCTCCCGGAGCATCATCAGCACCGCCATCGTCTTCTGAACCACAAATGTCAGGAATGGGTGCGGAAACGGGAGCCGGGAAATCATCATCGGTCTCAGGCCGGAGTGCTGCTTCCAGGACAGCTGACTCGACTGACGTACATTCTACAGGTAATTCAGTAGCGGCAACGCCGGATTCTGTTGCGATAGCTGAATCTTTACCTGTCTCTGATTCACTTTCCGCGGCAGATTCACTTTCCGTAGCAGATTCGCTTGTTGCAACAGATTCACTTGTCGCAACAGACTCTCTTGTTGTGTCGGATTCTTTGGCTGTGGCAGATTCTCTTGCAGTCACCGATTCGTTGGCGGTCGCACCTCCAGACACGACGCAGGTGGACTTTGTAGAGGCTTACCATCATGTCAAGATATACAAGAGCGATGTACAGGTGCTTTGCGATTCGCTGCTTTTCAACTCTATAGACTCTATTGCCAGACTTTTCACCGAACCTGTGCTCTGGTATGAAGTCGAAAGTCAGATAACGGCGGACAGTATGCAGTTCCTTATGCGGAACGGAACTCTGGACAAGGGACTGCTTTTCGGGAATTGTTTTGTAATCTCGGAAGAAGAACCGGGGCAGTATTATCATCAGATAAAGTCTCCTGAGATGATAGGTTATTTTAAAGACGGTCAGATATCGCGCTTTGATGCATTGGGAGGAGTGACGGCTATGTTCTATGTGGCGGAGGATTCAGTGGTGACCACCATGAACCAGAAGGAGTGCCGTATTATGACAGGAAGGATGAAAGACGGTCAGGTTCAGCGGATACTGTATACAGAGAATGTCAAGAGCGATGCATATCCTGTACGTGATTTGACACCGGAAATGATGACTCTAAGGGATTTCAACTGGATGTCGGATAAGCGGCCTGCTACAAGGTTCGGCGTGACGGGCAGATATATACATCCGTCAGCCAGGAAAGATGCCGCGCCGTCACCGGATTTCCCGCGCTTTAAGTATGCTGAGAAATACTTTGAAGGTTATATGAAGCGTATTATGGAGGAGATAGACTTCCGTAAACCTCTGATTTGGATCAAGTGATTATTTATTCGGGGGAGTAGCGGCGCAGGTCCTTTTCCTTGATGGACTGGCGCTTGTCGTATTCTTTCTTGCCCCGCGCCAGGGCGATGTCCAGCTTGGCGTAGCCGTTTTCAGAGATGAACAGGCGGCGGGTGACGATGGTCAGGCCTTTCTCCTTGACGGACCTGGCCAGCTTGCGCAGCTCTTTTTTAGTCAGCAGCAGCTTGCGGTCCCGCTTGGGATCGTGGCGGTTGAATGTGCCCCACCAGTATTCGGCAATGTGCATGTTCTTGACGTAAAGCTCTCCGCCGGAGAAATAGCAGTAACTGTCCACAAGCGAGGCCTTGCCGGCCCTGATGGACTTGATCTCGGTGCCGGTCAGGACTATGCCCGCTGTGTAGTTTTCCAGAAACTCGTATTCGAACGAGGCCTTCTTGTTGCGGATTTCTATCTTGCTTTTTGCCTTTGCCATAAACTACAAAGATACGAATTATATGCCATTATGCGCGAAAAATTTTCTGTAGTTCTGTTTTTGACCGGAAGAGTACCGATAAAGACATAAAATAAATGTGATTTAAATGGCTTCTGGCACAATATTCGGAGAGTCCCACTGTGAAAAAAATTTTTGAGTTTTCAGTCAGTTTATGCAGTTGACAGGATATATATCACAGATAATAGGCCCGGTGGTGGACGTACATTTTCCGGATCTCGGGGAAGGCGGGCATCTTCCGGCGATTCACGAGGCGATGACGGTTGTCCGGCAGGACGGTAGCGGACTGACGGTGGAAGTGCAGCAGCATATAGGGGAGAATACCGTGCGCTCCATAGCGATGGAGTCGACCGACGGACTTCAGCGGCACTTGCAGGTCAGAGCCGAGGGCCGGGCCATCTCCATGCCGACAGGCGACCAGATCAAGGGCCGTCTGCTCAATGTGACCGGAGACAGTATCGACGGTATGCGTGCGCTGGACCGCTCGGGAGAGCTGCCCATACACCGTGAGCCACCCAAGTTCGACGACCTGGCCACTACTCAGGAGGTCTTCTATACCGGCATAAAGGTCATCGACCTGCTGGAACCTTATGTGAAGGGCGGCAAGATCGGCCTTTTCGGAGGTGCAGGAGTGGGCAAGACCGTCCTGATTATGGAACTTATCAACAATATCGCCAAGGGACACAACGGCTTCTCGGTGTTCGCCGGAGTCGGAGAACGTACCCGCGAGGGCAACGACCTGCTTCGGGAGATGATAGAGTCCGGCGTTATAAGATACGGTGACGAATTCCGCAAGAGCATGGAGGCCGGGCACTGGGATCTCTCCAAGGTGGATTACGACGAGGTGGCCAAGTCTCAGGCGACGCTTGTGTTCGGACAGATGAACGAGCCGCCCGGAGCCCGTCAGTCGGTGGCCCTTTCGGGGCTTACGGTGGCCGAGTCCTTCAGGGATGCCGGCAGGGAGACAGGAGAAAAACGCGATATCCTGTTCTTCATAGACAATATATTCCGTTTTACCCAGGCCGGATCCGAGGTGTCGGCGCTTCTGGGCCGTATGCCGTCGGCCGTGGGTTATCAGCCTACGCTGGCTTCCGAGATGGGACAGATGCAGGAGCGTATCACCTCTACCAAATACGGTTCCATCACATCGGTGCAGGCTGTGTATGTGCCTGCCGATGACCTGACCGACCCTGCGCCGGCGACGACATTCACCCATCTGGACGCTACGACGGTGCTCAGCCGTAAGATAGCCGAGCTGGGTATCTATCCGGCGGTGGATCCGCTGGAGTCCACATCCAGGATTCTGGACCCCAATATCGTGGGCGAGGAGCATTACAGCGTGGCCCAGAGAGTGAAGCAGATACTTCAGCGCAACAAGGAGCTGCAGGACATCATCGCCATCCTCGGTATGGACGAGCTTTCAGAGGAGGACAAGACGGTGGTCAACAGGGCGCGCCGCGTTCAGAGATTCCTGTCGCAGCCGTTCTCGGTGGCCGAGCAGTTCACGGGTGTCCCCGGACAGATGGTGCCCATAGAGGAGACTGTCCGCGGGTTCAAGATGATTCTCGACGGCGAGGTGGACCATCTGCCGGAGCAGGCCTTCCTCAATGTCGGTACAATAGACGAGGCCGTCCGCAAGGGAGAGCAGATGCTCTCGGCCGCAGGCGGTCAGGATAAGCAGTGATATTATGGAACTGTTGATAGTCTCGCCTGTCAGAACCGTGTGTGAAACGGAGGTGACCAAGGTCTTCTTCCCCGGTGCGGCCGGAGGTTTTGAGGTTTTCCCCGGCCACGCACCTCTGCTTACATCCATTAAGTCCGGCAATATCGTCTATACGCTTCCGGACGGGAAAGAGGAGACAGTGGCCGTACGCACCGGCTGTGTCCGTCTGCTGGATGACAGGATAGAGGCATGTGTGGAGACGGTAGAGCCATGAGAGCGTGGAAATATATAATATCGGTCATGTCAGCAGTGCTGGTCTCAGTGCTGCCGGTGTCTGCCGCCGGTGGCGGAGATGCCGGTCAGGAAGAGGGTTTCAGCGCCAAGGAGCTGGTACTGGGCCATTTTGAGGACAGTTACTGGTGGCATATCGGGACATTCGGACAGAAGGAGGTCAGTCTGTACCTCCCGGTGATACTGCACAGTCCGGCTACCGGATGGCATTGTTTCTCTTCCAGAAAACTCTGCGGAGGAGCCTCTTATCTTGGATTCAGCATAGCTCCGGAAGGGAAATACGAGGGGAAGGTAGTGGAGACTCTTTCCGACGGCAGCGTGGTCAGGCCCTTTGACCTGTCCCTGACCCGGACTGCGGCCGCACTCCTGTTCAACAGCGCGATAGTGCTGGCCATGGTGCTGGGTGCCGCACGCTGGTACCGCAGACGTAAGATAACCGAGACTCCGCGCGGGCTGGCGGCCTTGATGGAATGGGCTGTGGAGACAGTGGAGGAGGACCTGATAAAGCCGACTGTTGGAGAAAACTGGCGCAGGTTCGCGCCCTTCCTCCTGACGGTGTTCTTCTTTATTCTGATCAACAACTTCATGAGTCTCATACCGTTCTTCCCGGGAGGAGTCAATGTGACCGGCAATATCGCCGTGACTTTTGTCCTGGCCCTTGCTTCCTTTATCGTAATCAACCTTTTCGGAGGACGGGCTTACTGGAAGGATATCTTCTGGCCGGAGGTTCCGGCATGGCTCAAAGTGCCGGTGCCGCTCATACCTCTGATAGAGTTTGTCGGTATATTCACCAAGCCGTTCGCCCTGATGATCCGACTCTTCGCCAACATGCTGGCCGGTCACGCGGCGATCATGTGCCTGATATGCGTGATATTCGTTACAGTGAGCATGGGAGCGGCGATCAATGCCTCCATGACGGTGGTGTCGCTGCTTTTCGCCGTGTTCATGAACGCTCTGGAAGTACTGGTGGCATTCCTGCAGGCCTATGTGTTTACGATGCTTTCGGGAGTGTTTATCGGTCTGGCTCAGGAGGGGAATGTTAAAAAGGATAAGATTGTAGAAAAAAATAAAAATTAAAAAACGTAAAATATTTAAAATTCAGAATTATGACAGAATTGGGAATACTGGGAGTCGCTTTAGGCGCAGGCCTGGCCGCAATAGGAGCGGGAATAGGCATCGGTAAGATCGGATCATCGGCGATGGAGGCCATAGGCCGTCAGCCGGATGCAGCCGGTAAGATCAGGACCAACATGATCATCATCGCCGCCCTTATCGAGGGCGTGGCTCTTTTCGCTCTGGTTATCTGTTTCATGGCTCTCTAATAAGGAGGACAGGCTATGGGAATGTTGCAACCGGAACCGGGACTGCTCATATGGATGACCATAGCGTTCCTCATCGTCTTCGGACTGTTGGCCAGATTCGGCTTTCCGGCCATACAGAAGACTCTGGACGAGCGTAGGAAGTATATCGATTCGTCTCTGGAGGAGGCCGCGGAGGCCAGGCGCAGGCTGGAGGGGCTTCAGACAGAGATGGAAGGTGTGCGTCAGGAGGCCCAGAAGCAGAAGTCCGAGATCCTCAAGTCAGCCGCTGACGCCCGTGAGAAGATACTCGCCGAGGCCCGTCAGCGTGCCGGAGAGGAGGGCGAGCGGATTGTGGCCGCAGCCAGGCTAAGTGCCCGGAATGAGAGCGAGGCCATCATCCGGGAGGCCAGGCATCAGGTGGCCCAGCTGGCGATAGCTGTCAGCGAGAGACTGCTGCGCGGCAGACTGGAGGACACTCAGGAGCAGACCGCTCTGGCCGAGAGACTGCTTTCCGAGATAGAGCAGAGCAAAGCTGACAACAAGGAGGTATAGTTATGACAGGCATAGGGTTGATATCCAGACGTTATGCGAAAGCCTTGGCGGAATATTCCGCAGGGCTGGGGGAGGAGGCTGTGGTGTATGGCCAGCTGCTTCCCTTGACGCAGCGGTATGACTATGTCCCGGCGGTACGGGAGGCCGTGCTGTCTCCCCTCGTTCCGCAGGAGGACAAGCTGGCCGTGATTTTCGCACTTTTCGATGGAGGCCCGTGCCGTTGTCTGCAGGACTTTATCCGGCTGGTACTGCGTCACCGCCGGGAGGCTTATCTCTATTTTATCATACATTCGTATGTGGAGCTTTACCGTGAGCGTCATCACCTCAAGGAGGCAATGCTGGTTACGGCAGTACCCCTTGGTGACGGTGTGACGGAGATGGTCCGCAGCAGGATGCAGGAGCGCAGCGGATGTACGGTGAATGTCACGGCGAAAGTGGATCCGTCCATCATAGGCGGATTCGTATTCCGGATGGAAGATACCCTGCTGGATGCGAGCGTGGCTTCGCAGTTGAGGCTGCTGCGCCGTCGGCTCGGCAGCAATCCGGTCAGGAAGATTTAAATATGATTAATATAAGAATATGAGTGAGAATACAGATAAGATAAAACCGTCGGAAGTCTCCTCTGCACTGCTGGCCGAACTTCAGGGAATAGACCTGGAGGCCAAGTATGCAGAGGTCGGTACGGTACTTCAGGTAAGTGACGGCGTGGTGCGTATCTTCGGACTGCGCAATGCCGAGGCCAGCGAGCTTCTCGAGTTTGACGGCGGCATGAAGGCCGTGGTGATGAACCTTGAGGAGGACAATGTTGGAGCCGTGCTGCTCGGTCCCACGGACCATATCAAGGAAGGCGACATGGTCCGCAGGACAGGCCGTACCGCGTCCATAGATGTCGGAGAAGGACTTCTGGGACGAGTGATCAATCCTCTCGGTGAGCCGATAGACGGAGCCGGAGAGATAGCCGGGGAAAGGGTGGAGATGCCGTTGGACCGCAAGGCTCCGGGAGTCATATTCCGTCAGCCGGTCAACCAGCCGCTTCAGACGGGTATCAAGGCCATCGACGCCATGATCCCTATCGGTCGCGGACAGAGGGAGCTTATCATCGGAGACCGTCAGACCGGCAAGACCGCGATAGCAGTCGATACGATTATCAACCAGAGGGCCAATTACGAGGCCGGAGATCCGGTGTACTGTATCTATGTGGCTGTGGGCCAGAAGGCTTCCACGGTGGCCAATCTCGTGGAGACGCTGCACAGGTACGGAGCCATGGACTATACGGTAGTGGTGGCTGCCACTGCTTCGGATCCCGCTGCGGTACAGTATTTCGCCCCGTTTGCCGGAGCCGCTATCGGCGAGTATTTCCGGGATACCGGACGGCATGCCCTGGTGGTGTACGATGACCTCTCGAAGCAGGCCGTGGCCTACCGCGAAGTCTCTCTGATACTCCGCCGTCCTTCGGGACGTGAGGCTTATCCGGGGGATATCTTCTACCTGCATTCCCGTCTGCTGGAGAGGGCGGCCAAGATCATCGCCCAGGAGGAAGTGGCCAGGGAGATGAACGATCTTCCGGTGTCTCTGAAAGGCAAGGTGCGCGGCGGCGGCTCGCTTACGGCCCTTCCTATCATCGAGACTCAGGCAGGAGACGTATCGGCCTATATCCCGACCAATGTGATATCGATTACGGATGGCCAGATATTCCTCGACACGGACTTGTTCAACGAGGGCAATATGCCTGCGATAGATGTAGGTATATCCGTTTCCCGTGTCGGCGGCAACGCCCAGGTCAAGGCCATGAAGAAGGTGGCCGGAACTCTTAAGATAGACCAGGCGCAGTTCCGCGAGCTGGAGTCTTTCTCCAAGTTCAGCAGCGATATGGATCCTGTGACAGCCGCCGTCCTGGACCGCGGCCGCAAGAATACCCGTCTGCTCGTGCAGCCCCAGTACAGCCCCATGCCTGTGGGCCGGCAGATAGCCGTGCTTTACTGCGGCACGCACGGCCTGCTCAGGGATGTGCCGATAGAGCATGTGGCGGACTTTGAGAGACTGCTTATAGAGACCCTGAAACCTACCGGTGTGTTCGATACTCTGGCAGCCGAGGGACTGACTGATGAGGCCTGCCGGACAATAGAAAAAGCCGCTGCCGAGGTGGCCGCTGCATTAAAGGGATGATGCCATGGCTGCACTGAAAGAGCTGAAAGGACGTATAAACTCCGTGGAGAGTACGCTGAAGATCACTTCCGCCATGAAGATGGTCTCCTCTGCTAAGCTCCACCGTGTCCAGGCCTCCATGGAGGCGCTTGCCCGGTACGAGAACCGTTTCACGGAGACGGTGGCGGCTCTGTGCAGTGACCCGGATGTGGTGACGGCATCCCCCCTGTATCTGCCGCACAAGGAACTGCGTCATGCCGTGGTCATTGCCCTGGCCTCGGACAGTTCGCTCTGCGGGGCTTTCAATGCCAATGCCGTGCGTCAGCTGATATCCGCCCTGTCGGCTCTGCAGTCAGAAGGATTTACGCGGATAACAGTCTATCCGATAGGGGAGAAGATGGTGCAGGCTGTCACACGCCCCGCATTTCAGGACTGTTTCGCACCGGTATTGAAGGTCTGTGATGACTACAGGCACATGGCCGGAAAATATTCGTTTGACGGGATAGCTCCGTTGGCCACGCAGTTGATGGAGGACTATGTCGCAGGCCGCAATGACAGGGTCTGCATGGTCTACAATCATTTTCACTCGATGGGCCGTCAGACTCCGATGACAGACCAACTGCTGCCGTTCATAGAGGAGAGTGTGGACAATATCGGCCGTGAGGCGGTGCGGGATTATATCCTGGAGCCTGACTCTGACGCTCTGCTGGCCGCTCTGCTGCCCTCGGCCACCCGCATCCGTCTGTACCGCGTGCTGCTCGACAGTGTTACAGCGGAAAATGCCGCCCGCATGATAGCCATGCAGACGGCAACAGATAATGCTCAGGAGCTCATAGACGACCTTTCTCTCGAATACAACAAGCGCCGTCAGCAGGCCATCACGGCCGAGCTCGCCGATATCACCTCATCAGCTGAGGCTTAGTCTCCGCATTTATTCTGAATACTGGTAAGTTACTTCTCCGTTGATGTCGCAGGATACGGCATTGTTCACGATGAAGCTCTCGGAACCTTCGGCCTCCGGTGCTGTGATGAACAGAGCCAGGTGGCAGTTCTCAGCGACCCATCCTTCTTCAATGTTTATGACAAATGCGTACTCAGCCGTTTCTCCGGCCTCGATTGTGCCGAGGGAGTGTCCGGTGAAGTTGGTATTTGACAGGCGGCTGTCAGCAACGCGGATACAGTTGTCATGAGTGTTGTAGTCACCTGTCCATGAAGCGGCGTTGTAGTTGGCCTGCTGGCCTTCAATGCCGTCCTCAAGCAGCCAGGCTCCTATGCGGAACTCTGAGGTCTCGGCGGCTTTGACAGAGGCTATGACTACCAGTGTGTTTCCGTCCAGTTCTGCGCGGGCGGATATTCCGGCCCTGGCCGGAGCACTGTCATAAGCCGCATCTATGGTGCTCTTCAGTCCGGCCTCGTTATTGTAGTTGTTGTAGGAAAGCGACATGTCGGCGATTACCATAGGATATCCCATTACTCCCAATGCCATGTCCAGACCGCCTGAGTAAAAGGCCGGATCATTGGAATTGTATGAGTGGCAGGCTGTAAGCACTGTTCTGGAAGAATAATCCTCATCGGCCATGACGCTGCGCAGGAGCTCGATCATACCGGGGCAGTATCCGCAGCCGGTGCCGGTGAACTGTGTCAGAAGGACTCTGCGTGCAAAGGATGTGTTCTCGGGTTCCGGGTCTTCCGGCAGTTCCGGTACGGGGAAGCCTATCGCGGTAATCGTTACGATATCCGTGTGCGAGGTCCCGTATGCGGCCCAGAACGAATAAGTGCCGGGTTCTGTGGTCGTGAATTTCATATCCGGAAGCTCAATCTGCTTGCTGGAACCGTCATAGAAGCGGACGTTTTCCGTTACAGGCTCACCGTTGCTCAGTACGGTGAATTCCACGGCATCCTCTCCGTTGGCATGGATGATCATTTCCGAAGCGAGCAGGACCAGTTCGGTCGAACCTACCGGATCATTGCCGTCGTCACCATTATCATTTCCGTTATCGTTGTTCTCATCAGGCAATTCCGTGCAGGAGAAGAACATCATGGCCCCTGCGGCAAACAATGCTAAAAGTTTTAAGATCTTCATTTTCAAAAGTATTTTCTTGTCTGCTAAACCGCACCGAACGGGTGGTCCGGCAAACTGTCAGGCCACCCGTCATGCGGTAGGTAAATAGTTTATTTATCTTGCAAGGCTCTGCTGATAGTTCCTGAGGTTCTCCTGGAATTCCTCAGCTGAGACAATCTTGAAGTCTGTTACCTTCTTGTACGCTTTGGCTGTGCGGAAAGAAGTCCTGGACATAGTCCTTGCCTCAGGTCTCAGGGAGACTCCGTTGGCGGACTGAATCCTGGCAGTGCTGTGACTGCCGTTGGAGGCAGGTGCATAGGCGGCGCTTTCTGTCCAGCCTCTTGTGAGGGTCAGTTCGGAATTGATCCGTTTGCCTCCCAGGTAAGCCCATGTGTAGTTGAGATATATTGCGTTGGGGTACATCTCCGTACCGTCCAGGATATAGGGATTGACTGTTATGGTATTCCTGTCGGAGGCAATGTCAACGGTAAACTCCTCGTTGCTGTCGTTCTCACCCACAGATACGTATCCATTGTCGCTTAATGCGGCCAGGTAGTAGATGTTGTCCGTCCATGCCTGGAGAGGATACATCCTGTTGGAGTTGAAAGGAGCGGTCACGGAACCGTCTTCGGCTATCTGGAGATACCACTTCGGACCGAAGTCATAGAACAGGGAAGCGACATCGTATGAGCTGTATTCCGGGTTGCAGAAGAGCTCATAGGGAGTGATGCTCGGGAACTGCGGTGTATCTGCATCGTCAGTGTCATATCCGAATCCCAGGCAGAGCAGGCGGTTCTGTCCGCGGACTCTGGCGTTGAAAGCCTCGGCCTCCATCTTGAACTCGTCATAGAGGGCGTCCACTTCCTCCTTTGTCATGCCGGTATAGTAGTCGTACACTTCGGAAGGCAGGGTCTCGGGGTAGTCATTGATGCCGTCATATACGGTTACTTTGATGGACTTGGGACCTTCGCTGACATATCCTCCCTCATAGTAGTCGTAGTGTGCGACATCGGCAGTCATGGTCCATTCACCCTCAAGGGCAGAGAACAGCTCGGACTCTACTCTCTCAGCATCTGGCATGAAGTCAGCGGTGTTGTCAGCTATGGCGGGACCGCCCTCTTCCAGTACATTGGGCGTCTGCTCAATATTGTATGCCAGAACAGCCAGTCTGGTAGTCATACCGTCTATAGTGGAGAATCCGAGATTGAGACCTTCGGCAGTGTTGATCTGTGCCACTTGTTCGTCAGTCAGTGCATTGCCTGATGCGGTTACGTCGGCGTATGTCATATATTGAAGAGCCGCAGCCCAGTCTCTGTCATAGTTGGCGGCATAGATAGCCGATGCTACATCTACGTTTCCGGTGTTCTTTACGTTGAACCATACCTCGAACGGATCATTGGGTCCGTTAGGATTGTCGATGGCGGTAACCGTCACTTCCGGTGCCTCCATGGTCTTTTCAGTAGTGGAGAACTCAATATGCTGGAATGACTGGCTGGTTCCCTCCTTGTTGCCCATCGCTGTAACCAGTATATGATAATTGGTCTGTTCCTGGAGGTAGAGATACTCCGTGAGGTCAATTTCCACATTGCCCTCGAATGTCCTCATACCGAGCATGAACGATGCGTAGTATGATGTGGTGAACCACTGGAGATAATCCTCGTTATTGCCAAGGAGTTCCAGTATCTGTGCATAACTGTACTCGTCTACAATCACCACGCAGTACTGGAATACGTCCGGATCGGGCGTGAATTTGATGGATCCTGTGACAGCCTGTACGTTTGAGCAGTCTACGTCAACAGTGGCGTTGAGGACCTGCGGCTCGCGGGCTCTGATCTGAGTCTTGTAAAAGTATCCGGTCCAGTACTCCTCTTCATTTACGTCTCCGGTACCGTTCAAGAGAGCATCCTGATAGGCTGTTTCGTCAAAGAGGGCCTGATACCATCCCTCGCCCCAGCCGTACATCGATTCACCCCATGCGAACTCACCTACGAGGAACATTATAGGCTCGCCGGGAACTATAGGGTCGTGGAGGACAATCTCGTCACCGTATTCATCGATATATACTTCGTTTTCGGGGCCGTAGTAGATAGTGCTGTCGTTAGTTATAAAGAACCCTCCGTTGGCTTCCAGCGTCTGTGCATCGGATGAGGCCATCCAGCCGGACTTGTTGGAGTTGTACATTACCAGGTTGCCGTAGGAGAAACGCAGTACGTTTCCGTTTTCCTTTACGGATTCAGGTACCTTCACGTGGACAGTAAAGCTATTGTAGCCTATGTCTACCATAGTGACGTCCTCCTCGTAGTCGCCGGTGGAGAAATCCTGGGTCACGACTTCACCGTAATATTCATCATCGACGGTCGTGGCAGCTACATAGAGGGTGTAGTTGGTGTTGGGCTCGAGGCCGGAAACGGTTATGGAGTTGTCTCCGTCAGTACACTCGG
This sequence comes from uncultured Bacteroidales bacterium, assembly GCA_944326255.1. Taxonomy (GTDB): domain Bacteria; phylum Bacteroidota; class Bacteroidia; order Bacteroidales; family UBA932; genus Coprenecus. Next base: position 57,241 of record CALVDG010000001.1, read on the forward strand.
CCGTGGTTCCGTTCATGAAAAGAACGTCTTCAGTCTGCTCGGCCTCAGGCGTGCCGGCAAAAGCCGCGTAGGCGATCTCAGTGATGTCGTTGGTCTTTACAGTAAAGACCGCACTGTTGGCATCAGAGGATACGAAATTGATTTCTACTGAAGGCTCTGTTACCTCGTCATCGATGACAGGCTCTTCCTCTTGGTCCTGTTCAGGTGTTTTGCATCCGTTAAGTCCTGCGAAGGCCAACAGGAAAAGACCTGCAAGAAGGATAAGAAAATAGTTTGAGAGTTTCATGATAAGTAATGTTTTCTGGTGTTTGCGTTTTCAAAGTTACGGTACAGGATAAAAAAAACTGTTCCTGCGCTCCGTTAAATGGTGACATTACATATATTTTACATTTTGTAACCCTGTTAAATAAAAAATAATTATCTTTGAATTTATGAATAAACCGCAATTAATCATAATCATAGCATTGCTTCCGGTGTTGGTGTCGATGCTTTGCTCCTGCTCTGACAGAGCAAGGCAGTCCGAGCTGCAGAAATATTCAGAACTGTATGTTCATTACTGCCGCTCGGGGCAGTTCGACAGTCTGGCTGTTGATGCCGGCCGCGTGTTCGCGGCAAGGAACCCGGGCATGGACCGCAGGCTGATCCTGCTTTCCGGACTGCATTCTGCACAGGCGGCGATTTTTCTGGACAACTATCCGCAGGCGGCGGCGTACATCGATACTCTGTCCGGTTTCGGGGACTGGGCGGAATATCCCGATCTGTCCGCTATGTTCAGCGGCATACAGGCCTCATACGAGATCAAGGCCGGCTTTGACTATCCGTCGGCTCTGGCACATCTGACGGATGCGCTCAACTGGTTCAAGGAGGACGGCAACGCGCTCAATACGTGCAATGCGCTGTACAATATCAGTATGATATATTTCTTCAGGAGGGATACGGCGGGGCTCAGGTATGCCAGGGAGGCGATAGAGATAAGTTCGGAGAATATGGATGATCCGTACATGATGTGTACTGCCGATGTCGTGATGGCGATGATGCTGTTGGTCAAAGGCGATTACGACGGTGCAAGGAGATATGCTGACGAGGCGAAGCGGATAGCGGACAAGGAAAGTTATACACTGGTGTATCCGCGCATATATATGGTGCTGGGTGAGGCGGCTCTTGATGACGGTGATGCGGCGGCCGCTGACGGACTGTTCCGGAAAGGATTCGAGGCGGCCCGGAATACCGACCCGGACTTTTATTTCGAGCTGGCCATCCCTTATAGCCGGATGCTTATCCAGACAGGAAGATATCAGGAGGCGGAGGAGTTCCTTGCCGGGACACTCAGCATTGTGGACAGGAACGACAACATCCGTTACAGGCACGTGCTCCTGGAGCAGCTGTCCGCTCTCAAAGAGGCGCAGGGTGACATACATTCTGCGTACAGGTATTTTAAAAGTGCGGTGTCCTCCAGGGACAGCATAATGAATGTCGACAAGGAGACATCGTTCAACAATCTGCTGGATCTGTATGAGAAAGCCTCGCTGCAGAATATTATCCGCAAGCGTCAGTACGATATGTATGTGACGCTGTTTATATGCGTGCTGAGTCTTCTGATCTGTGCATTCTTTATATATCGGTATATAAGGCAGATCCGGCTCAACAAGGAACTGGTCCAGCGCAATCAGGAATATCTGAAAAGAAGCGAGATGCTGCGGATGTACCTCAAGCAGGAATCAACCCAGTCAGGTAATGAGTCTGCGGATGAAGTGCTTTTCGGGAAGCTGGAGAGAATCATGCGTGAGGAACATGCTTACCGATCCAACGACATATCCCTGGACAAGCTGGCCTCTATGCTCGGGACCAACAGAACCTACATATCCAGGGTGATCAACCGATATGCTGACAAGTCATTCTGGGGGTATGTCAATATGTACAGAATAGCCGAGGCCACAGAGATACTTTCAGATCTGGATAAGGATGTCCAGATAAAGAATATCTATGAGTCGCTCGGCTACAATTCGGCCGCCTCATTTTTCCGGGTGTTCCGGGAGGAGACCGGTATCTCTCCTTCCAAGTACAGGGAGGAGGTCCGTAAGATCAAGCCTAGAGCATAAGAGCTTTGGCGATAGTGGAAGCTGCTTCGGCACCGGAGATGCGCTCGAGAATCTTAAGCCCGAACGCTATGGCGTGGCCGGGGCCGCTGGCGGTGATGATGTTGCCGTCCTCGACTACACCCTGACGCTGATCGATGACCGTTACTCCCTTTGCCGTGAGGGCAGGCTCGAAACCCTCGTAACAGGTCATTCTGAGGCTGCCTCGGGCTTCCACCACTTTTTCCAGCGGCAGCATTGAAAGAACCAGTCCGGGCGCCGCGCAGATGGCGGCTACCGTGCCTCCTTCTGCAAAATGTCTCTGCATCCGGTTCATCAGCGGAGCACATTCGGCCAGGTTGGATGTGCCGGGCATTCCTCCGGGGAAGATCATGATGTCCTCCTTGCGGATGTCATTCAGAGGGTATTCGTCCAGGGTCGATTCGGCATTGACACTTATACGCTGTGCACTTGTCACGGCGTGTGAACTGCCGATGGAGATGATGTTGAGCTCGATGCCGCCTCTTATGAGGATGTCGGCGGGGGCCATGGCCTCGGTAATCTCGAAGCCTTCGGCCAGGAAGATAAATGCACGTGGTTGAGTGTTCATGACGTTTATTTTTAGGGGTTAAAGCATCGTGTAAAGGGCAGTTGAGGCACCTGCTATGCCAAGTGCGGCTGCTATGACCGCGAACAGGAACAGTATGAGTATGACATCTATCAGCGAGATGATGAATCCGGCTATGGCCAGTCCCCTCGGTCTCCTGAACATACCGATAAATGAAAAGACGAGCCCTAGAACCCATATTATCCATCCGAAAACGGGCACCCATCCGAAAATAAAAGTGATGAGAGACAGTACGAAGCCGGCTGTTCCAAGCCCGTTGGTCCGCCTTTCTATGTATACAGGTCCGCGGTAATTGTTGTCGTAAACTTCCATGGTTTTAGTTTTAATGTTGCTCAACAAAGATACGCAGAAGCAGGGAGCATTGCAAATTTATTTGGCTCAGGAAAACATTCTGCGCTCTTTTTCGGAAAATTCTTAGATTTGTAACCAAAACAGAAGGGAAGGATGAAAAAATCATTTTATTCAGATACTCCTGATATACAGTACGGAGAGACGGATATGGCGGAACTGGTGCGTAACCCGTGCCGTTTCGGCTGCCATATCCAGATCGTGTGTACTCATGGCAGTGCCGTGATATCTACCGGGATACAGAGTTACAGTATGCGGAGGGGAACCGGCCTGTTTCTGCTTGGCGGCGGTCTTGTGCAGGTGGTGGAGCCGTCACCGGACTTCAGGGTCAGGATGCTGCTGTATCCTAAAGACCTGATGATGAAAGTGCTGATACCGCTGGATACGGATTTCCTCAATTATCTGCACGAATATCCTTATTTTGACCATCTGGATGCCGGAGCGGAGCCTGATGAATGGAAAGGAGTCATGTTGTGGATGGATATGGCGGCGATGCTGTTTTCCCGTCCGATGCCCCGCTTCCGCAAGTACATAGAACAGAATTTTCTCCAGAGTATGCTTATGTGCCTGCACAGCTCCATCCCGCTCAAGCGTATGGCCGAGGCCCGGAGAAATGAACGTAAGAGCTTTATAAGCCACCAGTTTGTGCGGCTTGTCAGGGAGAACAGTGCGAAGGAGCATATGCTGCCGTTTTATGCCGGCAAACTCGGAATATCGTCCAGGTATCTGAACGGAATAGTGGCTGAGAATTTTGACGGGAAGACTCCCAAGCAGCTGATAGACGCCCAGCTGACTGCGGAGATAAAGGTTCAGCTGGACAACCCTATGCTTACCGTAAGTGAGATAGCCGAGTATTTTAATTTCCCCGAGCATACTTCCATGAGCCGTTTCTTCAAGCGCAATACCGGTATGTCTCCTAAGGAGTACAGGCTGAAACGTGAACTACAGTGAATATGAGCGATGTGGAAAAATACAGGCTTACCGTAGTGCTGGGACCTACGGCTTCGGGCAAGACCCGCTATGCGGTGCAGCTGGCGGGAAAGACAGGCGCTGAGATTATTTCGGCCGACTCGCGGCAGATATACCGCGGAATGGATATCGGTACCGGGAAGGACCTCGGAGAATATGTGTACGAGGGAAGGCCGGTACCGTATCATCTGATAGATATCGTGGATGCAGGTGTGCGCTACGATATCTTCCGGTATCAGCGGGATTTCGCGGCGGCATACAATGACATCGTCTCGCGTGACCGTCCGGTCATACTCTGCGGTGGCTCCGGTCTGTACATCGAGTCTGTGACCCGCAATTACGCCATACCCGAAGTGCCTTCCAATCCGGCTCTCCGCACGGAGCTGGAGCAGTATTCCGACGAATATCTGATAGATATGCTCAAGTCCCTGACGACTCCGCACAATACTACCGACTACGACACGCGCAAGCGGCTCATACGGGCCATCGAGATAGCCGTGTATCAGAAGGAGCATCCGGAGGATACCGGAGTGTTCGGCAAGAGCATGGTGGAGTTCGCTCCGGACGAGGTGCATTATATCGGTCTGTCTGTCAGCCGGGATGAACGCAATGCCCGTATTGACCGTCGTCTGGATGCCCGTCTTAAGGAAGGAATGGTGGATGAGGTGCGCCGTCTGCTCGAGGGCGGTCTCTCACCCGATGATCTTATCTACTACGGTCTTGAATATAAGTTCGTGACCCTGTATCTTACAGGGCAGATGAGCTACGACGAGATGCGGACCAAGCTGGCTATCGCCATCCACCAGTTCGCCAAACGGCAGATGACATGGTTCCGGGGCATGGAGCGCCGCGGCATCCACATCGACTGGGTATCAGTCTGACCTGGCTACAACTCTTCCCACTCGCCGCCCCAGAGCTGGATGAAGCGGTACATGTCGTCGCGGGAGATTTCCAGCGAAGCGGTGTTGTCGTTGGGATGGAAGGTGACCCTTTCGGCCTGGCGCAGGTCCTTGTCCAGATAGAGCTTGACCTGATGGTCAGGGTCGTTGATCAGCCCGAAGAGGGAGACGGAGCCGGGGACCGTGCCGAGATATTTTTCCATGCGCTGCTCCGAAGCGAAGGAGAGCTTGCCCTGATGCAGCTGGTGCTCCAGGCCGTGGATGTCCATCTGCTTGTGGCACTCGAGGATGACCAGATAGTGCCGGTTGCCCTTGTGGTTTCTGAAAAACAGGTTCTTGCAGTGTGTCGAGTCGAAATCCTTCCAGTATTTCATCGCCTCCTCTATCGTCGGAAGCGGCGGATGCTCGTGCATGACGTAACTGATGCCCAGTTCCTGCAACTTGTCAAGTACTTTTCTGCGTCTTTCCTCGGCTGTCTTCATATGCATTTGTCTTAATCGGTGCGCAAATATAGTTCATCCTGCCGGTTTCTTGTGTATTTTTGCATCCCTAAAATCAGAATATGGATTATCAAAGTGTGATAGACAAGATTCGCGACGAGGTGCGGGAACTGTGGGGACAGGGCAGGGTGGCGGATTATATTCCGGCACTGGCGAAGGTGGATCCGAGGCAGTTCGGGATAGCGGTGGCGACTCTCGACGGACATGAGTACAGTACGGGGGACGCACAGGTGTGCTTCTCTATCCAGAGTATATCAAAAGTGTTCACCCTGGCGATGGTGACCAGGCATGTGGGTGACGATATCTGGGATGCCGTGGGACGCGAGCCCTCCGGCAATCCGTTCAACTCGCTGGTGCAACTCGAGTATGAGCAGGGCAAGCCGCGCAATCCGTTCATCAATGCGGGTGCGCTGGTGGTTACTGACCGTCTGATCTCGCTTTATCCTCATCCCAAGGACGCGATGCTGGAGTTTGTCCGCAGTCTGTGCGGCAATGACGATATCTATTACGACAAGGAAATAGCCCGTTCCGAGCGGCTCAATGCGGACCGCAATATGTCGCTGGCCTATCTGATGAAAAGTTTCGGCAACATCCGCAATGATGTGGATACGCTGCTGGATGTATACTGTCATCAGTGTGCCATTTCCATGTCCTGCGTGGATCTGGCCAGAGCATTTCTCTTCCTGAGCAACCGGGGTGTGAATCCCTTCAGCGGCAAGCAGGTGCTCAGTGTCAGTCAGGCCAAGCGTCTCGGTGCCCTGATGCTCACCTGCGGCTTCTACGACGAATCGGGCGACTTCGCCTTCCGCGCCGGCCTTCCCGGCAAGAGCGGTGTGGGCGGCGGCATAGCGGCCTACATCCCCGGCAACCTCGCTGTCACCGTCTGGAGTCCCGAGCTCAACCGCCACGGCAACTCCCTGGCCGGTATGGCCGCCCTTGAGCATTTTACCACCGACATCGGCAACTCCATTTTCTAGTTATTCGATCAATGTCCATTTCAGCAACGGAGTCATACGATGCCGTCGCTTTCCGATTTAGTGCGATGAAATAGTATGTGGGGACGAAGAAATTCTCTACCTTTGTTTTAGGATAACTAAAGTACATAGAATCGTGGCAAGGAAATTTGAAATACGTAACAGCACGGCGGAGTTCTTGACCTTTGTGTCTGATGGAAAGGAGGACGGGATACAGGTGCTGTATAAGGATGAAACTATTTGGGCGACTCAAAAAGCTATGGCTGAGCTGTTTGAGGTCGGAGTTCCGGCTGTCAGCAAGCATTTGAAGAATATCTTTGAGAGTGGAGAACTCGATAGAACTGTGACAGTTTCCAAAATGGAAACAGTCGTAAACAGAGGTTTCCGCGGGGAGTCAAAAGAGTATGTTGAATTCTATAATCTTGACGCAGTCATAGCAGTGGGTTATCGTATCAATTCTGTACGGGCTACTCAGTTTCGTCAATGGTGTACGTATGTACTCCGGCAGTTTGCTATCAGAGGATACGTGATAGACCGAAAGCGTATGGAGAACGGTTCGTCTATCGGAGAAGATTATTTCGAGCATCTGCTGGCTGAAATCCGTGAGATTCGACTGAGTGAAAGGCGTTTTTATCAAAAACTGACAGATATATACGCTACGGCCATAGATTACAATAGAAGTGCACCAATGACACGGCTGTTTTATCAGAAGGTGCAGAATAAGATGCACTATGCCGTGCACGGGCATACGGCAGCGGAACTTATTGTCAAGCGTGCTGATGCTTCTAAAGAGCATATGGGACTGACTACATGGGAAAATGCACCAGATGGTAAAATAGTAAAACCGGATGTCAGTGTTGCGAAGAATTATTTGAAAGGAGAGGAGCTGGAGGATATGAGCCGACTTGTGAATGCCGTGCTGGATATGGCTGAACGTATGGCAAATCGTCATATTCCGATGACGATGGAGGACTGGGCAAAGCGCATAGATATGATTCTTGAAGCCGGTGGAGATGCTGTTTTAGATAATGCAGGGCATATTTCCGCTGAATTTGCAAAGCAGTTTGCAGAAGCGGAGTTTGAAAAATACCGTGTTGTGCAGGATAAGAACTTTACTTCCGACTTTGACAGATTTCTCAGTGAGGTTAAAGTTTAATGGCGAAGCGCTTGAGCCGCGAGTCGAGCATCCCTTCCGGGACGATGTGCCTGATGCAGCCGGCGATGACGTTGAGCAGGCGTTCGCGGACGAAGTCCTCGCGGATGACGAGGGAGATTTCGCGGACGGGGACGCAGGTGGGGCAGTCTGGGGGTGGGATGCTGCCTGATGTGGCAATGTCAGTGGCCGGTGTCCCGCCGTTCTGCCGGACGATGGGCCTGAGGTTCCCGCGCTGCTCTTCGGTGAGGAATGCGGCGTGCAGCTCGGGGATGACGGTGTAGCCGCCGTTGGTGTCCACGATGCGCACGAGGGTGTCGATGCTGCCGGCCTGGTATTCGGTGCGGGTCCGGCGGCGGCTGTGGCAGAAGTTGAAGACCTGGCTGCGGAGACAGTGGCCCTCCTCGAGGACCCACAGGCGGTCGGAGGCCAGGCGGTCGGCCGGTATCTCGCTCAGGGCGTGCAGTTCGTCGGACGGGGAGATGTACGCTACGAATTTCTCATAGTACAATGGTATTTCCAGCAGGCCCTTCTGCTCTAACGGAGTGGCCAGGATGGCCATGTCAATTTCCGCAGTCAGCAGCTTCTCCACGATGAAGCGGGTGCGCATCTCGGACACGCGCAGATGTATGGACGGGTGCTCTTCGTGCATCCTCCGGAAGAGTCCGGGGAGAATGTAGGGGGCAATGGTCGGGATGATGCCCATGACGGCCTCTCCGCTTTCGTCGCCCTTCTCGACAGCGACCAGCTCCTCGATCTGCGAGGCGTTGTGCAGGGTCACCCGGGCCTGGGCGATGATCTTCTCTCCGAGGGCGGTGGGTCGGACGGGGTGGGCTCCACGGTCAAATATGGTCACGTCCAGGGCGGTCTCTATGCTGCGGATGCCCGCGCTTAGAGTCGGCTGGGTGACGCCGCAGGCCTCGGCGGCCCGGACGAAGTTGCGGTGGGTGTCCACTGCGACGATGTAGCGCAGGGCGGTAAGGCTGAGGTTGGTGTCTGTCTTCATACTGCCGACAAATATAGAAATTATCTATGAGAATATAAAAAATATCGATTTGATTTATCAAAACCGCCGCCATATCTTTGCACCGTAAAACAAAAACGAACGGAATATTAATCATTAAAAAGTAATAGTTATGGACAGCAACAACAACATTCAGAATCAGACACAGCAGCAGTATTATTCCATGCCCCGCATCGGCGATCAGGCCCCTGCTTTCGAGGCCGTGACCACCCAGGGCAAGATCCGCTTCCCCGAGGATTTCAAGGGCAAATGGAAGATTCTCTTCAGCCATCCAGCCGACTTCACCCCCGTTTGCACCTCCGAGTTCATGACCTTCGCCTCCCGTGCCGCCGAGTTCGAGGCCCTGGGTACCCAGCTCATCGGCCTCTCCGTGGACGGACTCTACAGCCACATCGCCTGGCTGCGCACCATCCAGGAGAAGATCCAGTACAAGGGCATGAAGAACGTCGAGGTGAAGTTCCCCCTGATTGAGGACATCACCATGGACATCGCCCGCAAGTACGGCATGATCCAGCCCGGCGAGAGTGCCACCCAGGCCGTCCGCGCCGTCTTCTTCATCGACCCGAAGAACGTAATCCGCACCATCATCTACTATCCCCTTTCGCTTGGCAGGAATTTTGATGAGCTCAAGAGAGTGCTGGTGGGACTGCAGACCGCCGATGAGTTCGGTGTCGCCCTGCCCGCCGACTGGCAGCCCGGAGACGAGGTGATAGTGCCCACGGCCGGTTCCTGCGGAGTGGCCAGGAGCCGCATGGACGGAGATGACAAGGACCTGAAATGCTACGACTGGTTCTTCTGCACCCGTCAGCTCCCCAAGGAGAAGATAGAGGACAAAATTTATAAAAAATGAGAAATTTAAAAACGACATTACTTATGGCCGGGGCATTGCTCCTGTCCGCAACGACAGTAAATCTTTACGGACAGGAGACAGGCTCCCGGGAAAAAGAAACGGAAATGGGAACAGTACAGCATATTACCAAAGCGGAATTTCTGCAGAAAGTGTGGAACTATGAGGCCGATTCCCAGGCCTGGAAATACGAGGGAACCAAGCCCGCCATCGTGGACTTCTTCGCCACCTGGTGCGGTCCCTGCAAGGCCCTGAGCCCCGTGCTCGAGGAACTGGCCAAAGAGTACGGCGACAGGATAGTGATTTATAAGGTGGACGTGGATCAGGAGCGCGAGCTCGCCGGAGCCTTCGGAATCCGCTCAGTGCCGACCCTGCTCTTCATCCCTGCCGACGGTGAGCCTTCGATGAGCCCCGGCGCCCCCTCAAAGGCCCAGCTTAAGCAGATTATCGACGAACACCTGCTGAAATAAACAAATTTTAAAATAGTCTGATTGATATGCCGCCGGTTCCGGAGATTTCCAGAGCCGGCGGTTTATTATTGAAAAATGCCTATCTTTGAGAAAAATGTATTTATGAGGAAGACAGTTTGTTTTATAGCCCTGCTCTTATTGCAGATTCCGGTATTGTCCGCGCAGGATTACCCTGTGGATACGGTGGATATGTCGGATTATCGGATACTGCCATTTGACAGCCTGGATCTTGAGAAGATGGAGATGCGGACTGTGCTGCTGGACTGGGATAAGGAATGGCATTTGATAAAAGTACTGCGTGCTTGGAACAGACTTTATGTGCTATACGAGTGGTACGACTATAGTATTAAACGCCATATCCCTGAAATAGAAATCTTTGATGAGAGCGGATCGCATCTGGGACGGTTGGGTTATACGCGTGATGAGCTGCCGGAGATACGCAGGACCAATTATGTGGAGGTTGTGAATGAAGGTGCTCCGGATTATTCACAGACCTACCTTTCTGTAGCGGATATGTTCTGGAACGGGTCGGAAATATTTGTGGCGGACAGTGCCGGCCGGAAGGTCCTGTGTTATGACCATGACGGCAATCTTGTCAGAAGAAGGCATGTGGACTTCTCGATTGAGAGCATTGTTCCTTTGGCCAATTGCGGTTATCTGCTTGGAATAGGTGGTGATACGCCATATTCGTTGCCAGAGAAGGAGGTGGTTGCAATGGACTGGAATCTTTCTGAAGAGAGTCTGGTGCTGTTCCCGAGACCTGGTGTGGAAAGGAAGATGTATGTCGGTGTGCCGAAGTTTCAGAATGTTGCAGAAGGCTATATGGTGAACAGTGTTCATCCGCCGAGAGTATATCTGCTGGATCGGTTTGACGGTCATATTGTCAAGGAATACAGACTGGACCTGGATGTCAAGGCTCTTTCTGAGTATGAAAATCTTTATCTGAGGTCTCCGGTAGTCATCGGAGACAGATATGCCTGCGGCCTTATGGAAAGAGTCTGGGCTATGCCGGATGATGAGTATGCTAATGGAGAAACATCTAATTTTATCGTGGATCAGGATACTCATACGTTATATCTGATGGGGCTCTTTGATGGTTTTGCGGACAGATGGGATTTCGTGACGTTTTTGGGTTACGACCGGGATGAGTTGATATTTCTGGCATCTCCGATCGACAGACCTTATCCGGAAAATGAGATAATTTTTATGACGTTGCCGTTGTAGCCGTTGAGGGTACTTGATTTGAATGGCAGGTGACAGGCCGCATATATCCGCTAACTGTAAGTACTGCAGCGGGGTGTTTTGTAAACACTCTCTGATCAGTAAGTTACAAAAATACGTGTGCTTCTGGGTGGTCTGAAAACCGACGAAAGATACTCGTTGCTTTTGGAATATCTTAATTTACAAGCCTTTCTGAAAAATGAGTGCTCGCCTGCTTACCGTTGATGTTGCGCATCAGAAGCCGACTTGAAGTTGCGTGATGATCATGTGCGAGGAGGGGATGCCGCTGTAGATACCCTGGCTGTCCTTGGACCGCTGCTGGTAGACGTACTGCGCCTGAAGACGGCATTTGCGGTAGATGTTCCACTGAAGTCCGAAGATGTAGTTGCACTGCCAGTCGTTCAGGGCAATATTCCGGTCCAGATAATCCACCGATGCCACTATGTCCAGAAATTTTGCGGGCGATCCGGTCAGTGTGGCGTATGCGCCCCGGCTCCGGACGGATGCGTCGAGACCTTCCATGTATTCGCTTCGGAGATATACCGGCCCTGCCTTCAGTTCCAGTCCTGCGCTCCATCTGTCCCTCCGGTATGTCTCCCCGGCCTTGAAACTTCCATAGGGACTGTCCGTCTTTGCCGTCCCTTCCCCGATATAGACTGAACCGTGCAGCTTGAGTATGCTCGCAGGTCTGAGAGCCAGGCTTGCCACCACGTCCTTTCGGTTGTTTGTCTCGGCCGTGTTGAACGGTTCTCCGTTGAAGATACCTACTCTGTATTCTATCAGATTGCGGTTGTCCTTTCCTATTTTCAGAAATGCGCCTCCTACTTCCAGACCCAGATCCCTGCCGGCTCCTCCTCCGAAACATGCGTCCGAACCGTCGATACCTGCAAGGTACTGGACTGCCTGGGCGCCTTTTATTATTTCCAGGACGGAGGGAGACATATTGCTCTCAATCGTGAATGGGGTCTTGTACTGTCCGAGCCTGATGTAGAACGCATCGACCGGGTTGTATCGGATGAACAGTTCGTGCAGCTTGAATTTGGACACGTCGGCCATGAAGTAGAGGTCCAGATGCTTGATCGGCTTGATGTCGGCGATGATCATTGCCCTGTACAGATTGAACTTGTTGAAGGCCCCTTCATGCGCCATGTCGTAGGTGTCGTACTGGTATCCGGCCTGGGCATAGCCGCTTACGCTTACCTTTTCCGAAAGGAAACGGGCAAGCTTGCTGTCCTTCCGGTCATCTGTTACGGTGCTGAGTGTGTCGGTGGCCGCAGAGGAACTGATGCATGCAGCGGCGGTCAGGATCAGGGTGAGGATGGTGGCCTTGAGGTGCATGGTGTAGCTGAGTTAATCGGTGTTGTGTGTCTTTTATAGTGGGCGGCAAAAATACGCAGAAGCCGAGAGCAATGCAAATTGAACTTGTTCAAATTTCATTGCCGAGGCGCAACAGTATTTGTGGCCATGGGCCAAAAATACGCAGAAGTCTTGGAAGAACAAATTAATTTGCTCTTCCAGGACAATATCTTGATAAATTTCACAGGCAGCGATTATTTTCAATATTTTCGCGTTATGGAAAAAAGAGGTCTGCTGATATACCCCTCGACTACTCCCCGGGGAAACAATGCTTTCGGCTGGTTTCGGGAGGCGGCCGCCCGCCACGGGATGTCGGTCGAGGTGCTGTTCTACGACGCTCCGGCGGCTGAGGCTCCCGCGGGCGCTCCGGCCTGGAAGCCGGATTTTGTGCTGATGCGGGGGTACAATATCGCCCTGTCGCGGTGGTACGGGGCTCAGGGTGTGCCGGTGCTGAATGCCCCCGAGGCGATGATCCTCTGCCGGGACAAGCTCCGCTGCGGGGAGGTCCTGGCCGCTGCCGGGGTGCCGGTGCCGGAGGCATTGTCCCCAGAGAAGGTCCGGAGCGGGAACGCATTTCCATTTATCCTCAAGCTCAATTTCGGGTCGAAGGGGGAGAATGTCTTCCTCGTCCGCGATGCCCTGGAATACCGTTCCGCGCTGGAGGCGTGCCGGCGGGAGGAGGCTCTGCGCCTGGAGGCATTGTCCCGGGGGGTCAGCGAGTTCGGGGAGACGCCGGAGGAGGTCCGCCGCGGCTGTGTGCCTGTGTTGCAGGAGTTCGTGGCCACGAGCAGCGGACGGGACATCCGGGTGTGGGTGACGGGGGATGAGGTCGCCGGGCATGTGCTGCGGTACAATCCCTTGAGCTTCAAGTCCAATTTCGCCGCCGGGGGCTCCTTCCGTCAGATTCCGCTGCCTCCCGCCGCCGCCTCTCTCGCTGTGGCCGCTGCCCGTGCCTGCGGGCTCTTCTTTGCGGGGGTGGACCTGCTGTTCGACGGTGATGTCGGTGCCCTTGCCGATTGCTCTGCCGTCTCTCATTCTGAAGACCCTTCATGCGTGTCGGCATATACCGGCGGCTTCAAGGTCTGCGAGGTCAACGGCAATGCCGGTTTCCGCACTGCCTCGGCCGACATTCCCGACGCGCTGTTCCGCAATCTCGCCCGCGTCCTGTGACCAATCCGTGGGTCCAGAGATAGCCGGGAGTATCCCTGTTCTGCAATCTTGCCCATACCATCTGGCAATGGTAAGCAGTGCAGCAGGGTGTTTTTGCAAACACTCAGTGATCAGCGTGTTACGGTAAGGGTGTGATTTTTTCGGGATGTTGTGAGGGGGCGGAAAGATCATGCTTGACTAGCATTGTTCTGAATGTCAGTGTTTTGCAAAATAGGGGTGCGTCACGTCTTACCGTTGCTGGAACAGGCGGCTCTGAGCCATGCTTGCTGCGGGCTGTCCTGGCAGTTTTTGACGGGTCTGGCCTGACGTGTGTCGGCCTGTGTTGTTCTAGTCTGGCTGTTTTGACTCGTGCTGCTGTAATCGGGACTGCTTTGGCCGTGGTGGAAGACTTGTCCGAGCAGGCTTATGCTGGTATGGGTGAGGCGTGCCAGTTGCTTGATGCCCAGGCCGTATTGTTTGCGGAGGATGTCGGCCAGGTGATATCTCTCGTCTATACTGAGTGCATCGGGAGAAGGTTTGCTGAATATTTCGCTGCAGAGGTTCGTGACGGTGGAGGCCATCTCGCTGTCAGTGTAGCGGGCCCGCCGTAGGATTCCGGATGTCAGCTCCATCTCCATACTGTCGTTGCGCGAGAGGAAGTAGAGCATCCTGACGGGGCTGCGGAATATCTCCTCGACGGCGCGGTAGTCAACGTAGCATCTAGGGCAGATGAGTCCGTCGGCCGTTACGGTGTAGTGTCCCGGCAGCTGTCCGCGGGTACGGAACAGTTTCTGCTGCCGCCGCTTGCTCATATGCGCGATATCTGTGACCGGCCGGTTGACTGTCAGCGTGTTGCCGTCGTTGAAATACAAAGGACCGGAGCTCCATCGGTAATGCATCGGGAGAACGGCCAGTCCGGCTGCGGGAGGGTTGCGCAAAACGTAGGCAATCGCCCGTTTAAGGTACTCGGTATCGTCAATTTCTTTCATGCCGATGTCTGCGCGGCTCATATCGGCCAGGGTGAAAAGTCGCTTCCGGTAGGCCTTGATGAACCCGCCGCAATCCTCTTCAGTACCGTGGGCTATGAAATGGACGTGGTTGTCCATCAGACAGAAAGCGTGCATGGATATGTCTTTGTCAGCCATGCATACCGGAATGCTGTTCATCCCGAAAATGTAATCGGCGTCAGTCTTGAAAATGATTTCCTTTTCCAGTCCGGCTGTGCAGATGTGCCGGAAATGTTTCTCCTGCTCCATAATCTTTCGCTACTATCGGTTAATGATTGCCTCAAAGTTAGGGATTATATTCTGGCTGTGCAACAACGGTAAGCAGGGACGCGGGTACTTTTTGTAATCGCTCAGAAGTCAGAGGGTTAAGAAAGAGGGGTGTGCTTGCCGGTGGGTTGTGAAGGCGCGAAAGATTCTCGTTGTATCGGTAATGTTGTGAGAAATAGTTGATTATGAAAATGGGGTGCGTCAGTACTTACGGTAATTCGTTCATGGGTTCGGATGCGGGTGTTTGTATGTCTTTCCAGACGCTGGCTGTCTGCCGGTTCTACCCGGTCGTGTGGGCTGTACAGCAGGAAACTCAGGGATTGAGCATGATGGTGTTGACGGTACGGCCGCAGGAGGGGCCTTCGCGGCGGGCTGAGAAGAAGCCGGGGTGGGTGTAGGTGTCGATGCCGGAGATTAGGATGTTGGCGTCGTGGACACCGGTCCGGATGAGGGTCAGACGGACGGCCTGGGGGAGGTCGATGTGGAGGCCGCCGGACATGGAGCCGGGGATGCGCGGGCCGCGGTCGGTGATAAGGCGGATTGTGTGGTTGTCGATTGGTGAAGATTCTGTGCTGCCGGTGATTACCAGGGGGAAGTTGTGAACAGGGCCGGATGAATGTTGCGTGAATGATGCGTCTTCCCCTGTATGCGGCTGGGTGGTGGAAGAATGTGAGCACGTGACAGTTCCCGTTTTCTCAGATCCATCGGTGCTATGCTTTATCGGCAGTGACGGCCGGGACCATGTCTCAGGAAATCCGGCGGCGAGGAAGGCTTCGGTGACTTCCGGGCCTACCTGGAAGCTGTCCGGACCGATGCCGGGACCGATTACCGCCAGGATGTCGGCGGCGCGGGTGCCATACTTGGAAGCCATCACAGACAGGGCCTTCGCTGCGATTTTCAGCACAGTACCCTTCCATCCGGAATGAACTGCCGCTACTGCCCTGTGTACCGGATCGTACATCAGTACCGGTATGCAGTCAGCCGTCCGGGCCCCTATCGCCACACCCGGCACGTCAGTTACCAGCGCGTCATAGCCCTCCAGCTCTTCTCGAGTCGTGTCGGCCGAAGTCACCACGGCCACCCGGTCCCCATGTACCTGATGCGCCTGCACCACCCTCATCGGCAGCACGGCGTCCCTCAGCGGGGAGAACGCCGTCACCTCCGGGGCTATCTCATACCGCAGCAGGCCGTTGTGATTATCTGTCAATATCTGTCTCATGGTATTGTTGTGCGTGCTATTCACCGTGCAAATTTAATAGAATCCCCGGCACGTCGAGTGTGTTTGAGGATGTTGGCTCGGAAAGAGGAATGAAAGAGGAGCGGATTTCAGATGCCCGTTAAAATATTATTGCAGGGAATTTCATAAATTGCAGGGAATTTCAAACAGACCTATTTATGAAAAATCATTTTCGTTACAGAACAAAAGTAGATAGATATGATGAATTCAGTAAAGTTGTTTTTTGCAGTCGCAATATTATTGCCTTTATCTATGCTCGCCGTATCTGCGCAGACGCCGGTCCCGGAATCAGAGCTGATAATATACAAGATGCAGAATAACCGTGACCACAATCCCCTGTACTTCATGGAGGCGGATGAAGTCTACAGAGGTGTGAGAATGATGGCCGACAGCTCATATGCAGCTCATCAGGACAGTCTCGGTAATCTTGTCCTGGATTACAAGCGCGGCGGCCGGTATGAATATACCTATGACACACTTGGACGTATTACCTCCAATCCCGGAGTGTGGATCAGCTATCGGTACGAGGACAATATCCTGGACATTACGGGAGTGGTGAGAAAGGACAGCAGCCTGTATTTCAAGTATAGGATAGAATATGCCGGAAAGTATCCGGTCCGCAGGAGTATGGTCCATATTAATTATGAGGGAGAAGAGGTAAGGACAGAGGAGTGGTGGACCTATGACCGGTTCGGCAGAATGACGGGTTATACGACATTGGATGAGGGGTCTACGTTGGCTGATTCCATATACGCAGTTGTAAGTTATAACGGTTATCGCAGTCATAACCGTAGGAATATAACGGTGTGCTATGGCGACAGTCAGTTGTACTACAACCGGCTTGACCGATATGATGATGCAGGCAGAGTCATCCGTTCGTACATATACGATGGTTATGATGGGACGGAATGTGTTGCAGAATACGAATATGCGGACAGTCTGAATGCTGCGCCCTATGTCCGTACCACCTCTATCATTCAAAGCAGCTCTTATCCAGCCAATAAGAAAATCAGAGAGACCTATGATGCCAACGGTTGGCTCGTCCGTATTGAAGAGTCAGAAGATGGTGTGATTCCATTTTCGATTAAGAAGGAAATCAAAATAGAATACGATGACAGGGGCAATGTGGTGAAGTGGTTCGTCATCTCTCCTTGGTGGTGTCAGTGCGATTTTGTCGAGTACGAATATTATTAGAGTTATTGATGCGTAGGTCAGGATGTATGGCAGGACATGGCTGGAAGAATTTACGGTAAGCAGAGACGCGGGGCCTTTTTGTAATCGTTCGAAAGTCAGAGTGTTAAGGAAGAGGGGTGTGCTTCACGGTGGGTTGTGAGAGCGCGAAAGATTCTCGTTGGGTTGAGAATGCTTTGAATATTAGTTGTTTGTAAAAATAGGGTGCGTCAGTACTTACGGTAAATCTTCAGTATATTCGGGCGATGGGTAGATGGAGCGAGAGCGAAGTCATATCTGCACTCAGTGCCCGGAGCGTCAGCGACCGAAGCCCCTTCCTTGGAAGGGGTTAGGGGATGGGTAGATAAAGCAAAGCCGAAGTCATATCTGCACTCAGTGCAGATATGACTTCAAGGCCTCTACGTATGCAGCGAAAGCCCGCGCCCCCGTCTCCGTAATCCTGCACACCGTCCGCGGCTTCTTCCCCGCAAACCCTTTCTCGACAGTGATGTACCCCGCCTCGGAGAGTTTGTCGATCTGCACGCTCAGATTGCCGGCAGTGGCTCCGGTGGCCTCGCGTAGGTACACGAAGTCGGCCTCTTCCATGGTCAGCAGGGTGGACATGACGGCCAGACGCAGTTCAGAGTGCAGCAGCGGGTCGAGTTTTGCAAATTCTCCCATGGCTGTTACTGTAGTTTACGGTTTTGACGGTTGAATATCAGGCCGGGGATGACCAGTGTCATCAGTGCTGCGAAGGCCATGATCAGCGGAGTGGGTACATTCAGAAAGTAGTCGCAGGGCAGTCCAGCTATTCCGCAGATAATGCTGAGAATGAATACGGTCCATGAGCTGCAGAGGACCCCGGTGACTGCACCGGCCATGCCAAGAAGCAGTATTATGACCCCGTTTGTCGGTATGGGGATGAAGAACGCCATGATGCCGACGGCTATTGCCAGGATTCCGAATATGCCCCATACGATGCCCACGGACTTAGACACGAAATTCTCGCCCTTCCCCTTGCTCTCGATGCGTTTGAATACCAGGTGATTCACGAACCAGCCGATGAAGGGAATCAGAAACCATGCCAGGTTCCACAGATGATTGTTGTCCGAAAGTGTCAGTCCAAGCAGGACGATACCGGATACGAGGATTACGGTCGTTCCCCATATGAGCATTGCCGTCCCGCCGCGCCGCTGAAAGTCCCGCTGACTGTTGTTGATTGCTTCAGAGATGATTTCCAATGACTTTTCTACCGAAAGTCCGTTTTTGTCGAAGTTGTTTTCCATTGCTTTAAAATACTTTAAAAAATAAACTAAATTCTGCAAAAAGAAGAGGTGCGCCTGTCTCCTCTCTTTGTCTACGGCGCAAATATAAACTGATTTATTTTATAAACCAAATTTTCATCAATAAATCCGTCCCACCACCTACACTACTACCAGCTGTCTGTAGTTGGTTGTTTTGGTTATTGCGCTGGGTGCCAAGTATTTATGAGGTCATATAGATAACAGATAGGCGGTGACTGCCTGCGGCGCTGGTTTACGGCTGCGGATAATCGTCTAAATAGATGCCATATGTAATCAGATGAAGTGACTGTGTCTGTACTTCTGAGAGAAGAGAATTTTACCTATCTTTGTCTGAGTAACAATTAAGCAGATATGCAAATGAAATTCATCTCATGGAACGTGAATGGCCTGAGGGCCTGCTGCGGCAAGGGTTTCGAGGACTCTTTCCGGGCACTGGACGCGGACTTTTTCTGCCTGCAGGAGACCAAGATGCAGGAGGGACAGCTGGACCTGGCCTTCGAGGGCTACCGCTCGTACTGGAACTACGCTCAGAAGAAGGGCTACTCGGGGACTGCGATATTCTCGCGCCATGAGCCGTTGTCGGTTACTTACGGACTCGGGCTGGAGGAGCACGATACCGAGGGCCGTGTGATTACCCTCGAGATGCCGGAGTTCTATCTGGTAACGGTTTATACGCCCAACTCGCAGGATGAGCTGCGGCGGCTGGACTACCGCATGACCTGGGAGGACGAGTTCCGCGCCTACCTGCTGCGCCTGGATGCCGTCAAGCCAGTCATCGTCTGCGGCGACCTGAATGTGGCCCACAAGGAGATCGACCTGAAGAACCCGAAGACCAACCGGATGAATGCCGGATTCACCGACCAGGAGCGCGGTAAGTTCTCTGACCTGCTCGCCGCCGGATTCACCGATACCTTCCGCCATTTCTACCCCGACACCGAGGGCGCCTATTCCTGGTGGTCCTACCGATTCAAGGCCCGCGAGAAGAACGCCGGGTGGCGCATCGATTATTTCCTCGTATCCAACCGCCTTCAGCCCAAGCTGCTGGGAGCGGCTATCCACAATGAGGTCTTCGGCTCGGACCATTGTCCCGTCGAACTCACCCTCGACATCTGACGCAGCTCTAAAAGTGACAACCAAATTCAGGGAAGGTCATCCGGAGGGTCTTATGTATTGATCATTTCAAAAAATTAGACACTTTGTGTATGAATAATATACAATAAGGGAATTTGGATAACTGGTCAGATAATTGACAATCAATAAGTTGTAAGAAAAGGCATGGTTGTTGTAGATTATGGAGCATTAACGTTTCAGCGACTAAAGACATGAAAAAACTCCTGATTCTACTGACAGCGGCAGCGGCCGTTCTGATGCTGCCTTCCTGTGTCCTTCACCGGCTGGTTCATTACGGGGTGCAGGACATTTACGACATCGATGCATTCCCGAGGGATACGATACACCGTGGCGATACGGTCTGGCGCTTTGCCGAGCAGGCACCGGAGGACCGGATTATGGATCTCTATCGTGAGCAGTGGATAAGGATTGACGGTGTAGATACATTGATTTACCGTACAGCGGATTCCGTCATGAGGGAGCACACCTCGACAGTATCTATTGTCGTAGTGCAGAACGACACGATAAAATTCGAGCATTATTACAAGGGACTGGACACCTCGAGTGTGACGACCATCTTTTCGGTATCCAAGTCGCTGACGTCCATGCTGTGCGGAGTGGCAGTCCGGGAAGGTTACATCAAGAGCGTGCACGATCCGGTGACGGATTACATCCCGGAGCTGAGGGATGCCGACCCTATGTTCAGTAAGCTGACTGTGGAGCATCTGCTGAACATGCGTGCCGGTCTGAAATTCAAGGAGACATACGCGCCTAACCCGTTTACTGCGATGGCCCGTCTGTACTATGGGGTCAATCAGGAGAAGCAGATACGCAATCTCAGGTTCAATGGGGAGCCGGGCGACAGTCACTATTACAGCAGTATGACCACGGCTATCCTCGGAGTCCTGATTGAGCGGGCTACCGGGCGGAGCTATGCGGAATACATGGAGGAGAAGATCTGGAAGCCGCTCGGCATGGAGTACGACGCCTATATCAGTCTGGACGACGCGAAGCACTGCTCTCCCAAGGCATACGCAGGCATCAATACCTGTGCAAGGGATTTGGCCAAGATAGGGAGGCTGTACCTCAACAAGGGCAATTGGAACGGAGTGCAGATACTGGATACGGCTTGGGTGGAAAAATGCTGGGACAAGGAAGGACTGTCCATACAGTATGCCTATTCGTATGGCTGGTATCCGGATGAAGAGTACATCATGAGAGCCGATACTGCTACGCAGTCATTCTCCGATTCTCTGGAAGTGGTTGCGCGTTTCGATGAACTGGGTGTGCCGGAAGACAAAAGAGTGTATTATTTCTATGAGAAGGACGGACGCGGAGGCCATTGGGAAGGCTCGTATGTTACGGGAGGATATATGGCTGTGGGAATCCTGGGACAGACGATACATGTGCTGCCGCAGTACAACGCAGTGATAGTGTGCCTTAGTGAGAGTAATTCATCTGAAAACGTTATCGTTGAATTTTTTAAGGCCTTTCCGAATCTCAGCTGGTCCGATGTCCGTAAGAAAGAATCCGAAAAAGCAGACAATGCCGATGAAAGCGACAGCACTGAAGACAGCGGCGATTAGCACCGTTTCCCGCGATTCGGTGCCGTTGCGCTATGACTACTACTAGTATGGGGAGTATACCATTTACGGTAAGTACTGCGGCAGTTTGTTTTTGTAAAGAGCTGGATATCAATTGCTCTGTAATATGACGAGAACTTTTCGGACACTTCTGAGCCTCCGAAAGATTCCCGTTGTATTTTCAATGTGCTCTAAATCTGATGCTTATAAAAATGCCCTGCTCCTGCACTTACCGTTACATTCATCTCCGCGCAAGCAGTATCCGGGATAGGAGGAGCGCTGGCTACAGGAGGATGACGGAGACATCGCGGGGACCGTGGGCGCCGATGACAAGGGCCTGCTCGATGTCAGCGGTCTTGGAGGGGCCGGCGATGAAGCTGCCGAAGTCGTAGGTGTCGAAGTCCTTTCGGGCGTAGGCTTCGTGCATGTTGCTCACTATCTGCTTTCTGTCCAGCAGGATGACGAGGGCCTCGGGGATGAAGAGCATGGCCTTGTGCCGGAATGCGCGGGGTATCCAGACGGCGCCGTTCTCGACTACTCCGAAGGCTCCGCGGACTATGGCGACATCGGTGCCGGCGAGATCGCGGGGATCTTCCAGCTCGTCGGGGTTGAAGGTGGCGCAGGCAGCGGCTTCTGGCAGGTTGGAGGCTATCCGCCTGGCATCGGGGTATGTCCGGCGGACAATCTCGGCTACTGCGTCGGCAGCAGACCGGCCTTCCTCCAGCAGGAAGCAGCGGGCTGCGGCGGCCTTCACGACCCTTTCCCGGAACTCTGCCAGAGGGTCTTCGAATGTCATGGGGGTGAATCCCAGCGGCCCTCTTTCTACGGGTGCGGGGCTATTGGCCTTGAGGGCCTCGAATATTGTTTCCTTGCTGCTCATGTCGTAGATGCTTGTTTTACTGTAAAACTGTTATTTCCCGCTCTCCTCGGATTTGCCCTGGCCGGCCGGGGCAGAGGAGGACAGCTCTTCTTTCCAGATCTGTTCGAATGTGCGGGAGGTGAATTCCGGCAGCTCGCGGTCGCGGCCCCAGGCGTTGGCACCGCAGTACAGCAGGGCGTGCGGGGCTATTTTCTCTCCGAGCCGTCCTGCCTTGATGCAGAAATGGAACATGCCGGGACTGCGCAGGGCGGTGTTGAGCACCTTGACGATGCCCTTCTTGACCGGATTGGCCAGTCCGAGGGAATCGAGTTCCTGCCTCCAGGAGTAGATCTGCTCTCCGAGGTCGATCTTGGCGGGGCAGACATTGGAACAGGACATGCAGAGGCTGCATGCGGAGACGTTGCCGCTGTACTGTTTGGGGTCGGCGAGCATCCCGAGGTTGATGCCCAGCGGTCCGGGGATGAAGTAGGAGTAGGAATAGCCTCCGGAACGGCGGTAGACGGGGCAGGTGTTCATGCAGGCTCCGCAGCGCAGGCATTTGAGCATGTTGCGGTGGACGGGGTTGCCGAGTATCCGGCTGCGGCCGTTGTCCACGATGACGATGTGCATCTCCTGGCCTTCTACGGGCCGTTTGTAGTGTGTGGTGTAGGTGGTGGAATGCTGTCCTGTGGCGGAGCGGGCGAGCAGCCGGTGGTATATGGCGAGGGCGTCGTAGTCGGGAACCACTTTCTCGAGGCCCATGATGGCTATATGCAGTTTGGGGAAGGAGGTGCCCATGTCGGCGTTGCCCTCGTTGGTGCATACGACGAAGGCTCCGGACGAGGCTACGGCGAAATTGACTCCGGTCATGGCCGCGTCGGCATGGAGAAACTTGTCGCGCAGGTGTTCTCTGGCGGCGTGGGTGAGGTAGGTCGGGTCGCTGTTGCCGTGCTCTGTGCCTATCTCGCGTTCGAAGAGCTCACCCACTTCCTGCCTCTTGACGTGTATGGCCGGAAGGACTATGTGGCTGGGCGGCCGGTGCATAAGCTGCATGATGCGCTCTCCGAGGTCGCTTTCTACGGCCTCGATGCCGCGCTCCTCCAGGTAGGGGGACAGGCCGCATTCCTCGGCGAGCATGGACTTGCTCTTGACCAGGTGCCTGACTCCGTGCTCCTTGAGGATGCCGTAGACTATCTCGTTGTGCTCCTGGGCGTCCTTGGCCCAGTGTACGTGTATGCCGTTGGCAGTGGCGTTGCGCTCGAACATCTCGAGGTAATGGGCCAGATGTGTGATGGTGTGTATCTTGGTGCGGGCCGCCGCCTCCCGCAGGGCCTCCCATTCGGGGACGGACCGGGCCATGCGGTCCCTTTTCTCGCGGACGAACCACAGGGCCTGGTTGTGCCATGCGGTCCTCTCCTTGTCGGCTATGAACTTTTCGGCTGCTTTCGAATGTGTGCTCATGTCTTGTTCGGAATGTTACAGGCCCGAGGCCAGTATCTCTACTATGTGAATGGTCTTTATGGGGAGTTTCTGCCTCTTGATGATGCCCTCCATGTGCATCAGGCAGGAGGAGTCGGCTCCGGTGATGTATTCGGCTCCGGTGGAAATATGGTCGCGGACCTTGTCGGTGCCCATGCAGGCGGAGACGGCCGGCTCCTCTATGGAGAACATGCCTCCGAAGCCGCAGCACTCGTCCACCCGGGAGGGCTCGAAAACTTCCGCACCGCGCACGAGGGACAGCAGGTCCCTGAGCTTGGAATAATGCGGGACATTCAGCTCCGAGGGCGACGCCAGTCCGAGCAGCCGCTGTCCGTGGCAGCTGTTGTGAATGCTTACCTTGTGGGGAAAATACGCCCGGGGCAGCTCAGAGGGCCGCACCACGTCGTGGATGAACTCGCAGATCTCGTAGATGCTGCTGCCGAGGCACTCGTGGGCCTCCTTGTGCAGAATGTCGGGATAATGCTCCTTGACGAAGGCCACGCAGCTTCCTGAGGGTCCTACCACGTAGTCATAGCCGCTGAAAAGCTCCTCCATGCGGCGGGCCAGGGGAGCGGCGTCCTTCTCGAATCCGCCGTTGGCCATTGGCTGCCCGCAGCAGGTCTGCCCGACGGGATAGTCCACGTCGAGCCCCAGCGCTTTCAGCAGCTTGTACGACGCCACGCCCACCGACGGGTACACGGCGTTGACAAAGCAGGGGATAAAAAGTCCTATTTTCATTAATGTGATGTTATTTCCACTTATCAGGGATTGTGTAATTTTTGTTTCCTGCGGCAACGGTGTCAGGCATGATGCTGTTCTTGAATTTTGTCGCATTGGCATCCAGGCGGACGACAGATGATTTATGTGCTTTCATATAGTTGTTGATATCAAAACTGTTGTTTGAAGGAGGAAAATAAACTTTGAATTTTTTATTTTTGAAGTTATGAAGTATAAAATCCAAAGGAGGTATCAGGTCTGAGTCTGCACTGACAAGAACAAGTATGTCTGTGAGGTCGTTAAAGCAGTCACCCATCATTCTTACGGATAGATTTACATCTGTCTTTTTCTCTTCCGGCCTGCTGATAGCTGTGTTGCAGTTAGGGCACTGTATTGTTTTCTTGATGTATTTGCCGCGCACAACTTCGAATTTATCCGGATGTAATAATGTATTGGCATTTAGAAAAGCACTTTGGCGGCTGTTTTTCTCTGGGTCAAGAGGAGATGCTGTGAAGTAAACAACCTTATTTAACAATTGGTCCGGGCCTAAGAATTGTTCGAAAAGTCTGACGATGTCTATCCAGTAGAATCGCCTCCAATTTTTATCTATATTCATCATTCTTCTCAGCCCATAATAGAAGTTGAAGCCGTCAATGTAGAATGTTACTCTCCTCTGTCCCATATCTTCCTCAAATTTATATTAAAAGGCAAAAACAAAAGCCGCTACTGGAGCGGCTAAACTATACAGGAAAGTATAGCGATGCTTTTGTAAAGCAAAAATAGGAAGTATTTTGGAGTTCTCCAAATTTTTCAGATCAGTATCCCTCCTTTCCGACTGAACTGTCCCCCAAAAGTTGGACAGATTATCAATAATTCTTTTTTCGTTTCTTCATCAGGGACTCATAGCCGCCTTCTTTGACGAGTCGGGTCCAGTTTCGTGCCAATTCCCTATTGATGCCGAATTTCGTCGCGGCTGAATGCAAAGATAAGCCTTTTTCCAGAACCTCGCGCACTACGCTTTCCTTAAAGGTGTCGTCATATGTCCGGGGAATGCATCTCTCTATGAAATACGACTCCCCGTGCGTCCTGAACTGCCTTAGCCACCATTTGACGGCACTGCGCTCACAGCCTGTTTCCCTGCTTATCATTCGGTTCCCCAGGCCTCTCTTGTAAAGCTCGATTACTCGCAGCTTTTCTTCCAGTGTATACTTTTTGCTCATAAAGTTGCTTTTGTGTCCAACTTTTGGGGGACAGTTCACAGTTCCAGGCCTTCGGCACAGTAGTCCACGCTCTGAGGGTAATCGCCGTTGTTGTGACATTCCTCCGCCATGATGGCCATCAGCGACAGGAACTTTTCGGGATGGTTCCGGGCCTCGGGGTCGTTGTATGCCTTGAGTGCATGGGTGTAGGCCGTCCTGTAGTGCGACAGTCCGTTGTGATAGACGAGGCAGCGCAGATCGCTGATCTCAAATGGGCTGAGCAGCCGCTGTTCTTCCGCCTCGTCGAGCAGTGCCAGCGCCTCTTCCGGCTGATCGAGAGCTATCTTCTCAATATGCGCGGCCGTGTACAGGCTGTCCGGCCCGTCCGTTGCGGCATCGGGAAGGTCTGTACGGCAGGAGCAGAGCAGGAGGGCTGCCGTGCAGGCGCATATTATAGGAGTGAGTCTCATTATTCCATTATTCGGCTGCAGAAACAATATCTGTGTAGCGGAGTCTCAGCTCGCGGATGGCGTGGCGCAGTCCCGGGGCGCAGAGCAGCTTGATGTCCGAGACTGTCAGGCGGAGGAGCCGCCAGGCTTCCTGTACGGCGACAGTGCCGGGTATGAGGGCGAGCGAGGTACCTAAGGCCCATTCCCACGGCAGGGTGCAGTAGAGGACTACAGCGTAGATAATCAGCAGCAGTGGCCAGAGTACGAGTGTCATCACGAAGCGTATGGAGTTGAAGAACGCCCGGTCCTTCATCTTTGTGAAAAGAAATGCGGAGACCCCTGTAATCGGCAGGTTGAGGACTGCCGCCGGTAAGGTGTAGGGCAGGGTGACCAGGAGAATCAGCACTTTCAGCAGCCTGGACCAGAACGGATGCCTGGCCGTCACAGAACTCATGCTGATGCCCCTTGCAGTGCGTTCTCTGTGTATCGCCGAGGCCTTGTCCAGCAGTCCGGCTGCTTTCTCAGGCTCGTCAGTACGCAGGCGGGCAATCTGTCCGAGGGTCATCTTGTTGGCTGCGAAGCGGGTGGTGAGGGCGTGGCGGCGCTCCTGCGGATGCTCCTTCCTCCAGGCATCCACCTGTTGGTTGATGACGGCGGCGCAGGTGTCGAGGGTGGCGTCGTAGTACTCGTCGTCGGGGATGTAGAGGATTACCTCCTTCATTCGCTCGGTCAGGTCGTCCTTCATCAGGTTCATCACCTCGGGCTGGGTGAGGCCGGCGTGCTCCCGGAGGTATTCGCTGATGTTTATGGGGTCGCCTATCTGGACCAGGACGGTGGAGCGGAAGCGGAAGAAGTTGCCGTACTCCAGGCCGACCGGCACGATGTACAGGGGCAGGCGGCCGTCCATGAGTTCCTCGGCCTCTAAGGCAATGCGGAAGATGCCCTTGGACAGGGGCAGCAGGGAGTGCTTGGCCTGGTGCCGGCCCTCGGGCAGGATACAGAAAGGCACTTTGTCCAGAAGGACGTCCACGCTTTTGTGGATGATTTCGGTGTTCTTGCGCACCTCGTCCATGCCGTCTCGGATGCGCATGATGGGCATGATTTTCAGGAAGCGGAGGATCTTGGCGACCTTGGGGTTCCTGAAGATGTCGGCCCTGGCCACGAATACTTTCTGCTTGCGGTCCATCGCCAGGATGACCAGCGCGTCCATCAGGGCGTTGGTGTGGTTGGGGGCATAGATGACGGCCCCGTCGGCGGGGACCTTCTCCAGCCCCACGTATTTTATCCTGCGGTACGCCATCCGCAGCATAAAGTCCACGTAGTGCCGCAGAAAGGCGTAGAGTCCGTCGAAGTCCTGTATTTTCCTGTTTTCCTTCTTGCTCATTGTCCTTGAAAATTATGCTGCCGCCTTGACATTGTCCTCCGGAAGGGGATGCCTGCGGAAGATGGCTGCCAGCGTGAGTCCCGCGATGATATGCCAGATGCCCCACCAGGCTGTTACAAAGAGCATTCCGCCGTAGTGTCCGTGCCATATCTCAGGCGGAAAGATGGCCGGGTTGAACAGCAGCACCAGTCCCAGGCCGGAGTTCTGGATGCCGACCTCGATGGTCACTGAGCGGCGGTCCTTGAGCGGCAGCCGGCCCGCCATTCCCCCGAAGTATCCTGTCGCAAATGCGGCTGCGTTGTGTATCAGGACGATGAAAAATATGAAGATGATATTGTCGATGAACAGCTGGAAATTCTGGGCGAACGATGCCACGACCATTACCAGGAACAGCAGGATGGAGAGCATCTGCGCCGGCTTTGTAATCTTTTTTGTGGCGTTGGGAAAATACCGGGCGAAGAGCATTCCCAGGACAATGGGGATGCCCAGCAGCAGGAGTATCTGCCAGAGCATGGGCAGGAAGGGAATGACCAGTCTGGGAATCTCGCCTGAAACACTTATCGCACTGTAATATAGCGTGCCCCAGATATAGAAATTGAGCGGGGTTATCAGTGGGGCAAATACCGTGGTCACGGCGGTCATGCTCACGGACAGCTCTACGTTGCCCTTCGACAGGGAGGATATGAAGTTGGAGATGTTGCCTCCCGGGCAGGAGGCTACCAGTATCATGCCGAGGGCCACCATCGGGGTAATCCACGGATTCAATGCCATGCAGATCAGGAATGTCACGGCCGGAAGGGCAACCCACTGCAGGAGAATACCGGTGATGATGGACTTGGGATGGCGGAATACGTTCTTGAAGGTCTCCAGCTTGATGCCCAGGGCTACCCCGAACATGATAAAGGCCAGCAGGATGTTGACAATCAGCATCCCGTTCTGGCCAAAGTTTATCGATATCGCGTTGAGACTTTCTAACTGTTCTTTCATCGTCTACCCGTTATTCGCGGATGGCTTTGATGCCCGGGAGTTCTTTTCCCTCTAAGAATTCGAGCATGGCACCTCCTCCGGTGGACACATAGCTTACCTTGTCGGCATAGCCCATCTGGGTCACAGCAGCTACGGAGTCTCCGCCGCCCACGAGGGTGAAGGCACCTTTTGCGGTGGCCTCGGCAAGTATCCCGGCGATGGCGTTGGTGCCGTGTGCGAAATTGGGCATCTCGAATACTCCGGCGGGACCGTTCCAGAGGATGGTCCTGGACTCAAGCAGCACTTTTTTCCATTCTTCAATGGATTCAGGAGCGGCATCCATGCCCATCCATCCGTCAGGAATGGCGTTTGCCGGGCATATCTGTGTGCGGGCATTGTTGTCGAAAGCGTCTGCTGCGACTACGGTATCGGAGAAATACAGCCTGACTCCTTTCTCCCTGGCCTTGGCAATGGTATCGAGAGCCAGCTGGAGCTGGTCGTCTTCCACGAGTGATTTTCCGATAGAGCCTCCCTGCGCCTTCATAAATGTAAACACCATTCCTCCGCATACGATCATATTGTCAGCGAGACCGAGCAGATGCTCTATTACTCCTATCTTCGATGATACTTTCGCACCTCCGAGGATAACGGTCAGAGGTCTCTGAGGATTGTCCAGTACCTTGTCGATGGCCTTGATCTCACCCTCCATCACGTAGCCGAACATCTTGTCGTTGGGGAAGTATTTGGCGATGAGGGCTGTGGATGCGTGGGCCCGGTGGGCAGTTCCGAATGCGTCGTTGATATAACAGTCCGCGTAAGAAGCCAGGTGCTCGGTGAATTTCTTCTGGCTCTCTTTCACTGCGGCCTTTGCGGCTTTCTTCTCCTCTTCGGTGGCGTCCTCGGCCAGTCCGCGGGGCTTGCCCTCCTCCTCTGCGTAGAAGCGCAGGTTCTCGAGCAGGAGCACTTCGCCGGGCTTGAGGGCGGCGGCCTGCTCATCGGCCTTCATGCAGTCGGGAGCGAACTGCACCTTAGTGCCCAGCAGCTCCTCTATGCGGCCGATGATGTGCCTGAGGGAGAATTTCTCGGCAGGTCCTTTCGGTTTTCCGAGATGGGACATTATTATAAGGGAACCTCCGCCGGCCAGCACCTTTTTCAGGGTGGGTATCGCCGCACGGATACGTGTGTCGTCAGTGATGTTGAAGTCTGCGTCGAGAGGAACGTTGAAATCCACTCTCACAATGGCCTTTTTGCCACTGAAATCGTAAGAGTCTATGTTCTGCATAATCTTAATTGCTAGTAATGCCGCAAATTTACAAAAAATCCGGGATAGCCCCGGATTCTTTGGTATTTCTTACAGTTTTTTAAAATTGTTATGTATGCTTACTCGGTGAAAGTAATGCTGCCCCATTCTGTCTCGAACCAGTTTGTGGCGGAAGCGGCCTTGGGCGAGGCTGTTCCGGTCCCGTAGTGCTTGTCGGCATTCAGGACAAGCTCGCATGAGGAGGTCTCGAAATTGAAAACAGGCTCACCAAGTCCCATGGAGGCCAGAGGATGCTCGTGTATCGTAAAGTCGCCTGCGGCCGGGAGTTCAAGCCGGGTCAGGGAACATTCCATGAAAAGCCCGTAATGGATATCCACGACCTTCGGCAGTGAGATGGCCGTGAGCGCTGTCCCCCTGAATGCGTAGGTGTAGACAGTGGTGGCCTCGGGCAGGTCTATCGAGTTGAAAGATCTGCAGAACACAAGGCACTGGTTGCCTACGTACTTCACACCCGGGCATACGATGGTCTCCAGTTTGGGGTTGTTCCATAGAGCCTGGCTTCCGATGGTCTCTACTTCTTCCGGCAGGATGACTTCCCTCAGTTCGGGGAAGGTGTGCTCTCCGTCCAGAAGGCCGCTGAATGCAAATGCGGGGAGGCCGTAGACTCCGTCCGTGGCCGTATTGCCGGTCCCGTCAACCAATCCGTCCACATCCACTTCCGGCCATCCTGTCACACCGCTCAGGTCTATGACTTCCACGTTTGTGCCTATAAGGGGATTGTCAATCCATGAGCTGTCCAGAGGGGACGCCGTGGTGGATATGCCGAGTGCCGCGAAGTCTCCGGTGAACCTAAGCTCGGTGAAACCGGCCGCAAGAGCCTCGTCGATAGCGGCACGTACCTCCTCAATGCTCATGCCGGTCATGTCGATGTTGCCATCCGATGCAGGTTCACTTACTGTAACTGTGCAGGTTGCGCTCTTGTCCTCTACTGTGGCGGTGATGACGGCCTCGCCGACAGCTATTGCGGTTATCAGTCCACTTTCGTCCACAGTCGCTGTCCCGTTGTCGGAGCTTTCCCAGCTTACTGTCCGGTTGTCCGCGTTCTCGGGCTGGATTTCAGCTGTCAGCTGCCGTGTATCTCCCACCATCAAGGAAACAGATGACTCATTCAGAGTTATTCCGGTAACAGGAATTGTGTCAGGTGTGTCTGGGGTATCAGGTGTCTCCGGGGTGTTGGACTCGCAGGAGCCAAGCACGAACATACCCAACGTTGCTAAGACAAGTAAATTTCTCATACGTGTTTTATTAAAAAGTGATTCGTTATTCGTCAATTGAATGGATAATTTTATGCAAAGATACAAAATTCTTTTAGAAAGTTGGAAATTTCCAAAGAGTCTTTTTCGTCATGTGTTAGGCCTTTTCAGTCGGCTGTCTCCTCTGTTTGATGTGTTTCGCGGTAGAATAATCCATCACTTCTAGTACAAAGCGGAATATTGCGTATCTTTGGGGCATGAATATAGAAAGACCATCTGAGGACTGGAAGGATTACCAGCTGATAGATTCCGGCGGTTTTGAGAAGCTGGAGCGTTTCGGACGATATACGATGATAAGGCCGGAGCCGAAGGCTCTTTGGGACAAGGCTCTGCCTGCCGCCGAATGGAAGCGGAGGGCGCAGACGGCCTTTACTCCGGGAGCCGGCTTCTCCAAGGCGGGGAAGGAGGACAGTGGAGTGTGGACCATGCTCGGGCGGATGCAGGAGCAGTGGAACATCGTGTACAGGCTGCCGTCGGCTGAGGATGTCCTGCAGGAGTGCGGCGGAGCGGAACTGCACCTGCGTCTGGGCCTTACAGCCTTCAAGCATGTCGGTGTGTTCCCGGAGCAGGCTCCGAACTGGGACTTCATCTACCGGCAGGTGGCCCGTCTGCGTGCCAACAACATAAAGAAAGGTATACAGCAGCCGCCTCGGGTACTCAACCTCTTTGCCTATACAGGAGCAGCATCCCTGGCAGCAAGGGCGGCAGGAGCTGATGTCACCCATCTTGATTCCGTGCGTCAGGTAGTTACCTGGGCCAGGCACAATATGGAGATATCCTCTCTCGACGGTATCCGCTGGACCATTGACGACGCTCTCAAGTACGTTACCCGTCAGGTCAGGCGCGGTGCCTCTTTCGACGGCATCATCCTCGACCCTCCGGCGTATGGCCGTGGCCCTGACGGAGAACGCTGGAAACTGGACGAGTGCCTGAACGGCATCCTGAAGGGCTGCGCTCAGATCCTGGCTCCGATGAACAGCTTCCTGGTGCTGAACCTCTATTCCAACGGCTATTCGGCCATGCTTGCGGATACCCTCGTGGCCTGCGCCTTCGGTCCGGCCGGCCGCCGCACTTCCGGTGAACTGGTCCTGAAGGATGATTCCGGCCGCATCCTTCCTCTCAGCGTTTACACCCGCCTTGAACGATAGACCATATATGGCGTGGCGGAGGATATTCTCAGTTTTGACTGCAGCTGTATTGTCGGCAGCTTCGGTGTCTGCTCATGAATCCGGGATCAGGCGGCAGGTGCTGTTTGACGTGGACAGTGAGGATACTGCGCGGGCGGTGTCATGTTACCGCATACCGTCTATAACTGCTGCTCCTGACGGAAGTCTTATCGCAGCGATAGACGAGAGGGTGCCTTCGTGCGGAGACTTGAAGTGGAACCGTGACATCAATATAGTGCTCCGTCGCAGTACGGACGGCGGGCGGACCTGGGGCCCTGTGCAGAGAGTGGCTGATTTTCCGGACGGACAGTCGGCCTCTGATCCGTCGATGATTACCGATACGGTCACAGGAACCGTATTCCTTTTCTACAATTTCATGGACCACGACAAGGCCGGTGATGTCTATTTCTTTCATGTCATGCGTAGTACTGACAACGGTCTGAGCTGGTCCGATCCTGTGGACATCACTGCTCAGATTGCACCGCCGGAGTGGGAGAATGATTTCAAGTTCATCACCTCCGGTCAGGGAACACAGACGCGCGACGGCCGGCTCCTGCATACGCTGGTCAATCTCCAGAAAGGCCTGCATCTGATAGAAAGTACTGACGGCGGCCTTACATGGCATCTGCTGCCGACAGCCATTGTCCCGGCAGATGAGTCCAAGGTCATAGAACTGCCGGACGGCCGCTGGATGATCAACAGCCGGGTCAATGAAGGCGGTATGCGCTGGATCCATATCTCTGAGGACAAAGGACGCACCTGGACATCCGCTCCTGCCCCCGAACTGCCGGATCCGGGCTGCAACGGGGCCATTGTCCATTATCCGTACTTCGGAGGGGATGACGGCTGTCTGCTCTTTGTCAACGCAGCTGATTCTCAGTACCGCCGTAATCTTACTCTGCGCTATAGTCTGGACTGCGGACGGACATGGAGTGAGGGGGTGACAGTTGTGGATGGGGACTGCGGATATTCGGATGTGGCCGTCTTGTCTTCTGGCGAGATCGTGGTGTTCTATGAACGGGACGGGTATTCAGTCAATGAAGCGGCAGTCATCGCTCCGCATCAGTGGTATGACGATACTGCGGAAAAGTAGGGACGGAGATAGAGAAAGAGTTTTGGAAAACCGTGTAATTTTCTACCTTTGCAAGTTGTTGAAACTCTTAAATACATAGTACAGTGAAAAAATTATTCTTAATTCTTGCCTCGTTGCTGTCATGGACGTTGGCGGTACAAGCGGAGAATGTAACAGGTGAGCGGGCTGCGGAGGCGGCTTCGGCATTTTTCCGCTCAGCCCAGGCAAAAGGTATGAAAATGGCTTCCGCCGTTTCCTTGAAAATGGTGATGAGCAGCAGCGCTTTTTCAAGCAGTCAGTCTTCTGATGATCCGGCGTTTTATGTTTTCAACAATACTTCCGGCCCGGGATTCGTTATCATAGCAGGTGATGACGCGGTGAGGCCGGTTTTGGGCTATTCGTTTGAGAACAATTTCCCGGAAGGGAGGACTCTCCCCCCGAATCTGAGCGCATGGCTGGAGGGAACGGCGAGAGGTGTCGGTATGGTCAGAAAGAGCGGAGTAAGGCCTGCGAAGTCGGCTTCTGAGGCTTGGGAAGCCGCCGCTCCCGGTACGCCGGTGAGGAAATTGGAGACAGCCAAGTGGGATCAGGACGATCCTTATTACCGACTTTGTCCTGAAATGTACGGGAATCTCAGCGTCACTGGTTGTACGGCTACTGCTCTCGCTATAGTGATGCGCTACCACAAATGGCCGAAGAGAGGTACTGGTGAACTGCCCGGATATTATACATATTCGTATCATTTCTGGGTAGATGGCGTTAAACTCGGCCATACTTATGATTGGGACAATATGCCCCTGCGCTACTACGACGACTATGGCAATCCGACTTTTACTGATGCTGAGGCAGAGGCGGTTGCTGTTCTGATGCGGGATTGCGGCATACTTATGGAGTCGGATTACTCTCCCTACTCTACCGGCGCATTGACGGATGACATTCCCGGGCCGCTGGTTGAGAACATGGGGTATGATTCCGGACTGCAGTATGTCTTTAAGAATAGATACAGGGCATCCGAATGGGTGGATCTGATGAAGAATGAGATTGACAGTGACCGGCCGATACTCTACGGAGGCTATACCACAGACTGGGCCGGACATTCCTTTGTTCTGGACGGCTATGACTCTCAAGACTATTTCAGTGTCAACTGGGGTTGGGGCGGCATGTCGGACGGGTATTTTGACATAGATATACTGGACCCTTATGAGCAGGGACTCGGAGGAGCCGACGAGGGCTTCAGCGTGGCCCAGGATGCCATCATAAACATCATGCCTTCTAAGGATGCCCCTCTGGACGAGAATACTTCGGTCACGTATAATAGGCCGGAGGACAGGATTACGGTGAAGACTCTGACGGGAGTAGAGGTCGCTTTGACAGACAGTAAGGGAACCGTGCTGGCGGAGGCTGTGGCTGAGGCCGGAGAGGCTTCTTTCAATATTTCTGACTACGAAGACCGTGTCTTTGTCCTGCGTGTGGACAATGGCCGTCAGTCTATAGAAGTGACACTTGAATTCTGACAATAAAAACGAAATACAATGAAGACGATATACAAGATAGCAGTAGTAATGGCGGCTGTTCTGGCAGTAATGGCCTGTCGTGATGATGAACATTCGCTGAATCCGGAAGTGACTGTCACAGGTGGAACTCTGGTCAATGCGGAAGGCGGCAGTATAGTTCTTAAACTGACATCCACTGCATCGTGGACTGCGGAGATGGATCAGGAATGGTGTACTGTGTCTCCTGCGGAAGGGGATGCCGGTGAATACGATCTGGTCCTGACTGTCGAGGCCAATGGAAGCAGTGAGGACCGCAGTGCGGAACTTATAGTGTTCTCCGGTTCTGTTGTGTACAGTACGGTTATTCTCCAGGAAGGAGGTGTTGCCCGCGATGCTTTGACCGTGTCGCATTACGGCAGCAGTTTCACTGCGCCGTTAGTTACTGGAGATTCTCTCAGCGAAGCCAGAATATCATGGGGAGACGGTTCTGCTGAGAAGGATTACATTCCCGGAGAGGAGTATGAATATGACGGGGAGGGGTCTTATGATACTGTGGTGTCGGCTTATGGTATTGAGGAGATTACTGTGCAGAGCCTGAAAGGCGTGACCTCCATATCGCTGTCGGAAACCATGTGATGATGAACGCATCTCGTCATATTTTTACTATCTTTGTTGGATAATTTGAGCGAATTAACGGAATAAATAGTATATATGCTTGACGTTCTTGCTATTACTTGGAATGTTGATCCGGACATCCTCTCTATAGGAAACTTCCATCTGAGATGGTACAGCGTACTTTTCGTAGCCGGACTTTTCCCTATCGGTTATTATATCATGCGCTCTTTCTACAAACGGGAGGGACTGCCTGTGGAACTGCTGGACCCTCTGCTGTTTGCGCTTTTTATCGGAACGCTTGTCGGTGCCCGGCTGGGACACTGCATCGCTTACGATCCCGTATATTATTTCTCCCATCCATGGAAGATTCTCATGACCTGGGAAGGCGGCCTGGCCTCGCATGGCGGGGCGGTCGGCGTACTGCTGGCCATGTGGTGGTACGTTCATAAGTACGGCAGGAAATACGGCTTCGGATATATCCAGATCATTGACCGCCTGGTGATACCTATCTGCTTCGCAGGTATGATGATACGTCTGGGCAATCTGATGAACTCCGAGATTTACGGCATACAGACTGATCTGCCGTGGGGCTTTATCTTCGTCCGTGACGGTCAGACGCTTCCGCACCATCCGACCCAGATATACGAGGCCCTGAGCTACCTGATTCTCGGGCTGGTGCTGCTCTGGCTGTACAGGACCAAGCTGGATAAGCTGCGTACCGGTACCATCTTCGGAATATTCCTGATAGTGCTTTTCGGCATGAGATTCCTGATCGAGTTCATCAAGGAAGATCAGTCGGATTTCGAGGCCGGTATGGTTCTTAATATGGGACAGTGGCTGAGCGTGCCGTTTATTATCGCAGGCATACTGATTCTGGTGTGGAGCTTCAGGAAAGCGGGTCCTGCGGCCATACATGTGCCTCAGGCGGCCTTGAAAGGTGGCGGACAGCCTGCACAGGCTCCGAAAAAGCCCAAGGGCAAGACCCCGCTTACTCATGTTCATTCAAATTCGCAAAATCAATAAACACATTACAGATATGGCAAACGAGAGAATACAATTACTCATTATCGGCAGCGGCCCTGCCGGTTACACAGCGGCTATCTATGCCTGTAGGGCAAACCTGAAAGCTGTGGTGTATGAGGGCATACAGCCTGGTGGACAGCTTACGACCACGACAGAGATAGAGAACTTCCCCGGTTATCCCAACGGAGTCCAGGGACAGCAGATGATGGACGATTTCAGGGCTCAGGCCGAAAGATTCGGAGCCGATGTCCGTTTCGGCATAGTGACTAAAGTGGATTTCTCGGAAAGACCGTTCAAGGTTCAGATAGACGATGAGAAATGGGTGGAGGCTGATGCTGTCATCATAGCCACCGGCGCTACGGCCCGTTATCTCGGTCTGGAGTCCGAGGAAAAATTCAGGGGCCAGGGCGTGTCGGCCTGCGCCACCTGTGACGGCTTCTTCTACAGAGGCAAGGACGTGGCTGTAGTCGGTGGCGGTGATACTGCATGTGAGGAGGCCACTTATTTGGCGTCGCTCTGCCGCAAGGTCTACATGATTGTGCGCCGCAATGTGTTCCGTGCTTCAAAGGCCATGCAGGAGAGGGTGTTCAATACACCCAATATCGAAGTGCTCTGGGAACATCAGACCAAGGAGATCATCGGTAACGACATGGGTGTGACCGGAGCTGTGCTGCGCCGCAACGACGGCACTGAGACCACCATCTCCATCGACGGCTTCTTCCTGGCCATCGGTCACCATCCCAACTCCGATGTGTTCAAGGAGTGGATTGATACCAATGAGGAAGGCTACATCATCACCGACGGCAAGAGCACCCGTACTTCCCGCCCCGGCATATTCGCGGCCGGAGACGTACAGGACCCGACCTACCGTCAGGCCATCAACGCCGCCGCCTCAGGATGCCGCGCCGCCATGGATGCCGAGAAATATTTAGCAGAGAACAAGTAGCATGGACGCACAGACATATTCCGATATTCTGGAACTTCTGCACCGCGAGGTAAAGCCGGCTCTCGGCTGTACCGAGCCTATAGCAGTAGCTCTGGCAGTGGCTAAGGCGTGCTCGCTTTTCAGATCCGTGCAGCCTTCGCAGATCAATGTGCAGGTAAGTGCCAACATCCTCAAGAACGCCATGGGTGTCGGCATTCCCGGTACCGGTATGGTCGGTCTCAACATAGCCGTGGCCCTGGCCATGGAGTGCGGCAACCCGGATTACGGTCTGGAGGTGCTCAAGGACTTGACTCCGTCCGATGTGGAGAGAGCCAAGGCCTATGCGGCGGAGGGGCGTGTCAAGATATCCCTTGCCAAGACATCGAAGAAGCTCTATATCGAGGCTGAGTGCCTTTATGGACCGGTTGAGGTTCCGGAACACCGTTCCAGGACTGTCATTCAGGATGACCATGATGCCGTTGTGTTTGTCTCCAGGGACGATGAGGTGCTTTTGGATAAGATGAGCGCGGAGGATAGTACAGATGCAGGGGCAGGTCAGGATACGGCCTCGCATAAGACAACTCTGGACTACCATCTGGATATGCGGAAGATATTTGATTTCGCCACGAAAGAAGCCCGGGTGGAGGATATCTCATTCATGCTGGACGCAGCCAGGATGAACAAGGCACTGGCGGAGGAAGGGCTCGCGCATCCTTATGGTTTGCAGGTCGGACGTACGATACAGAACAATATTCACCGTCAGGTTTTCGGCAAGGGGCTGTTGACTCACTGCATGGCCATGACGGCTGCGGCTTCCGATGCCCGTATGGCCGGATGCACCCTTCCTGCCATGAGCAATTCCGGTAGCGGTAATCAGGGAATAACTGTGACAATGCCCGTCGTGGCCGCTGCGGAGCAGTTCGGTTCATCCAAGGAGCAGCTGATACGTGCTCTGACGCTCAGTCATCTGACGGCAATTCATATCAAAGGATATCTCGGAAAACTCTCGGCCCTGTGCGGCTGCGTGGTGGCTTCCACCGGATCGGCCTGCGGTATAGTCTGGCTCAGCGGCGGCAGCTTCGAGCAGGTGTGCAGCGCGGTCAAGAATATGATCGGCAACATCACCGGTATGGTCTGCGACGGAGCCAAGGTAGGCTGCGCTCTCAAGGTGGCCTCCGGAGTGTCGTCAGCCGTGCAGTCGGCGGTTCTGGCTCTGGACAACCACTGCGTGACCGGCAACGACGGTATCATCGAGGACGATGTGGAGAAATCCATCCGCAATCTCGGTACCATCGGGTCGAAGGGTATGCAGGTGACTGATGAGATGATTCTCAATATTATGGTATGTAAATAGCTTTAATTTTTAAAGATATATGAAACGGATTTTCAGAATTTTTATGGGTGCGGCCATGCTGGCGGCAGTGTCAGCGGCGGCAGGAGCGCAGGAGTCCTCCGAAGGACCTCTGTGGATGCGCTACAGCGCGATCTCCCCTGACGGCAGTACCATCGCATTTGCCTATAAGGGCGATATATTTACAGTTCCGGTGACAGGAGGCGAGGCCCGGCAGATCACCTCCAACTCCGCATTTGACTCCCGTCCCGTGTGGAGTCCGGACGGCAGCAGGATAGCGTTCGCGTCCTACCGTATGGGAAGTGCCGACGTATTTATCGTGGACAGGAACGGCGGTGAACCGACAAGACTTACGACCCACTCGGCCAATGAGTTCCCCGTAGTGTTCAAGGATGATTCGACAGTGCTCTACACGGCATATTATCAGCCTGCTGCTGAAAGTATGCAGTTCCCCTCATCGACATATTCCCAGGTATATGCTGTCAGCACGGACGGCGGCAGGCCGGTGATGTTCTCGACCCTGCCTCTTGAGGATATAAGTTTCAGCCCGGACGGCAGTATGATCCTCTATCATGACAAGAAGGGATACGAGGATACCTGGCGCAAGCATCATACCTCGTCCGTTACCCGCGATATCTGGAGCTGTGAATTTGAGGGCAGCAACGTCAAGGACGGCAAATTCACCAAAATTACCGATTTCAAGGGCGAGGACCGTAATCCTGTCTTCACTCCTGACGGAAAGTCGTTCTATTATCTCAGCGAGCAGGACGGCACCTTCAATGTCTGGAAACGCTCTCTGGCCGACGGCTCGCAGGAGCAGCTGACCCATTTCTCCGGCAATCCTGTCCGTTTCCTTACGGCAGCTGACAATGGAATGATGTGTTTCGGCTATGACGGCGAGATATATACGCTGAAGGAGGGCAGTGAGCCTCAGAAGGTGAATATCAGTGTCATCTCCGACAAGCAGGACCGCGATCTGATCAAGACTCCGGTAAGATACGCTACTGAGATAGCCGTCAGCAAGGACGGAAAGCAGGTGGCCTTCATCTACCGTGGCGATGTGTACGTGACCATGACCGACTACGCCACTACCAGGAGGATAACCAATACCCCGGAGCAGGAGCGCAACCTGGATTTTGCACCTGACGGACGCTCGCTCATCTACTCTTCCGAGCGTGACGGTCTCTGGCAGGTCTATATGTCCTCCATCGTCAACGAGGACGAGAAACTTTTCCCTTACAGCACGGAACTGAAAGAAGAATGTGTCACCAACTCGGACAAGGTGTCTTTCCAGCCTCTGTTCAGCCCGGACGGCAAGGAGATAGCCTTCCTGGAGAACAGAACGGCTATCCGTGTCATCAACCTGGAGACCAAGGAGGTGCGCACTGTTATGGACGGTAAGTACCAGTACTCCTATCAGGACGGAGACCAGTGGTACCAGTGGTCGCCCGACGGCAAGTGGATTCTGTCCAACTGCCTCTTCGTCGGCGGATGGAACAATATGGACGTGGCTCTTGTCAATGCTTCCGGCAATGGGGAGATGCACAATCTTACCAAGAGCGGTTATACTGACGGCAACGCCAAATGGGTGCTTGACGGCAAGGCGATGATCTGGTTCAGCGACAGGGCCGGTTACCGCAGCCACGGCAGCTGGGGTGCCGAGCAGGATGTCTACATCATGTTCTTCGACCTGGAGGCATACGAGAAGTTCCGTATGGACGAGGAGGAACTGGCCCTCTACGAGGAGGAGCAGAAGCTGAAGGAGGATGCTGACAAGGAGAAAGACGGAGACAAGAAAGCCAAGAAGGATAAAAAGAACAAGAAAGACGCTGACAAGGAGGAGGCTGAGACACTTGTGCTGGATCTGGACAATGCCGAGTACAGAGTCATGCGCCTTACCGTCAATTCGTCCAACCTCGGTGACGCTGTGTTGAGCAAGGATGGTGACAAGCTCTACTACATCACTTCTTTCGAGGGCGGTATGGACCTCTGGGTACATGACCTCAAGGAGGACGAGACCCGTATCCTGGCGAAGGGTGTCGGCTACGGCTCCCTGATTCTCTCCGATGACGGCAGCAGCATATTCATGAACACCGGTTCTATCAAGAAGATAGACGTGGCCAGTGGTCAGATCACTCCCATAGAGATGGAAGGTACCTTCGAGTACAGGCCTTACGCTGAGCGCGAGTACATCTTCGACCATACATGGAGGCAGGTTCAGGAGAAATTCTACGATCCCGATATCCACGGCGTAGACTGGGAAGGCTATAAGGCTGAGTATGAGAAATTCCTGCCCTATGTGACCAACAACTATGACTTCGCCGACGTGCTCGGTGAGATGCTGGGCGAGCTCAACGCATCCCATACCGGTGCAAGATATTACGGCGGAGGAGCAGCTTATCCGACAGCTTATCTGGGAGTGTTCTACGATGATACCTACACTGGAGACGGCTTGAAGATCAAGGAGATCATCAAGAGAAGTCCTCTGACCCTCGTACCTTCGGACGTCAAGCCCGGCTGCATCATCGAGAAGATAGACGGCGAGGCCATCCTTGCCGGCCAGGATTACTTCCCTCTGCTGGAGGGCAAAGCCGGAGAGAAGATACGCCTGAGCATCTATGATCCAGAGACCTCAAAGCGTTTTGACGTAGTGGTCAAGGGTCTGTATTCCGAGAGCGATATCCTCTATCAGCGTTGGGTGGAGCGTAACCGCGACATCGTGGACTCCATCTCCGGCGGCAAGATAGGCTACGTGCATATCGAAGGTATGGACAGCCCCAGCTTCAGGACATTGTACAGTGAACTGCTCGGCCGCTTCCGTCACTGTGACGCGGTCGTAGTGGATACCCGTCACAACGGCGGCGGCTGGCTCCATGACGATGTGGTGACCCTGCTTTCCGGCAAGGAGTACCAGCAGTTCAAGCCGCGTGACCATTATATCGGCAGCGATCCGTTCAACAAGTGGCTCAAGCCCTCATGTATGCTGGTGTGCGAGGACAACTACAGCAATGCTCACGGAACTCCTTGGGTATACCAGCGTCTCGGCGTGGGTAAGCTCGTCGGAGCTCCCGTGCCCGGAACCATGACCGCAGTATGGTGGGAGAGCCAGATAGACCCGACCATTATCTTCGGTATCCCTCAGGTAGGCTGCTGGGACATCCAGAAAGAGGAGTATATGGAGAATGTCGAGCTTGAGCCCGATATCCTCATCTACAACGAGCCTGCTGATGTCATCAACGGCTTCGACGCCCAGCTCAAGGCTGCTACCGAGTCCCTGATGACTCCCGCCGCTGAATAACTGCATACCTATTTATATTATAGACTTAATCCCGGTCATCCCATCCAGCGGACGGCCGGGATTTCTGCGTATATGTGTAACGGTAATGTAACGACAACTTAATGTTAATACATACTCAGTGTAACGCGGCTGAAATATAGTCGGAATACTTTTGCGCCCGAAAACAATGGGTATGAAAAAGGTATTTTTGCTGACGACAGCAGTTCTTCTGCAGATTACAGCCTTGCGGGCTGAGGTGCTGAGAGGCAGGGTAGTGGATGCCTCCAGCGGAGAAGAGATAATAGGGGCTACGGTGGTGATAAAAGGTATGCCGGACAGCTGGACGATTACCGGTCTGGACGGCAGTTTCGTCATAGACACGGATCTCAGTTCCGGAACTCTCCTGTGCAATCTTATCGGATACAAGGACGCGGAGATCTCATTCAGTTCTTCTTCAGGCGACATGACCATCTCAATGGAACAGGATGTAGTCATGCTGGACGCTGCGGTGATAACCGCGACAGGAGGAGGCCGGACTGAGGTGGCTGCCAGAAATATAGAAAGGAATTCTGTTAATGTTGTAAATGTAATGAGCGCGAAAGCCATGGAACTCTCCCCTGATATCACGGTGGCTAATGTTATAAAGAGGATGTCAGGGGTGACCGTGGAGCGCAACAGCAGTGGGGAGGGCCAGTATGCTATCCTGCGCGGTATGGACAAACGTTACAACTATACTTTGGTCAACGGCATCAAGATCCCCAGTCCGGACAATAAGAATCGCTTTGTTCCGTTGGACATATTCCCGTCTGAGATGCTGGACCGCATAGAGGTGACCAAATCCCTGACGGCGGATATGGAGGGTGACGGCATCGGAGGCGCGGTCAACCTGGTGATGAAGGATGCTCCTGAAAAGATGGAGATATCCGCCAATCTTTCCACCGGATACAGCGCGCTGTTCATTGACCGGGATTTCCAGTCCTTCAATCACAGAGCCATTCAGCAGCTCTCCCCCAACGAGAGGATGGGACGTCCCGAGCTGCACAATCAGAACTACAGCGTATCGGCCGATGATTTTACGATGGAGAACCTGCATATGCGCTGGAGCCGTCCGCGTCCCGACATCGTGGGAGGCTTTTCATACGGAGACCGTTTCTTCGGAGGCAGGCTGGGAGTGATGGCTGCATTCAGCTACCAGAACCTGTTCCGGGGTAAGGACGCTTCCCTTTATTATATCCCCGGCTCAGCCGGCAAAGGCACAGAGAACAGGGCTTATTCCGATGAACAGAACCGTCTGGGGGCGCATGTGAAGTTGGATTACCGCTTTTCCAAGCGTCATAAGCTCATGCTGTATGCCGGTTATATGGATCTTCAGGAAAGCGAGGTCCGGGACGGGGCCAATGATCAGGAGCGCACTGTGAGGATGAAGTGGAATCATCAGTATATCTTCAATACCACCCTCAAGGGAGAACATTCGTTCCTTAGGGCGGACCGTCTCAAACTGGACTGGACAGGCGTGTTCTCCAAAGCCTACAGTACCACCCCGGACAACGTCCGTATCTATATCAACGGCGACCACCTGTATAACACTGACGCTGCGGACCGCCGCTGGGAGCACAACAGCGACAGGGATATCGCGGGCTACATCAATCTTTCCTACCGTTTTGACTTCACTGATAATTCCACCCTCAGTCTGAAGGCCGGAGGTATGTACAGGGACAAGGTCCGCAACAGTTTTTTCAATGAATATACATTCGACTCTCCAACAGGTATTTACGACCTGCAGATATATGGACAGGACTGGACCAACTTTGATGAACTTCTTCTTGAGCCCCGCCGTTACGGCAATGTGGGCGACCCTTTGAATTATGATGCTTTCGAGAGGATAGGTGCGGCATACCTGATGGGAACCTACAACCGGGACAAGTTGGAGGTGATAGCCGGTCTCCGCGTGGAGCATACGGATCAGGGCTATACTCTTGTCTTTCCCAGGCAGACAGACGGAGAGGGCCATCAGGTGTATACGGATATTCTGCCCAGCGTACATCTGAAATACAACGTCCATAGGAACGCTTATCTGCGCTTTTCCTACGGACGCTCCATCAACCGCCCCGGATTCTTCGAGATAGTGCCCTATACCATTCTCAATGAAGACTATGACGAGCAGGGTAATCCGGATCTTAAGCATACGGTGGCTGACAATCTGGACCTGCGGTACGAGTTCTTCCCCAAATCCTCGGAGCAGCTGATGGTCGGACTGTTCTGGAAGAAACTGCATGACCCCATAGAGTACGGACTGATATCCGAAGGACAGGCTACTTATCTGACCCCTATGAACTTCGGAGACGCGGTGAACGCCGGAGTGGAGGTGGATGTCATGAAGTATTTCAACTGGTTCGGTGTAAAGGCCAACTATACCTATACCCACTCCAGTATAACCACGACCAAGAGGACCATGGAAGGGACGGAGGTGATAGCCGTGCAGCAGGCAAGGCCGCTGTACGGTCAGGCGGCCCATGTCGCCAATCTGTCGCTGCTTTTCAAGTTCGCCAAGGCCGGAGTGGAGGCTCAGGTGTCGGGAAGCTATACCGGCCGCCGTCTGAGCGAGATATCCAACTGGGTGGACAATGATATCTGGGAGGCCGGCTACGTGCAGCTGGACGCTTCTATAGAAAAGAGTTTCAAGTGCGGCATCACCATCTTCGCCAAGGCCAACAACCTTCTGGACATGCCGGTCCTGAGGTATATCGTCAACAACCCCCGTACCGAGAATCTCAAGGACTACGAGAGATACAAGGGCGGAGTGATAGAACGCAGGGAGTGGCACGGCCAGTCCGCCATGATAGGGCTTAGGTACAACTTCAAAGAGAAATAATCAACATTTAACATTTAAATTTATCATGAAAACAAAAAGTATTTTTGTCATTGCTGCGGCAATGGTATTTTGCATGGTGTCCTGTGAGAAGAACGGCCCCGTAACGCCGGAGAATCCTGATACTCCCGGAACGGGTGACACAACGGATGTAGTGACGGAAGGTGTCTCTGGTGAGGTATCCGGAGTATGGGAGGCCGG
This sequence comes from uncultured Bacteroidales bacterium, assembly GCA_944326255.1. GTDB lineage: Bacteria > Bacteroidota > Bacteroidia > Bacteroidales > UBA932 > Coprenecus. The sequence continues at coordinate 102,151 of CALVDG010000001.1, forward strand.
CAGTGTAATCAATGTGACAGGTCATATCACGGTGCCCGAGGGTCAGAGTCTGACTATCGAGGAGGGCGTGACAGTAATATTCAGCGATGCCGGAGTGGGCGTGAATCACACGGCCATAGAGTTCTCCGTGGACGGTAATCTCTACTGCCTCGGAACAGAGGATGCCCCTGTGCTGCTCACCGTGGCGGAGGAACTCAGAACACCGGCCAATACATTCAAGGGTCTCTGGGGCGGTATCGTGGCCGGAGCCACCTGCGGGGAGATGCTTATCAACCATGCGATTATAGAATACTGCGGAGGTCAGGTAATCGAGGGCTCTCCCGCTGCGGAGAACGGTTACTACACCGCCGGTGATGACGCTTATCCCCACATCACCACCAACAACGTGGACGGCCGCTATGTGATTACCAACTCCATTCTGCGCAACGGATGGTCGGACGGTATCTATATGATGGGCGGCAATGCCATCATCGCCGACAATATCTTCAGTGCCATCGGATATGACGGTGCCGAGGCTGTGAACGTGAAGTCCGGCTGTACAGTGGACGTGGCCCGCAACATTATGTTCAGCGCCAACACCAACGGTCTGAAGCTCTCCAGCTCCGACCAGAGTGAGGTGCGTCATCAGGCCAGGATACAGGCTTACAACAATACCATCATCGGCTCCGGCTGGAGGCGTGACGGTGAGAAAGGCGGCGGCATCTATGTGGAGGAGAACGCTGATGCGGGTGTGTTCAACAATCTGCTGGTAAACTGCAAGTTCCGTGCTACTACTCCCGAGTATGATGCTGAGGGCTCCGAGGACTGCTACGACAGGGAGCACTCGATGATTGACTACAATTTCTACGCTTCGGGTACCGTTGAGAGTTCCATAGTTTTCAGCGGTGAGTATGAGGATGACGGTGAGACTCTGTTCTACTCCGGCGTGAAGTTCCCCTACGAGGGCTATGCCTTCAACCACGAGTGGTATGACACTGAGAAAGTGGACGCGAACAGTATTATCGCCAGGACAGCCGATGAGGCAGTGGCGCTGGATCCCAAGTTCGTGAACTTTGACCTCAATATGGATCCCGCAAGCTATACTTTCAACGACAGCTGGGATTTCCATCTTACTGCAGGCTCCCCCGCTCTCGACGCTTCCAAGACCTATACCGCAGGTGACCGTCAGCCTTACTTCGCGACTTCCGGACTGGAGGTCAATGGTCAGACATACACATCTCCCGCCATTTCAGCGTGGTTCGGTGCGTACGGTGAATAATCGGTACAGGTTAAACTTTATAGTAAGACAGCTTTATGAGAAGAATCAACTTCCTTACCCTTACCGCCGCTGCGGTACTCTCCCTGTCAGCGGTGTCCTGCAACACTTCCGCGGGTGTGTCCTCCAGTGTGCCGGAGGACCGCTCCCAGGAGTGGAAGGCTCTCGAGCAGCCGCTCAATTTCTACATTGCCAACGACCTGGGCCGCAACGGCTATTATGACCAGAAGCCGATAGCGGAGACTATGGGCAGGATGGCCGAGGCCATTGACATCGAATTTGTGGTTGCGGCCGGAGACGTGCATCACTTCGAGGGCGTACAGAGTGTCAGTGACCCTCTGTGGATGACCAACTACGAGCTCATCTACTCCCATCCCGACCTGATGACCCCCTGGTATGCCATCTGCGGCAACCACGAGTACCGCAGCAATACCCAGGCCTGCATCGACTACAGCCAGGTTAGCGCCCGCTGGAACATGCCTTCGCGCTACTATACTTTCGTACAGGAGGAGGACGGGGTAGAGATCCGCATCGTGATGCTCGACACCACGCCCATCATCGACAAGTATCGCGAGGAGACCGACAAGTATGCCGACGCTTCCAGGTCCGACTACCGCGAGCAGCTGGCATGGCTGGACAGAACCCTGTCGGAGGCGGATGAGGACTGGGTAATCGTGGTGGGCCACCATCCGATCTACGCCTATACCGACAAGGACGAGAGCGAGCGCACCGACATGCAGGAGCGCGTGAACACCGTGCTTCTCAAACATGACAACGTGGATATGTACGTCTGCGGACATCTGCATACCTTCCAGCACATCCGCAAGGAAGGCAGTGACATCGACTACGTGGTCAACTCCTCCGGTTCTCTGAGCCGCGACGTGGAGCCTATCGAGGGCACCGTCTTCTGCAGCCCCGAGTCCGGCTGGTCCCTCGTGACCGTCTCCGCCGACTCCCTCTGCCTGCACATGCTCGACAAAGACGGCAAGGTGCTCCACACCGTCACGCGCACCAGATAATTCCCGGCGGATTATCCGCAACAGCATTCCCGGTCATCCCATCCTGCGGACGGCCGGGATTTCTTGTGTAAGTGAATGTACGGCACTGCTGCTTAATTGATGCAAACTGGCTGCGGTTTGAGATATTTTGCTACCTTTGTAGTTTAAATTTTAAATGCAATTTAAATTACAAAAGTATGATACAGTTTGATATAGATAAGCTGAACCACTCGCTGGACGAGGTCAGGGCTCTGCTTGATCCCCAGTGCAGGTTACATCTCGGAGAAGAATCCAAAAAGAGAATCGCAAAATGCCGCAACTATCTGGATGAGCGCATGAAGAACCAGAAAGCGCCCATCTACGGCGTGACCACCGGCTTCGGCTCGCTGTGCAATGTGTCCGTGGACAAGGACCAGCTCTCACAGCTCCAGAAGAACCTGGTGATGTCCCACTCCTGCGGCGTGGGCGAGGAGGTAAGGCCCGAGATCGTGCGTCTGATGATCGCCCTGAAAGTGAAATCGCTCTCATACGGCTACTCCGGAGTGAGAGTCGAGACGGTAGAGAGGCTGGTGGACTTCTTCAACGAGGGCATTACTCCCGTCGTATATCAGCAGGGCTCTCTCGGAGCATCCGGCGACCTGGCTCCTCTGGCCAATATGTGTCTGCCTCTGCTGGGCCTGGGTGAGTTCGACTACAAGGGCAAAAGGTATCCCGGCAGCGAACTGGAGAAGATGTTCGGCTGGGAGCCTCTGACCCTGGCGTCCAAGGAGGGTCTGGCTCTGCTGAACGGCACCCAGTTCATGCTGGCCCACGCCGTATGGTGCATCATCAGGGCAGAGCACATATCCGCAGCCGCCGACAAGATAGCCACTGTATCCCTTGAGGCCTTCAACGGCCGCAAGGAGCCCTTCACTCCCGGCGTACATGCAGTACGTCCCCACAAGGGTCAGATGGAGACGGCCCGCGTCATCCTCGGCTACCTGCAGGGCAGCCAGCTGATCGACGGTCCCGGCAAGGAAGTCCAGGATCCCTATTCGTTCCGCTGCGTGCCTCAGGTACACGGAGCGTCGAAGGATGCCATCGCATACGTGGAGAGCGTGTTCATGACCGAGGTCAACAGCGCGACCGACAACCCGACCGTCCTGCCCGACGAGGATCAGGTCATCTCCGCCGGCAACTTCCACGGTCAGCCTCTGTCCATAACACTGGATTTCCTGGCTATAGCCCTGGCCGAACTTGGCTCTATCTCAGAACGCCGTACCTATCAGCTTATATCAGGCAAGAGAGGCCTGCCTTCGTTCCTGGTGGCCAAGTCCGGTCTCAACTCCGGCTTCATGATTCCGCAGTATGCCGCCGCTTCCGTAGTAAGCCAGAACAAGCAGATCTGCACTCCCTGCGTAGTGGATACCATTGACTCCTCGCAGGGTCAGGAGGACCATGTCAGCATGGGTGCCAACGCCGCCACCAAGTGTGTGCGCGTGGTCGAGAACGTGGAGAAGATCCTCGGTATCGAGATGTTCAACGCTGCCCAGGCCCTGGAGTTCCGTCACCGCGCAGGTGCCGGCAAGTCCTCGCCCGTGATCGAGAAGTTCTTCGAGGATTACCGCAAGGAGGTTCCTTTCATCGAGGAGGATACGGTGATGTACACCAGGATCAATGACTCAATTGATTTTATCAGAAAGGCAGAATTTTAACGATGTCGCTTTTTGTTAAAAATATAAAGAAGCTCGTCGGCGTAAGGCAGGAAGCTCCGCAGTCTCCTCTGAAAGGCAAGGAGATGGAGACTCTGCCCTGCCTCGACAATGCCTGGCTGCTGACCGAAGGAGACCGGATAAAGGCTTTCGGAGAGATGAACGGCACTGCCCCGGAGACTATCGGGGCTATGGAGGACGGTGCGGACGGGGTAATCGACGCCGCAGGCCGGATGGTGTTCCCCTCTTACTGTGACTCGCACACGCATCTGGTATATGCCGGCAGCCGCGAGATGGAGTTCATGGACAAGCTCCGCGGTCTGTCGTACCAGGAGATAGCCCGCCGGGGAGGCGGTATCCTGAACTCGGTGGAGCTGCTGCACAATACCCCGGAGGACGACCTTCTGCGTCAGACGCTGGTCAGGGCATGGGAGATCATCTCCCTCGGTACCGGGGCCGTGGAGATCAAGAGCGGCTACGGCCTGACCGTGGAGGACGAGGTCAAGATGCTCCGCGTGGCCCGCAGGGTGGGCGAGGAGACCCCTCTCAGGGTGCGCACTACATTCCTGGGTGCCCACGCCGTGCCCGCCAGGTATAAGGGCAACCGCGAGGGCTATGTGGATGAGATTATCCGCGACATCATGCCCGCCGTGGCGGCCGAAGGACTGGCCGACTATGTGGACATCTTCGTGGAGGAGGGCTTTTTCACAGTGGAGGATGCCAGCCGTATATTCGAGGCGGCCGCCAGGTACGGTATGCAGCCGAAGGTACACGCCAACCAGATGAGTTTTTCCGGCGGAGTACAGGTCGGAGTCAAGTACGGCGCGGCCTCCGTGGACCATCTGGAGTTCACCGGCCCCGAGGAATTCAGGGCCCTGCAGGGCAGCGGCACCATAGCGACCCTCCTTCCGGGCGCGACATTCTTCCTGGATATGGATTATCCCAAGGCCAAGCAGATGCTGGAGTACGACCTTCCGCTCGCCATAGCCTCCAATTACAACCCGGGCTCATGCCCTTCCGGGGACATGAAGTTCATGATGGCCCTGGCCATGATCAAGATGCGCCTGACGCCCGAGACGGTGCTCAACGCCGCCACGGTCAACGGCTCGTTCGCCATGGGGGCAGCCGCCGAGTACGGTTCGATAACCCCCGGCAAGAAGGCCTCGTTCTTCATTACCAAGGAGATACCTTCCTATGAGTTCGTGCCGTATTCATTTACCTCGCAGCTTATAGAAGAGATAGTATTGAATGGAAAAATAATTAATAGATAAATCATGACAAGAAAATTGATCGAATGTGTCCCCAACTTCAGCGAGGGACGTGACATGCAGATTATCAAGCAGATTACAGACGCTGCCGAGAGCGTTGAGGGCGTAAGGCTTCTCGACGTGGATCCGGGTGCGGCCACCAACCGTACCGTAGTCACTTTCGTGGGTGAGCCAGAGAAGGTGATGGAGGCGGCATTCCGCGCAGTCAAGAAGGCTTCGGAAGTCATCGACATGAGGCATCATCACGGTGAGCATCCCCGTATGGGTGCCACCGACGTGTGCCCTCTCGTGCCTATCGCCGGCGTGACCATGGAGGAGTGCGTGGAGTATGCCCGCAGCCTGGCCAAGAGGATTGGCGAGGAACTCGGCATCCCGGTATTCTGCTATGAGAGCGCGGCCTATACTCCCGAGCGCAGGAACCTGGCTGTATGCCGCAGCGGAGAGTACGAGGGTCTGGCCAAGAGATTCGCCGACGGTGTAAAGCCGGATTTCGGTCCCGCAGTGATAGACGACTACACCGCCCGCACAGGTGCTACCGCAGTGGGTGCCAGGGATTTCCTCGTAGCCATCAACTACAACCTCAACACCACTTCTACCCGCAGGGCCAATTCCATCGCCTTTGACGTGCGTGAGAAAGGCCGCAAGAAGAGGGAGGGCGATCCCATTACCGGCAAGGTGGTCAAGGATGCGGACGGCAACGTGGTATGGATTCCCGGAACGCTCAAGGGCTGCAAGGCCATAGGCTGGTATATCGAGGAATACGGCATCGCACAGGTGTCCATGAACGTGACCAACATCAACGTCACTCCTGTACACGTGGCCTTTGACGAGGTCTGCGAGAAGGCCCATGCACGCGGCATCAGGGTGACCGGCTCCGAGATAGTGGGACTTATTCCCAAGAAGGTGCTCATCGACGCCGGCAAGCATTATCTGGCAAAGCAGAACCGCTCCTGCGGTATTCCCGAGGACGATATCGTGAAGATAGCCGTCAAGTCCATGGGACTGGACGACCTCAAGCCATTCAATCCCCGCGAGAAGGTCATCGAGTACATCCTCGAGGACAGCGACAAGACGCCCAAGCTGGTGGACCTGACTGTCCGCGGCTTCGCTGAGGAAACTTCCCGCGAGTCTCCGGCTCCCGGCGGCGGATCGATATCCGCATATATGGGCTCTCTCGGCGCCGCTCTCGGTGCTATGGTGGCCAACCTGTCCTCGCACAAGAGGGGCTGGGACGACCAGTGCCCCAAGTTCTCCCAGTGGGCAGAGAAGGGTCAGGACCTGATGTACGAGCTGCTGCACCTGGTGGACGAGGATACGGCCGCATTCAACCGTATCATGGACGCCATGTCGCTTCCCAAGAAAACCGACGAGGAGAAGGAGGCCCGTGCCGCAGCCATGCAGGAGGCCACGCTCTATGCCACCGAGGTGCCGTTGAGGACGATGAAGGCCTCATTCAAGGTATTCGATCTGGTGGAGGCAATGGCTTCCGAGGGTAATCCCAACTCAGTCTCTGATGCCGGCGTAGGTGCTCTGGCAGCCCGTTCGGCCGTGCTCGGTGCATTCCTCAACGTCAAGATCAACGCTGCCGGACTGAAGGACCGCGAAAAAGCCGACGCTCTGGTAGCAGAGGCCGCTGAGATAGCCGCCGAGGCTGAGAAGCAGGAGAAGAAAGTGCTGGAAATCGTCAATTCAAAGATAAACTGATATGAAGATCATTGGAACAGGAAGCGCCCGTCCCTCTCTGACAGTGACCAATGCCATGCTGGAGAACTTCCTGGATACGAGTGACGAGTGGATTGTCACCAGAACCGGTATCCACGAGAGGCGTGTGATATCGTCCGAGAATCTGGAGGATCTGGCTTCCACAGCCGCCACCAAGGCGATGGAGGATGCCGGAGTCACTTCCGAGCAGATAGACTTCATCATCTGCTCCAATGTGGTGAACGAATATGTCACTCCCGGTCTGGGCTGCATCATCCAGGGCAAGATAGGAGCCACGTGTCCCACGATGGACATCAACTGCGCCTGCACCGGATTTCTTTACGCTCTGGATATCGCCGAGGCTTATCTGGCTACCAAGGATATGAAGAATATCCTGATAGTCTGCGCCGAGGAACCGTCCAGGATGATGAACTGGAAGGACCGCTCCAGCTGCATTCTCTTCGGAGATGCGGCCGGGGCTGTGGTCGTGACCAAGGGCGATGACCTCAAGGCCATCCGTCTGTCCACTCACTGTAAGGTGGAGGCCCTGTACCAGAGGCGCAGGCTCCAGCCGACTCCCTTTGTCACAAAGGAGGAGACGGATACTGACGGAGTGTCGATGAACGGCCAGGATGTCTTCAAGCTGGCGGTCTCGTCTTCTATCAAGGACATAGACAAGGTGCTGACCATGGCCGGTATCACCGCCGATGACATTGACCTGTATGTGCTGCATCAGGCCAATGTCCGCATCATCGAGTCGATCCGGCATTTCGTCAATCAGGACAAGAGCAAGTTCCCCTTCAACCTGGACAAGTACGGGAACACCTCTTCGGCCTCTATCCCGGCTTTGCTGGACGACCTCAGCAGAGGTAATCAATTAAGAACAGGAGAACTGCTGCTGCTCAGCGCGTTCGGAGCAGGATTCACCACAGGTGCGTGTGTTCTCCGCTGGTCAAAATAAAAACGAATAGAATATGGAAAAAAGAGTAGTAGTGACAGGAATGGGAGTTGTGACTCCTGTCGGAAATAATGTAGAGACTTTCTGGAAGAACATCGTGAACGGTGTCTGCGGTATAGACTATATCACCCAGTTCCCCACGGACGGTCTCTCAGTGAAGATCGCAGGCGAGGTCAAGGACTTCAAGCCGGCCGACTACGGCATCGAGCCCAAGGCGGCCAGGAAGTTCGACCGTTTCAGCCTCTTCGCTCTCGCCGCAGCCAACCAGGCCGTGGCCATGAGCGGACTCAAGTCTACCGATAACGGGGAGGACGATACTCCCGGAACTGTTCATTCGGACCGTTTCGGAGTCTATATCGGCTCAGGTATCGGAGGTATGCACTCCTTCGTCAACGAGACGGCCAAGCTGATAAAGGACGGCCCGCAGTGGATATCCCCTCTCTTCATCCCTACGATGATAGCCAACATCGCGGCCGGTAACGTGGCCATAGCCCATCATGCGAAGGGCCCCTGTCTGCCTATCGTGACGGCCTGTGCGACAGGTACACACTCGATAGGCGAGGCTTACAGGGCGATTAAGTCCGGTTATGCCGACGCCATCATCGCCGGCGGTACCGAGGCTGCCGTCACTCCACTGGCTATCGGAGGCTTCTCCAACAGCAAGGCCCTTTCTCCGGCGGAGGATCCCATGGCGGCTTCCCTGCCGTTTGACGCCCGCCGTCAGGGTTTCGTGATAGCCGAGGGCGCAGGTGTCGTGATACTGGAGGAGTATGAGCACGCCGTGGCCCGCGGGGCGAAGATATATGCCGAGATCTGCGGATACGGCAACACCTGCGACGCTTACCATTATACAGCACCCTGTCCGGACGGTTCGACCCCGGCCAAGGCTTTCAGGCAGGCCCTGACCGAGGCGCATTACAGTCCTTCCGACCTGCTGCACATCAATACCCACGGTACCGGAACTCCGCTGAACGACAAGTCGGAGACCGCGGCCATCAAGCTGGCTCTCGGTGAGACCGAGGCCCGCCGCGCCATCCTGTGCTCCACCAAGTCCATGACCGGACATGCTCTCGGAGCCGCCGGCGGTATCGAGGCCGTGGCCGCTGTCATGGCCCTGCACGACGGCATCGTGCCTCCTACCATTAATTATAAGGAGCCCGATCCCGAGTGCGACCTGGATGTCAATCCCAACACTGCCCGCAAGGCTGAGCTGACCATGGCCCTGTCCTCGTCTCTCGGATTCGGCGGACACAATGCAGTGCTGGCTTTCAGACGTCTGTAGTAAAGACAAACAACTAAAACCAAACTCAATATGGATAGAGAAGAGATTAAGAAATTTTTACGCCACCGCGAGCCCATGCTGCTCGTGGACGAGATGGAACTTCAGGAGGACGGCTCTGTCATCGGAAAGTATCATGTCAGAGGCGATGAGTTCTTCCTCCAGGGACACTTCCCCGGACAGCCCATAGTGCCCGGAGTCATCCTGTGTGAGATCATGGGGCAGTGCAGCTCGCTGCTCATCAAGGACTATCTGGTAGGGCACACCACGCTGTTCACCGGCATCGACAAGACCCGATTCAAACATCAGGTCGTGCCGGGCGACACCATAGAGGTTCATGCCCGTATCACCAATCACAGGGCCATGCTCTTCTGGATAGATGCCAAGGCATACGTAGACGGCAACCTCTGCGTGGAGGCCAGCCTCTCGTTTGCCGTTGTACCTAATGATAAAGTAAATGGATAATATTATGTTAGAAGGATTATTAAAGGGTAAGGTCGCCCTTATTACAGGTGCCGCACGCGGCATAGGCAAGGCCATCGCCATGAAACTGGCCTCGGCCGGAGCGGACATCGCATTCACCGACCTCAAGGAAGACGACAATTTCAAGAATACGGTAGAGGAGATCAAGGCTCTCGGAGTGGAGTGCCGGGGCTATGCCTCCAACGCCGCTGACTTCGAGCAGGCTCACGCTACGGTGGACCAGATAGTCAAGGACTTCGGTCACATCGACGTGCTTGTCAACAACGCCGGCATCACCCGTGACGGTCTGATGATGAGGATGTCGGAGCAGCAGTGGGACAGCGTCATCACGGTCAATCTCAAGAGCGCGTTCAACTTCACTCATGCCCTGACACCCATAATGGCCCGTCAGAGAGGAGGCAGCATCATCAACATCTCATCCGTGGTAGGAGTCAACGGCAATGCCGGACAGTGCAACTACTCCGCCTCGAAGGCAGGTCTGATCGGTCTGGCCAAGTCCATAGCCAAGGAGATGGGCTCGCGCGGCATCCGCGCCAACGCCATCGCTCCCGGTTTCATCATCACAGACATGACCAATGCCCTTCCCGAGGAGGTGCGTCAGGAGTGGAACAAGAAGATTCCCCTCCGCCGCGGCGGTACTCCCGAGGACATAGCCAACGTGGCTCTCTTCCTCGCATCCGACCTCTCCTCATACGTGACCGGTCAGGTCATCATCTGCGACGGCGGTATGCTTTAGGCCCGTATCTAATTCCGGACAGAACATAAAAGTCGGCTGAATCATTGATTATTAGCCGGCTTTTTTTTGTTTTTTTAAAATGCTTTTTTACTTTTGCAGTTTAGTGTGAGTTATAAACTGTAGTTTAGATATTAAATCGTTTATTATTAAGGAAATGAGAAAAAGGTTAATGTTGCTGCTCCTTCTGATGGGGGCATCAATAGTCTCAGTAGCCGCGCAGGAGACCCATGCGCAGTGGAGGACAGAGGTAAAGCAGTTGGAGAAGGATCTGTACCGCGTGTCCATGACAGCGGATATAGACTCCAGCTGGCATATTTATGACACTCTCCGGACGGAGTTCGGACCTACGGCTACGGTGGCGGAGTTCAATATCGCTGACGGCCGCCGGGCAGAGAAAGTAGGAGGCGTGACCATCTCCAAGGAACCTTATAAATACTATGACGACATCTATATGATGGAGATCGGGTATTTCGAGGAGAGCGTGACATTCTCACAGGATATCCGTCTGAAAAAGAAAAACGCGGAGGTGGAACTCTACGTAGAGTGGATGACCTGCGACGAGAACAACTGTACGACTCCTCAGGAGCTGGCGTGGACGGTGAGTCTTCCCGATATGACCGTGACCGAGGTGGACCTGTATGCCGAGGATACAATATCCGCTCCTTCTGAGGCCGCCGGCACTGAGGGCAAGAGCCTGTGGGGCATCATCATAGAGGCTATTCTGTGGGGCTTTGCAGCCCTGCTCACACCGTGCGTATTCCCTATGGTGCCTATGACTGTATCGTACTTCCTCAAAGGAGACGGCAGTGTCGCCAGAGGCCGTATGAGGGCCGCCATTTACGGTATCTTCATCGTGGCTCTCTATACCTTGCCGATTGCAATCATCATTCTGGTGACCAGGATTGTCGGAGGAGACGCAGTGACGGCCGACATCTTCAACTGGCTGGCAACGCACTGGCTGCCCAATATCATATTCTTCATAGTATTCATGATATTCGCGGCCTCGTTCTTCGGAGCATTCGAGATAACCATGCCCTCCAAGCTGGTCAACAAGTCCGACTCGAAAGCTGACACAAAGGGATTCGGCGGCATCTTCTTCCTCGCTCTTACCCTTGTGCTCGTATCATTCTCCTGCACGGGCCCTATCGTAGGAGCGGTGCTCATCAAGGCCACTCAGGGCGAGTTCTGGGAGCCGATTATAGCCATGCTGGCGTTCTCTATAGCGTTCGCTCTGCCGTTTACGATATTCGCTCTCTTCCCCTCAATGCTCAAGAAGCTGCCTAAGAGCGGAGGATGGCTCAATACCGTCAAGGTCGTGATTGCCTTCATAGAGGTGGCTCTCGGCTTCAAGTTCCTCTCCACAGCCGACCAGACCTATCACTGGGGGCTGCTTGACAGGGAAGTCTACCTGGCTATCTGGATTGTGGTCTTCACCCTGCTGGGCTTCTACCTGCTGGGTAAGATTAAGTTCGCTCACGATGACGAGGTGAAGCACATAGGCGTGGGTCGTCTGACTCTGGTGATCATAGTGTTCTCGTTCGTGGTATACCTTGTTCCCGGTATGTGGGGTGCGCCTCTGAAGGCCCTTTCCGGCTATCTGCCTCCTCTTACCACCCAGGATTTCGTGCTGGGTCAGGAGCAGGCTCCTGTCGTGATTCAGTCCTCGGGTACTGAGGCATCCGCTCAGACCGAGACACTGGATATGGGTACACCCAAGTACAGTGACTTCCTGCATCTTCCCCACGGACTGAAGGGATTTTTCGAGATCAATGAGGCCAGGGAGTACGCTGAGAAAGTAGGCAAGCCTCTGTTCATAGATTTCACCGGCCACGGCTGTGTCAACTGCCGCGAGATGGAGACCCGCGTCTGGTCTGATCCTCAGGTGCTCGACATGCTCCGCAATGACTATGTGATTCTGGCCATGTACTGCGACGATAAGAAGAGGGCGGACGAGAGCGACTGGATTACAGTAGGCAACAGGACGCTGAAGGATATAGGAAAGATCAATTCACATATAGCAACTACTCAATATGGAGTCAACGCGCAGCCTTGCTACGTGCTTGAGGGCCGTAACGGTGAGCTGCTGGCCGAGCCCAGAAGTTATGATCTGGATGTAGACGCATTTGTACAGTTCCTCAAGGGAGGACTGGAGAATTACAGAAAATAATAATTAATCAATACTTAAAGTTTTTATCATGAAAAGTTTAGCAAAAATCTTTTTCTGCGGTGCCGCTATTTTCGGCATGACAGTGCTTTTCTCGTCTTGCACTGATACAAATGAACCCGAACCCGGTCCTGAGAAACCGGATATGGTAGGCCAGTCCATCTTCGTTCCTAACGAGATGAACGCGGAGGTGACTGTAAGTATGGAATTTGAGGCCGATGACTGGACTATTTCCAATACCAATACATGGATGGATGTGTATCCCTATTCAGGAAGTGCAGGTGTGCAGGAGATCACTGTAGAGGTACTGGGACTCAATGAGGAACTTACCGAGAGAGTGGCCGGCTTTATGGTTAAGGACAACGGCTCCAACATTCAGTACTATGTTATCCAGGATCCTGTAGCCGGGTGGGACCTTTCAAACAAGACAGCAGCCTTAAGCGGTGATGCTCAGTCCTATACTTTCTCTGTACAGGGTAACCTGGACTTTGAGGCAGTTGTAGAGGACGGTGCTGACTGGTTGACTATTGACGGTATTACAGAGACAGACTCTGTTCTTCTGGCCGACAACAGTACTTATTCCAGCTTCCGTACTTACAACATCAGTATGTCCGTTACTTCCAATGACGGAGATTTACGTACAGCAAAAATTGCTCTTAATGGTGTGGACGGCACTACTAGTGAGGTTATAGAAGTTTCCCAGTTTGGTGAAATAACAGATGCTGATTGGAGTAAAGAATTTTATAAGAGGTCATACCTTGCTAAATTCTCAGCTACATGGTGTGGCCCATGCTATACTGCAAGTAATTATATACATCAGGCTATGGATCAGACACCTGATCGTATAGAACTAGGGCAGTATATGTCATCTGGTAACGGCGGAGGACTTTCTGAGTGGGCTGGTGGAGATAGCTATTATATGTACTATATAGAAAATAGGTATTTCGAAGGATATATTCCTGCTTTTGACTGGAACCACTATATAGCAATGGAATCTGTTCAGAATGCAAGTACTTGGGCTCGGCTCAGCGATGAGGCTGTAGAGAAGGTTCCGGCACAGACTGCTATTGCCGGTATGGTTAGTCTCGCAAACGATAACATGGCAATATCTTTGAGTATAGCTTCAAAAGTATCTGCTGATTATAATGTTAGTGTGTTCTTATTGGAAGATAGTCTTTATACGAGCTGTGCCGGTGGCTCAGATTATCCTAATAACGATATTATCCGTGCTGAGTTCACCGAAACTTTCGGCACCCCTTTGACAATATCAGCAAATACTGTGGGAACTTTGACTTTTACAGAAACTGTTCCTGCATATATTGAGGATCCGAATAATCTTCATGTTCTGGTGGTAGTTTACAGGGAAGGATCTTTCTCAAGTTCAATTTTACCCGGATACGGATGTGAGTTAGGAACTATTGTTGACAACGTAGTTGATATTCCTGTCAATGATATTGTATTGTTTAAATATGAAGAATAATTTTAGTATGAAGCGTGTTGCTATATTGTTGAGCGTGCTGCTTGTTCCATTTATAGCATTGGCTCAGAAAGGTCTTCCCAGTGTGGAGGTGAAGGATATTGACGGCAATACCATCAATGTGCAGTCTATTCTGGACGACGGAGTACCCGTAATCCTCTCGTTCTGGTATACTACCTGCAAGCCCTGCCTGCAGGAGCTCGGAGCCATCAATGATGCGTATGTGGACTGGAGCGAGGAGGCTGACTTCAAGGTCGTGGCCGTGTCCACCGATGACTCCCGGTCCAGTGCAAAGGTAAAGCCGATGGTAGGAGGCCGTGGCTGGACAGATTTTACCATCCTGCTGGATGAGAACAGCGATCTGAAGAGGGCTATGAACGTCCAGACTCAGCCGACTGTCTTTGTCCTGGACAGGGACGGAAATATAGTATATACTCACACCGGTTATACCCCCGGCAGCGAGGAGGAACTCTTTGACCAAATCTTAAAATTACAGTAGACTTATGACGTTCAAAAGATTTACCCTAGCAGTAGGTCTTTTGACTCTGACAGCGGTTGCCTTTGCCCAGGATGAGGACAGAGGCAACTTTTCTGCAGGGTTGGAGACCAACACCACGTATTACCTCAATGATGACAAGTCAGGTGTAATGGCTCCGGAGGGGCGTATGGGCTCCAACAACTACTTGAAAATGGACTATTCCTGGAAAGGTTTCTCAGCAGGAATACAGGTGGAAGGTTATTTGCCTCCGCTATTAGGTTATTTCGCTTCAGGGAATAATCAGTACAATATGTTCGGTCGATATGACTTCTATGCCGGTTACAGCGGCAACGGTTGGGACATCCGCCTTGGAAGTCTGTACGAGCAGTTCGGCAGCGGCCTGCTCTTCCGTACCTACGAGGACCGTACCCTGGGTATCAACAATGCCCTTCAGGGTATCCGTGTAGGTTATACATTCGGAGACTTCTTGACCATCAAGGCTCTGTATGGCCGGGTGAGGGACATACAGGACTATACCGGAGTATTTGTCTCAGGAGCGGATCTTTCCTTGTCTATCTCCCGTGCTGCTAAATGGGATACGTTTGATTGGACAGTGGAGGGAAGTGTTCTGGACAAGTATGAGGCAGTTGGTGAGAATCCGATGCCAGGAGTCACACCTCATACTCTCGGTTATTCCGCGAGGATGGCATTGGGTTATGCCGGTTTCCGTCTGAGTGGAGAGTATGTGAGCCGGCAGAGTGATCCTGGTATGTACAATACTATGGATACAACCAGAAGCGAGGCCATTCAGGTGGATTTCGGTTATACTGGATATGGTTTCGGAGCATTGCTCTCCTTCCGTAAGCTGCATAATCCATTTCTCCAGGGTTCCCGCTCGTTTGATGGAATGTACACTTACATCAATTATGTACCGGCTTTGACCCAGCAACATACATATTCTCTTGCAACGCTGAATCCTTATACACCACAGCAGGATGAGATAGGAGGTCAGGCTGACCTATATTATAATTTCCGTAGGGGAACTGTAATGGGAGGAAAGAAAGGTATGAAAATTCATGCGAACTTCTCAACATACTATGGAGAAGCTATGAATTTTATGTCAGGAGAGATGCAGAATGAGTTATTGTTTAGGGATCTGACAGTGGATGTGGAACGTTGGTTCGGCAGTGATTTTAAGATGATACTCTTCTACAGTTGGCAGACTTATAATCATGTGCCGGGTTCAGGTGAGTTGTGGAAATCACATGCGGTTGTTGCTGATATGACTTACAAGTTTGACCGTAAGAATTCCCTTCGGCTTGAGCTCCAGCATCTTTTTACAAAAGATGACTATAAAATCAATGGGGAAAAGGGTAACTGGGCAGCAGCTCTGCTGGAGTACAGCTTCGCACCCCGTTGGAGCGTTTCGATCCAGGATGTGTGGAACTACCAAGGAAATAAGGTTCATTATGTCAATGGAAGTGTAAGCTATTCCTACTCAAAGGTACGTGCTCAGCTCAATTTCGGACGTTTCAAAGGAGGTTATCAGTGCTCAGGCGGTGTATGCCGTCAGACTCCCGCCTACACAGGTGTCAACCTCTCCCTTATCGTCGCCCTGTAGCAGATATACCATTAGCATAAAAGTAAAGGGAAGCAGCGTTATGTTGCCTCCCTTTTTTGCTACTTTTCAACATGATGATATTGTGAATATTCAGGCGGTGAAATAATACGGATTCTCAGAAATCGCTATATTTGTGTACATATTTAGTTTTATTTTCATAAGCTTTACAGTTATGCCAAATTTAACAATACGGAATGTCGGTCCCATAAAAGTGGTGGAAGGAATCAATCTCAATAAGGTCAATGTCTTTATGGGGCCGCAGAGTAGTGGTAAAAGTACGATTGCAAAGATTCTCAGTTTCTGTACTTGGGTTGAGAAGGATGTGGCTACCAGTCAGTCTTTGTCTGGATACAATGAGAATAAACAATATTTCAAAGAACATTTGGAGTCTTTTCATAAGATGAAAGGGTATTTTGGACCGACAAGTTACATTCATTATAGAAGTGATGTGGTGGATATTAAATGGGAGAACGAAGAGTGTTTGATTTCGTGGGTGGACAGGTACGCATACAAGCGCAGCAAGATAGCATATATCCCATCGGAACGGAATATGGTTATTTTACCAGAGGCAAGAAAATCTGAGTTCGGAAATACAAATATCAGAAGTTTTTTATTTGACTGGTTTGAGGCCCGTAAAAGATATTCCAGTGGGAACGGATTGTCCGTCTTGAATTTAGGAATTAACTATTATTACATCGAGGGAAAAGAAGAAGACCGTATTAAGGGCTATGACAACGGTCATGAATATGATATCCTTTTATCCAATGCATCCAGTGGACTGCAGTCAATTACACCGTTGGTTGCAATGATTGAGTATTTGACAAAGTGGATTTACAATGAAGATAATATCTCGTTTGATCAGGATGAGAGAAGACAGAATGTCAATCGTTTTTTATCAAGAGAGTTAGTCATTAAACCATATTGTAGAAAAGAGTCTTTTTCGGAAGACGAATATGTGGCTGCTGTCAAGTCTTTTAATATCAAACTTCATGAAAAAGACAGTGAGGCCGTAAGATATTTTAAAAAATATAAGAAGATATCAGAACAATTGTTCAGGACGCACAGTTCTCAGTTTATTATAGAAGAACCTGAGCAGAATCTGTTTCCGGAGACACAACGTGACCTGGTGTATTATCTATTGCAGGAATGTTTTAATAAAGACGGGAATAGATTGACGCTGACAACTCATAGTCCGTATGTGCTGTATGCATTGAACAATTGCATGATGGCGTGGTTGACAAATGATAAAATAAATGAAAAAGAGTCTCTTAAGTGTCTTCATGCCAGGATTGACCCTTTTTCAGTTTCAATTTATGAGATTAGGGACGGATATGTGCATAGGACTATTCAGGAAAATGACGGATTGGTCTCAGATAATTATTTTGATCAGAAGATGAAAGAGTTGATGGATGATTTTTACCTAATGTTAAATCACTACTGATAATGATACGTACCAACATAAATGCAAATTTCCCGCATCATTTAACTAACTGTGTTGTTGCGGATGATACGGTATATGTGGCTGATTATACAGAACAAACAAGACATCAAATAACTAAAAGAGGTACGGAGTTATTTATCAGTCATCCTCCGAAGGATATTGATTGCTTTACGGTCAGCAATCCAATCAGATTGGATATAGACGGTATCCCGTTTGACAGGAACAGTTTCGTTAAGCCAAATGGGAATATTGCATCTCAATGTGAATGTGTGATCTATCCACATTGCAGTAAGAGCTGTTCATGGATATGTTTTATAGAATTAAAATACAGCAATAAGTCAGAAAATAACATAAAAAACTTAAATAAGGCGCGTTTGCAGTTGTTCAAGACACAGTATTATTATAAATCGAAAGGGGTATTCGGTAAAACGAATCCTTGTTATCTGCTGGCATCATTGCCGATGCAGTCTCCACCTTTTGCCAACATGACTTTGTCACCTGCGTATTTATTGGCAATGAAGAGAAAGCATAATATAATAATACGGTTTCTCAATTCGGTCAGGATTATCAATGACAGATTGTTGTTTGTCTAATCAGGAATATCAGTTATGCCTGTTGTCCTTTGATTCGCCGGAAGAGGGAATAAAGTAAGTATTGGGGTATCTGTACCCTGAACTGATGCCCCGGAATCCGCTGATGAAGTACAGCATGGTGAGCCTGTGTTGTAATAACGTTCTGAGTGGTTGGGCGTAAATAAATTTGGGGGGTTCTGAAATTATTATTTCTTTTGCGCCCGATTTTAAACAATTAAAGATTCTAAGATTATGAGAAAGTGTTTAATTGCGGCAGTGATGTTGTCCGCAGCTGTAGTATTCGCTTCCTGTGAGCGGAATGATAATTCTGTTCCCGAGTGTAATCTGGCTATATCAATGGGCAGTGACGGCAATACCGTAAGGGTATCTGTCGCTCCTTCGGATGAGTCTGTAGATTATTTGTATGGTATCATTATGGAGGATGATTATGCCGCTCTCGGCGAGGACGGACTGGTAGCTTATATCAATGAACTGATAAGCAAAGGTGCCGAGCTGAAGCAGGGATCTTCTTCAGAGCTGTACAGTGATCTTTTCTGGCATACACGTTATTATGCCTTTGCAGCCCAGGTCAATGACGGAACCGTGTACGGGACTCCCGTTGTAGAGAGTATCAGGACTTACAGGCCCTACGTGGAGTTTGCTCCCGAGGGAGTGCTTATTGCACCTTACGCAGTATCGGACAACGGTCTGTGGGTTGTCGGCAACTACGATGACGGTGTAGCACCCAACTCCTACATCTACGATGTGCGCCGCGACAATCTCACAATCGTTCCCAGCACCGTCCTCTACGACGTTACCGATGACGGTGTGGCATACGGCCGCGACAATGTCGTGCCTGTCATTGTCAAGGACGGGCAGATCAACACCCTCCCCGCACCAGAGGGGGCTGCGCAGACCGTTTTCTACGGAGTATCACCTGACGGAAACACTGCTGTAGGCTCTACCAGGGACGAGATGTGGAACGAAAAAGCCATCATCTACGAGAACGGAACCCTTTCAAATCTGACCGGAACTGACCTCGGAGGTAACACTCCAGTAAATATCATCGCAAAGGGCATAGGCTCCAACGGCAACATCGCCGGTTATCTGACAGACTTTGATTACTATGTCGAGCTGGGCTGCCTCTGGCTCGGAGCCTCGCATGAATTCGATCTCTTCCCTAAGGAGTACATGACCGAGTTCAACGAAGATATGGGGGCATGGACCAAGAGATACGGTGACCTGGAGATGCACATCTCGCCCAACGGAAAGTTCCTCTCTGCATGGGTATATGTCACCGAATCATGGGAATCGCAGCCGCAGTATGCATACGTGTACGACATAGAGGGTGAGAAGATGTATGAGGTATCCGACAACGCATACGACTGCTGGAGACCCTGCGTTGTCACATCCGACGGTCTGCTGTTCCTGGCCGACACCCCCGACGGAGTGTCCTCACAGCCTTACGTCTATGACTTCAACACGGGCAAGGTGGAGACTTTCAAAGATTACGCTTCTGCAACCTGGGGCTATTCTTCTGAAGAGGCCATATTCGAGGGTTCGGTACTGGCAGTGTCCGATGATGCCAGCGTGATAGTAGGCAACTACACTGACGAATCCAACTTCTACACCACCATCTATTTCATGCCTGAGAAATAATCATTCTCTGTCAGAATAACATCAGGCCGACTCTCTTTTCGGGGGTCGGCCTTGTTGTTGTCTATGCTTTGTGGAGTTTCTGAAAGATGCGGTCGATGATGAGGCTGTCCACGTTCTCGTCGAACTTGCGGGCCCAGAAATGGGGGACACTCATCAGCAGGTCCCAGTCTCCGGCCCGGAAGGTCCAGGGATGACGGATGCTCTCCCCACGGGTCCAGTCGATGAAACGCATGTTGCTGAGGTTTACTACGTGCTCCTCGACCGGCTCCTTGACGAACAACCTCTCCCGGAAAGGGGAACTCCATACGAGTGTGGCCAGAAATATCTCGTCACAGGTGTTTGTGTGGCGGAAAACTTTCTCCAGCCAGTCTTCCTTGGATATGACATAGCGGGCCAGCCCGTCTGTGATGCTGAACCACTGGGAGGCGAAGCGGAAGTCCACGTCCCGGTTGATCTTGTAGCCGACGGCCATCTGAAGGCCCTTGAAGATGTTGTTGGCCAGGTTGGTCCAGAACTGTCCGGCACCTTCCGGAAAGATAGTGTAGTAGTGGAACCTGGACTGGGTGGTCTTCTTGAAGTTCCAGTAGTTGATGAACTCGGCTCCGTTGTGCTCATCGAAGAAGGCGTGTATGGTGTCCTGATCCTTTATGGGCAGGTCCATGCCGGAGAGCAGGTGGTAGTAGCTGTATCCTCCGGTGGATGTGGCGGCTTTCAGCAGGGCCAGCTCGCTGCGCATGATGCTGACTCCTCCCCAGTTGACGTGGAGCCTGTTGTCAAGGAAGACAAGTCTGGAGTGACGGCATACGTCTGTCCATTCCGAGGAATCGAATGCAGCTTTTTTATCCACATGGACGAAGATGTCGTTCCTGGGGTCGTCCAGCAGCATGATCAGCTTGCGCAGCTGTCCGAAATTCTTGTGAGCCAGTATCAGGTATGCGTGACGGTTGTTCATAGAGTGTGTCTATTTTATTTTCTTATAAAGGTATTTGAGATAGCGTGCTGCCATATCGGGTGCGGAACCGTTCAGCAGATGTTCCGTGTATTCCTTTCCGAAGACCCGGCAGGCATCGGCCTTTACTGCATCGGCCCGTGACGGCTCGGCGTGCTGCAGCACATATCTTATCTGACGGCCCAGTGAGCCTCCATGACGGGTGAATGAACTTTTCTTGATAAATGGTATGCCTTTCTGCCACATGGCCTTGACCTTGTTGTACACGGCCTTGCCGCTGAGTCTGTACAGGGCTCCGTATCTTATTCCGTGACCGGCCAGCAGGGCTGTAAGGCCGGTCTCGTATCTGACGCAGACCTCTTCTTTGCTTTCCAGCGGCATTACATTCATGAGGAAGGCCGTGAACCATTCGGATAAAAAGACCTCCGGTCTCAGTCCTATCAGCCATGACTGCAGGTGAGGTGTGCCGCGGTGGGGGTTGAGCACCATCGCGGAGGCTCCGCAGTCCAGAGCCTCCATCCGCTCCAGATACTCTCTCAGCGGGAGCAGGGGACCGTATACGGAGTCGTTGACCAGATACAGTGTGTCATAACTGTTCAGGTCCAGATGCTCACGTGCCCATTGGAAAGCCCGTTTGTAGGAACCGAAGTCATACTCTCCGTGACGTACTGCCTCACGGTACAGTGTGTAGGGGCTGAGTTTCTCCAGTTCTGAGGTGTCTGCATGAGAGTCCATTACGACGACTGTGTCTCCGTATTCGGAGAGTTCGCGGACATATCCGGCGAGGGCAGGGCCTACCTGCCCCAGGGTGTCATATCCTGCAATTAGAAACAGTCTCCTGGCACTTTCATGGGAAAGATGTCCGTATATCCTGTCTATGATGCCGCTGTCAATACTTTCGTCGAACTTGCGGGCCCAGAATTGAGGAGAGCTCATCAGGCGATCCCAGTCTTCCATGCGGAAGGTCCGGGGATGCCTGCCGTTGCCGCTCCAGTCGATGAAGCGCATGTCACCCGGGTATACTTTTTCTCTGAAAGGGGAGTTCCACACCAGTGTGGCCAGAAATATCTCGTCACACAGGCATGTATGGCGGAAGACCTTCTCCAGCCAGTCTTTCTTGGAGATGACGTAACGGGCCAGCTCGTCAGTGATGCTGAACCACTGGGATGCGGAGCGGAAATCCACATCCTTGTTGATGCTGTGTCCTACGGCTTTCTGCAGACTTTTGAAAGTGTCGTTCAGGAAGTGGGTCAGAAAGTTACGCGCACCTTCCGGGAAAAGGGTATAATAATGGAATCTGTCTCCCGTGTCCTCTTTCATCTCCCAGAAGTTGATGAATTCGGCTCCGCTGTGTTCATCGAAGAAGGCGTGTATGGTGTCCTGATCCTTTATCGGCAGGTCCATACCGGAAAGCAGATGATAGTAGTCATACCTGCCCCGGGCGGCAGCGGCTTCGAGCAGGGCCAGCTCGCATCTCATGATACTTACTCCTCCCCAATTGACTCTGATCCTGCGGTCCAGGAAGTACAGGCCGGAGTGTCTGCACGTACGAGTCCAGTCCTCGGGACGGAACGTGGCTTTCCGGTCAACGTGTACGAAGATGTCGTTGCGCGGGTCGTCCAGCAGCGCAATCAGCTTACGGAACTGACCGGGGTTCTTATGAGCCAGTATCAGATATGCGTGACGTTTCATAAGACAAATATATCAGTTATTTTTCAAGGTTTTGAAGACATTCCTGATTTTAAGCATCAGCATTGCCGTGGAAAGCATGCCGTAGTGGCACAGCCATGCCGTCAATTTGCTGAATGAGGATACTTCAGGATGCTTCCATAGTACGGCGTCTGATTCCGGATAGTGCCGCAGGGCTTCCTTAAGCCGGGAGGTGTCGCTGCTGCATTGAATGAGGGCTACACGTATCTTGAACTTCAGAAACAGGACGTATCCGGACAGTGTCGGAGAACCGTTAAAGGATTCCATCAGGATATCAATTACTTTTTCTCTCAGCAGGCAGTTGTCAAATGTGATGTCTCTGGATATGGCGTTGGGATTGATGTCCCTGGTGTAGTGATACAGGGCTTTGGGGACGTATGTGACAGTACCGGCATGAGCGAAAAGCCTCGGGATGGTCGCCATGTCTTCCCACATGCTCATATCCTGTGGGAATCTGACGTTGTAATCCGTATAGAGTCTTCTTCTTATCAGTTTGTTCCAGCACGCACTGTGCAGGGTCTCATCGAGAAGCATTCTGATGCAGCTGTCCGGATTGTCCGGCACATGCAGTTTCCGGTACCGGCTCTTTCCGTGATAGTCTTCAAAATAATCGCAGACGGCGATGTCGGCATTCTTTGCTACTGCGGCCGAGTAAAGTGCTTCCAGCATATCCGGTTCTGTCCAGTCATCCGGATCGACATGGATCGTGTACTCACCCACGGCATGGTCAATACCGCACTGCCGGGCGGATGAGACTCCTCCGTTTTTCTTGTGGATTACTTTTATACGGTTGTCTGCCGCGGCATAGCTGTCGCATATCTCTCCGCTTTTGTCGGGACTTCCGTCATCTATGAGTATAATCTCGAAATCCTTGAATGTCTGGGCCAGCAGGGAGTCCAGGCAATGATGTATATATTGTTCTGCTTTGTAGACAGGTATTATTACTGAAACTGATGTGGTGTCTTTCATTACATTTTCTGTATTACGTCAGAGAATGTTCCCGGTGAGGGGAATGCGGCCGCTTTCGATTTGTATTCTGTTTTCTGGAAAAATGCCCCTGAAGTCACATTGTCAAAAGTCTCCTGGCTGAAAGGCTTGTCTCTGTAATTCCACCAAAGGGCATGTGTGGCATCCTGCGCCGATGCGGGCATTCTGGAGAAGAGCCCGGCCGCTTTTGGATTATTCTCTACCACCAGTCTGAACAAAAGCTGATGAACGAAATAGTCCACTGTGCTCTCCTCGTATTTCCAGTAGGTCTGTATGGCGTGGTTCCAGGCTTTTATCAGGTAGTTTCCCTTCCTGGCCCTGAAAAAGCAGTTCTGGATAAAAGCGTATGCGCCGGACATCCTGTCTCCACTCATGAAGATGAAGAAGTCCTCGTTCATAATCCAGTCCGGAACAGGGGCCGTGACAAAGTCCGTAGCATCCATCCATATGCCGCCATGCCTGTAAATCAGCTCTGTGCGGCATATGTCAGTAAAATGTGCAGGACGGATCCGGCCTGCTTTCCATTTCTCCATGATGTAGTCCGGAAGTGTTATCCAGTCCCATATGGTGTTTTCATCCAGGACGACGAGTTCCTGTCCGCAGAGCCGGCGGATACTTCTGTAGCAGGCCTTGACGATCCCGGGAGCATTGTCCTCACCCTGAAGCCAGATTGAGAAGATGCGCTCATCCTCCGGCAGGGCGGGGTCATCTGCCGGGATGTCCTTGATGTACGGTACATACTGCTGCAGGTAGTCCAGAACGGCCTTTGCGGTCACATTGCCTCTGCGTCGGCGTCTGACATCCTTGGGCTGCCACATCCAGTTGAAGATGTGACCGAAAAGGGCCACTCTGAGTGCGACAGTAAATCTTTTGATATTCATTTCAAAGATGTAGGGTTTGCAGTTAAAAGAATTCCGGCAGATACGGATACCAACCTGCCGGAATCTCATGTTACAATACGGAACTACGTTACTGAGCCAGGCGCTTGTAGGACTCGTAGCGGATCTTGGCGTACTGCTCGGTCTTGTCGAAGAGTTCCTGAGCTGTCTCGGGGAAGCTCTTCATCAGCGAGCTGTAGCGTACCTCGCCCTTGATGAACTCCTGGAACTTGCTCCAGTCAGGCTCCTTGCTGTCGAGGGTGAAGGGATTCTTGCCTTCTTCGGCGAGGGCGGGGTTGAAGCGGTACAGATGCCAGTAACCGCACTCGACTGCGAGCTTCTCCTCATGCTGGCTCCTGCCCATGCCGTTGCGCAGACCGTGGTTGATGCAGGGCGCGTAGGCGATGATCAGGGAAGGTCCGTTGTAGGCCTCTGCCTCCTTGAGTACGTTGAAGTACTGAACGGGGTTGGCACCCATGGCCACCTGTGCCACGTAGACGTAGCCGTAGCTCATGGCCATCATGCCCAGGTCTTTCTTGCGCACCTTCTTTCCGGATGTCGCGAACTTGGCGACGGCTCCGGCAGGGGTGGACTTGGATGACTGTCCGCCGGTGTTGGAGTATACCTCGGTGTCGAGCACGAGTACGTTGACATTCTCGCCTGACGCCAGGACGTGGTCCAGTCCGCCGTATCCGATGTCGTATGCCCAGCCGTCACCGCCGAAGATCCACTGGCTGCGTGCAGGGATCCAGTCGCGGTAGCCGTACAGTTTCCTGCAGGCCTCGCAGTCGCTTTCCTCGAGCATCGGGACGAGCTTGTCGCAGATCTCGCGTGTGGCTGCGGCGTTGCCCCTGTCGGCAAGCCACTGCTCGAAGAGGGCCTTGATGTCTGCGGAGCATTTGTTGCACTCCAGACCCTGCTTCATCAGCTCGGCTACGGTGTTGCGCAGTCTCTCCGTACCGAGTCTCATGCCGAGACCGAACTCGGCGTTGTCCTCGAACAGGGAGTTGTCCCATGCGGGTCCGCGTCCGTTCTTGTCGGTGCAGTAAGGTGAGGACGGGAATGACGCGCTGTAGATGGACGAGCATCCGGTAGCGTTGGCCACCATCATGCGGTCACCGAAGAGCTGTGTGATGGCCTTGATGTAAGGTGTCTCACCGCAGCCGGCACATGCGCCCGAGAACTCGAACAGAGGCTGTGAGAATTGGGAGTTCTTGAAGTTCTGTGTCTTGGGAGCGACAGTGTCCTTGTAGCCCACGTTGGCATGCATGTAGTCGAATACTGCCTGCTGGTTCATCTGGGTGTCGAGAGGTTTCATCTCGAGGGCTTTCTCCTTGGCGGGACATACGTCTACGCAGTTGCCGCAGCCGGTGCAGTCCAGAGGGGATACCTGCATGGTGAAGCGGTAAGCCTTGAACGCTGCCTTGCCTTCCGCGCTCCTGACTCCCTCGGGAGCCTTTGCCAGTTCCTCTTCGGTGGAGAGGAAAGGACGGATGGCTGCGTGAGGGCAGACATACGCGCACTGGTTGCACTGGATACATTTCTCGGGATTCCACTCGGGAACGTTGACTGCGATACCGCGTTTCTCAAATGCGGCCGTGCCTGCGGGTATGGTGCCGTCGGCATGTTCGCCGGTAAAGGCACTGACGGGAATCTCGTATCCGTTCTGGGCGTTGACCACGTCGGCTACGCTGCGTACCCACTCGGGTGCGAGGCGGTCGAAGTTGGCCGGACGGAAGCGGGCCACTACGTTGCTCCACTCAGCGGGAACGGTGAGTTCCTCGTACTCGGCTCCGCGGTCTACTGCGGCGTAGTTCATGCTGACCACTTTCTCGCCCTTCTTGCCGTAGCTCTTGTCGATGGCTTTCTTCATGAAGGCCACGGCCTGCTCGTAGGGGATGATGCCGGTGATCTTGAAGAATGCGGACTGGAGGATGGTGTTGGTGCGGTTGCCCAGACCGATCTCCTCGGCTATCTTGGTGGCGTTGATGATGTAGACTTTCAGACCTTTCTCGGCGATGATCTGCTTTACATGGTCGGGTATCCTCTTGAGAGTCTCTTCCATCGACCAGAGGCTGTTGAGCAGGAATGTACCGCCTCTCTTGATGCCTTTGAGCACATCGTATTTATAAAGGTATGAGGGTACGTGGCAGGCCACGAAGTCAGGGGTGGACACCAGGTAGGGAGATGTGATGGGGCTGTCTCCGAAACGCAGGTGAGAGCAGGTGTATCCGCCGGACTTCTTGGAATCATAGTCGAAGTAACCCTGGCAGTATTTGGATGTATGGTCACCGATGATCTTGATGGTGTTCTTGTTGGCACCCACCGTTCCGTCGGAGCCGAGGCCGTAGAACTTGCACTCGTAGGTGCCTTTCTTGGCCAGGGAGACTTCCTCGCCTACAGGGAGGGACTTGAAGGTCACGTCATCGGTGATGCCGATGGTGAAGTCGGCTTTGGGCTGTTTCTGCTTGAGGTTCTTGAAGACGGCGAATATTTGGGCGGGGCTGGTGTCCTTGGAGGACAGACCGTAGCGTCCGCCGATGATGTAGGGAGCGTCACCGCCCATCTCGGCAAGTGTGGACTTGACATCGAGATAGAGGGGCTCGCCTACGCTGCCGGGCTCCTTGCAGCGGTCGAGTACTGCGATGCGCTTGACGCTCTTGGGCAGGACTCTGAGGAAATATTTGGCTGAGAAAGGCCTGTAGAGGCGGACAGTGATGACACCGACTTTCTCGCCCTTGGCCATGAGGGCATCAACGACTTCGCGGATAGTCTCGCATACGGAGCCCATGGCGATGATGATGTCCTTGGCGTTGGGATCACCGTAGTAGTCGAACGGCAGGTAATGGCGGCCTGTCAGCTCGCTGATCTCACCCATGTAGCGGGCTACGATGTCGGGAACGGCGTCATAGTAGGTGTTGCTTGCCTCGCGGGCCTGGAAATATACGTCGGGATTCTGGGCGGTGCCTCTGGTCACGGGCTTGTTGGGGTTGAGGGCTCTCTTGCGGAATGCCTCCAGGGCTTTCTCGCTGATCATGCTCTTGAGGGCATCGGGGTCGAGCACCTCGATCTTCTGGATCTCGTGTGATGTGCGGAATCCGTCGAAGAAGTGGATGAAGGGCACGCTGGATTTGATGGTGGAGAGATGGGCTACGGCTCCGAGGTCCATGGCTTCCTGTACGCTGGATGAGGCCAGCATGGCGAAACCGGTCTGACGGCAGGCCATCACGTCCTGATGGTCTCCGAAGATGGACAAGGCCTGGGTGGCGAGGGCGCGGGCCGATACATGGAATACCGTAGGCAGCAGCTCGCCGGCGATCTTGTACATATTGGGAATCATCAGCAGCAATCCCTGTGACGCAGTGAATGTGGTGGTCAGGGCTCCGGCCTGAAGTGAGCCGTGAACAGCACCTGCCGCTCCTCCCTCACTCTGCATTTCCGTTACTTTTACTGTCTCCCCGAACAGATTCTTCTTGCCGAAGGCGGCCCATTCGTCTACGTATTCGGCCATGGTCGAAGAAGGTGTGATAGGGTAGATGGCGGCATGTTCACTGAACATATACGCTACATGCGCGGCGGCGTAGTTGCCGTCACATGTGATAAATGTTTTCTCTTTTGCCATTATTAGGACGATTTTAGTAGTTATTGTTATTTGTTGTAGTTTTATTTATTCGGAAGGCATTTTTTGATAAGCCCCTGCAGTACGGCGCCGGGACCGAGCTCCACGAACTCGGACGCTCCGTCGCGGTGCATGTTGAGCACCGTCTGGGTCCATCTTACGGGGGAGGTGAGCTGGCGCAGCAGCTTGTCCTTTATCTCGGCCGGGTCTGTGGAGGGCTGTGCGTCCACGTTCTGGTATACAGGGCAGACGGGAGCCTTTATCTCGGTCCTGCTTATGGCCTCGGCCAGTTCCAGTCTGGCAGGCTCCATCAGCGGTGAGTGGAACGCTCCTCCTACGGCCAGTCTGAGAGCTCTTTTGGCACCGGCCTCCTTCAGCGTCTCGCAGGCCTTGTCCACGGCTTCTATCTCGCCTGATATGACGAGCTGGCCGGGGCAGTTGTAGTTGGCCGGGACGACGATGCCGTCAGTCTCGGCGCAGACCTTCTCCACCAGGCCGTCTGGCAGGCCGATGATGGCGGCCATGGTCGAGGGCCTGGCCTCGCAGGCTTTCTGCATGGCCATCGCCCTGGCGTATACCAGGCGGAGTCCGTCCTCGAAGGACATGGCTCCGGCGGCTACCAGAGCCGAGAACTCTCCGAGGGAGTGCCCGGCGGTCATGTCCGGTCTGAAATTATCTATAGTGGCAGCAGCGGCGACAGAGTGGATGAACACTGCCGGCTGGGTTACTCTGGTCTGTTTGAGGTCATCGGCCGAGCCGGTGAACATTATGCTGCGGATGTCGAATCCGAGGATGTCGCATGCGCTGTCAATGAGCTCCTTGGCCTTGGGGCTTGCATCGTACAGATCCTTGCCCATCCCTGTAAATTGTGCTCCCTGTCCGGGAAAAACATAAGCAGTCATATTCTTTTTCAAATTTTATTTGTACATTTGCATTCCTTTTCGCCTCCG
Organism: uncultured Bacteroidales bacterium; assembly: GCA_944326255.1. GTDB lineage: Bacteria > Bacteroidota > Bacteroidia > Bacteroidales > UBA932 > Coprenecus. Next base: position 131,025 of record CALVDG010000001.1, read on the forward strand.
TAGTTTAATGGATAGAATGAGAGATTCCGGTTCTCTTGGTTGGGGTTCGATTCCCCACGGAGGTACTATTCTTCTATTATAATTTCCTTCATTCTTTTTCTTACGATGTAAGTCGATGCGAACTCCGACAGTGAGTAAAGCAGCAGTCCCGCACCGAACAGTATGAACAGCCAGTTGCCGGCCTTGCTGGGGAAGAAGAACATTATCACGCCTATAATGACAGTGAGTGCCGGCCCTAGAAAGACAGTCCACGGTATCCGTACCACTTTTGCTGTCCTGACCAGGTTCACTATGTCGCCCAGACCGAATATCAGCAGCACCAGTCCGAATACGAACATGATGAAGTTGATGAAGAACGACGGGAATACCAGCAGCACCAGTCCGAAGGCGATGTCCACTATGGAGTTGAGCATCAGAAGTGATATCTTCTCCTTTTTCCATCTGCCCGTGTAGTACAGTATGATGTTCACGATCCCGATGAGCAGGATCAGCGCACCCAGAATGTACATGCAGTAGTTCTTGACCTGCTCGGGCCAGATGACCAGCACCAGGCCTCCTATCAGGGCTACGATGGCCCTGGCGTATCCGTAAGATCTGTCAAAAAAGACATTTGTCTGCTTCTCTCCGTTCATGTCTATTACGGTCTTTGAATTAATTTACAAAGATACAAAACGATTTTGAAAACTCATCAAAACAAGATATCTTTGTAAGCAAATAAGGCAAAACTATGAGGAAAATCTCTCTTTTTTTAATTCTTTGTGCATTTTCAGTTATGTTTACGTCGTGCGGAAGTGCGTCTAAACTGAGCAAGGCCGATACCCCCTGGACTTATGAAATAGAGAGTGTGGGTGTGGGCGCGGACGGAACTTACGCCATCAGAGTGTGGAGTTATTACAAGAATGCCAAGATGCCGCTGGAGGTGGCCAAGCGCAATGCCGTACACGCCGTGATATTCAAGGGTGTGCCGGCAGGCAACGGAGCCGCGTCGCAGCCTCCGATGGTCACGGGGCAGCTGAGTGCTTCCGATACGGCGTTTTTCGACAATTTCTTCATGGCTGATTATCAGAACTACATCAACTCAGTGGCGAACAGCAGTCTTCGGATCATCAAGTTGCGGGCCAGGGAGTATAAGATCGGCTATGTGGTGTCCGTGGCCAAGGACAATCTCAGAAAGTATCTTGAGGATCAGGGCGTGATAAAAGGCCTCTCGTCAGGATTCTAGACTATCTTTAAATAATTCTAAACTATTTTTTATGAGAAAAACTGTATTGATCTCGTGTCTGGGAGCGTTGTTGTGCTCGGCAACGGCCGCGGCCCAGACGATGATACCTTTCCAGTCCGGTAAGGCATGGGGGTATAAGGATGCTCAGGGGAAAGTAATCGTCGAGGCCAGGTATGCGGATGCAAGCCAGGCCGTGGACGGTTTCGGTCTTGTGAGCCTTTATGACGGTTCCGGTTACAAATGGGGAGTAGTGGGCTCGGACGGACGCGAGGTGCTTCCCGTGGAGTATGACTATGTGGATATGTGCAATGACGGTATGGTGGCCGTGTACACCGGGCCGGTGGATGCTGAAAGCCTGTATATGGCAGGGGGGCAGTGGAAATTTATCAGCCTTGCGGATCTTTCGGAGTCTGCCGGATCCTATAATCTGGTGGGCCCCTATGTGGACGGTCTGGCCTGGGTCAACAGCAAGCCGACTTCCATGAAGCGTCAGATGAGGGTCATGCCTATACTTGACAAGAAAGGCAAGCCCACAGGTGAAGAGAATATCATATTCGGAGTCTCAGCCTCATTTATGCTGGAGGATATGATTGTCCCTGATGATTCGGGCAATGTCGTTCTGGAGGATGCGGAGTGGGTGTTGATAGACCGCAATGGCACTGCGGTTACGGATGCGGCCTCTCCTTATCAGGCTGTCGGGATGTTCGAGAACGGCCTGGCCTGGGTAAAGCGCGACGGTCTGTTCGGCTTTGTCAATACAAGCGGGGAGGAGGTTATCCCCGTCAAGTACGTGACGGTGCAGGACGCGCCCGGTTCTCATCCTGCGGCTCTGTTGCTTAACCCGGAGACCGGTGCCGTGAGATGGGTCATGAACGAGGCCGGTCAGATAGCCTGGCTCAATGAGAAGGGCGAGGTGGTGATAGACTTTATAGACTCTGACGGCAGGGTATCCGTGTTTGACACAGTGGACGAAAATATGTGGGATTATTAAAATTTAAGCTATGAAGAGAATTTATATATTGTCGATTCTGGCGCTGGCCGCCGTTCTGCCTCAGTCAATGTATGCTCAAGATGTGGATTCCGCGATGAGCTACAGGAGGAGTTCCCTGTATTCGTTTATGATCAGTCATCCGGACAAGAAGATGGACAGCGAGATAGTAGGTGCGTTCATGGCTCTTGAGACTCCGGACAAATACAACAATCATGACCTGAGCGTCAAGTGTATCACCAGCGACAGCAATAAAGAGGACCTTCAGCTTGAGGTCGAGGAGTTCTTTGTACGCAATGAGGTAGCCAAGAGACTGGTGTCAAAATGGTTCCTGAGGAGTAAGGAGACAGGCGGCTTTGAGCCTTCTCTCGTGCTTGACCACGGTCTGTACGATGCTTCGGCTCTGGACGTGGAGGCCGCATCTCAGACCAAGAGGGGTGTGGATGCTCTTGCAGACGGAGGTTACGAGTTGATAAACAACACCTTTGTCATAGTTAATGATATCACCTATGTGGATCATGAGGCCAATGCGGATGAAGCTAAGAAATGGTTGGACGGGATAGGTGAGGTGGCTAAGATATTTACAGGGGGAGATGAGAATATAGTGTCCAGTCTGGCTTCTATCGCCTCGACTGTATCCAGTATGATCGCAGGTTTCGCCGTGAATACTACGTCGTATCTGTATCAGCTGGACTGGAACGACAGCGTAGCCAACTATTTCTACGACAATTACTATTACGATAAGCCGGCACTGGACTCCGCGTCGCAGGCCTCGTTCCATGCCGATGCTGAGATTGCCGCCAGGAAAGCTGCGTTTGAGGCGGATGACTCTACATTCAGACTTAAATATGTGGGCAGTTATAAGGCGCGTAGTGACAATCCGGTGCTCAGGGGACTGTACAATCCCGAGGATGTGTTCCGCAAAGTCTGCGCCCGTGCGATAGACAAGAACGTGATGAACCTTCAGAAGAACTTCGACCAGTTTAAGGTTAAGATTCCGATCAGCAGTGTGGATGCCGAGGCGAAGACCGTTACGGCGAAGATCGGTATGAAGGAGGGTGTTACCGCCAAATCGAAATACGAGATACTTGTGCCTGTTTTCGATGAGGCTACCGGAAAATTCAAGTACAACCGTAAGGGAACTCTGAAACCGGATCCCAATAAGATATGGGACAACCGTTATATGGCCAGTGACGAACAGGCTGTGGGATCCGAGCTGAACGCCACTACATTCAAGATTACCGGAGGTGTGGGAATTCTTCCGGGAATGCTTATCCGTGAAATAAAGTAAAACTTATGAAAAAAGCCGGGAAAGTCGCCCTGGTGCTTGCCAGCGGCGGATCAAGAGGCCTGGCCCATATAGGTGCTATAGAGGTTCTGGAGGAACGGGGGTTTGAGATAACCTCCGTCTCCGGGGCCTCTATGGGTGCTTTGGTGGGCGGTGTCTATGCGGCTGGAGGCCTGGATGCGTTTAAGGAATGGATGAAGACAGTTGACAGGATGAAGGTCTTCAATCTGATGGACTTTACCATAGGCAACGGAGGTTTCGTCAAGGGTGAGCGTGTGATAGACGAGCTTAAGGCCATCATACCTGACCGGAAGATAGAGGAGTTGCCGATAAGGTTTACAGCGGTCGCTACTGATATCCTGCACCGCAGGGAGGTAGTCTTTGACAGCGGCAGTCTTTACGATGCCATACGTTCCTCCATATCCCTGCCGTCGGTGTTCACGCCCAACAGGATAGGGGACATGCTCCTGATAGACGGAGGCGTGGTCAATCCGGTGCCGGTCAACAGAGTGTCGAGAACTCCAGGGGATATTCTTGTCGCCGTCGATTTGAACGGGCCTTTTGAGGAAAAGGAGGAGGACGAGGAGCCGGAGCGCAGAAAAGGCCGTATGCGTCAGAGGCTGGAGCAGATAGTGGATACGGTCATGGACAAGGTCCGGAAAGAGGAGGTGGACAGGGAACTGAAGGCCGGTAAGGACGAAGAAAAGGAGGATGATGACAGTGATATGGGCATCGTGTCTATCCTGAACCAGTCCTCCAGCATGATGATACAGACCAATGCGGACCTGACTCTTCAGCTGTATCCGCCGGACGTGCTGGTGCGCATAGCCAAGAACGCCTACGGCACCATGGAGTTCTACAAATACGACGAGATAGTCGCCCTGGGCCGGCAGAAGATGGAGGCAGCCCTCACCGCCGCCTCCATCGGATAATCCGGCTTGTATATCAGATCTGGACTTTAGTCGTCGTAGTGGAAGCGGATGTCCTTGATGATGTCGGGATGGAGGCTGTTGGAGACGGGGCAGGTGCGGGCTGCGGACTCGATGAGTCTCTTGGCCTTGTCATCGTACCGCTGTCCTTTGGGGAATGTGATGTCCACGACGATTCGGGCTACGCGGCGCGGGTTGGCGGCCATCTCCTTCTCTATCTCGACTGTCGTTCCGTCAATGTTGAATCCGTAGGACTGGGCCGAGATGCCCATGATGGTCAACATGCAGGAAGCCAGAGAGGAAGCGAATATGTCGGTGGGGGAGAAATACTCGCCTTTCCCGTGGTTGTCCAGGGGTGCGTCGGTGATAATCTTGTTGCCTGACTGCTCGTGCAGGATCTCGGTGCGCAGATTGCCGAGATAAGTGGTTCTCATCTTTGTCATAACTTATCTGTTTAAAAAAGTTGTTATTCAACTATATTGCCCAGCAGGGTGGCTGACGTGCAGCTCTCCACTGCTACGCGGACATATTCTCCCGGCCTGTGTCCGAGAGCCGGGAACACGCACACCTTGTTGGAGGAGGTGCGTCCGAAGAGAGAGCCGCTGTCCCGTTTTGAGGCGCCTTCTATCAGGACCTCGTATGTGTTGCCTATGCACTCCCGGTTGCGTTCCAGGGAGATGGCGCTCTGCAGCTCTATGATCTCGTTGAGACGGCGCGTCTTGACCTCCGTCGGCACATCATCGGGGAAATGTCTTGCGGCCTTTGTCCCCGGCCTCTGGGAGTACTGGAACATGAACGCGCTGTCGTATCTGACCCGGCGCATGAGTTCCAGAGTGGCCTGATGGTCCTCCTCGGTTTCTGAACAGAAGCCGGCTATGATGTCGGTGGTTATGGCCGCGTCGGGGACTATCTCATGAATCTTCGCGATTCTCTCCAGATAACTTTCAACGCTATATTTGCGGTTCATCTTCTCCAGCATACGGTCGCTTCCGGACTGGACCGGAAGATGGATGTGGGTGCAGATGTTGGGATACATGGCCATGGAGTACAGTACGGCGTTGCCCATGTCCTTGGGATGCGAGGTGGAGAAACGCACTCTCAGATCAGGGGCGATGAGGGCCACCAGTTCTATGAGCTGCGCGAAAGTGACGGTCTCGGTGGGATTCTCCGGATTCTTCCAGAGGTAGGAGTCCACATTCTGACCGAGCAGGTTGACTTCCTTGTAGCCGGCCTTGTACAGGTTCCCGGCCTCGCGCACTATTGACTGCGGATCGCGGCTGCGCTCGGCACCGCGCACGTAAGGCACGATACAGTAGGTACACATGTTGTTGCAGCCCCTCATGATGGAGATGAAGGAGGTGACTCCGTTCCTGTCGGTGCGCACCGGCTCTATGTCGGCGTAGGTCTCTTTCATGGACAGTGCTGTGTCTATCTGCTTGTCTCCGCTCTCTTCCAGCCTGTGCAGCATAGCCGGCAGTTCCCGGTATGTATCCGGACCTGCCACGATGTCCACGGCCGGATGAGAGAGCAGCTCCTGTTTGAGCCTCTCCGCCATGCAGCCCAGGACTCCGACCCTTACATTCCTCTTTTTCTTCTCCTGGAGGAACCGGTCGAGCCGGCCCCATACCCTCTGCTCCGCATTGTCCCTTATCGAGCATGTGTTGACCAGAATCAGGTCCGCCTCTTCCAGACTTCCGCAGGGGGAGTATCCGTGTGCCCCCAGAATGGAAAGCACCACTTCGCTGTCGTAGACATTCATCTGACAGCCGTAAGTCTCTATGAACAGTCTTTTATTATTTCCCATACGTCCGCAAAGATAACTTTTTATATCTTTGTCGGTGCAAACAGCAGAGAATTATGAGAAGAATTGTGCTTTTACTGGTCTCGGCCCTTCTGGCCGCAGGGTGCGCTGAGTACAGGCAGGTATCCGTGGAAAATGTCGCCCTGGCCGGATTCCGGTTCAACGGTACCTCGTCGGCTACGATAGAGCTGGAGGCCGATGTCTACAATCCTACTCCGCACGTGATCTTCCTGGACGAGGTGGATGCTGTCCTTTTCAGGGAGGGAAAGGAGTTTGCGAGGTTTGCCCTGGAGGATACGCCTTCGGCAGCGGCGGATACCGGCAGCAAGGTGCGGATTCCGGTGCGGGCCTCGGTGTCGGATCCGATATCCATCATCTCCGCCGGCCTGAACCTGAGCAGTTGGAATCTGGACGATCTGGTGGTGGACGGCAGGATAGTGGTCAAGTCGGATGCCGGCTACAAGAAGACTTTCAGGATGAAGAAGACTCCGGTAAAGGATATATTGAGGATGATAAAATGAAGGTTATGAGAAAATATTTGATACTTGCGGCGGTGCTTCTGGCATCTGCGGCTGTTATGCGGGCGGAGGAGTTTCCGGCTGATTCGGTACTGGCTGTCACAGATACCCTGTCTCTTCAGGATTCGGTGGCCGAGAGGATATATATGTCGTATGACAGTCTGATGACTTATCTGGGAGAGGCGGTCATGATGAGCGATTCCGTGGAGAAGGCGATGACCGCGCAGGTGGAGAGGAACAAGGCGCGTAAGACTCAGATATACAGGGTGCGGATATACTTTGACAACAGTAAGGATGCCAGAACGGTATCGCAGCAGATAGTGGATACCTTCTCGGTATATCATCCGGGAGTGCCCGTGTTCAGGAGTTATGACAATCCGTATTTCAAGGTGACGGTCGGAGAGTTCCGCGCCAAATCTGACGCCATGAGGTTCCTGGAGGCGATCAGAAAGGAGTACCCTACGGTGTTTCTCGTCAGAGAATCTTTCTCCACCATTTAGGTCTGAACCTGGCCGCTACAGCCCGCAGGGCCGCCTGCATGGGGGCCAGGTGCCGCTCTTTCTTCTCGGGATAGATGTCCTCCATATTGACGAGGATGCCGGTCTCCTCCACGTTGCCGAAGCCGGGATTGACGGCCGTCCCGAAGACCTTCATCGAGGGAGACAGGTTCATATATGAGTTTATCAGGGGCGGGATGAACTCGCCGTTCTGCTTTATCTCCTTCTGGAGTACCTTGTAGGCATCGTGGTAGTCAAGACCGTTGAACAGTTCCTGATAGTATCTGTTGCCGCTGTCGTAGTCTATCGGCACTACGGGTGTCACCAGCCTGTCCGGGTCTCCGAAATACTTGTGCAGGAAGTTCAGCAGAGTGTTGCGGGCCCGCAGGTTATAGGATGTGTACATGGTGACTTTTCCGAAGAAATACTTGTAGTGGCTGTATTTAAGCATGAGGGCACCGAGTCCGTCCCACAGATTGTCCAAAGCGTAGATGCCCTTTCTCTTCATGTTGACATTCTGGTAGTTGGGCTGGATGAAAGAGCGTCCCAGCTCAATGGTGAACGGCATATAGTCGTGTATGAACTCCTCGGAGAAGCGGAATATCTCACTTGTGGCCATCTTCTCTGGAGAGATGCCGCCGCAGAGGATGTACCTGTAACCTCCAAGTATCTCATTGTCGTGCGGATCCCAGACTATCAGCTGGCGGTAGTAGTCCACGGGGTCCGTGTCGAACCGGTCTATGTCACAGTCCTTGCCCGAGCCTCCTCCGGCCAGGCGGAAAGATATCTCCCTGAGCCGGCCTATCTCCTGCATGATGTTGGGCGAGTCCTTGTAGGTCACCTCATAGAGTTCATTGTCGCCCTTGCGTGTGGTACGGATGTACTTGGCGGCTGTAAGCTCACGGCGTATGAGCTTGCGGTCAACGGGTTTGATTACAGGTTGCATAGCTGGTCTGTCTTATGATGTCGCACCACTCCTTGTGGGTGTGTTCCCCGGTCAGGGCGGTGTACGGTATCGGTTCTCCTATATACAGGTCAAATGCCGAGCCTTTCTTGCGGAACATCTCGTCGGGCAGCAGGAACGTCTCGATATTGACCTTTATGCCAAGTCTTTTCCGCAGATTGGCGAGGCGGTAGAAACGTCTGGAGTTCTCTCCGGAGAAGAACATCGGAACGATGTCCCTGCGGCTCTCTATGGCTTTCGAGACAAAGGTCTTCTTCCAGTCCAGATCGGTCACTTTCCCCTTTATGAGTCTGGAGCACAGTCCGGCAGGGAAGTAGAGTATCTGCGAGTCCGAGCCGAATGTCTCCTGGAACATCAGGGTGTTGTCGTGCCTCATCCTGCCGTACTTGTTGACGGGTACGAAGACGGGGGCCAGCGGCTTGATGTACATCAGCAGGTCATTCACTATGAACTTCACGTCCCCGAAGCTGCTGCCTATGTAGGAGATGAGTATCATGCCGTCCAGACCTCCCAGAGGATGATTGGACACGAATATGTACCGTCCGTCAGGGGCCGGCCGTTTCCCGGAGAAATGAACCCGGTAGCTGACATCCAGGTCCTTGAGGATGTGAGTGGCGAACTCCACGCCGGTGTATTCCCGATTCTCCAGGAGCAGCCGGTTGATCTCGTCCTGATGGATGATCTTCTTGATATAATTGATCACGCAGCGCGGCAGGCGGTCCGCCAGTTTCTGACTTTTGCCGCGTATGACTTTTTCTATATCGACAGACAAGATGTTGCTTTCTGAGTCCATATCTGAGAAACTTGGTACAAATATAAAATTTTTATTCTTATCTTTGAAGTCAGTTATGTTAAAACAGGGATTACAACAAAAATTGCAGCAGGGGCTCTCCCCGCTTCAGATACAGACCATAAAGCTTCTGGAACTTCCCACTCTTGAGCTTGAGCAGAGAATCAAGAAAGAGCTGGAGGAGAATCCTGTTCTTGATGAGGCCGCTCCCTCGGAAGAGTCTGAGGACGGAGAGTCCAAGAACGTATCTCTGAGTGACTACAATCAGGACGACTCGACTCCGTCCTACCGTCTGTATGTGAACAATCAGGGGAAGGACCTGAAGCCTCAGTACAATACATTCTCGGTGAAGGAGAGTTTCCATCAGAATCTGGAGATGCAGCTTGGTTACAGCGATCTGAAAGGTGATGACAGGAAGATAGCCATGTTCGTAATCGGCAGTATAGACGATGACGGTTACCTGAGGCGGGACATAGAGTCGCTTACCGACGATATTGCATTCCGTCTCAATATAGAGACTACTCCGGAGCATGTGGAGAAGATATTGAAAGTGATACAGGAGTTCGAGCCGGTAGGAGTGGGGGCCCGGGATCTGAGGGAATGTCTGCTGTTGCAGCTTCGCGTCAAGGAGCAGACCCCGGAGAGAAAACGGGCGGAGGAGATACTGGAGAATTATTTCGAAGAGTTCTCTCGCAAGCATTACGACAAGATAATGGCCCGCACAGGTATGAATAAGGATGAACTGAAAGATGCCGTGGACGAGATAGTCCATCTTAATCCCCGTCCCGGAGGCCAGATTGATGACTCGTATGTGGAACAGGCACAGCAGATAGTCCCTGACTTCATATTGGAGAACAAGGACGGTGAGCTGCTGCTGACCATGCCCAAGTTCTCGGTTCCGGAGCTTAGGGTCAACAAGCGCTATGCGGACCTGCTGATGAACTCGGCCGCGTCCTCGGGCAAGAGAGGAAAGGAAGCGGTTTCGTTTGTAAAGCAGAAACTGGATTCGGCCAAATGGTTCGTAGAGGCTATCAAGCAGCGCCAGAACACTCTGCAGAATACCATGAAGGCCATCCTGGACTTTCAGCATGACTTTTTCATGGATGGAGATGAGGCAAAATTGAAGCCGATGGTACTGAAAAATATCGCAGAGAAAACCGGGCTGGACATATCCACCATCTCCAGGGTGGTCAACTGCAAGTATATACAGACCAATTTCGGAGTCTATCCCTTGAAGTATTTCTTCTCGGAGGGAATGAAGACTGAAAGCGGAGATGAGGTCTCCACCCGTGAGATCAAGAAAGTGCTCTCGGAAAGCATAGCTGCGGAGGACAAGAAAAAGCCCCTCACGGATGAGGAGCTTGTAAATGTTCTCTCGCAGAAAGGCTATAAGGTGGCCCGGCGGACTGTCGCCAAATACCGCGAGCAGCTCAATATTCCTATCGCCAGGATGCGCAAGGAGATTTAGAGCTTGTCTCCGAATGCCAGGTCTCCGGCGTCTCCGAGGCCTGGAACAATATATGACTTGTTGGTGAGTTCCTCGTCGATAGCTCCGACCCAGAGGGTGATGTTCTTGTGCGGCATGTTCTTGGAGAGGTATTCCACTCCGTAGCAGCTGGCTATGGGGCATACCAGATGGGTCGTGGATGGAGTGCCTTTGTCCAGAAGCTTCTGATAGGCCAGGAGGACGGATGCGCCCGTGGCCAGCATGGTGTCGGCCAGGATGAGCACCTTTCCTTCGATTGACGGAGACGTGCTGTATTCCAGGTCAATGTCGAACTTGTTGTCCTTGCCGTACTTGCGGTAGGCGGCGATGAATGCGTTCTGAGCCCTGTCGAAGTAGTTGAGCAGGCCGTTGTGCAGAGGAAGACCGGCACGGAGAATGGTCGCGAGGACAATGTCGTCCCCGGGAACGCTGCACTGGGCTATGCCCAGGGGAGTCGTCACATCTTTAATGCTGTAGTTCAAGGTCTTGCTTATCTCATAGGCGAAGATCTCACCGATACGTTCCAGATTCCTGCGGAATCTCATGTGGTTCTTCTGGACATCCTTGTCCCGTATCTCTGCGATAAACTGGTTCAGAACGGAGTTGCCGTCACTCAGGTTGATGATAGTCATAGATGATTTTTATTACAAATATAGTGAATTTTACAGTCCTTCGTCGCAGAAACTGTAATATCTGTCACCGGCGATGATGATGTGGTCCACCAGGCTTACATCCAGCAGGGCGGCTGCCTCCTTCAGCAGTTGGGTCTGCTTGCGGTCCAGGTCGCTTGGCAGGGGATTGCCGGAGGGGTGGTTGTGGACCAGGATAATGGCGCTGGCCAGCTTGTCCACCGCCTTGCGGATGATAACCCGCGCGTCCATTACTGTCGCACTGACACCTCCGATGCTGACCCTCTCCTTGCCTATGACCCTGTTGGCCCGGTTGAGGAACAGCACCCAGCATTCCTCGTGCTGGAGATTGCGGAGCATGGGCATGAATATCCGCGCGGCCGCTCTGGAGGAGGTGACCGCATTTCCTTTATTTGACGGCTCGCGCTGCAGTCTTACAGCCAGCTCGAACATGGCCTTCAGCCGTGCGGCCTTGGCCTCGCCTATGCCCGGAACAGAGCACAGCCGGTCAAATGACATGTGCGACAGGGTATTCAGCGAGTTGTCAGACTGAGCCAGCAGGTCTCTGGACAGCTCTATCGCGCTTTTGTTTCTGGTGCCGGAGTTGATAAGTATTGCAAGCAATTCGGAATCGCTCAGAGAGGCCGCCCCCGACACATACATCTTCTCTCTCGGCCTGTCGTCTATTTTCCAATCGTTGATACTCATAAAACAAAAAAACTTCCCGTCAAAGTTCGGGAAGTTTTTTCGATATCTGTTACCAGAAACGTAAAAACTTACAATTTGTTTACGTAAACTGTGATTCCGCTCTTGAGGTTGGCCGCCTTGTTCTTGTGGATTACGTTGATCTTGGCGAGTTTGTCGATCATAGAGGAAACTTTGGGAAGAAGCGCTGCGGCTGCTTCCTTGTCTGTAGTGTTTCTGAGCGCCCTGATGGCGTTGCGTGTTGTTCTTGCATAATAGCGGTTATGCAATCTGCGTGTCTCGTTCTGACGATTACGCTTGTCTGCTGATGCGTGATTTGCCATTTTAAATCTTTTTTTTATTTTTGTAGTGGATAGGGGAATCGAACCCCTATTGCAAGAATGAAAATCTTGAGTCCTAACCGTTAGACGAATCCACCATTTTGGGAGTGCAAAGATAGAGATTATTTTCCATCTACCAAATTTTTCTTTTCTATCACTCTGATGCCGTTTTCCAGCCTTTCAAGTGATTCCTCGCGTCCCAGAAGATACAGAATGTCAATGGCTCCGCCCGGTGTCGCAAGCAGTCCTGACAGGGACAGGCGCACGGGCCAGGTCAGCGGTCCCAGCTTCAGACCCAGGCTGCCGGCCAGTTCCGTAAGCGTGGCCAGGAGTGTCTCTTCCGACCAGTCCTGTACTGCGCTCAGGCAGTCTATGGCCTGTCTGAGTATGGCGGCGGAGGTCTCCAGTGTGGACTTGTTCTTCTTGTTGATGAAGAGTTCAGCGTCATAGTCCGGGAGCCGGAAGAGGAAGGCGATCTTCTCCGGGATATCGGACAGCTTGCTGATGCGGGACTGGAGCAGCGAGGCCAGTTTCCTCCATTTGGGCTCGAGGAACGTGCCTTCTATCCTGGCGTAGGGCAGGGCCATGCGGATGAACTCTTCCGGGTCCATCATGCTGATGTGCTGGCCGTTGACCCAGTCCAGCTTCTGATAGTCGAAGACTGCGGGGCTCTTGTGTACGCCGGCGATGGAGAACTGGGCGATAAGACCGTCCATGGAGAATATCTCCTGCTCTGTCTTGGGAGACCAGCCCAGCAGAGCGATATAGTTGATGATGCCCTCAGGCAGGTAGCCCTGCTCCACCAGGGCCTGGAAACTCACCGCACCGTGCCGTTTGGAAAGCTTGCTGATAGAGCCGTCCGGATTCTTGCCGTTGATGATGGGCAGGTGGATGTACTCGGGCCTTTCCCAGCCGAAAGCGTCGTAGAGCAGCAGATACTTGGGGTTGGAGGACAGGTACTCGGAGCCTCGGATGATGTGGGTGATGTGCATCAGGTGGTCGTCCACGACATTGGCGAAATTGTATGTGGGCATTCCGTCGCTCTTGAGCAGTACCTGATCGTCAAGGGTAGAGTTCTCGACGGATATCTCTCCGTAGACCATGTCGTTCCATGAGGTGCTGCCTTCCAGCGGTATTCTCTGGCGGATGACGTAGGGCTTTCCTGCAGCCAGCTGCGCCTCCACTTCTTCCTTGCTCAGGTTGCGGCAGTGACGGTCATAGCCTTCCATGGATTCGGATTCTTTCTCCCCTTTCTGGCAGAAGCAGTAGTAGGCCGCGCCTTTTTCCACCAGCTCCATCGCGAACTCCCGGTACATGCCCTTGCGCTCGCTCTGGACGTAGGGGCCGTATTCGCCTCCGATGTCAGGACCCTCGTCGTGGTAGAGCCTGGCTGTTTTCAGAGTGTCGTAGATGACATCCACGGCGCCTTCTACATAGCGGCCCTGGTCGGTGTCCTCGATTCTGAGTATGAATTTTCCGTTCTGGGATTTTGCAAAGAGATATGCAAACAGCGCCGTACGCAGATTCCCGATATGCATATAGCCTGTGGGACTGGGCGCAAATCGTGTTCTGACTGTTTCACTCATTATGTTAAGGGGAAAAAAGAAGAAGTAGTGGATAGGGGAATCGAACCCCTATTACAAGATTGAGAATCTTGTGTCCTAACCGTTAGACGAATCCACCGTTTTGGGAGTGCAAAAATAGATATTATTTTTCAACTTCCAAATTTTCTTTCCAATTAAATGAATAAATTATCGACTCAACCTGCCTCAGATATTTCCTCTTGTCGTACTTAGGCGCATATACAAAGGCATTTAGGATGATGATGTTCTTCCGCTCAGGGTCTGGGAAGATATGACATACGAACGGACCGCCCATATAGTCGTTCTCTACTTCCCAGAGTCCGCGCATCTCCACCATGGTCATTCCTTTATATGTAATGTTCCTGAATCCGGGGTCTATGACCTTGTTGAAAGTCATATAGCTGTTGTCCCTCATTCCGGGTACGTTGACTTTCCACAGGTCACCCAGCTTCGCCTTGAGGGAGTCGGCAGACAGCTGCGAGGGGTCTGTGTAGGGGTATTTGAATATGAGAATGCCCTGATTGACATAGGTGGTCTCCTGGGATATCCACATGAAGTCCGGGGTGTCTTTTTTCATAGTGAAGCCTTTGGGGAAATAGGGCGAGCCTCCGATGTTTTCGGTCACGGCCAGCCGCACGTCCCTGTCCTCATACTTGATGGAGTTGGCTATCAGGCGGTCTCTCTCAGTATGCTCGATGGCGTTGATGATCATCTCGCTGTTGGTCCTGATGAGTTCTGTGGCCTCTTCCGGTGTTGTGGAGGAGACTGTGACTACGACCTGCGGTTTGGCCCAGGCGTCGCGGGATATGCGTATGCCGGTGGTGTCAACTTCGGGAGATACGTTCACTATGATGATGTTGCGGTGAAGCATAAGGCTGCCGGTAAATCCGCCGGGGGTGGCGTTGAAGAGCTTGAACACAGGCTCTCTCTGCGGCAGGTACGGATATTCGCCAGCGAGAATCTCCCTGAGGGTGGAGCCGAGCTCGCCTTCCCAGTAGTTTTTATTGATGGTGATGAGTACCTCTCCGGCATTGCCGGTGATGTTGGGCAGATATTGGGTGCGGTCTTTGGGTGTCTTGTTGCCGCAGGAAGTAAGTATGGCCGTGAGTGCCACGGTAAGCAGAGCCAGTCTCAAAATATGCTTTTTCATAATCGTTGGGTTTAATTATCTGAATAATCGCAGTATGTCGTTGCCGAAAGCCAGTATCATGATCATCAGCAGCAGGAACATGCCTATCATCTGTGCCACTTCCATGAAGCGGTCCGACGGCTTGCGGCCGGTGATCATCTCGTAGAGCGTGAAGAGTATGTGACCTCCGTCCAGGGCTGGTATGGGCAGCAGGTTCATGACTGCCAGCATGATGGACAGCAGGGCGGTGATGTTCCAGAATATCTGCCAGTTCCACGAGGACGGGAAGATGCTGCCTATGGCTATGAAGCTTCCGACGGACTTGTAGGCTTCAGTCTGAGGGGAGAAGATCAGCCCCAGTTCCTTGACGTAGTGTCCGATGTTGGTGAAGGTCATCATGAATCCGGCCGGAATGGCTTCCGGCAGGCTGTATTCTTTATCGGTGATCGTGATGTCCGATATGTCGCGCTGGAGCAGGACCTCTATCTTGCCGTCCCCGCTGACCCTTACGGGAACAGTCACGGTGTCCTCTCCGCGCAGCAGACGGAGCTCCACCGTGCTGCCGGCATTGTCCGCCAGAACGGCCTGCAGATCCTGATGCCAGCACACCGGTCTGCCGGCGGCTGTAAGGAACCGGTCACCCTGGCGCAGGTCGGCTCCGGCGTTGATGGAGGTGTCCGGCAGGCTGCCTACGGCGATGGGCAGGCGGATGCCGAACATTCCCGGGGTGTTGAGCATGGCCGGCATGTATGCGGGGTCAATGTGGATGTCCACAGTGTCTCCGTCCCGGAGTACAGTCACCCGGCTTACCTGGTCCCGCAGCATGTCCATGTGTATCTCGTTGAAGTTGTCCGGAGCCGGATTCCCGTCAAGAGCCAGTATGCGGTCTCCGTTCTCGAATCCTATCTCTTTTGCAAGCGGGCTTACCTCGATACCGTATATGACGTCGTCATTCTTTATATACTGTTCTCCCCACGTGAAGAGTATGGCGATATACAGGACTATGGCCAGCACCACGTTCATCAGCACTCCTCCGGCAAGGACTATGATGCGCTGCCATGCCGGCCTGGAGCGGAACTCCCAGGGCTGAGGCGGCTTGGCCATAGCCTCTTTGTCCATGGACTCGTCTATCATTCCGGATATCTTGCAGAAGCCTCCCAGGGGGATGCATCCGATGCCGAACTCCGTATCGCTCTTTTTGGGCTTGAATTTCAGTATCGCGGGCGGGAAGAAGAGGTAGAATTTCTCCACCCTTATCCTGAATATCCTGGCGGTGATGTAATGCCCGAACTCATGCACCAGCACGAGCAGGGACAGCGACAGGATGACTTGTATTATCTTGAGCAGTACGTCCATTACTTGTTCTTGGCTATCAGGTTTGAGGCGAACTCCCGGGTCAGCCTGTCGGTCTCGAGTATTCCGTCCAGGTCGGGATCCTTTACAAATGAGCATTTCTCCATACAGCGGGAGATGACGGCCGGGATGTCGGTGAAGCGGATCCGCTCATTCAGGAAAGCGTCCACGGCCACCTCATTGGCGGCGTTCATGATGCAGGGCATATTGCCGCCCTTGCGCATGGCTTCCACTGCGAATCCAAGGCAGGGGAACTTGGCGGTATCCGGCTCCGAGAAAGTGAATCCGCCCAGCCTGTAGAAGTCCAGGCGCGGAATATCCAGCGGCATACGGGCCGGATAGGTCAGGGCGTACTGTATCGGCAGCCGCATGTCGGGTGTACTCATCTGGGCCATTACGGCACCGTCCTGGAACGAGACCATGCTGTGAATCACCGACTGGGGGTGAATCACCACCGTGATCTGCGAGATGTCCACTCCGAACAGCCAGCAGGCCTCTATCATCTCGAAGCCCTTGTTCATGAGGGTGGAGGAGTCTACGGTAATCTTGCGGCCCATCTTCCACCGGGGATGGTTGGTCGCTTCGGCCACTGTCACCTGCGCCAGCTCGGATGCCGGAGTCCTCAGGAAGGGGCCTCCGGATGCGGTCAGGAAGATCCTCTCTATCGGACTGTGCTCTCCCTGAAGGGCCTGGAATATGGCCGAGTGCTCTGAGTCCACGGGCAGGACGGGGGCGTTGTGCTCCCTGGCCGTCTGCATGACTATCTTTCCGGCGGCCACCAGCGGCTCCTTGTTGGCAATGGCCACGGCCTTGCCCGAGCGCAGTGCCGCGAGAGTGGGCTCCAGGCCCCGGAAACCGACCATTGCGGACAGCACCATGTCGATGTTGTCACTGGTGGACATGGCGTCGATGATGGAGCTCATGCCTGCGAATACGTTTATGCCGTGCGGGTTCAGGGCCTCGTATACTTCGTCGTAAAGGCTATCGTCGGCGATGATGGCGCAGGCTGCGTCAAACTCTATGGCCTGCCGGATGAGCAGGCTGCTGTTGCTGCCTGCCGTCAGGAGCTGTACGTCAAAGAGGTCGCGGTGTTCCCTGATCACGTCCAGGGCCTGAATTCCGATTGAGCCGGTCGAGCCCAGTATTGCTATTTTTCTCTTTTCCATTGCGGTTGTCTGAGTTAAAAATTGATGTAGAGCGAGGGGTCTATCGGCTCTCCGCTGTGCCACAGCTCAAAATGCAGATGAGGCCCCGTGCTCAGGTCTCCGGCGTTGCCGGCCAGGGAGATGGTCGCTCCCGCGCTCACTCTGTCTCCCACTTTCTTCAGCAGCTTGGTGTTGTGCTTGTATATGGACACCAGATCGTTGCTGTGCTGAATGTGTATGTTGTATCCGGTGTCGTCATTCCAGTAGGCAGCAATAACCGTACCGTCCAGCACGGCGCATACCGCGCTGTTGTTCTGCACCGCTATGTCTACGAAAGGATGGCCCTTGCCGGGGTTGTAGGACTCGGTGACCACGCCTTTTACGGGAGGGAAGAACAGCATTCCTTCCAGCTGCGTTTCGTTTCCGGAGGGCCTGAGATTGTATTTCTCGATGGAGTCAATCTTCTCCCTGAGGATGGAGTCGGCGTCATGCTCCATTGCCGCTGCGGTTCTTTCAGCATTTTCCACGCTGCCTGTAGCAAGCAGGCTGTCCAGCGGGATGGGAGCCTCGCCGGCGATGATCCTGCGGATGTTGGTGAGCTGGATGGTCATCACGCGCATCCGGCTTTCCAGCGAGTCCACCATGGCTGCGTTCTCTACCATCTCTCTCTGGGTGGAGTAGGACGGGTAGCCGGGTATGATCCTTCTTACGGGGGTGAACGCAGTGATGCAGAATGTCAGGATGCACAGCAGTGCGGCTATGCCTATTACTGCGGATATCGCGGCATGTTTGGTGCCCCTTATGGCGAACTGGAAGTCGTGGGTCTCGTTGTCAAGGACCGCGAAGAGGTATTTTCTGGCAGGACGCTTTCTGTCCCGTTTATTTTTTTCAGACATAGTGCTATCAGACAGTTTATTTGACTACATTTGCGGAATGAATCGGATAATCGGGATAGACTACGGCAAAAAACGGATAGGACTTGCGGTCTCTGATCCGCTGCGGATGTTCGCATCCCCTCTCGATACAGTTCCGCCTGCAAAGATAATTGAATATCTCAAACAATATGCCGCCAAGGAGGGTATCTCGCTGTTCGTCGTGGGATATCCCATGAATCTGGACAATACTCCGGCGGAAGCGGCACGATATGTGGATGAGTTCCTCCGCAGGCTTCACAACAGCTTTCCGGATATCCCGGTGGAACGTGAGGACGAGCGGTTCACCTCCGTGCTGGCGCACAGGGCCATGATCGACGGAGGCATGAAGAAGATGGACCGCCGGGACAAGGCTGTGGTGGACAAGATAAGCGCGGCCATCATCCTCCAGACGTATCTGGACAGGCAGAAGTGAGGATTTTAAATTTTTGAGAAAATATAAAAACGTAAAACGAGATGATATTACCTATTTATGTATACGGCTCCGAGGTGCTCCGTGAGACGGCTGCCGATGTGGACGTGGCCGGCCTGGACAAGGAGCAGCTCCGCAAATATATAGACGACATGTTCGAGACCATGTACCATGCCGACGGTGTGGGGCTGGCGGCTCCCCAGGTGGGAGACGGCCGCAGAATCCTCGTGGTGGACGGCAGGGACGTGGCTGACGTATATCCTGAGCTCAAGGATTTCAAGAGGGCCATGGTCAATCCGGTCGTGGTAGAGGAAAGCGAGGAGACCGCCGAATACAGCGAGGGCTGTCTGAGCGTGCCGGATATCCACTGCAATGTAGTGCGTCCCAAGAAGATGACCGTGCGTTATCTGGACGCGGACCTCAAGGAAGTGGAGGAGACACTGGACGGTTTCGCGTGCCGTATGGTGCAGCATGAGATGGACCATCTGGACGGGCATCTCTTCGTGGACAGGGTGGCGCCCATCCGCCGCAAGATGATTGCCGCCAAGCTGCACAACATAGCCAAGGGCAAGGCCCGGACGGCGTATAAGACAAAGTTGGAAAGATAGATTCACTGTAATAAAGGACATTATGGGTGCGTTTCATGCATACGACATCAGGGGTCGCTGGGGAGTGGACTTTGACCGGGATACTGTATATAAGGTGGGATTTTTCCTGCCGGAACTGCTGGGCTGCCGCGAGGTGGCGGTGGGACGGGACATGCGCCTGTCTTCTCCGGTGATTCACGAGGCCCTGCTCAGGGGGCTTACAGATGCAGGTGCCGATGTCTTTGACTTAGGTCTGGCCACTACGCCGTATGTCTACTATGCCACTGCGGCCAAGGGGTTCAAGGCTTCGGTGCAGATTACGGCCTCTCACAATCCCAAGGACGACAACGGTCTGAAAGTCTCGCGGGAGAATGCCCTGCCTGTCGGCTATGACACCGGCCTGGGTACGATTGAGAAATGGATTCTCGGTGGGCGTGAGTGTGTCCCCGTGCCCGAGGCAGACCGGGGCAGGGTCACGCCCCTCGATCTTCGGGACGAGTACCTGGCCTTTCAGCGGCGCTATGTAGGCGACCTGTCCAATCTGCATATCTGCGCGGACCTGTCCAACGGTGTGTCGTCGCTGTTCGTAAAACAGTTGCTGCCCCAGTCCGTGGAGTATATCTGCGATACGCTGGACGGAAGTTTCCCGTGTCATGAGCCCAATCCTCTGGTGCCTGAGAATACGGCCATGCTGCGCGAGTATGTCAAGTCGCACGGCTGCGATATCGGGGTCATCTACGACGGGGACGCGGACCGGGTGATGTTCGTGGACGAGCGGGGAGAGTTCATCTCGCCGGACCTGATGATAGCCCTGATGGGGCACTTTTTCATGGAGGGTATAGGCACAAGTCCCGCTGCCCGGGAGCGTCAGGCTCTGAGGGCCGCCGGAAAGACAGCCGGAGTGAAGGCCCTGCAGGATATCCGCAGCTCCAAGGCGGTAGGGGAGTACCTTGCACCGATGGGTGTTCAGATGTACACCTGGCGGGTAGGCCGGGCATATGCCGCTCCCAGGCTCCGCGGGATAGACGGCCTCTTCGGAGGTGAATTGGCCGGACACTATTACTTCAAGGATTTCTTCTACTCGGACAGCGGCATCATGGCCTCGCTCATAGTCCTGGATATCGTCGCCGAGTTCAAACGCCGGGGCAGGAGTCTGTCGCAGCTCATAGCCGGCATATCCAAGTACTGTAATTCCGGGGAGATTAATTTCCGCGTGGCCGACAAGCCGGCAGCGATAAAGGCAGTACGGGAGCATTTCACCTCAATGGAGACACCTGCGGCTGTGATGGACTTCGACGGTTACCGGGTGGAGTTCCCCGACTGGTGGTTCAACATCCGTCCCTCCAACACCGAGCCTTACCTGCGCTTTATCTGCGAGGCCTCCTCACCCGAACTCCTTGCCGACAAAGTCGCCCAGGCCCGCTCCGTCATCTCCCGCTTCGAATAGCATCTGCATTATAGGCATAATCACAACAGTCGAAAAGACCAGGCCCGATTATATGTTGCTTCGCATCATAATCGGGCCAAAGCCCACTTTTTGTTTACCCTTCCTAAATCCTCCCTTAGGGAGGACTTGGCCCCATCCCTCTAGGGCCGAGGGCGGCTAGTCTTTTCTCCCCGCCTGCCTCCACGCTATCCCCGTCACCTGCGGCATCTTGCACCGGTACATTTACGGAATGTGCGGGCATACATTCTCTTTGATGTCCTAGGGGTATCTTTGCGGATAATCATTCTGCGTTATGCTGTAATAGTGCCGGGTCAGAGCAGGCCGTCGGAGATGCGGAGGGTGATGGTGCGGCGGTCGGGGTCGATGTCCAGGAGCAGGTCGTCGTGATAGGGGACAAGAGTGTCTGTTCCCTCAAGTCCGAGGCAGATGTTGCCGGAGAAGTCCTGAACTTCCGAGATGACTCCGGCTGTGCAGCTGTCCTGGTCTAAAAGTGTGAATCCTATAAGATCCTCGAGAGTCAGGCCGTCTTCTGTAAGCGGATGACCGTCAGCCACGTTCAGTTCGGGATAGTCCGCCGGGTCGATGTAGAGTTCTTTGCCGGCGGCCTCCTCCGCGTCAGCGAGGGTGTCTATGTCTTCCAGGCGGACGATGGCCTTGCGCGGACCCTTGAACTGTATGGTCTGGATAAAAAAAGGAACCGGCAGGCCGTCATAGAACAGCCATACCGGTTCGTCTGTCTTCAGGATGTCTGACATTCCGTCCGGGAAAGATACCATCACCTCGCCTTCCGTGCCGTAGGACTTCACTATCCTGGCTATCGGCTGCAGTGTGTCTTCCCGGGGAAACATCGCGCTACTCAGCTGCAGGGGCTGCTGCCTCTGTGTTCTCGGCGTTTGCCGCTGCCTCAGCTGCTTCAGCCTCGGCTTTAGCCTTGGCCTCTGCCTCAGCCTTTGCAAGGGCCTCTTCGGCTTTGCGCTTGCTGATGGCCTCGGCTCTCTCCTGGTTGACCTTGGCCTCTGCATTGAGACTCTCTCTGCGGGCCTCGTTGTCGGACTTCTTCAGGTTCTGCTTCTTGGCCTCTACCTTTGCGTCTCTCTCAGCCTTCCATGCGTTCCATCTCTGGTCTGCAACTTCCTGGCTGATGGCACCCTTGGCAACTCCGCCATTGAGGTGCTTCCTCAGAAGGATACCCTCATAGGAAAGGATGCGGCGGCAGGTGTCACTGGGCTGTGCACCGGTGTTGAGCCAGTAGAGGGCTCTCTCTGCATCGATCTTGATGGTTGCGGGGTTGGTGTTGGGGTTGTAGATACCGAGCTGCTCGATGTAACGTCCGTCACGGGGAGCGCGGATGTCAGCCACTACTATGTGGAAGAATGCGTGATTCTTCTTACCGTGGCGTGATAAACGAATTTTAACTGCCATTACGTACAGGTTATTAAGTGATTAATAATTAAAACCTCCTTATCTTCTCGAGAAAAGGCCCGCAAATATACGTAGAAGCCGAGAGAAATGCAAAAAAATCAAACAAGTTTGATTTTTTTGCATTTCCGAGGCGCAACAGTATATGCGGCGCAGCCGAATATACTGTTTTTTACTTCGAGCGGAGGAAGCGCAGGGCGCGGGTCATGTAGCGGGGCAGCTGCTTGTGAGGGTCGCGCTTCTCCAGATGGAGGTAGATGCCCCATTTCTTCAGGATGGGTACCTTGAAGGTCTCCACGAACTCTATCAGGGTGCCGTCCGGGTCCTCGACGTAGGTGAAATGGCCGTCGGCCTCGCCCATCTTGAAGTCCCTTCCGCCGTCGCAGACGAAGCTGTGGCCTAAGGACTCGGCTGTCTCGCGGATAGCCTCCATGTTGCGGATGTCAAAGCAGAGGTGGATGAAGCCGGGGTCGCCCCAGTAGCGGCCTTCGTAGATCTTCCTGGGAGCAGGCACGTCGAAGCCCTCGGGGATGCGCTGCGCCAGCTCGATATGGGAGGTGCCCATCACCTCGCTCAGCGGGCCTTCGATGGGCTTGCTGCGGGACAGCAGCACACGGCGCAGGGGATACTGGCCGCCCGGAACGCCGTTCAGGTCGGCCTGGACTCCGGTCACGTCGTATTCGACCTTGTCATAGTCCATCAGGGTGGAATAGAATTTCACGGACTTGTCCATGTCGGAGACTCCGAGCACTGCTCCGTTGCCGCCGCCGGTGTTCTTGTCCTCATCCATGAACACATAGCTGTCGGTCTCGACCTCGAAGAGATTGTTCCAGGGATCGTAGAGGAAGAAATGCTCGCGTCCGTCGGGAGTCTTGGTGACTTCGGTCAGCAGCCTGGCTCCTTCGGCCTTGCTCAGCTGTGCGTATGCGGCCCGCACATTGCGGGACTTGATCTTGCAGGCGTAGATGCCCAGGTCTCCCAGGGCCGGCTCGAAACTTACGTAGTTGAGCTCGCGGCCTCTCGGCTCCCATACCTCGAAACCGGCTCCGCCGCGCAGATTGTACACCAGGATGGCGTACCTCGGCTGCGGCTTGCCGCCGGTGTAGGGCAGCATCCTCTCGGCCACGCCCTCGGCTCCGAATATCTTGGTGTCGAAGCCGAAATTGTCCTTATACCATTTCCACGACTCGGCTACATTCCTTACGCCGATGCCGACCTGCTGTATGCCACAGATGATTTTTTCCATATCGTATTTGTCTTTTATACTTGATTAATGTGCCGATACCTTCCTGGCCAGGATATAGAAGAGCCAGGGGGTGTACTTGTAAAAATATGCCATCAGCAGTTCCTTGCCGCCGATGAGCTTCTTGTGCTTCTCCTTGGCGATGGCCTTCAGGGCGACCTGGGCGCATTTGGTCACGTCCATGCCGTTGGCCTGACCCGGGTCCATCTTGGCGAATTTCTCCCCGGAGGCGAGCAGGGCGCTCTTGGATATCTCCGTGCGGATACGGCCCGGGATGAGGAAGGTCACCTTGATGTTGGGGTACTCCAGCTCCAGGGACTCGTAGAAGCCGAAAAGGGCGTGCTTGGAGGCGCAGTAGGCCGAGCGGAGCGGGAATCCGAAGAGACCGGATATGGAGGTGGTCACTGCGATGTGTATCTCCTTGGCGGCCTTCAGGTGCTCCTTGAATTTCTTGATCAGGTACACGCCGCCGAAATAGTTTATCTCCATCAGCTTGCGGTCCATCGAGATGTCGCAGTCCAGGGTCAGTGCCCGCTGGGAGATGCCGGCGTTGAGCACGAAGAAGTCCGGCCTGAGACCGAGGCTGCCCACATACTCGACCAGAGCGTCGATGGAAGCCGGCTCCTCGAGATTCACCTCCTTGTGCCAGGCTTTCACCCCGTACTGGCGGCAGCGTTCCTCCACCTTTTTAAGCTGCTCCTCGCCGAGACCGGTCAGGATGACATTTGTCCCTCTCTGTGCGAACTGATAGGCGATAGCCTCGCCTATGCCTGTGCCCCCGCCCGTAATCAGCAGGGTCCTGTCCTTGAACTGTACCATATCCGTTTACTTATTTCAACCTACAAACTTACGGAAAATCTTTGAGAGATGTTCCCGACGGCTGTTAAATTAAAGTCTGAAATCTGTTCAGATATCGATTCCGGCAGCGATTATGATTGTGAGTATGAGGAGGGCTATTGATATTACTATCAGAAAGATGAACCACAGAAGCAGCGACTTGACCGCACTTTTTACCCAGCCTGTGCCGGTGTAGACCCTGTGTGAGGCGACCGTGGTGTAGAAGAGCATGTACAGCACGAACAGCCAGGACCATATCCGGCCCAGATCCGGCAGGTATGTACACAGGAGGATGAAAGCGGTAAGGACGATGAATGAGAGACTGGTCAGATGCAGTACGAATACGAAGTTGCCCATGTAGCTGATCCGGCGTCTGTGATAAAATATCCTGCACAGTAGGGCCATAAAAGGAGTCAGAAGCAGTACCAGAATAGGAGTCCATTTACTGGCCTCTCCTAGGAAGGTGCTGAAAATGATGTCCTTTTGATTGTTTAGTGCCTTGATGTCCGTAAACGAGGTATCGTTTATGTTGTCCATTGCCACCTTGAGAGTGTCCAGTTCCTTTCCTACCATGATGAAAAAGAACAGAAAGAACAGCAGGGAGATAAACATCAGGAGCTTCATCGGATGGACGTACGAGACTATCTTGCCGGCGTTGAATTCCGTGGTGAGAAACCCCGGTCGGCGGAACAGCATCCACAGCGTGATACATATCTTATTGTCAAATGAGTATGCGTTTTCAAAATACTGCGTGATGTATTTCCAGAAAGGCTGCTCCACATCCAGCGCATACTGTCCGCAGCGGTGGCAGTACATTCCTTTCAGTTCCGTCCCGCAGTTCTTGCAATGAGTATATGCCGGTACGGTCTTTCTTCTTACCCGTTTTAACCTTTTCAGCTCAATCTGCCTGAGGATAAGTCTTTTCCTTCTTCTTGCCCGCTCTCTCAGCCTTTCTGTCATCGCTTTTATTCTGTCCTTGCTTTTCCGCCCAGCCTTCTGCACTTCCTCTCTTTCTGCTGCTCCTGTGTCTGTACCGGCTGTCTCCGCCCCAATGCCAGGCACATTGCTTTCCTCAGAGATTCCCTGAGGATTTCCTTCTTCGATATTCATATTGTAGTCCGTCTGGTAATAAGCATTGAAAAATTTCGGTAAAAATACTTAAATTTTGCGATAATCGCAGCCGTAGAGGTGCGTGTCATACGTGCTGCATGGATTTGAACGGTAAGTGCGCGCACCTTTCTTTGTGGCAATCAGCTGACAATCAGTATCTTGTCTTCCCGGTGGATGGATTTCGCCGCCTTAGAACACTCCGAAATCCATCATATAAAATCGTAATATGTTAAATGTCAAGTGTTTGCAAAATTATCAGATGCGCATACTTCCCGCAACTTGCCTGGCCCAGGGGGAAGTGCTATGGATGCGCGGGCAACAGTTCGTAAAAAGTAGGGAGAAAACCACAAATAGTAGGGAGAAAAAGACTGGAAGTAGGGAGAAAATCATTGCGCTGCTATCCGAGGACGGTGCTTTGACGATGGCGGCTCTCGCCCGGCGGATAGGCATTACTCCCAAGGCGGTGGAAAAGCAGATTGCCCGTCTCAAGGCAGACGGCATCCTCGAACGCATCGGTCCCGACAAAGGCGGCCGCTGGCGCATCCGACAGCGCGGTTCCCTCGGGGGAAAAGTGCAGTAATGTTGCCGCTACGGTTACGGTCATCTTGCCGATAATATCCGCACATTCGCAGGCGGAACAATCCCTATTATATAAGGTGCTGTTTTTGTGTAAAATTACTATATTTGCAGAGTCATGCGCGGAAGCGTATGGCGGACATATTGGTGAAAGTGTTTTAGCACTGTCCTTTCCAAGAAATCTGACAGTTTCAACGAACGTAAGGACGACGACAGCACCGTCACCCGTATTGGTTGTGTATTCATCACAAACGATACAGGTGTGGGGATTGTTTCAGTCTGTTTACGTTCGGGCTTTGTCAGAGCCTCTTGGAAGACAGACGGATCGGCTCCACACTTTCTTTTTACATGGGCCTCTCGGGGAGCGGAGAGATTACAAAACTTCAAAGTATATGAAGAAAGCATTGTTTATCATCATGTCATTGTGCGCAGCCGCGATGTGGAGCTGCACGGTGGAAATAGACAGGACGGACGATGGCTCCGATAACGGTCAGACAGATTCTACTCAGACAGACCCAGGGACATCCGTGGACCTTGATTCATTCTGCGAGATCATGAACGCCAATATCGCTTCGCTCCAGGCCATAGTGGAGGCATTTGAGGAAGACGACTATGTCGCTTCTTTTGAGGAGACGAAGAACTCCATGCCTGAAGACTATGTCACATACTCGGTGAGATTCAACGCAGGGCCATCTGCCGAAATATGGTGCCGGAAGGACGGAAATGACAGCAAAGGTGTGCCGCAGATAAGTGCGGCGCGGGACGAGGACGGCAAGTGGTACTGGACTCTGGACGGCAAGTGGCTTTCCATAGGCGGCAGCACCGTGCCTGTGCTGGAGGGTGATGACGCTCCTCGAATATGTGCGGAGGACGGCCGCTGGATGATAAGCGGAGACGCCGGAGCGACATGGAAGGATTTGTCTGAAATGGACGAGCAGGCAGTCTCTCCCGGGAAATACATCTTCGATGATGTATATAAAAAGGGCTCGTTCCTGCATCTGGTTTTGGACAGCGGAGAGACATTGCCCATATCCACCTTGGAGGACATCGACATAATCTTTACGGATGCGGACGGAGCCACCTGCGTCACAGGAGAGACGGCGAGGATAGCGTATGAAGTGGTCGGATGGGACGAGGCCACGGAAGTTATATGTTCCTGCGACACTCCTGGCTGGGAAGCTGAGATAGAAAGCACCGGCATCAATACCGGATATGTCGTGGTGACTAATACCGGAGCAGAGGAAGATGCGGCTGTCACTGTGACGGCTGACAACAGCACCGGGGACGAGATATCGAAGGCCCTGATATTCGTGAAAGGAATACTGACGGCAAAGGCCGATGTGGAGAATATAGGCGGAGACGGAGGCATTGTGGATGTGGAGATAACGACCAATACAGATTATACGGTAAGTATTCCGTCCGAGGCGTCCGGCTGGATATCTGTTGTAGACGGGGGTACCAAGAGCGAATTGAGGACCGAGACGGTCAAGCTTGCCGTAGCCGGGTATGAGTCCGGTCCTGACCGCAGTGCTAACGTGTCATTCACAGTCTCCGGCAAGGTTGTCACCTCAATTCATATCAGTCAAAAAAGTCAAGAAGAAGAAATTTGGGGTGCACCAATTGTTTTTGCGGACAAACGGGTCAAATCAATACTCACAAGCACAGAATGCTCTCCTGTTATAGACTCAAACAAGGACGGAGAGATTTCATATAGGGAAGCTGTAGCTTGCACAGAGTTGCCTTCTTTTTCCGGAAGTGATATTGAATCTTTCGATGAATTGCAGTTCTTCACATCTCTTAAAGAAATAGGAGCAGAGGTATTCAAAGAGTGCGCGGAGCTGAATTCGATTATCCTTCCGAATGGAGTGACACGGATTGGCAACGGTGCATTTTCAGGATGCTACAACTTAAGTTCTATAAATATACCGGACGGCGTGACAAGTATTGGAGAGAGCACTTTTTACGGCTGCGGCAGTCTGGATTCTATTGTTTTGCCGGAGTCCTTGACCAGTATTGGGGGCGGGGCTTTTAGAGGCTGCAGCAGCCTGAGTTCGATAGAACTTCCTGAGTCCTTGACCAGTATCGGAGACGAAGTATTTAGGGGCTGCGGCGGTCTGGTATCAATAACCTTCCCGGACGGTGTTACCAGTATTGGGGACTATGCTTTTTACGGATGCCGTAGCCTTGTGTCAATTATTTTGCCTGAGTCCTTGACCAGTATGGGGGAACGTGCTTTTTACGGATGCAGCGGTCTGGTATCAATAACGATCCCGGATGGTGTTACCGTTATCGCGTACGGAGCTTTTGAAAGTTGCAGCAGCCTGAGTTCGATAGAGTTGCCTGCGTCCTTGACCAGTATTGGGGTCGGAGCTTTTTACAAATGCAGCAGCCTGAGTTCAATAGAGTGGCCTGAGTCCTTGACCAGTATCGGGAACCAAGCATTTAGGGGATGCAGCAGCCTGGTATCAATAACCTTCCCTGACGGTGTTACCAGTATTGGACAATGGGCATTTATAGGCTGCAGCAGCCTTGCGTCAATTGTTTTGCCTGCGTCCTTGACCAGTATGGGTGACGAAGTATTTCAGGGCTGCGGCAGTCTGGTATCAATAACCATCCCGGACGGTGTTACAAGCATTGGGGACGGTGCTTTCTCCGGATGCAGCAGTCTGGAGTCTATTGTTTTGCCTGAGTCCTTGACCAGAATCGGGACCGAAGCATTTTACGAATGCAGCGGTCTGGTATCAATAACCATCCCGGACGGTGTTACCAGTATCGGGGCCGAAGTTTTTTTAGGATGCGAAAGCCTGGTATCAATAACCATCCCGGATGGTGTTACCGGTATCGGGAGCGGAGCTTTTGAAAGATGCAGCAGCCTGGAATCGATAGAGCTGCCTGCGTCCTTGACCTATATTCACTTTAACACTTTTTACGGATGTGAGAGCCTGAGTTCGATAGAGCTGCCTGCATCCTTGACCTATATTGGGATATACGCTTTTTACGGATGTGAGAGCCTGAGTTCGATAGAGCTGCCTGCATCCTTGACCTATATTGGGATATACGCTTTTTACGGATGTGAGAGCCTGAGTTCGATAGAGCTACCTGCGTCCTTGACCGACGAGATTAGTGGCTATGCTTTTTCCGAATGCAGCAGTCTTGATGAAGTTAAATTTAATTCAATTGATCCACCGGAGTATCTGGCGTCATCTACTTTTCGTGGCTGTACGGTACGGACAGTATATGTGCCCTCGAATGGATATGAAGCTTATCGCAAGGTGTTGAAATCTATGCAGGGTCTTGAGGACGCGGAAATATTGACATTTTAGAATATGTGAATACAGAAAATTTTAATACTTCAGTAGTAATCAATATATTAATACAACTATGGTAAAGAATGCTTCAAAATTGAAATTAGTGCACTTTCTCCCTATCACAGTGAATCATGTCCTGAATGCTCATGATATAAAAAATGGAACTGTTTATCAAAAAACTGCAAACAGGATTGGCGGTTCATACTATTACAAGTATATGGATTTGAATGCGGCTTTAAAGTGTATGAATAATGGGAATATCCGTTTTGTGGAGCCAAGTGTGTGGAAAGACCAGTATGAAAAGCGCTTCTACAATGCGGATTATTCCAGGGTCTCGTCCAATCCGTCGCAGCATGCTCCACGGCTGTATGCGAGTTGTTTCTCCAACCAGAAAGACAGCGAGTCCGCCTGGCAGATATATGCCTATGGTAAAATCGGACTCGGTTCTGTGTGCGTGCAGTTTACGATAGACCGGAAGGCTCTCAGGTCGGAATTGGTAAGGAATGTTAAAAACTGCGAGATGTATGAGGGAGAAGTTACATACTGTCGAAAATATATTATAGACAATCTGCACTCTCCTGTGTATCTTAATAATGGCAATCCAAATCCGGATTACGGCACTTTCTTCAAGCCATTTGACAGAGACAAGTATCTTAATCTGCTGTTGCTTAAGCGGGAGGCCTTCGCTCATGAGAAAGAGGTCCGCATATTCATAGTAAAAGATAAAAAGATGATGAGATCAAAGGATAAATTTGTCAAAGTGGATTGGTCCAAGATTGTTAAAGGGGTAAGGGTAGATTCAAGTATTTCAAATGAGGACTATGAAAAGTTGGAGAAGAGCTGTAGAGAATGCGGTCTGCCGGAACCAGAGAAATTTGATGTCTATGGCGATGATGGCGGCAGACTGGTCATTTTATAATAAACGGAGGAATCTGAAAATCCGGAAAAGAGTAGGAATAAAAAACAATTTATAAGATATGGGATTGTTAACAAGAGTGGGGCCTCCCACATTGGATCATGAGGTTGCTGCTTGTATTCATTTTGGGCACACAGTAATAGAGCCTTTTGAGAGGAGGCTGGAGTCTGAGAAAGATTATTATTTTCATACAACAGTTCTGATTGGGCTGCCTGAAGGATACGATTTGGGGAAATTGGATATACCGTCACCGAA
Organism: uncultured Bacteroidales bacterium; assembly: GCA_944326255.1. GTDB lineage: Bacteria > Bacteroidota > Bacteroidia > Bacteroidales > UBA932 > Coprenecus. The sequence goes on from CALVDG010000001.1 coordinate 161,414, forward strand.
GTGTGTAATTGATTGCCGGAGTGCGACTGTCGGGTCAGTGACCGAAGCGTTCAGCGATTTGAAAGAGGAGGAGCACTATATCGTGCTTGATGATGTATTGTCCTTGCCGAAAGACGATGTCCTGCGTCAGTTGCTTTACCGTTGCGTTAAAGAATCCGTATTTCGGGCAGACCGATTGATAATCCTGATATTCAGGTACGAAAATGGCATAGATGAATGGAATGGTGAAGGAGACGGTGATGGCAATAGAGGCAGGTGGTGGACACGGCCTGAGTTGATAGACGCTGTATGTAAGGAATTCCCCTGCATTCATATTGATGAAAAACGCAAGGGTTGCAAGGATATCCTCTACGGCAACTTTTTTCACCCAACAGATTTAAAACGACAAATGTAGTTGCGTTGTTGCAAAATATGATGACTGCGCTTTGGGTCTGGGCTCGGGGCGCGGTTTTTTGTGCCGTTGAGAATTAACAGGATGATGGAGTCTGACTGGTCCGAGGCTGGTGCTAATGGGAAGCACGGGCATCTTGGTTTTGTACAATGGTTTGACTCTTAGCGTGTTGCGATTTGGTGGGATGGATTTCGAGGTGTTCTTAGTGGGCGAAATCCATCGGTCCGAAAGTCAAGATATTGACTGATAGTTAATTATTATAAATGCGGATGCTCGTACATTCCGTAGATGCATCGGTTTGAGGTGTCAAATGCGGCCGCTTGCCTTCAATGCAGCAATGGCAGTAGGGCCGGCAGCATTGCTTCCGAATCGTGGGAATGCGGATTATCCGATGAAGTAGTAGTGGCGGAGCCACCAGGCGTAGATCGGATCCTGAAAAGAGACGGTGCCGGCGTTGATGTCGAGTATGTCTTTCTCCACCAAAGCTTTTTTTGAGCGGAATACAGACATGGGGGAAGATATCCGGTATTTTCTCATGACCTCTGCTGAGGTGAATGCGGTCTCTCCGGCGGTCATGGCGTGGAGCAGGGCGAGCTGCTGGTTGTTCAGAGTCTCTGTAAGGTTGACGAACAGCAGACTGAGTTGTTCGACCAAGGCTTCGTGTGACTGCCTGACAGTCTGGACGGAGCAGTGGCCATCGTCGGCCCGCAGCCAAGAAATCTGGGCCAGCTGCTGGACATAGTACGGGTGATTGTCCGCAAGTGATATTATTTCCAGACAGGCATCGCTGTCTATGGATTTGCCAGTGGCAGCGAACCGTTCAGTGATGAACGGAGCGAAGTGCTCTGTCTTGATTTTACCTAAAAAGAACAGGTCTCCGAATTTGTAAAACGGCATCTGCGGATTTGTGAAAATATCCATCATCATGTGCCGCTTGCTGCCGTATAGGCAGTATGAGACTTTCTGATGCCTTTGCCAGTGTGAGCGGAGCCGCTTCTGGAAGTAAAGAGGCTCGTCAAATGAGGCGATATTCTGGAATTCGTCAATGCATACGACTATCCTCAGGCCTTTTGCCGATGCGATGTTTTCAGCCAGGTCCAGCACCTCGTCCGGACTCCGCTTCAACTCATCCCAGTCAAAGGCAAGAGTGATGTCGCCTGCGATTTCATTGCCGACAGTGATTCTTGGAATAAGCTGCGAGAGAAACTTCCTGGTATTTTCCACGGCTTCTTCCAGCCTGGAGGATGTGGCTTTAATGACAGCCTGAGCCAGAAGTTGGTAGAAATGTTTCTCGTTTCTCACATTGAAGAGATCGACATGACAGATCCGTAAGCGTTTGTCACTTTTGAGTGCAAGCTCTGAAGCTTTGTTTACGAGCGAGCTTTTCCCCCATCGTCTCGGAGATATCAGGATGGTATTGATCAGTGATTTGAAATTGCCGACGAGATGCGAGGTCTCTTGCTCGCGGTCAGTGAAGTTGTCATCAGTTGCGATTTTGCCGAAAATAAAGGGAGCGTCCATAGGCCATGTATGTTTCCGATGCAAATATAACAATTTTTGTTATAACAAAATGCGATATAACTAAAAATGTTATTACGTAGAGTTGTTTCTACTTCGCCGTGATGGTGGAATCCGGCTGGGCTGAGTGGGTGCTAACGGGAAGTGCGCGCATCTTGGTTTTGCGTAAGTGCCGGGATTTTAGCGTGTTGCGATTTGGTGGGATGGATTTCGAGGCGTTCTTAGTGGGCGAAATCCATCAGCTAAAAAGTTAAGACATTGATTGCTAGTCAATTAATGGAAATCAAGATGCTCGCACATTCCGTAGATGCACCGATGTGAGGTGACAAGTGCGGCTGGAGTGGGCGTAGACAGAGGTAGGTATGATGTTGTAGGCAAGCGGGGAGAAAAGGCTTGCCGCCCTCGGCACAAGAGGGAAGAATCTGCCTTGAATATCACAGAGTTACGGAGTAACGACGATGATATTCAAGGTAGAGGGGCCTGGTCTTTTCGACCGCTTGCCTTCAACGCTGTAATGGCAGGAGAGCCGGCAGCACGGATTCATTCGGGGAAGTGCCCGGGATTCCGTGGAAAAGCGGTTCACTTTCCCGGTAACTTTGGAAAATTGTGGACGGCGGAGAATGAGGTCGTCAGAAGGTCAGCATTTTGCGGCGATAGTCAAGGGAGCTTCGGTATTGCTTCTTCAGCTCTTCGGAGAGGAAAGACCTGTCGATGAGCTGCTCCGCTTCAGGATGTACTGCTGCGAAGAAGTCCAGTTCGCGTTGTACGGTCTTGTCATTGAGGCCGATTCTGTGACCGAATTCCTCGAAGTCCTTGCGGCAGACCTGGCGGACATCGGAAAGTTGCATCCCTTCTTTGAAAAGCCCTTTGTCAAGGGCGAATATCCGGTGGTTGACCAGATGCAGCGAAGTGTTGATGAGGTCGTAGGCCGGAGTCAGGCGGTATTCATAGCCGGTGTTGATCAAAGAGAAATTTTTCAGGTGGGCATCGTCATTGAGCGAGATAAAGTTGAACAGCACAAGTCGCAAGAAACGCAGCAGGTCTATGCGGTAGGCTTTTACGTGGCGGCGGATTACGTCCGCGCAGTCTTCGTAGCTGGCCCGGCTGTATTTGTAGTCAGCACCGCCGTTGGACTTTGTCAGGCCCATCAGGGAGGCGAAATCCTCCTGCCGGTATTTGCCTCCGCCGTGGATGTCAAATCTCCTGGTAATATAGGCAATCTCATCATTCTCGTAGAAACACAGTCCGTTGGCAGCGGTCTCAATCCGATAGACCTGTGAGGCGAGCTGCATGGTAAGGTTCTCATTGGCGGCGCAGAACTCCCGGTTGATAATATGGTAACTGGACGGCTGGGGCTTCAGGATGAAATGCCCGCGTTCGTTATCGCGGGTATAGCGCAGGCGCAGATCCTCTCCTACGATAGCGGAGAATTTAGGCTGGACTCCGGACAGGGAGATTCGTCCGATATGTTGCACCGTGTCCTGGAGTCTGTCGGCATCCAGATCTTTCGGGCTCATTTCGGGAAAAATGTGCGATACGGCCTTTCCGTCGAACAGCAGTCTTTTTGCCAGCGGGCAATATGTGCTGAATCCGGGGGTGAGAGTGGACGGGCATACGGTAATCGGTCTCATGGCTCAATGGGTTTGACGGTGATGGCTCCGATGGTGTCATTCTGTGCGGTGGCCAGTAGTATCCCGAAATCATCGCCGCTGTCAATATGCAGCAGCCTGGACTGGATCCGGCGGTTTTCTCCCTCGGAGAGCATGTTGAAGAAGACGGCGAACAGGTAAGGGGAGTGGTACGGCTCTTCTCTTAGCGGAAGAGTCGGACTGACAGGAGGCATTTTGTCAGCGACATACGACGGTTCATAGACGAAAATATATTCCCCGTTGTCCTCCTCGGTCAGCAGCCCTGCCCTGATATCGTGCAAATATACTTCGCATTGTCTCATATCGTCAGTCCTTCAGTTTAACGGTAATCTCGAGCCCGAGGGTGTCGAGGATTGAGAGCAGCGTCCGTAGTTTCGGGTTGCTCTGCCCGCGCTCGATTGCGACGAGCGTGTTGATTCCGACTTCCGAGAGTCCGGCTATCTCATCCTGCCGGACTTTCAGAGCCTTCCTGCGGTCCCGGATGGCTTTGCCTATTTCTTCTGTATTCACTGTGTATTGTGATTTTTCCCAAAAGTAAGTATTTCCTTCGAGAAAATCAATAGAATTCCCAATAAATTGTGATTTATGCTGACTGTTGCGCTTCGGGCCTGGGCTTGGGGCGTAGTTTTTTGTGCCGTTGAGAATTAACAGGACGATGGAGTCTGACTGGTCCGAGGCTGGTGCTAACGGGAAGTGCGCGCATCTTGGTTTTGCGTAAGTGTTTGGATTTTAGTATGTTGCGATTTGGTGGGATGGATTTCGAGGCGTTCTTGGTGGGCGAAATCCATCAGTTAAAAAGTTAAGGTATTGATTGCCAGATGACTACTGAAAATCAAGATGCTCGTACATTCCGTAAACGCACTGGCAGGAGGTGTCAAACGTGCCGGGAGTGGGTGATGTCGGAGATATGTATAATGTTGTAGGCAAGCGGGGAGAAAAGGCTTGCCGCCCTCGGCACAAGAGGGAAGAATCTGCCTTGAATATCACAGAGTTACGGAGTAACGACGATGATATTCAAGGCAGAGGGGCCTGGTCTTTTCGACCGCTTGCATACAGTTGCTGCCGTAGGAATGTATGGATGCGGATTCGCGTGGGGAAGTGCCCGGGATTCCGTGGAAAAGCGGTTCACTTTCCCGGAGGGAGGTTATTTGCCGGTCTTTTTTGAGGCGGTCTTGGCGGTGTCTGCGGAGGCTTCGGCCTCTTCGTCGGAGGGGACGGACCAGCCGCCGCCGAGGGCCTTGTAGAGGTCGATGATGGCCAGGAACTCGTCACGGACGGAGTTGGAGTAGTCGATCTCGGAGTTGAAGTAGCTACGCTGGGCATCGAGCACGTCGATGTAGCTGATGTAGCCGTTCTGGTACTGGAATAGGGCCAGTTCCACATACTTGCGGGAGGCATCCTTGAGGTTGCCCATCAGGGTGACTTTCTCGCGGGCCGAGCGGTATGATGTAACGGCGTCATTGACTTCCTTGAACACCTCCAGTATCTTCTGCTCGTACTGGTAGCGTTCCTGATTGTATGCCTCGATGGCGGCCTGATAGCGGGCCTTGTTCTTGCCGAAAGCGAAGAGCGGTGAGGTCAGGCTCATGATAGGATACCAGTAAGGCCCGGTGAAGAAGCTGGTGAAGGTATTGTTCTCTACGCCGGCGGTGAAGGAGATGGACAGGCTGGGGAATCTCTCGGCCCATGCCACGCCGACCTCGCTCATGGCAGCCTTGAGGTCCTGCTTGGCGGCCATCAGGTCGGGCCTGCGCTGAAGCAGATCGGAGGGTACGCCCACGTGCATCAGGTCGGGGAACTGGTCGTGGGTGTTGAGCAGCGAGCGTTCCACGGCTGACGGAAACTCTCCGGCCAGCAGGGATATCTCATGCTCTTTCAAGGCGATGTCCCTCTGCAGGTCAGGCACCAGGGACGCCGTGCTGGCGTACTCCACCTGGGCCTGCTGGTAGGGTATCTCGGTGGTCAGACCGCCGTCGAAGCGGAGCTTGGCCTGACGGACACTCTCGCGCCTGGTATCCAGGGTACGGAGGACGATGTCCAGCTCGTTGTCCAGGGCAGTGAGCTCAAAGTATGCCGTAGCGACTGCGGCCACGAGGGTCATCTGCATGGCTCTCTGCGACTCGATGGAGGAAAGGTACTCGGCCATGGCGGCGCGGTTGGCCCAGCGCAGACGGCCGAACAGATCCACTTCCCATGATACGGAGGCTTTCAGCCCGAACTCATTGTCCTTGACCGGAGCCTCATCGGTATATGTGTAGTTTTCCTGGTTGAGGTAGCCTCTGGCTCCGAACTCGGGGAACTGTTCCGCGCGGACGATTCTGTGCCGCCTTTCCAACTCGCGCACGCGGGCCGAGGCGGTGAGCATGTCCCTGTTGTTCTCCAGAGTCTTTTCTATCAGGACCTTCAACAGCGGGTCGGAGAATATCTCGGACCACTCCAGATCAGCCAGGCAGAGAGAGTCGGCCTCTTCACCCGGAACAATGGTCTGGGGTATGTCCACTTGCGGATCCACGCATTTGCGCACAGCCGCGCCGCATCCCTGGAGCAGCACTACGGCTGCGGCGAAAGCCAGTGCCGCCGATATGTATTTTACAGTATTTCTCATGCTTTGAGTTTCTTTTTCTTGGAGAAACGCTCCTTCAGCCTGTATATCCAGACGAAGAAGAACGGTACGAATACTATCCCTATGGTCGTGGCGGCGATCATTCCGAAGAACACGCACACGCCGATGCCCTGACGGCTGGCGGAGCCGGGACCTGAGGCAAGCACCAGAGGCAGCATACCGAGGATGAAGGTCAGGGAGGTCATGACGATAGGCCTGAAGCGCAGTTCGGAGGCTGTGATGGCGGCTTCTACGATGTCCTTGCCCTTGGCCACCTCGTCCTTGGCGAACTCGACGATCAGAATCGCGTTCTTGGCGGCCACACCTATCAGCATGACGAGTCCGATCTGGAAGTAGACGTTGTTCTCCATGCCCAGGACTGTAATCGACAGGAATGCACCCACGCAGGCCACGGGCAGGGAAAGGATGACGGCTATGGGCACCGACCAGCTCTCGTACTGGGCGGCCAGGAAGAGGAAGACGAAGAGGAAGGCCAGGGCAAGGACGAGTCCTGTCTGACCGCTCTGCTGCTTCTCCTGGTAGGACAGGCCGCTCCACTCGATGCCTACGTTGGCGGGCAGTTTCTCGCGCACTATCTCTTCCATGATGTCCATGGCCTGACCGGAACTGTATCCGTGGGCTGCCTCACCGGTGATGGTGGCAGCGTAGTACATGTTGAAACGCTTTATGGTACCGGGACCTGTGGTGTACTCGGTCGTACCTATGGATGTCACGGGTATCATGGCTCCTCCGTTGCCGCGAACGAAATACATGTTCATGTTGTCGCGCCAGCGGCGGTAGGGTTCCTCGGCCTGGATATAGACGCGGTATACGCGGTTGAAGAGGTTGAAGTCATTGACGTAGACGGAACCGGTGAAGGCTTTCATCGTGGTGAACAGATCCGATACCGATACGCCCAGAAGCTTGGCCCTGTCACGGTCCACGTCGTAGTACAGCTTGGGTATGTCACCCTGCATCGAGCTGCTCACGCGGGTCAGCTCCTTGCGCTGCGAGGCATAGTAGACCAGTGTGTCCGATGCTCTCTGCAGCTCCTCGTAGGTAAGGTCGCCCTTGGCCTCCAGAGCCATCTCGAAACCTCCCGATGTGCCCAGACCAGGTATGACGGGCGGCGTGCTCAGATAGACCTTGCTTTCGGGATACTGGGAGAACTCGTCCATGGCCTCGGACATGAAGGCGGGCAGGTCCGGATTCTCGCGTTCCTCCCAGGGCTTCATGATCACGGTCATCTGGCTGCGGGACTGGTTGGTGCCGACGCGGGGGCTGGAGCCGGTGACGTTGAGCACATAGCGCACGTCCGGCTGCTCCAGGAGCCATGCCATCGCTCGGTCGTTGATCTCGCGGGTCCTTTCGAGGGTCGCGCCCTCGGGCAGCTCGAACTCTACGGTGAAATATCCCTGGTCCTCCTGCGGCAGGAAGCTCTGGGGCACGAGCTGGGCCATGGCCCAGATACCGACAAGGCCTATGCCGAATGCGGCGAAGGACCGCTTGGAGTGGCCCAGGAAGCTGCGTATGGTGCGGATGTACACTGCCTGTCCCTTGCCTAGCCAGCGGTTGATGGCGCGGAAGATAAAGTTCTTCTTCTCCTCTTCTCCCTCTTTCTTAGGTTTGAGGAACTGGGCGCACATCACGGGACTCATGGTCAGGGCCACGACAGTGGATATGATGACAGATACGGCAATCGTGATAGTAAACTGACGGTAGAGGGCTCCGGTGATGCCGGAGAGGAAGCTCACGGGGATAAATACGGCGCAGAGCACCAGCGACATGGCTATCAGCGCACTGCCCAGGCCGTTCATGGCCTTCTTGGTGGCCTCGTAGGCCGACAGCTTCTCCTCGTTCATGATGCGGTCCACGTTCTCGACCACCACTATCGCGTCATCCACGACCGTACCTATCGCCAGTACAAGGCCGAGGAGGGTCAGTGTGTTGAGGGAGAATCCGAATATGAGCATCACGCCGAAGGTACCGATAAGGGATATCGGCACTGCAATGGCCGGGATGAGGGTCGCTCTCCAGCTCTGCAGGGAGAGGAACACCACCAGTATCACGAGGAAGAGGGCCTCGAAGAGGGTCTTGTACACCTCGTGGATGGACTGGGAGATGTACTCGGTCATGTCGAAGGGTATCATATAGGAGATACCTTCCGGGAAGTTGCGGCTGATCTCGTCCATGGCCTTCTTGACGGACTCGGACACCTCCATGGCGTTCATGCCGGGAAGCATACGGATGTCCATCACTGCGGCATTGCCGCCGTTGATACCGCTCTCGGTGTTGTAGGACTGGGCCTCAAGCGATACGCGGGCCACATCGCGCAGACGGATGATGGAACCGTCCGGGTTGGCCCTGAGGACTATGTCCTCGAACTCACTCACAGTGGACAGACGGCCCTGAGCCACGATAGGCACGGTCACGTCCACTCCGTTCATGGGCTGCTGGCCCAGGACTCCGGCGGCTGACTCGCGGTTCTGCTCGCGCAGTGCTTTCTGGATGTCCTGCACTGTCAGTCCGAGACTGGCCAGCCTCTCGGGCTGTACCCATATCTGCATACCGTAGTAGCGGCTGCCGACATTGGACACGCGGCCTACGCCCGGGATACGGCGGAGCATATCGAGTACGTTGAGGGTCGCGTAGTTACTCAGGTACACCTCGTCGAACTTGGGGTCATTGGACAGCAGGGTGATGGTCATCAGCTTGTTGGATGCCTGCTTGTCCACCGAGATGCCGTTCTGGATCACCTCGGCCGGAAGTCGGGCCTCGGCCTGCTTCACTCTGTTCTGTATCTCTACGGCTGCCAGGTCGGGGTCGGTGTCTATGTCAAATGTAATCGTGACGGTAAAAGAACCGGTGTTGGTGCTCCTGGAGTCCATGTAGAGCATACCGGGGGTACCGTTGAGCTCCTGCTCGATGGGGGTGGCTACGGCCTGGGATACGGTCTCTGCGTCAGCTCCGGGGTAGGAGGCCGAGACCTGCACCACCGGGGGAACGATCTCCGGGTACTGGTCCACAGGCAGCAGGAAGAGGCCGATGAGGCCCACCAGCACTATAACGATGGAGATGACCGTGGAGAATATCGGCCGATCTATGAAGAAATCACTTTTCATCCTCTGCGGTCACTTTATTGGTGGAATCAGTCAAGACGGCGGCGCTGTCGGCCGGTATGGGATAGCCGGTAGTATCGGCTGATACGGCGGCGGATGCACTGTCCGCTCCCAATGAATATCTGCCATCGCTGTCCTGTCCGGCGGATACCGGCTCAGGCTCCACTATGATGGGTGCGACCTTGATGCCGTGACTGAGCTTATGGAAGCCCTCGACGATGATCCTCTCATCCGGACCGAGTCCGCGCTCAACCACTACGTTGTTGCCTATCTCGGGGCCCAACTCGATAAACCTCTTCTCCACCACGCTGTCCCTGCGGCAGGCATAGACGTATGCTCCGCCTTTTTCAATGACCAGGGCCTTGGTCGGCACGATGATGGCGTCATCGCGCACGTCCAGCAGCAGGCGCACTTTGGTCATCTGGCCGGGAAGGAGTATGTGGTCAGGATTGGCCATCTCGGCGCGTACCGAGAAAGTACCGGTGTTGGGGTCAACCTGAGGGTCGGCGAAGTCCACGAATCCCTTCATCGGGTATTCGGAGTTGTCCGCCAGAGTGATGGTCACGTAAGGGTTCCAGTTGCGGGCGGTGTCCTGCTGGCCGAGATTGACGTTGCGCTCGCGGCTCTTGAGGTAGTCCAGACTGGTCATGCTGAAATCCACCTGCACCGTGTCGCTCTTGACCATCGTGGCCAGAAGAGACTGGCCTCCGGGACCCACAAGGGTACCCAGATCTACGTAACTCTCACTGATATATCCAGATATGGGAGAACGGACAGTGGTGTATCCCAATGCTATCTCCGCTTGAGTCAGGTCGGCCTCGCTCATGACCACCTCGGCTTTCGCGCTCTCGTATGCGGCTATGGCGTTGTCCAGGTCCAGACGGCTGGCTGCGTTCTGCTCGAACAGGGGACGGATACGCTCCAGGTCGCGCTCTGCCTTCAGCTCCAGGGCCTTGTTCTTGTTGAGCTGGGCCTTGGCCCTCTCCATGTCGGCCTGGTAGGGTTTCGGGTCGATAATGAACAGTATCTGACCTTTCTTGATGTATGTGCCCTCTTCAAAGAGCATCTCTTCAAGATAGCCCTCGACACGGGCGCGTATCTCCACGAACTGCTGCGCGCTGATCCTGCCTGCGTAGTCTCCGTAGATCTCCACGTCGTCAATGACCACCGGCTGCGCCTCCACTATCGGGTAGTCGGGCTTCGGCGGCTCCGGCCATGTAAGTATGATCCATACGGCAGTACCGGCGACTATCAAGCCGAGTACTACAAACCATGCCCATTTGGGCCATTTGCGGATTTTCTTGATTCTGGAGGCCGCTATATGGCCCGCCCTGGTAATCTTCTCTGTAGGTATATTGATCTGCATAACGGGTGCAAAAATAGGCTAAACTGACCTACTTATGCAAAAATTGTACCCTTTGCAGAAAACCGCTTAAAAATAGTATTTGAGAGTGACGGAAACGGTTCCTTTAAGAGTGTATTCAGGTATGTTCATGAAGTCGTATTTGTAATTCAGTGCGAGATCAAAACTGTCAAGCGTCAGTCCTGCCTCAGCTATGACTGCCCCGGAAATTAAGGAGTCAAACATCATTTCGTGTGTATCAATAAAGTCGTTCAGATCATCTGTGTCAACATCAAGATACTGTCCCAGGAAGCCTCCGGGGCTGGTGTAGACGTTGATGTTAAGGCCGCCTCCGACACCTATGTACATCAGTTCGAAAGCCCTCAGGCGGAAGATGCCGACAGTCGTGAACTGCACTGTGTTTTTCATGAACGAGAAAGTCTCCCCGACAGCGAAGTTCAGTCTCTGGTCTACCCGTCCGAGAGAGAGCTCCATCGGTACGGAGAATGTCAGGACGGATTTGTCCTCATCCTCAATCATCAATCCTCCAAGGCCTATTCCCATGCCGAATCTCACAAATTTGTTCCTTTTGAAACTCTTGCTGCTCTTGGAACTGCTTGATGACGCGTATTTCCGGCGGCTGTCCTTTCCGGGATATGCCTTTATCTGGAAACAGATATTGTCTCCTGTGATGCCTCCGTATTCTGCAATAGGGTCCCATAAGATTCTGCACCGGCCGGCTGAGACGTTCTCGCCTGCGTCTCCCGTGACGTTCTTCAACGGGCCTTTGAAGGTGTCGCCTCCGTCAGTGGACACGTACAGGTAGATGTTGGCATTGCGGTCCAGATGGAAAGTGACGGCGACCTTGTCTCCTTCTTGATAAAAGTCGGTGTCGGTTACATTCTGCGCCTGCGCATTCCATGGTGTGAAAGCAAGCATCAGCAGGGCGGATATCAGAGCGGGCAATAGTCTTCTGGTCATGGTGTCGTACATCTTTTAGTTCAGATTCCAGTCTTCCCATTCGTTCTTCACGGAATAAGAGCATGAAGTCTCGGGATTCTGCGGCTTGTAATTGATTCTCAGACTGTATTCCGAGACTTTCTTGCTAAGGTAGTCGGAGAGTTCGGAGTATGTGCAGTCTCCGGCTGTCTCCTGCAGTTTCTTAAGCAGGAAATAGGTGAACATGCCGTGCTGTTTTTCATTGTACGGCAGGGCTACCTGGTCGGCAGTTGTGGCGGAGAAAACGACGATGTTGCCTTTGAGAGGTGTCTCCTTGGGCACAACCTTGATGCCTCTGGCGGCCAGCAGACCAGCCTGTCTTCCGCCTCCGCTGAAGCAGGCATCCATGAATACCGTCACTTTGCCGGCTCCTGTCCCGGAGAGTCTGGCGTACAGATCGGACAACTTGAATCCGGAGCGGTAGTCTGTTCCCGAGATATCCACGGGTATCAGATACGACTCCTTGGTGTTGTCATCCGGGAATCCGTGCCCGGCGTAGTAGAAAATCAGTTCGGCCCTGTCGCCGTGCAGCCTGACTATCTCGGTCATCCTGTTGATCTCCCTGTTCATGTCGGACCAGCGGGCATTGGTCAGCATGATGATGTTGTCATGCGGAACACCCAGCACTTTCCCGCAGTACTCAGCGAAGACGGCTGCGTCATTGGCTGCATAGGGTACGTCCGCCTCGGCGGAAAGGCCGCGTTGGAACGAATGGTAGTCCTCGTTGCCTATGATAATGGCGAATCTGTTGCGGTCTGTGGTTCCGGTCTGAGGAATATCGCGGTCCACGTCGGAATGCAGGGACGCTATTGCAATCTCGGTTTTCACTTCGGCCGTCGAGGCTATCTCTATCTTGTGTGAGGCGAACTGCTGGTCCAGTTTCAGATTGATGTCCCCGTCTTCTGCGAATTTCCCGTAACTTTCGGAAATATCAAAGTGTATAGGAATGTCGCTGGACGAGTACCGGTTGTTGACTATCAGGGCATAATCCAGGGACTGTGTCTCTCCGGCTTTCAACTCTGCGAACGAGACGTGATCGCGGCCGTCCATAAGATATACATCCTCAGGCAGGACAATGCTTACGCGGACATTCCTGGCATCTCCGTATTCCGTATTCTGAACCAGTATCTGGAGGTTGAACATCTGCATCTTCTTCAATGTGCCCGAACTGTTGTCATTTCCGGTTACGGAGTGGTCTACGATGTGGACTCTCGGCTGAACGAATGCCCTTGTATCCACTGCCAGAATCAGACTGTCCGTGCCGAAGCCCATAGGCTCGTCCACCCTGACCATAAATTCAGCCCTTCCGTCGGCCGTGTTCATGTCCGCCTTTATCGGAAACTCTATTGTCGCTGTCTCTCCGACGCGTATGGTCGGGATGCTTTTGCAGTAATAACTCAAGCCCTGGACTGTCCCTCTTGCCTTTATCTCTCCGCGCAGTCCCATGCCGTCACCGTATCCGTCGTTGCGGACTGTAAGCAGTATGCGGCAGGTTTCGTCGGCATCTATGGCATTGTTGCCTGACGGATCTTCAAGTTTGAGGTCCAAGATGTCCAGTACGGGAGGCTTTATTTCTTTCGTGATGTTGAGCGAGCCCGTCCTGGTTACGGCCGTGGACTGGGCCATCATGTCCAGCCCGGTCAGTAAGACGGCTGCGATGGTGATGATGTGTCTGAGAATAGGTGTAAATCGGGTTCTCATGGTAATTGTCATACTCTCCTGCAAAGTTAGCAAAATTCTACGGAAGAATGCATCCTGCGGCAAACAGCAGGGACAGCAGGAAGAAATTGCGGGATGTCCTGCCCAGAAAAGGGTTGAGGGCGGCTCCGTCGGCGCTGCTCATGCGTCTGGCCGTGACCAGATGCAGGACTGCATACAGCAGCAGGGGAGCGGCGTGCCATGCCGGTTTGGAAAGGGCGACGGCGGCTCCTGCGAGGAGCGTGGCGGCCAGTCCGAGCGCGTAATACAGGATGACGGCCCAGTGCCCGCCCAGACGCACGACGATGGTCTTCTTGCCTTGTCCGGCATCCTCGTCCCGGTCGCGGTAGTTGTTGACCATCAGCAGGCAGTCCACGGCCAGACCGCAGCCAAGTCCGGCGAGAGTAGCCTCTATGGTCCAGACTCCGGTCTGAAGGTAGAATGTGAATCCCACCGGGACAATGCCGAAGAACACCAGCACCAGCACATCGCCCAGCCCCAAGCGGGAGAACTTCGTGGTGTAGAGAAAGCAGAACAGCACGCAGGCGGCGCCTACGGCCAGCATCCACGGGCCTCCTTTCCAGATAAGAGGCAGACCGGCCGCGCAGGCGAGAACCGTCGTGGCCAGAATACCGGTCTTCATGGCTCCGGGGGTAATCCATCCCTGTGCGCAGGCCCGTTTCGGCCCTAAGCGCCGCTCGGTATCACTGCCTTTCTTGAAGTCAAAATAGTCATTTACGAAGTTCGCGTCTATCTGCATTATCCAAGCGAAGAGCATACACAGTGCGAATGCCGCCCAGTCAAACGCCTCTGCCGGCAGCATCCCGTTGCTGTTCAGCCATATCCACGCGCAGGCTCCGCCCATGATTACGGGCGCGGCGGCCCCGGCCAGCGTCTTCGGCCTGGCCGCCAGCACCCACGCCCTCACCGAATTTGTGTTCACCGCACCGCTCATAATCTATACTCCTAGGACGATATCGGCATCTATGTTGAGTTTACGGCTTATCTCGCGGGCCACCTTCAGTGTCGGCTCGCAGCGTCCGGTAAGGTAGTCGCTGACTCGGGATGTACTCACTCCCAACAGTTCGGAAAGCTTGGTCTGGTTCAGCCCCATCTCGTACATCCTGAGTTTGATTGCCTCTATCAGTGTCGGAGTCTTGATAGGGTAATGCTCTTCTTCGTATTCCTCTACTAGACCGGAGAGCAGATCCAGCTCTATCAGGTTCCGGTCGTATGGCGGAGTGTCCTCCTGTACCATAGGAAGCAGTTCCTCTATCCTGTCCATTGCCGCCTTATAGGCAGTCTCGCTCTTTATTTTTACCATCTCTATATACTCTTTGCGTCTATCCGGTCGTATTCAGCATGTGTGCCGATGAACCGGATAAGGACTGTCTTTATGCTAAACTTTATTATGACTATGAGTCTGTGACTATTGCCTTTGATGTTGAACACATACCGTTGATTGCCGATGCTGTCGGCACTTCTGAATATTTGCTTGATATCGACGAAACATGTCCATTCGGCATTCCTGACTTTGTGGAACCAGTCTTCCAGCGCAATCTTGCTGTCAGGTCTGAAAGTATAATATTCAACAATCTTACTCCGCGCAATAATTCTCATGCCCGTCTTTTGTCTGCAAAATTACACCTTTATTTTGTATTTCAAAATATTTTATTGAAAAATAAAATCAGCCTCGCGCAAGGCTGGTTTATGATTGGCTGTATGCCGTGAATCTGCTAGATGGTGATGAGCTCGTACCGGCGGGTGCCGATGCCGATGCGCTCGGCGTGCTCGAGGCCGAACTGCCAGTTGGTGTCGGGGTGCAGGATGTGGAACTTGTCCTCGCCGCAGAGGTGCTCGTGCGGACGGGTCTTCTCCAGCTTGCTGCCGGGCAGGGCGGGAGCGGCCATCACCATGTCGGCGCAGGCCTGGTCGAGGGCCACAGGGTCGAAGGAGGCGGCGATGCCGAGGTCGGGTACTATGGCCGCGTCATTGTGGTTCCAGCAGTCGCACTCGGGGGATACGTTGACTATCAGGTTGACATAGAAGCAGGGACGGCCGGTTACGATGGCCTTGGTGTATTCGGCTATCTTGCCGTTGAGGGTCTCGGAGGTGTCCCAGTCCTTCAGCACGGCGGACTCGTACTGGCAGAGGGCGACGCACTGGCCGCAGCCCACGCACTTGGTGTAGTCGATGACGGCGGCTATGTGCTTGCCGGCGTGGTTCGTGCCCTCGACTGTCTCGAGATGTATCGCGTCATGGGCGCAGTGCTTCACGCAGATACCGCAGCAGCGGCAGTTCTCAACCTTGACTATGGGCTTTGACGAGGAGTGCAGCTCCAGCTTGCCGGCCACGCTGGCACAGCCCATGCCCATGTTCTTCAGTGCGCCTCCGAAGCCGGTCTGCTCGTGTCCCTTGAAATGCGAGAGAGCGATGAGCACGTCGGAGTCAGCGATGGCAGTGCCGATCTTGGCGGTCTTGCAGTAGGTGCCGCCCTCTATCGGAAGCTCGCGGCAGTCAGTGCCCTTGACACCGTCGGCGATGATAACGTCGCAGCCCGCGCTGAGGCGGTTGAATCCGTTGCGACAGGCACTCTCCAGGTGGTCCACTGCGTTGGAACGGCCGCCGGAGTAGAGCGTGTTGGCGTCAGTAAGATAGGGCTTTCCGCCCAGGGAACGTACCAGGTCGGCCATGCCGGCGGCATAGTTGGGTCTCAGAAAGGCCAGGTTGCCCGGCTCTCCGAAGTGCATCTTGATGGCGACGAACTTGTCCTTGAAGTCGATCTTCTCGATGCCGGCGGCCTTGGCTACGGCTTTCATTTTCTCCACCAGGGGAAGGCGGGTGGAGGTGTGCAGGTCTGTGAAATAAACTTTTGCTTTTTCCATAATGTATGATGTGTATGTCTATTGTTTCGGAGCGGGATCGGTCTGCAGGGACTCGCGGCGGATCTTGTTGATGACCATCACGTCGTTCTTGTGTATGACGGTGTTACCTCTGGGGATGATGGCCCGGTTGCCTCGCTTTATGAGCACTATCAGCTCGTTGCTGTCCGGCGAGTACTGGAAGACTTTCTTGCCTATCCATTCGCTGCCCCGTTCTATCCGTCTCTCGGAGAGCTGCATGATGTTCTCGTCCTCGAAGTCGCGGGCACTCATGATGACCTTGTCACCGGGCAGTATCTTGGTCCTGCCGCTTGGGATTATGGCCTTGCCGTCGCGCAGGATGGCGGCCACGAGAGTGTCGTGCGGTATGGGCAGGTCCTTGATGACCTTGCCGTTCCAGGAGTCCTTCTCGGAGATGTCCATCTGTACGAAGCTCACGTCCATGTTGTCCGAGTAGTCGGTGAAGGTTTTGAGTATATCCTCCTCGCTGGAAGTCATCTTCAGGCTGCGGGCTACGGCCGGGATGAGCGAGCCCTGCAGGGATATGGACAGCAGGACTATCATCAGCACTATGTTGAACAGGTCGTGCTGATTGCCGGTGAGCTGCTGCGCTGCGGGCATGGCCATGATGGCGAATACGACCGAGGCCGCACCCCTGAGTCCTACGAAGGACACCAGCACCTGCTGCCGCCAGCGGCTCTTGAAGGGGGCCATGATGGCAAATACCGACAGGGGTCTGGCGACAATGGTCATGAACAGGGCTATGAGTATGGCCGGTACGGCGATCGACGGGAGCTGCGAGGGGAACGACAGCAGACCCAGCAGGAAGAAGATGATGATCTGCATCAGGTTGGTCAGGCCGTCGAAGAACGGTACCAGGGACTTCTTGCCTCGGATGTTGGCATTGCCCAGGACGATGCCGACGATATAGGCGCTCAGATAGCCGTTGCCGCCGACCAGGTTGGGTATGGCATAGGAAAATATGGCTACGGCCAGGATGAACAGGGTGTCGAATCCGGCTGTGGACGAGCGGAAATGCTTCATCAGCCATACGGTAGCCACGGCGATCACTGCACCTATGGCCGCTCCGTAGGCTATCTGGGCAAATATCATGTAGGCTATCCTGCCTCCGGATGTGGTGCCCTCGATTACGGCCATCATGATGACGGTCAGCATGTAGGAGCAGGGGTCGTTGCTTCCGCTCTCAATCTCCAGCAGGGATGCGGTGTTGTATTTGAGACCCAGCTTGCGGGAACGCAGTATGGAGAAGACCGAGGCCGCGTCGGTAGAGCTGAGCACCGCTCCGATCAGGAAACCGAAGGCCGCCGGCATTTTCAGTACGTAGTGGCAGAACAGTCCGGTAAGACCCGCCGTCATGGCCACTCCGAGGGTAGAGAGGATGCCGGCCTTGACCACTACCGGCCGTGCCTCTTTCCACCGGGTACCGAAACCGCCGTAGAACATGATGAAGATCAGTGCCACGGAGCAGATGGTCTCAGTAACATCAAAATTGTCAAAGGCGATCTTGACCACTCCGTCCGAGCCGAAGGCCATGCCCAGCAGAATGAACGCCAGCAGCATCGGGATTCCGATCTTGTTGGAGACGTTGTTGAGTATCACGCACAGGACGATGACTATTGCGGCTACCAGCAGGAAGAGAGTTACGGCCATAGAAAAAATATTGCGGTTCAACACTGAGTATCGAACCGCAAATTTACTAAATTTTTCCGAGTTGCTAATGCTTGTGGTACGTGGTGCCGATCTTCCTGGTGACTGATTCGGAAAGGGCAAACTCCCTCCCGCATTTGCGGCACCTCAGATAATTTTTGAAGGAGCGGGTCTTGTAGTGATCTGTCTTGATCTTCTCTCTGTCCACTTCTCTGTCGCCTATCTTTGTCACTTTGGACGTAGTAGTGTCGGTATAGGATGTACCGGTGTGTCGGGAGTCTGTGATCACAAGTGCGTTCATGCGTCCGCAGGCATGGCACCTGTTGTACCTGATGAAGCCTGTCATCTTTACGACGATGTAGCAGTTGGCGACAAACAGCACTATCAGGAACCAAAGCTTGCCCATGTCTCCTACGCTGTTGCCGCCTATGAAGGGGCCGAAAGCGACGAAAAGCACTTCCGTGGATACGAAGACCATGCACAAGGCCAGCAACTGGAAGAAGATGTTGGGTACCAGCGGGATGTACAGCAGGGGGTAGAGCAGCATCGGGACGAACAGCAGCAGGTCTATGACAGTGTAGATCAGCAGTCCCAGCAGGAGTACCAGGATGATGATTTTGAGGATTACAGATATAAAGCGGGGCTTGATGTTGTCAATATTGATGCTCTTTGCTATGTCTTTCTGTGACTCGGCATAAGTCTTGGCCACGGGTTTGTGCCAACTTAGATCCCGTATCACCGGCAGACCCATAAGTGCTTCGGTAAAAGGCAGTATCCTGAGAGCAACGGTGTAAGGCTTTGTCTTTACGGTGCCTGTCTCCACGCTTTCCAACACACCGTCGGCGAATACGGCCCTGACACCTACATATACGCTGTCGGCCTTATCGCTGAACACTGCGTACTCGTAATCGGCTATGAGTCTGCCTCCCTCATTCTTTATGCTCTCAGCGTAAAGAGGGTGGCCCTCGATTTCATCCATAGGCTTGCCGGCCTGGAATGTATCCATGAATTTCGTAAAGGCGATGTGGTATGTGTTCCGATGCTTGTCCGGCAGTCCGAGGGCTCCGGCATTGAAGATGATCCGGCCCGGGTAATTGGTCTCTCCGACAGTCCCGTCATCTGTGCGGACCTTGTAGTGGAACTCATCCACCTCTTCCAGCAGCGTGACCTCTGTGCCTTTTTTGTACATGGTCTCGCCCAGTTTCTCGTCATCCAGGAGAAAATATCTGTCTCCAAGCAGAGATACGGGGACGGCGCCGCGGTTGCCGTGGATATCCTCCGCCCAAAGTTCATCCTCACCGATGGTAGCGTATATCTTGAGTGCCGAACCGGCAGGGATATGTGCGATGATGCGGTCGTCTCCGCCTATGACCCCGCGCATCTCGACAGCCTTGTCAGTGGTTATCTCTGAGGCCGGCGAAAGTTTCTTGTCTCCCTTGGGGACAAATACAAAGAAAGCGAGAACCGCGACAACCACTATGGTAAGGTATCCCAGCGGCTTGAATTCCAAGTCATACGGTTCTTCAATCAAAAAATCCAGATTCTGTTTCAGGAAGCTCATGATGATGTAGTTTAAGTGGTTAATCCCTCAAATATAGCAATAATTTATGAAAAACCAAATCCCTGCCGGGCAGTTGTCTCTGTGCAGGAGTGTAGTTTGCTGCCCTCCTCAATCTAAAGAACCAGTCCAGCCAGGTTACAGATATTACGCAATTTCAGCAGTGACAGGCTAATGGAGTTCTTTCAGGCCAATCAGCCAGACTACGGCTATTACTCTACGCGGCTCAAGGAAGGAGAAGATCCGTTATCGTCAAGGTATTCCCGACTTTCATCCAAGTCCGTGACCATATTTACGAGACCTGTCCTCTGTGCTGTGGAAGCAACTCGTTGTTTCCCAAGTATATGCTAAAAATGAACTGAGGATAGGTGTGTCGGATTCCGGACATTTTGACGGTTTTCGGGTACCCCTATCCTCCGCACCATTTTGCATTTGCTTAGTTATCAAGAACTTCCAGAAAGCGACAGAGGACAGGTCTCCGGCAGACACTGGAACGCAGGAGGCAGGCGGTCGAAAAGACCAGGCCCCTCTACCTTGAATATCATCGTCGTTACTCCGTAACTCTGTGATATTCAAGGCAGATTCTTCCCTCTTGTGCCGAGGGCGGCAAGTATTTTCTCCCCGCCTGCCTCCACGCCACACCCGTCATCTACGACACATTTCACCGGTGTATTTACGGAATGTACAAGCATATATTCTTGGAGCATCGTGTTTATCCTCAGTGACTTATCAATACAACGAATGGATTTCGTCGCTCTGTGAAGTGTTGAAATCCATTCGCTCAAATAGTTATGTATTGATTGTCAGATGATTACAATAAATAAGGATGCGCGTGCATGCGGTTGGGGCCCTGAGTGGGGTGTGCCAAACAAAAAGATTGTACCCACAGGCAAGGGTCATGAAAGCGCGGTGCCTGTCGTAAGCTCGTAGAGCCAGATGAGGGTCTGCGACCATTCGCCTGGTGATCTCTATACATTTTAGTTGAACTGCATACATTTGATTATAAGTGTTTTATCTGTCTGCCGATATGTTAAGTGGAGCGGATTCCAGCCGAAATTGGCGTTTTTGCCGTCACTTAACATTTTCTGCAAAATGTAGTACGCGATTAATCAAGGAATTTCAATGTGACTAAAATGTATAGTGGTGATAGGGGAGGGATGTAATCTGTATAATTGGCGGGTATGAACGTGATGGTCTTCCGCAGAGCCGGCAATGTGGCAGAATGTGATTTCTAAGCAGGCACGGTGGGTGAGTAGTAGAATCAAAAAAGTGCGCCAAGGGATATTGACGCACTTTCTTCTGTATGTGTGTTCCGGCCGGATTATTCGGCGGCGGGTGTCTCTGCTGCGGGAGCCTCGGTCTCCTCTGCGGTCTCGGTGCCGTCTCCGACAACCTCTACCTTGAAGTCGGCCTTGATGTCCTTGTAGAACTTCACGCTGGCATCGTATGTGCCGGCTTCCTTGATGTTGTCCATACCGGCGATGGTGACATTGCGGCGGTCAACCTCCACTCCGAGAGCGGCGATGGCCTCGGCGATCTGGATGTTGCCGACAGAGCCGAAGATCTTGCCCTTCGAGCTCATCTTGGCTGCTACCTTGACGGTGATGCCGTTGATCTTGGCTGCGAGAGCACTTGCCTCCTCGCGGATCTTGGCCTCCTTGTGGGCTCTCTGGCGGATGTTCTCGGCGAGCACCTTCTTGGCGGACTCGGTGGCGAGAGTAGCCATGCCCTGAGGAATGAGGTAGTTGACAGCGTAGCCGTTTCTTACCTTTACGATATCGTCTTTATGCCCGAGATTGGGCACGTCCTGTTTCAGAATGATTTCCATACACTGTCCTCCTTATTTCAATAAGTCTGTTACGTAAGGGAGCAGGGCGAGATGCCTTGCACGTTTAACTGCCTGAGCGACCTTGCGCTGGAACTTCAGGGAAGTACCGGTGAGACGGCGGGGCAGTATCTTGCCCTGCTCGTTGAGGAACCTCTTGAGGAACTCAGCGTCCTTGTAGTCCACGTATTTGATGTGTGCCTTCTTGAAGCGGCAGTATTTTTTCTTCTTCACCTCTACTGTAGGAGGGTTGAGATATCTGATTTCGTTGTTTACGGCCATGGTTTATTCCTCCTTTGCTGTGTTAGCTGATTCTTTTCTATTGGCGCGTCTGCGCTCAGAGTAAGCGATAGAGTCCTTGTCCATCACGAATGTGAGGAAACGGATGATGCGCTCGTCACGTCTGTACTGTGTCTCGAGCTTGTCGATGAACTGTGAGTCAGCCCTGAACTCAAACAGGTGGTAGAACCCTGTTGTCTTCTTCTGGATGGGGTAGGCCAGTTTCCTGAGGCCCCAGTCCTCGTCGTTCACAATCTCACCGCCCTCGGAGGTGATGAAACTGCGATACTTTTCTACCGCTTCCTTTATCTGTTCCTCAGATAAAACGGGAGTTGCAATGAAAACGGTTTCGTACTGTTTTAACATCTTGATTGTTATTAAATTAGTAATTAAAAAGTCCTTTCCTTCCACGGGAAAGGGCTGCAAATATACACATAATCGGCAAAAAAACAAAAACTGTTTAGTTTATCGGGCCGCTGTAAGTAATTATCCGCAAAGATTCCCCCTGGCAGACCTCGTACTGCTGAATCCGGACTGAGCAGGAGATGCCGATGCGCGGCTCTACCCCATCCGCTATTATCCAACTCGCCGCTATACATTCTCGTCAACTTGCCACTATACATTTTCGTTATATTGCATTTTGCTGATTATCAAGATATTCTGCTTTTGCAAGAATGTTAGATGCTCCGATTTTCCTCAAAATACGGCATTTTGGGGTGCTCCTTACATTTTGTGATTTTGTCAACACCGGGATTTACAGGTATTTCTGACCTAACGAAAATGTATAGTGGCATTTAGGACTGTGTCGTGGTACGTCAACTGTGTCGTGGTACGTCGCGGGACTTTTACTCCGCACCGTGAGTGCCCGGCTTTGAGGATCGTGTCTGGCAGGCAGGTGCAGTTATTGCCGGACAGACGCAGAGAAGGTTATGTTGCCGTCTATAGCTGTCCCTCCTTTGCCAGGCTCCAGGCTCAAGGCAGGGGAAGAGCCGCCGGGTAGGGACTCCCGACCTTTTCCAAGGGCATTCATCCAAGTCCATGGCCATATCCGTGACACCTGTCCTGCACGGGGTGATGACAAATCGCTAGTGTTCAGGAATATATGCGAACAGGCCCGAGGATAGGGGTGGCGGATTTCGGACATTTTGACGGTTTTCAGCCACCCCTATCCTCCGCACTGTTTTACATCCGCCTCGTTATCAGGCACTTCTTAAAAACGACAGAGGACAGGTCCTCGGCTGACACTGGAGTGACTCCACGCTACCCCCGTCACCTGCGGCATCCTGCACCGGTACATTTACGGAATGTGTGAGCATACATTCTCTTTGATTTCCTAGGGGTATCTTTGCGGATAATCATTAAAAATAAAGACGTGTCAGCCCAGGCCGGCACGTCTTGTATAGGGTATTGTGGTGCTAATAAATTACTTCATGGGAATGTTCTTGAGGACCTCCTTGATGAAGTTCCAGAACTTCTCCACGGTGGGGATGAGCAGGCGCTCGTCGGGAGAGTGGGGAGACATCAGGGTCGGGCCGCAGGATATCATGTCCCAGTGCGGGTAGTTGGTCGAGAGGATGCCGCACTCGAGGCCGGCGTGGATGGCCTTCACCTCGGGCTCCTTGCCGAACAGGCTCTTGTAGGTCTGCTTCATGGTCTTGAGGATGTCGGAGTCCATATTGGGCTGCCAGCCTGAGTAGCCTCCTGAGAACCTGACCTTGGCACCGCCCAGCTCCAGGGCACTCTGAATAGCGTCGCGCAGAGCGTACTTGGCCGAGTCGCTGGATCCTCTCATGAGGGTCTTGACATTGATCTTCTTGCCCTCGGACTTGACGATGGCCAGGTTGTTGGAAGTCTCCACGAGGCCGGGGATGGCCAGGCTCATGCGGTCCACGTTGCAGGGGCAGGCCAGCAGGGCCTTCACTACGTTGAGAGCCACGTCGGTGGGGATTACTTTCTTATAGCCCTTGGTCTTCTCCACGATAACTTCCAGACCGGGATCGATGGGGGCATATTCGTGCTTGATGTCGGCTACGGCGGCGTTGACGGCCTTGAGGGCTTTTGCGGCCTTCTTCTCGGGAAGAGCGACTATGGCCTGGGCCTCACGGGGTATGGCATTGCGCATGTTGCCGCCCTCGATGGAGATGAGTTCGCCTTTGAAGTCTCTCAGCAGTGGCAGGAGGAGGCGGGCCATCAGTTTGTTGGAGTTGGCGCGGCCCTCATTGATCTCCATGCCGGAGTGACCTCCGCGCAGACCCTTGATGACGATGCGGTACTGGTCGGTGTCCTTGCTTACATTCTCAGGCTTGAAACTGAACTCGGCGTCGGTGTCGAGTCCGCCTGCGCAGCCCACGTACAGCTCGCCCTCGGTCTCGGAGTCCATGTTGATGAGGATGTCACCTTTAAGTATGCCGCCCTTGAGAGCCTGGGCTCCGGTCATGCCGGTCTCCTCGTCGATGGTGAAGAGGGCCTCTACGGGTCCGTGCGCGATGTCCTTGGACTCAAGGATAGCCATGGCCACGGCGCAGCCGATACCGTTGTCGGCTCCGAGGGTGGTGCCCCTGGCCTTTACCCACTCACCGTCGATGTATGTCTCCACCGGGTCTTTCTCCCAGTCGTGCTGCACGTCGTTGTTGTTCTGCGGCACCATGTCGAGGTGGCCCTGAAGGATGACGCCCTTGCGGTTCTCCATGCCGGGTGTGGCGGGTTTGCGGATGATGATGTTGCCGACCTCGTCACGGATGGTCTCCAGTCCGAGGCTCTTGCCGAAATTCTCCATGAAGTCCACGGCCCTCCATTCTTTCTTCGAGGGACGGGGAATCTGAGTCAGTGCATGGAAGTTCTTCCATACGCATTTGGGATCCAAATTGTCAATAGTCATACAGTCAATATTTAATAATGATAAGTATCAGCAAAAGTAGTTACCTATATCTGCAACCGGATTGCATAAACAATGCCGTTCTTTACTCGAGCAGGACGCCGACAGGAAATGTGAGTTCCTGACCTTTCTGATAGACAGGTACGCGGCTCTGAAGGATTAGCTCTTGTTCGTCGGTGATCTTAATGGTGCAGATGACCGGAATTCTATAGTGAATCTCATCGTTCTGGGAAGCTCTGTAGGTCCGGTAAGAACTTCCGTTCCGGGTTGAGGAAGTGAACTGCTCGGTTTCAGGCTGCACAGTCTCGGGCACTATCTCCATGACGACCGGCCTTCCGGATATGTCGTCTGAAGGCAGCAGCCCCTGAGTGTCGGACAGTCTGAAGGCTATCACTATTTCTTCTGTCCTGCTGCTGTCGGGTACTATGTCGAAGTTCATGGTCTGGACGGAACTGCAGGCCGTTCCCGTGAACAGTCTCATGAGGCTTTCTTCTATACGGTATGTCTCATCTATGGCAGCCCGCAGCGCATCACCGCTGAAGGTGGCGTCAGTGTTGCCGGTGATGATATTGACCCGGTTCTGTCTGAGGTCAAGAATCATTGATGCAGCCTCCTGTGCTTTCTTCTCCGTGCTTTTTTCTACTACCTGGCTCTGTTTGAACGCCACGCGCTCAAATTCACCGTTATCGTTGCGTTCTGCCCTGTACAGAACGGTCTCGGTTGATGTCAGATTGCTTGTGGCCTCGGATGCCAGCATGTCGCTGTTCCCGGATGCTATAGTCGGGAATCTCCACAGGCTTTCGTTGCCGGTGTTGTCATTGGACAGCACTACGAGTCCTTGGGAGGTCATCTTCAGAAATGACAGCGGAGCGACCTTTTTGCTGATGCCGCTGAGATTGATGACGTAGCAGCTGCTCATATCGGCTTCCAGGCAGGGTGTGAGCCTGATGTTGCTGAGGTCGAAAGTTACGCTTTCCTCCAAAGGTACGTCGATGCCGAGGTATTTTTTAGCATATTCGGCATAAGGTCCGGGTGTGTAACTGCTGCGGACAGCCTCTACGGTAAGGTGAATGGTTGTGGACGGAAGGGAGTAGACGACTGTCTGTCCGAAGAGATTGACTGCGGACAATAAGGAAGCAGTCAGGATGGTCAGTATTTTCAGCTTCATACGGTGAATAACTTTATCTGCAAAGAACAAAGTTATCTTTTTTCATCCAAAAAGCCAAAAATAGTGATAGGATAATTTACTTATACGTCTTGCAGCAGAGCAGAAACTCTTCAATGGTCTTCCTGTTGGCCGTGTCCGGGCTGCAGCGTATGTAGTAAGTCAGCATTGGCGTGGCGGAACCGTGGACTGTCAGGGTCGCGAAGACGGTACTGTCGGCGTCTTCCCACGGTGTGTCTGTGATGGCGAGGTCTGTTTCCCCGTCATTGAATATGACAGCGGCCTCTTCCATGCTTCTTTCCAGGATTGAGATATCGGTTTCGGGATAGATCTTTGAGTAATATTCGACCAGAGGCTTTAGCATGTGCTTCGCTGTTTCGGGTACAACGGTGATGGTGAGATGCTTTCTCTGGCCCCTCTTTACCGGCACCAGTTCCCGGGCGGCGCAGTAGTACAGGTTGAGTATTTTCTCCGCGTATTCAAACAGTATCCTGCCTTTGGATGTCAGTACTGTCTCCTTGCGGCTTCTGTTGAACAGGGCGTCACCGACAGCACCTTCCAGCTCAAAGATGTGGTTGCTGACAGCGGGCTGGGTGATTCCCAGCTCTTTTGCGGCGGCCGTAAAACTTCCCTTGAGCGCGACAGTGTAAAATACTTTCAGTCTATAATCGCAAATCATGCCTGCTGTTTGTTTTGTTACAAAACTAGGAAATTTTTATCAAAAATGAAACATAATTCACAGTCTGCCTATTGATTTCAAATATTTTGTGCAGGATAATTTATAATCTGCAAGAGCCTCTATGTAGTCGCTGCTGCACTTGCTCCACTGAGTCTGGGCCTCCAGGACATTGACGAGAGTCTCCATGCCCAGCTCGTACTGGTCCCGGCAGACTTTCAGATTGGTCTCTGCGCTTTTCAGGGAACTTTCAGCGAGGCGCACCTGCAGGGCGGCTTCCGAGACGGCGTAACTGTTTTTTGCCCTTTCCAGCTCCATCATGCCGCTGAGTCTTTCCAGCTCGCTCCGGGCCATCTCGTACTCCTTTTTAGCTGACTTTATCTTCAGATATCCCTCGCCCCATGCGAAGATGGGTACTTTGATAGTGGCCATGACCGTGAATCCGGCCTGGTTGAGCAGGGTCTCGCCCATGAGTTTAAGCCCGTATGAATATCCGTAGCTGGCCATTACACCGAGCTGCGGCAGGAAGTCGGACCGCACGAAGTCCACGTTGCGCCGTTTCAGTTCGGCTTGTCCGGCCAGCAGCCTGTAGTCGGCCCGGTTCTCTATCGAGTCGCTGTCCAGGGCTATGCTCTCGGGAACCGCCGCCGTGCTGTCCAGGGAGAAACCGCTCTGGTCCACTTCTATCTCGGTCGTCAGGGGCAGGCCCAGGATGTGGCACAGATTCATCATTGACAGCCGTTTCCCATTGCGGGCCTTGGCAAGAGCCAGAGCAGCGTTGTTGCGCTGAACCTCCACCTTGACCAGATCGGTGGAGGTGGCCATGCCGACATCGATGGCGTCTTCCACGAACCTGTATACTTCGGATACCGTGCTGTCCAGACTCTCGGCTGTCTCCAGCAGTTTGCAGGTCTTCACGTACATCCAGTAGGCCTCGTCCACCGATACAGTCACCTCCTCGGCCTTGAGCTCGGAGTTGAGCCGGGCCATCTCGGTGCCGAGGGCGGCCATACGGTAGCCGGATATGATTTTGCCGCCCATGAAGACGGGCTGCGTCACGGACACGCCTGCGGTTAAGGTATTGGCAAGGTCTACGGACAGGGTCATCGGAGGGATGACGGCGTACTGGTTGAATACGGGTATGCCGTTGTTGTAGACTATGTTGCCGGCAGGGTCCTTCATCAGGTCGGGTACGAGGTTGCCGTAGACGTTCTTGTAAATGGGCAGGGCACCTCCGCTGAAGTCGTAGTCAAAGCTTTCTGAAGTCCAGAGATACAGTCCGTACCCGGAGAATTTGGGCAGGAAGTTGGTGATGACGGCCTTGCGGTCCAGCTCGGTCTTCTCTTCCATAAGCTGTGCGTTGCGCAGTATCGCGCTGCTGTCCAGAGCAATGATGCGGCACTGCTCCAGTGTCAGGAATCGTTTCTGGGGCTGGGCAAGTACTGTACCGGCTGTCAGCAGAAGGATGGTCGCGGCGATGCCTGCATATCTTATCGTATGTCTCATGGTCAGGCTTTTTTAATCTTGAAGAACAATGAGTAAAGTACCGGCAGGAAGACCAGGGTAATCAGGGTACCTACGGTCAGTCCGCCCATGATGGTCACGGCCAGCGAGCCGAAGAGCGGGTCGAAGAGCAGGGGCGCCATACCAAGGACGGTGGTCATCGAGGCCATCATCACGGGCCGCAGGCGGGAGAGGGTGGAGTCCACCACGGCTTTATACGGCTC
>CALVDG010000002.1 GCA_944326255.1 uncultured Bacteroidales bacterium
ACAAAATTTTCAAAGAACTCATTTTATTTACTGCCAGAGCCGCTTAGGCGAGGCCATTTTTTAACGAACTATTGTTTTAAAGAACCGGTTTTATTTAGATGATCTTTTAATATTGCTTCAAATTCTCTTTTCTTATTTTCTGCTTTATGTATAATTTGCTTTCGTTTCAGCAAAAGTCGTTTTAAGATTTCTCGACTATCGTCATCGGTTCTATTAATGATTCTGGCAATTTTCTTTGACAGTTCAATGTACTGACCCATTTCATCTTGAGTCAATTCCACTAGATGAGGATAATAATAATATTTACACAATGCTTTGTTTCTAATGGCCTCTGCCATTGAGTACTCAAAAGTGAATTCTTTATCGCATCCAAAGAATGACATTAATCGCAAATTTCCTTCTTCATCAAACTGTCGCTCAGGTGTAGCAGACAGTCCTATCCGTCGCAAATATTTAATATCATTCAATCGTTTTGCAACAAGCCCTCCTCCCATATTGTGAGCCTCGTCAGCAATAAGCAACAATTTAGCCTTTGGGAATTGATTTAATTCAAAAAAATTGGCCGGTCGAATAAAAGATGCATATGTAGAAATAATCACATACGATAATTTGTTGTTTGGATCTGACAACTCCAACATTCGTATGTTTGCCAGCGAGGTCTGCCACTTTCCGTATTTAGAGCAGACTTTGATTACATTGCAAAAATTAAATTTTTCACATTCTTTTTCCCACTGTTCAACAAGTGTAATAGTTGGAACTAATATAAGTGCTTTATAATAACCTAGTTTCTTATAAATTTCAAGTAAACAGTTTAAGGATGTAATAGTTTTGCCTGTACCTGTTGCCATAGCAAATAATCCTTTCTGTTTGTTATCTTTCCAGTTCTCAAAAGCCTGTACTTGATAGTCTCTTGGTCCAGATGGATATGGGAAATGTGGTTCGTGGTTTTTCAAAACATCTACTTTGTATTTTCCATCCTTGAGCTTATCAAGAATTACCTCCAATCGCTCTTTGGCATTATCTAAAGCTTTGGCAATACGTTTAGAGATATTTTGTGAATATTGATTCCTTAAAATATTGTATTCGGATTCAAGCAGTTCGGATATAGATTTATCTGGATAATTCTCTGTAATATGAGTTTTAATCTTGTCTGCCGATAAATAAACTACAGTGTCATCTCTCTCTTGAAAGACTTTCTCAAAATCATCCTTTATATATTTGATCTTAGCAACATCTACATCGCCGTCCCAATCACATGAAACGGTCAGACTTTCTATATTGTCCACCAATGCAGTCCGAGAAAAATTACACGAACCGTCAAATCCAACGTCATTAATACCATCAGAGAATATGCCTGACTTGGTATGCGATATGCCAATACCATTCTTCGGTGCTATAATTTTAATATCAAGACGATTATGCCGTATGAGCCATGCTAAACAGTTGAAGAAATGATTATCTCTTTCTGACAATGTTTCTTTAATCTTTCGAATGTCTGACACATCAAAATAAGGTATTTCAACATCACCAGTCCCATCTGCAATAGCATTCTTATCTTCTTCAGTTAAGACGTCATTAACTATAAGCCTCATCCTTCCTCCATTATAAAGGAATACTGCAAATCCATTAGCGAGCACGCTTATCGCAGATGAAGAAAAGAACCCAAGCATAAGATCAAAATGCGTCGTATTGCATAAACAATCTGAGAAGAAACCTATCGGTTCCCACTCTGTACGCGATTTGTATCGCCGATGTTCAGGCCATATGATATCTGATTTTAACATGGCATTTTATATATTGGATGTCGTTTAAGGCTACTAACAGTATCCTTGATTTTTGAAACCATATACCCACTAAAATTTATATCTAAATAACTATCTAGAAAGGTTTTTATTTCTTTGTATGATTTACCATCATTTTTAAAATAAGCCATGCCTTCCCCAATCTTTTCGAAATTCAATCCTTCAAGCCCGTGTTCAATTTTATCCAGGTTTTCTTTTAATATTTTGTTTTTAATATTGCGAGTAATCCATCTTCCTTTCTTTTCTATAAATTGATTATGAAATTCTTTGAATGGAGTTGCAAATTCGGACAGAAGATTTTGAAGATATTTCTCCAATTTCCGTTGGTCGAAATCAGGATTGGACCAATATAAAAAAACCAACAAATCAATAGTATCACCTATTACCCCTATCTGTTGATAGTTAAAAAAACTATCAAACACACATTTTGCAGGATAGTCATCTGTATAAAAGTATAGTCGACAGTGCTTTTGTCTACATAAATATAAACTAATTAACGTAGAATAAAATTCACCATTTTCTTTTTTATAAGCACAAAATTCTTGAATACAAGCTTTGTACTTTTTCTCAAATTGTTCATCACATCTTACAATGAAAGGTGCTAATTGCGGTGTATGTGATGAAATATATTTTCTCTGATTTTCAGAAAAAGTTTTAGTTTTCACATTTCTATTCGCCTCGTCAAATACAGATTGACATATATTTATTTTTAATTTTATGAGTTTTTTATACAAGAACTCATCTTCATCTATTCGAAGAAGATTCAAAATAGTACAAGTATCTAAAACAATAGGTAATCTCATTTCCAGCCAATTATTTCACTCTTAATGTCATCATAATAAGCGATATCAATATTCTTTTTTCCATCATAGATGGCATTTTCTAGCAACAATGAGAATGCCTCATTGTATCGTCGCAATGAAGTATTACCTAAATCTTTAATGACCTGATCTATTACATTTTCTTCAAACGGGTAAAAACGCTGACTCCCAGTACACGGTTTGTCTCTGTATAATGGATTGTTAAGCAATTCCTCTAAATACTCTTTTAATTCCAAGGAATTAGGCATATTAAATTCTATCCGCTCTTTTATTCTAGACTTAACAGCTTCCTGCAAATATTCCCCCAAATCTTCAACATCCATCATGGCGGATTGAGTTAGATTTAAGAACAGCAAGAGATTATTGGAAGCCTTATCAATCAGAGATCTAACAAAGCTGTTGATATTGCTTATGCTGCTAGTATTTAAAATGGAGATATCTTCAAACTCATCAATCCACAAGATAATAACAGAATATACTTTCTTTTCATAAGTAAGTAAAGAGAATAAACTGGTTATTAAATCGATATAGTCATTATCCGATGATAGCTTGCGAATAATCCCTTTTGAAGATAATTTTCGAAAAGATCCACCATAAAGATATTCGCGTATCCCTATAAGGTCCTCCTCATTATCAAATAGTAGACATAATACCTGACGAATTAATGTATTCTGCGTAATAATATTCATAACCTCCTTTAGATTATGGAATTTCTCGTTAACACGGGAACGGAGTTCATCAAAATTAATTCTGTCTATTATTTGAGTATATAACTCTTTTACAGGATCCTTACTTTTGGGAAATGATAAATTAATAGAAAATGGAATAGTATTAGTATCAGCAAGCTCCTCCAAGACTTCTTGTTTGTTAAAATATCTTGAAGCATGTGTTTTTCCACTGCCATACTCACCCCAATTGAGTATCAAACTAGAATTAGGTATGCTAATAGAACGTTTAATACGATTCTCTATTTTTTCTTTAATCTCCGGGAATCCCGCCCAAATTATTTCTTTTGAGTCTATAGATGGTGTTAACCTAAAAGGATTAGACTTCAAATTTAATTGCTCGATATTCATATGCTATTTATTGTTTTTTTTGTACATATCCGTCTTCATATTGTTTCTGATACTTATAAATATATTCAGAAAAGTCCAACTCTCCAAACAAATTCTTAATATCTTCTGATTCAATCAATTTATTATCTTTAAAATAAAGTATATTCCTAACAAATTTCGACATCTGTGAGAATGTCACTCGATTAGGTGCCAACGTTCTAAACAATAAAAAAGAATTATTGATATAATTTTTGATAATTGGGTAATCCGCTACTGTAAATTTATTCCCTCGCAAGCCTAAAATCGTATCCATTATCTGCATGAAAAAATTGTCTAAAAACCATATGGGCGATACAACTTTTTTAAAATTTATATCATTCCATAGCGAGAGATGATAACACAGATATCGTCCTTTTTGAGTCAAATAAAAAGATAAGTCTTCATTTAGACAAATGAATTCCATGTCATATAACCAATTAAGTCTAGGCATTAGAAGATGCTCCATATACACATCAGGCTTTTTCCAATTCTGAATTCTATGAATTCTATTTTTGATAGATTGTATTTTGTCAAAAGGTTGATGAGATTTTGCTTCCTCTATATACAACTCACATTGTTCTAGCAAGGCTGCTTGAAAATTTGATTGCATAAATTTGTATGAAATATTATTAATCTTATGTGCTAATGTGATGATGGTATATAAATACAGGTAATCCTCTTTCAGTAATAATTCTATAAAAAACACAACATCAAAATCATTCAACATGAATGGATTCTGATCATTGAGTGATAAATGTTGCCTAATCTCATTATACACCTTTCCATCTTTACCCAGTGTATAATAACCAACAATTTTATGAATTAACCCTAACTGCTCTGCTAATTCTATATATGGCTTAGCAGAATTCCCGGTTTTTGTCCGAACAACTTCGCCTTTATTATTTTTATAACACAACAAAAAATCTCTATACTTACCTGCAAATTCCTCAAACTTTGCATTTATGTGCGTTATGGAGATTTTTGGATATGCTTTAAACATATCCAATATGATTTTAAGATATCCAAGTCTTCTCGCTTTTGTATTAGAAGACAATACTTTTATTTCATAACTATCTTTAAGGCGATTAGGCGTATGATAAAATTGAGGGGCACCAATTTTAGATGCTTTCTCAAAGAGTTTTGTGAAATGTTTATATAATTCAATATTATCCCAATAGTCCTTTCCAATAGTAAATACCGATCCATATTCCCATACCTCTGGGCACATAGTACATTCATCTACACAATAATACTCTGTCTTTGAGGATAAAATTGCACAAGGAAAATCTATATTAATTTGCTTGAATATTTCTGCAGTAATATAGGTGATAGGTCTACAATGCTTATACATATCAGTTTCTTCTTCATCGTCTGGAATATATTCTCCAGATAGAATAGTGACAGACTCGATATCATCTCTTTTAATATTTAATAAACTCTCAAAAGTAAGTTCTCCTATTGTTCCGGGGATATCATCATTATTTATATTGAGACATAATAGAGATGATAATCTAAGAACAATCCAATAATGATCCATATTAAACCATAATTCATTGTTCCAAGATTTAACTATTGAACCGAATTCTCTTCCATAATATATGTATTTAATCACTTCCTTCATATCTATATAAAACAGTTAGCGCAAGGTATTTCATCGTCATCGTCAAACATATCTACTAAAAGGCCACTTGAATTTTTACCTTTTAAATTAGCCTGCTTCTTGATGTGATCAAGCTTGATCTGGCGAACTCGTTCTGGGCGACTTAACTCCTCAAGCGTTTCACCTTGAATCCATGTATAGCCATCCTTTTCATATTGCATAGCTTTTTTATAAAGTTCCGGGTGCTGTTCCAAAAGCCATATCCATTCGATACGTTGCTGAAAAAAACAGAAATAACATCCGGAACGACTTCTATTGTATGTCCCCACTTTCCCATCAACTTCGAACGGAATTGGATTGTAATAGGCTGGCACCTCAACTCCATTATCTCTTAGAATATTGAAAATATCTTCTTTTACCAAGATATCTTCATTATCTATTAGAGGAAATTCCTCTAACTTTCCTACAGGATAATCAGTTGTCTTGAGATATTCAAAGACAACCTTATTAAAGGTCTTTACACTTAAATCCAATAAAGCATTGAACTTTCGACTAAATAAAAATTTTTTTGATGTAGGAATTTCTATAATCTGCAGAGCCTCGTCCAATATATCACGAGGAGCATACTCTTTGTATAGAGATGAAATCACACCTATGTTGCTATTTTGCATAACGTTATGAATCACATCTATACTCCAAATGTTTTTCCGGAATGGGAATATAGCCTGAATATTAGGTTTGGTTGAAACATATCCCTCTCTATCCTCATCACCTCGAATCCCGACATACGATATTGTAGGATCATCACCCACAAATCTCTCAAACTCTGCCAACTTCATTTTTTGCGTACACCACCGAGCTTGAGGCGACGGCAAATATCCCCCACTAATTTTAAGAAAATGATCAAATGGAGTTGGTTCAGGGCTATCTTCGGCCGCAACCAATATCTCAATATGCCCTAAATATGATTTTAGATTCTCAATCAATTTTTGAGTTTCTGCCAATTCACATTTTGTATCAGTATTATAATACTCTATAGGAAGCTGAGGATACAACCGCTTCAAATAGATCGCCAGTGCTGCACTATCTTTGCCGCCTGATATACCTAAGACATGTCTTACTTTACTCATCTCTCAATTTCTTTTTAAGGATAATTAACAAAGCATATGCATCGACCTCACTGTCTCCCGATAACAGCTTATCTATTTGTTTTTCAATTTTTTGTGCGACATCAATCTTGCTCTTATTAAGCCGTACTACTTGAGGTGATATTGCTCCATCATTTGAGATCATTTCTATCCGAATAAAATTGTCCTCATGTTCAAGGTTCTGACGACTAATATCTATGTATTTATCCAGCTCTTTGAACAAATGGATCAAATTATCTATCAGATACGCTTCTTCTTCATCAAGCAAATTTTCAAGCTGCTTATCTAATATGACATATGCCAACGATTGATACCAAGAAACCTCATCTGCTGCCGGAGATAATATTCTGTTGAGTATTGCCTTTTGTTTATCAGTTAGCAAATATGTTTTGAGGCAAGAGTATCGTTCCTCTAATTCTTTTTTGTATTGAATAAAGTCTGTCGACTTTAAACTCAACGAATCGACGAGCGCATTCTCAATGCGCCCAATCAGATTAACATAACAACTCCGAAGCTCTCTTATCGCATTCTGCAATAGATCTACATAGCTCTTCAAAACCTCATCATTGCTAGCGAGGACACTATCCTTGAAACCCAAAGCACGAGGCAAATCCTCAAAAAAAGTCTTTTCGGGGTCTTTGGCGGTAGATAATACATTACGGAACTGCAATGTTGTCTTTTTGAGCCGCTTTGTTTGCTTAGTATATTTATTAAGTTTTTTATAGAACACCAAAAAAGGTCTAATGGTTTCTATAAGGCTAGCAGCCGTAAATTCACCATCTTGACTAAGGTTTAATGCTTCACGATATTTATTGTATAAATCCAGCTTAACTCCTTCTACATTAAATGCTTTAATTTGAAATCCGCCCGGTGATTTCTGCATAATATCCAATACCTCTCTATTAATAAAAGGAATAAAGACTCCCGAATCATTATATAAAGAGTAATCATTCTTCTTAATAATGAGATATGTTGGTATCCACAAATCAATCACGCCTTGTTTGAGCTTAAATGGACGCGCCTTAAGTGTGTTAATGAGTTCTGCCAATTTGCGAGGCTTCTCTTTACTGCCTTCCAAAAATGCTTCACAAACATTCCAAAGATCACTGAACGATTCTTCTTGGGGTGCATCTAACTCATATGTACCGAGGAACAGTCTATGTATGCCGGTATTTTTCAACAACGTCAAATAGATGGTCTTTTCCGGTTTAAACATACTGTCCTCAAATCCCAGATTGTATTCAGTAGAGTTCTCTAATAAATGAGATAAGTAGTTGACACGAGCTAGTGACATTGCACCGCTCGGTTTATGCTTGTTTACCATCTCATTGATAAATATAGGAGTAGAGAAATAAACCTCATCACATATTCGAGATAAAAATTTATTAAAGCTAGCCTTAGAGTTAATAGAGATTTCATTACCTCTATACACCCAAACAACATCTTGACTATATCTAAATAATGTATCTAACACGCTCGCATTAAGCAAACTACGCTCATGATTCATCAATGCTTTTAACTCCCGATGAGCGACTTTATCTGCACTATCAACTATATTCTGAACATAAGCAAGCTTATCTAACATCCAAATATGGTCAATAACTTTATCAGTTCGCTTAAAATAAGCATATAATATAGCCTCTTCGACAATACTAGTCTCTTGTTTGAGCTTCTCTAATGTCAATGATTCATTAAAGACAAGATTAATATATCCGTCAATCTCATTTTGAGGTTGCTTATTAATTGGATAGTCCGATATAACATACTCAAAATATCGAGGTGTCCCCTTACGATAATATGCAGCATTAGCAAACTCTACAGGAAGTGAGAAATTCTCAAGAAGTTTATCAACAACATCTTTAGAACGAGGCACGATTCCAGAGGCTTTTAGTAATTCACTTTCAATGTTGACGTCAGTACCCTCAAACAAAACATATTGCGACTTATATTCTGCATAACGAATTATTTTGTGCTGTGCTAACAAGTCAATCACACCCTCTGGAGATATAATTCCTAACGCATTCTTAGCATACAATGACAAATCTTTTTTAGTAAAGCTTACACCAGCATTACCGAATAAATTTATCATGCCA
The DNA here is from genome assembly GCA_944326255.1 of uncultured Bacteroidales bacterium. Lineage (GTDB taxonomy): Bacteria > Bacteroidota > Bacteroidia > Bacteroidales > UBA932 > Coprenecus. The sequence continues at coordinate 8,559 of CALVDG010000002.1, forward strand.
ATAGTCTTGACAAGCTTAATTGCATCGTCTGCAACTTCTGTGTCAAACAGTCCTTCTACTCGCTCCAAAGAGACTCGAATACCTGCCCATGCTGCCGAATCGAGGTTAATCTCAGAAAGGAAAGAGTGGAAGTTATATATGTCGTAGTCATATACATCCGCTAGATTATAGGTAGTATGTTCACTATCTTTAAAGGCCTGTAAAGAACCTCCGCCAGTCGATTCAAGAAATGAAAACAGAGTCCGTTCATTTTGGCCATATCGTTGAATCGACAATGTTAATGCATGGGCAGCAAATAAATCCAATGGATATAATCGTTCTGCTGTATCTTCATATTTGATTGACGGACTCGCAAACTTTGTATTTTGCGCTAAATCATATATTGATCTAAAACCATTGTTAAGGACGGATCTAGATGTACGCTCTATTCGTTTGGCTGCTAGATATAACAGTTGTTCAACTGGCTCATTGAAGACAATTTCCTGAAAGCGGCCTTTCACCTTATTCCATTCATGACGCTGAGATTCACTTAATGTGAGAGCGTATGAATTGAAATTCTGATGAAGTGTTGTAAGTAAAATTACATTACGTTTCTCGCTGTTAATAAACTCAGTAAACTTCTGAAATATATACAGTTCTCTCTCTGGATTATTTTTCGCGGCATACTCTAATAGCTTACCAAACTCGTCTATGACAATAAAAACAAATTCATCCCTTTTCTCTGCTTTAGCAAAAAATCGGGATAGATTCTCAAACAGATTCTCAGAAGCCGAATCGGGGAAGAGATGTTCAGTCAACAGGCTATGTAATGATGTATAATCTCCAACAATTTTGTGGAATCGGAAACGACTATATCCATTAAATTGACCCTTATTTGCTACTAGAACATGAGAGTTATTCACCAAAGAATCCTCTAAGGCCAAAAGAAAACTAGATTTACCTGTTCCATAAGAGCCAATAATATTAAATGAGTGAATCCCTGTATTGAATGCATCAATAATGCGTCCCACAACGCCAAGAGCATTTGGCGTTACAATATAGCTCTCTGGGTCAAAAGTGCTATGTTCTATATTTATTGAGAGGGTATATTTCATATTACTCAGTCAAGTAGTGGTTATTGAGTATCGTATCTTTGGATAGATTTTCTCTAATCTGTAATTCTTTAATACCCGCAACATCAGAAAATACTATTTGGGTGGGGTATGAAACACACAACTGTTTTATAATACTTAACAAATCATTATTTGTTAAGCAAAACATTAGTGCCAAGTCTTTCATGGCCTCAAATGATATACTTTTGCTATCAGGAAATTGAACAAGTAATGCAAATAAAAATATATTAGCTGGGATGCTATTACGAGTATCATAATTGAAGATATACATCCCATCTTCCGTTTCTTGAATAAGGTTCAAAGGAGCCAATAGCATATTCGACTCTTCAATGCTCCCATTACTATGGCTACAATAGTTATGGAATAAAACACCTATATCACGTTTAACTGTATTTTCGTTGTAAAGGTTTTTATAGCTCGTGCCATCAAAGCATAGATGCTTAATGAAATTTTGAAGTTTTATACCATCAATTAAATTACGCTGTTTATGGTAATCAATAAAAGTGCTTTTATAAATTGTTGCATAATCTTCATTTATAAGATTAAAATGCAACAACCATAAGCTACCCATATCTTCAAAAAAAGGATCATAGCCATTTCTATCACTCATAAGTTTATGAGCTAACGGGGTTAATTCCCCTTCTGCTTTCAATAACCCAAACGCTCGCATCCAATATTTAATGGAATTGACCATATTCTTACCAACTCCAAGGTGCACAACAGCATCTTCATTATTAAAACTATGCCCTGCAAGCACAAAGTCATATCCGCGTTTTAACCAATGTGATTTGCACGCAAATGATTCATGCCCCGAGAATACAGGTTTTTTCATACATTGATTCTTATTTATTATTTATTATTTATTAAATCCTTTATATCAACATCTAATACTTTAGCTATATTGACCAATGTATCTAATGTCGGCTGTGTAACATTTGAGCACCATTTTGAAACAGTAGATGGATCTTTACCTAATTGTTCTGCCAACCATTTTCCTGTTCTTTTCTGCTCAACCAGAACCAGCTTTAATCTATTAACATCTTTCATATAAGTACTAGTGACATTTGACATTCTGCAAATATATTGAAAAATATTCAATCGAGAGTATCTATAAGCAACAAAATAGCGATATAGCATAAACATTTGGCCTACCTCCAGATGTTCACGAAAGACCATTGTATGCATCAAGGAGGTAATACTCTTGTAAGGCTGTGTGATTGTTATCGGGGCCTTGAAGGATGAGAAGAGAATCCGATAGATTGGATGCTCTGACTCTGCGGCATTGGATTTTGTCCATAAGGGTTATATCCGTCTTCGAGATGAAGGTATAATTCTTCATTCGTAAATATACATTTGCAAGACTGATTGTCACTCAGGCTCATGTATAATAAACTCTATTCTGGATAACCCAATAGAAATATCGTAGTTTTAAGTTCGACTATCCGTCCTTTATTATCCCCTTTGTCAACGATACTTGTACAACAAAAAAGGCGCCCGTAAAGAGCGCCATATTAATTGATCATAATCAATTTAACTATTTATCAATTAGATATTTACTTACCTATACAGAACCGCGAAAACACAGTCCCCAGCACCTCCTCCGAAGTAACCTCCCCGCAAATCTCCCCGATATGGTGCAGGGCCTCGCGTATGTCCTGTGTTACGAATTCTGTGGAGACTCCGGCGAGGAGGGCTTCGCGGGCGCGGGTGAGGGCTTCCAGGGCTTTCTGGAGGGCCTGGTAGTGGCGGAGGTTGGTGACGAGGGTGGCGGAGGTGTCGGTTGTGTGGGCTGCGGCGGTGGCGGCAAGGGCTGCGGTGATTTCGGGCAGGCCGAGGCGGTTGCGGGCGCTGATGGCTAGGGTGCGGGTAGGGGAGAGGCCCTTTTGGCGGGCGAGGCTCTCGGCTGAGGTCAGCATTGCGGGGATTTCCGGCTCGCTGAGCAGGTCCGCCTTGTTGAGCAGTATCAGCAGTGTCCGCTCGCTGATTCCGCTATGAGTGGAGGGGACATGGTTAAGCCGCGAGGCGATGGCCTCGAAGGATTCCCCGAATGTCCCGGGTCTGGTGGCGTCGAGCATGAGGAGGATGACGGAGGCGCGCTCGATGGTGCTGTAGGTGCGGTTGATGCCGATGGCCTCGATGGTCTCGGCGGTGTCGCGGATGCCGGCGGTGTCGATGAAGCGGAAGGTGACTCCGGCGATGTTGACGGTGTCCTCTATGGTGTCGCGGGTGGTGCCGGCGATGTCGGAGACGATGGCGCGGTCCTCGCCGAGCAGGGCGTTGAGCAGGGTGCTCTTGCCGGTGTTGACGGCTCCGACGATGGCGACGGGGATGCCGTTCTTGATCGCATTGCCGAGGGCAAATGAGTCGGCCAGCCGGGAGATGTGCGCGGATACCCGGTCGATAAGGTCAATGACCCGGGTGCGGTCAGCGAACTCGACGTCCTCCTCGCTGAAGTCCAGCTCGAGTTCCATGAGGGAGACGATGTCCAGCATCTCGGAGCGCATCTCCTGGAGCTCAGAGGAATAGCCGCCGCGCAGTTGCTGCAGGGCAATGTCGTGGGCGGCCCTGTTCTCGGAGGCGATCAGGTCGGCGACGGCCTCGGCCTGGGCCAGGTCCATCCGGCCGTTCAGGAAGGCCCGTTTGGTAAATTCACCGGCGGAGGCCATCTCGGCCCCTGCGGCTATCAGTGCCCGCAGTATCTCGGAGACAATGTATTGGGAACCATGGCAATATATCTCGGCGGAATCCTCTCCGGTGTAGGAGTGGGGGGCACGGAAGATCACTGCCATCACCTCGTCGATGACGGTCTCGGCATTATCGGTGGAATGACCGGGACTTTCAGGGAAAATAATCCGCCCGTAGTGCATCTCCCTGGGCCGGAACTCCGCAGCCCGCGGCCCTTTGTCCTTGAAAGGCCGGAATACCTTGTCCAGCACCTCCACCGCCTCCGGTCCGCTGACACGCACTATCGCGACCGCCCCCTGTCCCGGAGCCGTCGCCCGGGCGCATATCGTAGTCTGCTCGTATATTGTTCCGCTGTCCATCCTATATTTTCTCTAAAAGAGCGACATTCTCCACATGAGTGGTGTGCGGGAACATGTCCACCGGCCTGATCCTGACCAGCCGGTACGCTCCGCCGGAGGTGAGCATGGCGAGGTCGCGTGCCTGTGTGGCCGGATTGCAGCTTACGTACACGATCTTCCGCGCCCCGGTTCCGAGCAGCACCTCGATGACCGAAGGGTGTACCCCGGCCCTGGGCGGGTCGAGTATCACCACGTCCGGCGAGGCTCCCTGGGCGGCCACGAACTCCGGAGTGAGGATGTCCTTCATGTCCCCGGCGTAGAACCGGCAATTGTCTATCCCGTTGATCCGCGCATTGACCTTCGCGTCGGCTATGGCCTCGGGCACGTATTCCACGCCCACCACCGAAGCCACGCTCCGGGCCACGAACAGGGCTATCGTCCCGGTCCCGGTGTAGAGGTCGTAGACGTGCTCCCCGCCCTGGAAATCCGCAAATTCGCGCACCGTCGAGTAGAGCCTGTAGGCCTGCAGCGGATTGGTCTGGTAGAAGGATTTCGGCCCGATCTTGAACCGCAGCCCCTCCATTTCCTCGTAGATGGCGTCCTCGCCCCGCGCATTCAGAATATCCTGGTCGTTGATGGCGTCGTTCATCCTCCCGTTGTACAGATAGTTCAGCGACTTGATCTGGGGGAAACGCTCCATCAGCACGTCGAAGAGCTTCTCCGCCTCGGCGTCGCAGTCCTCCGGCCGGAACCCGCAGCGCAGTTTGCCGAGCCTCGGCGGACGGGCCCCGAACATGACGGTCAGCATGACCTCCCCGCGCAGGTTGGTACGGATGATGATATTGCGCAGGAATCCGGTCTGCTCCCGGATGTTGAAGAATGGCAGCCCGTGCACGATGGCGTACTGCCGGATGAAGTTGCGTATCTCGTTGGAAGGCTCCGGCTGCAGCCAGCAGTGCCTGATATCCAGTATTTTGTCAAATGCCTTGGAAATGTGGAATCCGAGGGCGAATCCGGCGGGATTGCCGTTGACGGACGAGTATCCTCCGCGCAGGTGCCGGGGGAATACTCCTCCCTCGAACTCCGATGGGTCGAGAGGGACAGGGGGATCGAACACCGTCGAGGGGTCCTCGCCGCTTTGCAGCCACCTCCGGTCGGAGAAGGTGAATTCCAGCTTGTTGCGGTACTCCGTAGTGCGCTCCGACGGCAGGATCGGCAGCACTTCCACCTGGTCCATCGGCAGATGCCCGATGCGGGCGAACTGGTCCACGACCTGCTGCTGCTTGTACTTGAGCTGCAGGGGATAGGGGAGTTCCTGCCAGGCGCAGCCGCCGCAGTCCTTGTAATGCTCGCAGAATGGCTCCACCCGGTCCGGCGAGGGCTGCTCGATTTCGACCAGCGTGCCCTCGAAATACTTCTCCCGCCGTTTGTCGATCCGCACGGCCACGACATCCCCCGGCACGGCATTGGACATGAATACCACCTTCCCGTCAATACGGGCCACCGCCTTTCCCTCGGCACCGACGGACTCCACCGTCACGCCGCGGACTATTTCCTTTTCTTTCTTTCTACTCATGGGCGCAAAAATAAAAAGAAGTCGAGAGCAACGCAAATGAACTTGTTCGAATTACATTGCAGTTTTAAGGATGAAGTCACAAATACGCATAAACAGGATACTGAAAAATGCAGAATCCTCACATGGGCCGCCTGAGGCGCATCTCGTAGCAGGTTATGGCAGTCGCTATGGCCACATTGAGGGACTCTGCCCTGTCGGAAGTGCCCTCGGCCGCAGACGGTATGTAGATCCTGCGGACGGATTCGTCAAGCAGGGCGGGAGACACTCCGTCACGCTCGCTGCCCATTATGACAAGTGCGCGGTCTGTCTTCAATGGCACTGTGCGGATGTCTTCTCCTCCTTCAAGGGCTGTGGAATAGACCGGTATGCCTGCTGTACGGCAGTTCCGGGCAAGATGCACCAGGTCGCAAGTAGCGGTTTTCTGTCGGAAGATGGAACCCATCGTGGCCTGTATGGTCTTGGGATTGTACAGATCCGCGCAGTCCGGCGACAGGTAGACTGTCTCTATCCCGAACCAGTCGGCCAGACGCAGGATGGTTCCGACATTTCCCGGGTCGCGGACAGAGTCCAGCCCGAGACACAGGCCGGAGGGCAATGCGGAGGCGCGGTCCGGAATTCCGTCTGTAGGGATACGCAGGACGGCAAGGGCAGGGGAGGGGGAGGAGAGATGGCTCATCCTGCCCATTGTCTTCTCCCCGATATCGGAGGTACGGTATACCGCTTCAACCTGGTACCGCTTCTGAGTCAGGGCCTCCCCGACCATTTTCTCTCCTTCGACGACGAAAAGCCCGTGCTCCTGCCGGAACTTCTTCTGTCCGAGGGAGCGGATGAGCCGGATGTCGGCCTTCGAGGGTATACGGTCGGTCAGCATTGTCCCGCAGAACTTCCGTTAATATCCCAAGATCTTGAGCATCGACTTGTAGGTCTGCTCCTTGCTGAAGAGCTTGGTGGTATAGTCCCCGTCCGGTGTCTTGTCGATGATGATATGCTTGGGAGCGGGCTGGAGGCAGTGCTGGATGCCGCCATATCCGGCTATTGACTCCTGGTAGGCTCCGGTGTGGAAGAAGCCGATGTACAGGGGCTCCGGGTCGTCAGGGGAGACCTTGGGAAGGAAGATGGCGTTGGCGTGCTCCTCGGCGTTGTAGTAGTCCTGGCTGTCGCAGGTGAGGCCTCCGAGGAAGACTCTCTCGTAGGGCTGGTCCCACTTGTTTATCGGCAGGAGGATGAATTTCTGCTTGATGCCCCAGATGTCGGGGAGGGTGGTCATGAAGGAACTGTCGACCATATACCATTTCTCGCGGTCGTTCTGCTGCTTGACTCCGAGTATGGAGAATATGGTGGCTCCGCTCTCACCTACGGTATAGGAACCGAACTCGGTGAAAATGTTGGGCTCCTCGACTCCTCGGGAGTTGCAGATGCTCTTGATCTGGGCCACCACCTCCTCAATCATGTACTCGTAGTCGTAGTCCATGCCCAGGGAGTTCTTGATCGGCAGGCCGCCGCCTATGTTCAGGGAATCGAGGGTAGGGCAGACAGCCTTGAGGTTGCAGTATACGTTGACACATTTGCCCAGCTCGTTCCAGTAGTAGGCGTTGTCCTTGATGCCGGTGTTGATGAAGAAGTGCAGCATCTTGAGACTGAACTTCTTGTTATGGCTGAGCTTCTCCTGATAGAAGGGCATGATGTCCTTGTAGCGGATACCCAGACGAGAGGTGTAGAACTCGAACTTGGGCTCCTCCTCGGCCGCGATACGGATACCGATGCGGGTGGGCTCGTTGATCACGGCGTCAAGCTGGTCCAGCTCGGGCATGTTGTCGAGGATGGGTATGGTGTTGTGCCAGCCGTTGTTGATGAACTGGGCGATATTGGCGATGTATGTGTCTTTCTTGTAGCCGTTACAGATGATATAGAGATCCTTGTCTACTGTCTTGCTGTCGTAGAGGGACTCTATCAGGTTGAAGTCGAAGGCCGATGATGTCTCTATGTGGATGTCGTTCTTCAGGGCCTCTTCCAGTACGAAGGAGAAGTGCGAACTCTTGGTACAGTAGCAGTAATGGTAGTCGCCCTGATAGTCCACCTTGGCCATGGCCACATTGAACATCCTCTTGGCCCGCTGTATCTGCGAGGATATTTTGGGCAGATATGATATCTTCAGCGGCGTGCCGTACTGTTCGATGACATCCATCATCGGAATATCGTGGAAATACAGAGCTCCGTCCTCTACACGGAATTCGTCCTGCGGAAACTCGAAGGACTGCTCAACCAAATCGATGTACTTGTTCTTCATGACGCTTAATGCAACTTAGTTACTTTTACCTCTTTTCATGCCATCCGGCTCACCCGGATTTTTCACACTGCAAATATATTCAACTATTTTTTATAAAAGCATTAAAAATTATAAATTTGCAGAAAAATGTAAATGCGTCAAAAGAGCCCGGCATATATCTATCTGATATTGACTTTCATGTCGATGATGCTTCTATTGGGCTCATGCAGTACTACGAAGGTCCTGACCGGAGACCAGACCCGCTTGAAAAGCAACGTCATAACTGTGGTCAACAAGAAGGAGCATCCGGAATATCAGGACTCCCAGCTGGACAACTATATCCGCCAGCAGGCCAATACCTATATTATAAAAACCAGAAGGGGAGGGTGGAATCCGTTTATATACGTCTACAACTGGACTAATGGAAAAGGCAAGGGGTGGGACAGATTTGTCACCCGCTTAGGGCAGGCGCCAGTGGTGTTTGATCCGGCGTTGATGGAGGACAGCCGGGATAATATCACCACGCATCTGAAAAATATCGGCTACTACAACTCCACGGTGGAGGCCAGGGCGGAGATCAAGGACAAGCAGACCGTCGTGGACTATATGGTCACTCTCGGCAAGCAGTATCCAATTAAGGACATACAGTATCAGGTAGATGACCCTGCTCTTGCAGAAGTGGTGTACAGTGATACGGCAAACTCCCTGATAAAACGAGGAGCTCCGTTGTCAGAGGACCTGTTGGACAGGGAGACCGAGCGTTCAGCTGCCTATATCAAGGACAGGGGTTACTATGAGTTCTCTAAAAACTACTATTTTTTTGCAGCGGATACATTATCGATAAAGGATTCCGCCCTGCTGAAGGTGTTTGTACGCAATTACACCCGCAATGAAACTCCTCAGGATGCCCGACGGCACAGGAAATTCTACTTCGGTGACGTATCTATACGTCCGGTATCCGACAACATCAGGTACAGGGTTTCTGTCGCCAAGAAGATTCCTCAGATACTGGATACCCTCAAATATGAGAATCTTACGATACTGTATGATTCCAAACGGAAGGTGCGTCCGTCCATCCTGTACAAGATGAACCGCATAGAACCGGGAGATGTCTACAGTGAGTTTATCGTCAACAACACCTACCAACGGTTCGCAAACATGCGTATTTACAACAACGTAAGTGTCGAACTCAATAAGACAGACACCAACGTGGTGGACTGTATGATAAGGCTGATACCTTCAAAGGCCCACGGCTACAAGATCAACCTTGAGGCTTCGACCAACTCGACCGGTCTGATAGGTATTTCTCCTACTTTGTCATATTATAACCGCAATATATTCAAAGGAGGGGAGTGGCTCTCGCTATCTGTTTCCGGCAATTTCCAGTTTTCTGTGGACAACTCGACACGGGCGACCGAATTCGGTGCCAGTGCCGGTCTCAGTTTCCCGACGTTCGTACTCCTGCCCGACAGGATGTTCAAGAACATCATTCCACGTACCGACTTGGATATCACGTACAATTTCCAGCGTCGGCCGGAGTATACACGCAATATGATCGGAGCCAGTTTCGGCTGGAACTGGAGCAGCCAGTCCAACAAATATTATTTCAAAGTGGTTCCAGTCCAGTTCAATATAGTCAACCTGCCTGTTTACAGCGAGTCTTTTATGGAATCGCTTACCAATCCGTTCGTGCGCGAGGCCTACAAGAATCATTTTGAGTTCGGTCTCGGATTCGATATGCAGTACAGCAGTGATCCGAGCCTCAATCCCCAGAAGTCATTTTTCAAGGCAGACTTTCAATTCGACCTGGCAGGAAATCTGCTTTCCGCCTTTAACAATTTCATGCCGGTAGACAGTTCCGGTTTCCATACTATCTGGAATTCGCCTTACTCGCAGTTCGTAAGGGCGGAGCTGTCGCTGTCCTATACATGGAAATTCGGCAAGAACAATAAGCAGGCCCTGGCTGTAAGGGCTCTTGGAGGTGCCGGTTACGCTTACGGCAACTCGACCAAGATGCCTTTCGAGCGTCTGTTCTGGGCAGGAGGCTCAAACAGCCTGCGCGGCTGGACTGCAAGAAGCGTAGGTCCTGGCTCGTCCCAAATGGACCAGACATTCTCCATTCCCAACCAAACCGGCGATATGAGGCTTGAGGCCAACGTCGAGTACCGTTTTCCTCTGTTCTCTATCTTCCGTGGAGCCCTGTTCGTAGACTGGGGCAATGTCTGGAATATTGACCGTACCGGCCGTAACCATCAGTCCATGGAGGGCAGCACGGAAGACGAGAGCGCGGAGCAGTCCTCGTATTTCTCTTTCAGGAATATGCTTACGACCTCCGCTCTTAGCTGGGGTGCCGGCATCAGGCTGGACCTCAATTTCGTAGTCGTGCGTTTTGACTTGGGAATCAAACTGTACGACCCGGCTTCACAGCAGTGGCAGAATGCCCGCAACTGGCTCAGGCGCGGAGGATATGCCTTCCAGTTCGGAATCGGCTACCCGTTCTAGGATTCAGGGGTTTATTTCTTGTATTTTGGCCAGAGACGCTCCATTCGGGTACGTATCTCATTTTCCCTCGGATTATTGCCAGGCTCGTAAAATACAGTTCCGGAAAGTCCGTCCGGAAGGAATTCCTGATCAGTGAAATTACCCTCGAAGTCGTGGGCATACTTGTAGTCCTTCGAATATCCGAGATCTTTCATGAGCCTGGTAGGGGCATTGCGCAGATGGAGCGGGACGGGGGAGTTGTCCCCCTTTTCCGCGAGGGCCATAGCTGCGTCAATGGCCATGTAGGCCGAGTTGCTCTTGACACAGGTGGCAAGGTAGATGGCACATTCAGAGAGGATTATGCGGGCCTCGGGCATCCCTATCTTGTGGACTGCGTCAAATGTGGCCTGAGCCAGCAGCAGCGCGTTGGGGTTGGCCAGTCCGATATCCTCCGAAGCCAGAATGAGCATCCTGCGGGCAATGAACAGGGGGTCCTCACCTCCGGCCAGCATACGGGCCATCCAGTAGACGGCTCCGTTGGGGTCAGAGCCCCGCATACTCTTGATAAAGGCGGAGATGATGTCATAGTGCATCTCGCCGTTCTTATCGTATATCGAGATGTTCTCCTGAAGCCGGTCGGCCACTACAGCATCGTCTATCACCACCTGCTCCTCAGGCGGGAACGAGTTTACAACTATCTCCAGTATATTCAGCAATTTACGAGCATCCCCTCCGGAAAATCTGAACAGCGCGTCCTTCTGCCTTACATCAATACTTCGAGTCCTAAGATACGGATCCTTGGTAAGCGCGCGTTCCAGCAGGGTCTCCAGATCCTTGACTTCCAACGGCTTCATGACAAATACCTGACACCGGGAGAGCAAAGGGGTGATTACCTCGAAGGACGGGTTCTCTGTAGTGGCGCCGATGAGGGTCACGGTGCCGGTCTCCACGGCTCCGAGCAGCGCGTCCTGCTGTGATTTGGAAAAACGGTGAATCTCGTCGATAAAAAGTATCGGCGAGCCTTTGGCGAATATGGAGTTGTCCTTGGCGCGGGCAAATACGTCGCGCAGTTCCTTGACTCCGGAACTGATGGCTGAGAGTGTGTAGAAGTCCCGCTTGAGTTCCTTGGAGACGATGTGCGCGAGCGTGGTCTTGCCGACACCCGGAGGGCCCCAGAGAATAAACGAGGAGATATTGCCGGACTCAATCATTTTCCGGAGCACCGCACCGGCACCGACCAGATGTTCCTGGCCGACGAACTCCGCAAGAGAGTTGGGGCGCATCCGCTCAGGCAGCGGCATGGAAGGCATGGAGAAGAGGTCTGTCATACCCTATTTAACATAATGGCCATTGTATGGGAACAGCTGGTGCTCGATGGACCGGAGCAGACGCAGCTGGGCACGGGTTCTTACCAGATTGTGCTCAGGGTATTTCACCTTATAATATCTGTCACCGTCAATGTAGTCCATCAGGAACCTCAGGACCTGTTCGTACGTGATGTAACGGGCCGAGAACGGCAGCCACTCGCGCTCGGTATCCGTAAGGAAATCTCCGGCCTCGGACAGATATCCGCGCAGGAACGCCTCGTACATTCCGCGGCTCATGGACACCCTGTCCGGATTCGGATCATCCTCGGCTCCGGTATTGGCATACGAACGTATTGAGTCACCGAAATCGTACAGACACGGAGCTCTGAGCACGGTGTCCAGATCCAGGACACACAGGACGTTGCCGCTACGGTCAAAGAGCATATTGGCTATCTTGGTGTCGTTGTGAGTGACTCTCAACGGTATATGACCGTCTTCTATAAGTTTGAAAAAATCCAGCATCTCGGAGCGACGTGACTCTATCTCGCCGATCAGGTCGCGTACATCAGCCGCACGCCCAGCCGGATCCTCGGCCAAGGTCTTGTCCCACTGTCCGAAACGATATCTGATATTGTGGAATCCGGGCAATGTGTCCACCAGCTCTCCGTCGAAATCCGCCAGCATTGCCTGGAAACGGCCTATGCCGCGTCCTCCGCATTCGGCGAGAAGTTCTGAATCCGCCTTATCATAACTCACTGAATTGTCGATAAATACCGTTATGCACCAGTATTCCCCGTCAGATTCATAGTAGAGCCTGCCGTCCTTGGCCGGCACGACAGTCAGGGACTCCCGCATCGGATCTCCGCCAGCAGCGGCTATCTTCCTCTTCAGATGCTCCGTCACCGCCTTGATGTTGCTCATCATACCCGGTATATCCTTGAATATTACCGTGTTCTTACGTTGCAGGATATATTTCACCGGACTGTCGGCAAGCAAGACAGTATAAGTATCGTTGATGAAGCCGTCCCCAAGGGCCTTGACTTCAGATGGCCTACCTTCCAGGCAGAACTGTCCGGCAATTTCTACCAATCGGTTATTATTCAACATATTACTTAAGTCTCAACAATGTTCCTGCATCCGAGGCGATCCGAACATCCACGGGAGTCCGGGAGTTCAGCTCGTCCGTCTCCGCAATTCCGAAATAATCGAATGCGTGCTTTGGAATATTAACCTTAATCTGTACCCTCTCGTTGGAGAAATTGGCTGCGCACAGGTACAGCCTGCTTCCGGAGCGTCTCATAAAGACGAAATGCCTGTCCGGATTGAAGTATTCGGAAGCGGGATTGACATATTCCAGGTCAAAGGTATCTCCCTTGAATATTGCCGGATCCGCAGTCTTTTTCATGAACTCGCGGTAAACCACATACAGAGCCTGCTCCTCGTAACCCAGATACTTCATCGGATCTCCGGCCTTGACGCCACGGAGCCAGTTGCGGACCTTGGGCAGCGAACAGAAATCGAATATCGAGGTCTTTTCCGGGCCTTCTCCCAGCTCCTGTCCGAAGTACAGCATGAACGGGGCTCTGTTGAAAAACAGCGACACGAACAGGGCGGCCAGCCCTCCGAACGGACTGCCGGCAAAGTAAGGCGATGATATGCGGTCCTCGTCATGATTCTCCAGGAAGTTGAGCATACGGTCCTGATAAGGCCCGATCTTCTGCCACTGGGCAGTGAGACTGCTGGCCGGAGCCTCTCCCCTTACGATTTTCTTAAGAGTGTCATAGAAACCGCTCTTGTCATAGAGGTAGTCAAAATGTCCGTGATCAAAGTAACTGCGGTAGTTGTCAGGCTGATAGGCCTCGCCGATGAAGATAAGTCCCGGATATGCCTTTTTCACCTCGGGAATGCACCAGTGCCAGAAATCCACGGGCACAAGCTCCACCATATCGCAGCGGAAGCCCCCTACTCCCTTTGCCGCCCAGAAGAGCAGGATGTCACGCATCTTCTCCCATGTGTCCCGGTCGTTGTAATTGAGCTTGACAGTGTCGCTCCAGTCTCCGTCATGGATGCGGCCAGGATAGAAATTACGGTCCTTGAAAGGCCTTACAGTACCTTTATATGAAGGAGACACATGGTTGGGCACAAAGTCCAGGATAACCTCCATACCGGCCTCCTTGGTCCTGGAGACCAGAGCCTCGAACTCCTTCATCCGGCTGCCTTCCCGGGACGCCAGATACGGATTGACGTCGTAGTAATCCGTTATTGCAAACGGAGAACCGGCGCCACCTTTTACTCCGTAATCACCATGGACGGCGTGACGTATGACGCCCGTGTACCATATATGAGTCACATTGAGCTTCTTGATCTCGTCCAGCACAGGAGCTGTGATGTTCTTGAACTTACCGGTGCCGTTCTGTTCAAGTGTACCTCCGGGGACATTGTCCATGCGCATATTGCCGAACACCCTCGGCAGCAGCTGATAGATGATGAGTTTTCCTTTCATTAGTCTTCAGGTCTTTCCCAGTTGAGTATCTTGTAAAAATCGTAGTCAGAAGGGTAAGTGACGTACTTTTTGGCGGCTTCATAGTCGTCAGGTGTCAGATAATGAAGCATATACCTGAGTACATTCTGCACTTTTTCCCTGGATATGTCCACCGGACGCGGAGGGATCTTTCCTGTCTCCGGATCCTGCAGGTCCTTCAGGTACAAGGGGGTCACGATGCCCAGAGAGTTGATATACACCATGCAGCCGGTCTCTCCGGCCTTGAAGAGCTTCCATACACCGAATGCCATCTGCGAGCAGTAAGTGATGTCGAACGATACGGGAGTATGGCAGCGCACGTCATAGCCTATCTCGATGGGACGGGTCTTGACCTTCAGTCCCAGAGACTCCAGCTTGGCATCCAGCACTGTGCTGAACAGCTGGGCCTTGGATATCTTCCCAAGTTCAGGGTGGCCGTGCTCGTCATAGGAGAACTGCACCCCTGTGGACATCAGTTCATCGTTGCTGAGCTGATAGAACACGCCCTCCGAGACTATTATACCGCCGTATGAGATGCCCATGAGCTTTCTCTTTATGATGGACGATACGGCCAGGCGCACTATCTTGTCGATGGTCAGCTCGGTCTTGTTGAACATCTCCGGAATCACTATCATGGGATAATGACAGGAGGCTCCGATACCTATCGCCAGATGACCGGCGCTTCGCCCCATAGCTGAAACCAAAAACCACGTACCGCTGGTACGGGCATCCTCGTAGACAATAGTCGCGACCCTCGTGCCTTCTGACTTTGCGGACTGGTAACCGAAAGTAGGCTGGTTGTTCGGCAACGGAAGGTCATTGTCTATAGTCTTGGGGACATGGATGTTCTGAATGGAGACACTGTGTGCGCCCAGATATTTGGTCACCCGGTTGGCAGTGGAGGCAGTGTCGTCTCCGCCTATAGTAACCAGCAGCTTGACATTGTTGTCCTTGAAGAACTTCAGGTCAAACCGTTTCTCAAAATCCTCATCCGAAGGTTTGTAACGGCTCATCATCAGATGCGAACCGCCCCGGTTGAATATGTCGTCAGCCAGGAAGAAATCAATGTCGATATAGGACGGTTTTCCGTTGAAAAGGCCCTTATATCCCTCATGCAGACCGATAACCCTGTATCCTTTGGATATGAAAGTCTTCGCTATAGTGCCTATAACGGTGTTGATGCCGGGAGCCGGTCCTCCTCCCGCTAAGATTACAATTGACGGCTTCATAAGTCATTGTGCTAATTCATTACAAATTTAGTAATTTTTGACGGATTATTTTTTATATTTTTGCATTTGATATGAATTTTAAAGATAAAAAAGAGGTTCAGAAGCGGATAGAGTTCCTCCGGCAGGAGCTGGAAAAGCACAACTACAGGTATTATGTGCTGAACGACCCCCAGATATCGGATTTCGAATACGACGGGATTATGAGCGATCTGGCGTCGCTGGAGAAGATGTATCCGGAGTTCGCCTCCCCGGATTCCCCTACGGTGAAGGTCGGCAGCGACATAGCCGGAAAAGCTCCCGGAACGAGGGAATTCAGGCAGTACCGGCACAGATATCCCATGCTGTCATTGGGCAACACCTACAATATCGAGGAACTTCAGGACTTCGACCGCAGGGCGCGTGAAGGCGCCGGCAGCAGCTTCAACTACAGCTGCGAGCTCAAGTTCGACGGAACGGCCATCTGCCTCACCTACTCTAAAGGGCGGCTGGTACGGGCCCTTACCCGAGGTGACGGAACGGTCGGAGACGATGTCACCGACAATGTCCGCACCATATCCTCCATACCGGTTCATATCGGGGATGTTCCCTGGGATTTTGAGATAAGAGGCGAGATCTACATGCCGTTCGCCTCATTCAATGCCCTGAACGAGGAACGTCTGGACATAGGCGACCAACCCTTCGCCAACCCGCGCAACGCAGCCGCCGGCTCACTCAAGACTTTGGATCCGAAGGAGGTCCACAGGCGCGGTCTGGAATGTGTCCTTTATCATATAATAGGAGACGACCTGCCGTTCAAATACCATTCCGAGGCCCTGGAGTGGGCCGCCGGACACAATCTGCCCGTATCCAAGTACTCCAGGCTGTGCCATGACATGGAGGAAGTCAGAGCCTATATCTCGGAATGGGACACCAGGCGCAAGACTCTTCCCTTTGCCACTGACGGCATAGTCATAAAGGTGGACGACCTTGCGCTCCAGACCAGACTGGGCTATACCGCCAAATCCCCGCGCTGGGCCACGGCATATAAGTTCAAGCCCGAGCAGGCCCTGACCCGACTGCTGTCCATAGACTATCAGGTAGGCCGCACCGGAGCGGTGACTCCCGTCGCCAATCTCGACCCGGTACCTCTTTCCGGTACGACTGTCAAAAGGGCATCCCTGCACAACGCCGACCAGATGGAGCTGCTGGATATCCGCATAGGTGATTATGTCTACGTGGAAAAAGGCGGAGAGATTATACCGAAGATTACAGGAGTGGAACTGTCCAAGCGTCCTGCCGAAGCCGAAGTGCCTCACTTCCCTACCATTTGCCCTGACTGCGGAGCCCCGCTGGTCAAGGACGAGAGCGAGGCCAGGCATTACTGTCTTAACGAGGCCTGTCCGACGAGGGTCAAGGGCGCCTTCCTGCATTTTATCTCCCGCAAGGCCATGAATATCAATGCAGGAGAGGCTACCATCGACCAACTCTACGACAAGGGCTATATCCACGAGCTGCCGGACCTCTACCGCCTGAATATGGAACAGCTGCTGACACTGGACGGGTGGAAGGAAAAATCCGCCGGCAACTTTCTTGAAAGCGTGTCCGCATCTGTCAAGGTTCCTTTCGGAAGAGTACTGTTTGCCTTGGGTATAAGGCATATAGGCGAGACGACAGCGAAGACGCTGGCTGCCCGTTTCGGCAATATCGAAGCCATGGAAAAAGCATCCCGGGAGGAGTTTCTGGAGGTAGAGGACATCGGAGAAGTGATAGCGGACTCTCTGGTGGAATATTTTGGTAATGAAGGCCATAGGAGAATCATACAGGAACTGCGGGATTTCGGCTTGCAATTTGCAGACAACTCTGCGGCATCCAGGCTGTCGGACAGGCTGAGCGGCTGTACAGTCGTGGTTTCGGGTAATTTCACCCGTCCCAGGGACGAGATGAAGGCCCTGATAGCCGCGCACGGAGGCAAGAACACCGGTTCGGTGAGCGGAAAGACCACTTACCTGTTGGCCGGAGAGAAAGCCGGGCCGGAAAAACTCGCAAAAGCGGAGAAACTGGGTGTCAAAGTCATAACAGAAGAAGAATTTTACAGTATTATAAACTCATAAACCTATTGATATGATACAGATCAGCAACAAAGTGTTCTATATCGGAACCAATGACCGCAAGAAGCATCTTTTCGAGAACAACTGGCCTCTGCCCAACGGAGTGGCCTACAATTCATACATCATAGCCGACGAGCATCCGGCCCTGATAGACACGATTGAATACGGTTCTGACCCCGACTATCTGGCACATATAGACAGCGCGCTGGGCGGACGGGATCTGGAATATATGATCGTCAACCACATGGAGCCCGACCACTCCAGCATGATCGGCGAGATCCTGCGCCGCTATCCCAGGGTCAAGGTCGTGGCCAACTGCAAGACCTATAAGATAATGGAAAGCTACTACCCTCTCCCTCAGGACAATATCCATGAGATTA
This sequence comes from uncultured Bacteroidales bacterium, assembly GCA_944326255.1. Taxonomy (GTDB): domain Bacteria; phylum Bacteroidota; class Bacteroidia; order Bacteroidales; family UBA932; genus Coprenecus. Next base: position 26,541 of record CALVDG010000002.1, read on the forward strand.
AGGAAGGGGACGTCCTCGACCTCGGCCATCACAAGCTGACATTCGTCATGGTTCCCTGGGTACACTGGCCCGAGACGATGGTGACATACGACACTGTGGATCAGATACTCTTCTCGTGCGATGCATTCGGCTCTTTCGGAACCCTGGACGGAGGCATCTTCGACGACACGGCCAACTTTGACTTCTATGAGGAGGACATGCTGCGTTACTACTCCAACATCGTGGGCAAGTGGAGCGGCATGGTGCAGAAGGCTTTCAAGAAGCTGGAGGGTGTGCCGGTGAAGATTATCTGCCCGTCTCACGGACTCATCTGGCGCAAGGACCCGGGCAAGGTGCTCTCGCTTTACGACAAGTGGAGCAAGTACGAGGCTGAGGACGGCTTCGTAATCGCATACGCCTCGATGTACGGCAACACCGAGAAGTTCGCTGATGAGATAGCCCGTCAGATATCGGCCCTCGGTGTCAGGGATATCCGCGTATACGACGTGTCCAAGACCCATGTCTCCTATCTGCTGACAGCCATCTGGAAATACAGGGGCCTCGTACTCGGAAGCTGCGCCTACAACACCGGTATGCACCCCATGATGGCCCTGCTTACCCATGAGATAAGCGTATCGGCTCCTCAGAACAAGATTCTGGGTATCTTCGGAGGCTCAAGCTGGAACGGAGCCGGAGCAAAGGCCCTCAGAGAGTTTGCGGAGAAGGCCAAAATGCCCGTAACCGGAGATCCCGTGGAATTCCTCGGACGGCCCTATGAGTCCGATTTCGACAAGATAGGCGACTTCGCCAAGAAACTGGTGGATGCGATGCGCGGATAACATAAGACGCTTCAAGGAGTTCTTCCGCGACGGCATCTGGAACATCAACACCTCCGACCTTGGCCGGGCAAAGGCCAAGGTCGTCAGGTATATCAGGGTCATCATACTGACCGCCAAGAATTTCAGTCACCAGAACGTAGGACAGCAGGCCGTGGCTCTGAGCTTCTTCACGACCATGGCCTTCGTGCCCTTTCTGGCAGTAGCATTCGCCATATCCAACTACGCAGGACTGGGAGACCACCTGAGGGAACTGATATACGACAATTTCGGACGCGATACGATAGTAAACCATATACTTACCTTCGCGGACAACATCATAGCCGCCTCCCAGCAGGGCATCTACGGAATCCTCTCGTTTCTGATCTTCCTATGGATGGTGATATGGCTGATGTCCAGGGTTGAATGGTCTTTCAACCGGATCTGGAAGGTGGAGCGCAACCGCATACTGTGGAAGAGGGTGCTGGCATACATCGTCACCATGACCGCTTCCCCGTTCGTCATCATGGTCTTCCTTTCGGTGGCCCTCTCCATTTCCGACGGTATCGAGGCCATCGGACTTGAGATACCTTTTCTGAGCTCCATCAGCACTTTTCTGGTGTGGCTCTCGTTCTTTGCGTTCATGACGGTTGTCCTGACTGCAATGTACATACTGATACCCAACGCCCGGGTGAGGCTGCTGCCGGCGCTTTCGGCCGCGCTTATATCCTCACTGGCATTTACGGTCGTGCAGTATCTCTATATGGAGACCCAGATGTTCGTGTCGAGGATGAATGCCGTCTACGGAGTGTTCGCTGCCATTCCGCTTTTTATGGTATGGCTCAACATCGGATGGTTCATCATCCTGCTGGGCTCTGAACTTTCCTACGTCTTTCAGAACGTGGACAATTATCCGCTGGAAGACTTGAATTGAGAATGTTTAAAATATTGAGTAAAATGAATATGGAATTAACAAAAGGCTTCGTGGATTTTATTGACGACGCCAAACTGCATTCCCTGATCAACAACACCAGGGAGGACCCGGTGGTCTACAGGGCTATTTTAAAGAAATCCCTTTCCAAACAACCGCTGACGGTCGAGGAGACGGCTGCTCTCATCGCTGTCCAGTCCCCCGAGGGTCTGCACGAGATATTCGAGACAGCCCGGGAGCTCAAACGCTCGGTGTACGGCAACCGTATAGTGCTCTTCGCTCCCCTTTATATCGGCAACTACTGCATCAATGACTGTCAGTACTGCGGTTTCCGCCGCTCGCTGCGCAGCACAGTCCGTCACAGTCTCAGCGACCAGGAGCTGGTCAACGAAGTGCGTTCCCTGGAGGACGAGGGGCACAAGAGGCTGATCCTCGTCTACGGTGAGCATCCCAAGTACACTCCCGAGTTCATCGCGCACACAGTCAGGATGACCTACGCCACCAAATCCGGCAAAGGCGAGATCCGCAGGGTCAACATCAACGCCGCTCCTCTGGACATCGAGGGCTACAGGACGGTCAAGGAGGCCGGCATAGGCACGTTCCAGGTATTCCAGGAGACATATCACAAAGAGACATACGCCAAATATCATCCCGGCAATACCCAGAAGAGCAATTACCTGTGGAGACTCAACGCCATGGACCGCGCCTTCGAGGGCGGCATAGACGACATGGGCATCGGTGCCCTGTTCGGACTCTATGACTGGCGGTTCGAGGTACTCGGACTGGTATCCCATGCAATCCACCTCCAGACTACTTACGGAGTCGGTCCTCACACCATCAGTTTCCCGAGGATACAGCCGGCCAACGGCATGGAACTGGACCTGCCCTACAGGGTCTCCGACCAGGACTTTAAGAAACTGGTGGCGATTCTCAGGCTTGCAGTACCTTATACCGGCCTTATAATGACCGCCAGAGAGTCCCGTGCCATCCGCGATGAGGTGATGGAGTTCGGAGTTTCGCAGATCGATGCCGGCACCAAGCTGGAGATCGGAGGCTACAATAAGGAACGCAAGGGAGATGAGCAGGCCCTGGACGAGGAACAGTTCCAGATCGGAGATACCCGCAATCTGGACGAGGTCATCCGCTGGCTGCTTACCCGCGATTATATCCCCAGCTTCTGCACCGCCTGCTACCGCGTAGGCCGCACAGGAGAGCATTTCATGGAGTTTGCCATCCCCGGCTTCATCAAGAGATTCTGCACCAGGAATGCCTTGCTTACCCTGGCCGAATACCTTGAGGACTATTCGTCGGACCTTACGAAAGAGGAAGGATATAAGCTGACAGAGCGGGAACTGGCGAAGATGCCCGACGGGGACGAGAAAGAAAGTCTGAAAGAGAGACTGAAAAAAATCCGCGAACAGGGTATCCGGGACATTCTCTATTAGTTTTTTGATTATTTTTGCAGAATGGATTTCACACAAAGCGATTACGATCTGATAAATAAAGAATTCGAGGAGCTTCGGCTGGCCGCGCTCAAGCGGTGCTCCTCGCAGGAGGAATATGACGGTGTTCTGAAGGCCTTTGACTTCGCAAATGAAGCCCACAAAGGTGTCCGGAGAAGGTCTGGAGAACCGTATATCATCCATCCGATATCCGTGGCCAAAATCGTTGTCAACGAGATCGGGCTCGGATACAAGTCTATCGTAGCCGCCCTTCTGCATGATGTGGTGGAGGACACGGAATACACCGTGGACGACATCAAGCGTCTTTTCGGAGAGAAGATAGCCTCGCTGGTAGACGGCCTGACAAAGATCAAGGCCGCCATGGACACCGACGGCGGCGGCAATCTTCAAGCCGAGAATTTCAAGCGGATCATCCTGACTCTCAACGATGACGTGCGTGTAGTGCTGATCAAGCTGGCCGACCGTCTGCACAATATCCGCACCATCGGCTCCATGCCGGACTACAAGAAGGACAAGATACTCAGCGAGACCATGTACCTCTTCGTGCCCCTGGCTCACCGGCTGGGTCTGTACAACATAAAGTCCGAGATGGAGAACATCTGGCTCAAGACCAGAAATCCCAAGATGTACAACGACATCGTAGCCAGGATAGACGGAGTGATAAAGGAAAAGGGGGAGGCCATGGACAAGTTCATCCAGCCCGTGGCTGATGCCCTGCAGAATGCCGGCTATACATTCGACATCACCAAGAGGACCAAGACCCCCTACTCTGTCTGGCACAAGATGCAGGAAAAGCACGTGGAGTTCGAGGACATATACGATATCTACGGTATCCGCATCATATTCACTCCAAAGCCCGATGAGGACGAGCGCACCCAGTGCTGGTACATCTATTCGCTCGTATCCGGCATCTACACTTCCAAGACAGACCGCATCCGCGACTGGGTGACCAGACCCAAGAGCAACGGCTACGAGGCCCTGCACTGTACGGTCATGAGCAACGGCGGAGGATGGGTGGAGGTCCAGATCCGCAGCGAGAGGATGAACGAGATAGCCGAGAAGGGTATCGCCGCACACTGGAGCTACAAGCAGAAAGGCGAGGAGACCAACTCTGAGAAGGAGATGGACCGCTGGCTGGACATGGTCCGGGAAGTGCTGGAGAATCCGGATTCCAACGCCTTGAAATTCCTGGACAAGTTCCACGACACCCTGCTGGACCAGGAGATATACGTCTTTACTCCGAAAGGTGAGTCGAAATCCCTGCCTAAAGGCTCCACCGCCCTGGATTTCGCATACAGCATCCATTCCCAGATAGGCAACAGGGCCATTGCGGCCAAGATCAACTTCAAGCTCTCGCCTCTGTCCAAGGTGCTTCGCAATGGAGATCAGGTGGAGATCATCACCGCCGAATCCCAGAAGCCCCAGCCGGAATGGCTTGAATTCCTCAGGACATCCAGAGCCAGGAACTATGTTTACGAAGCTCTTAAGGATGACGTGGATGACAGCATCAAAAGCGGCCGCCAGATGCTTGAGAAAGAACTGGCGGGCTATGGAGTCAAGCTGCAGAGCAACGTGCTCAAGAAACTCCTGCGCGAATATTCTGTGAGCACGAAGGAGGAGCTGTACAACAAGATATCCACAGGAGTCATCTCGCTGAAAGATCTGGACAAGGTCCTGCGCAAGAATACCGAGAACAAGAACGTCATATACTGGACCCTGAAACTGTTCGGAAGCAACAAGAAGAGCAGTTCCGAGGACAGCGGGGACGATGAGGACGGAGAGAGCGACGAGATGACCAACGCCGAGATAAGGGACCGCATCATCAAGAATCAGCTGGACAAGAACAGGGATCTGATTTTGGCCGAGGAAGGCAAGGGCGAAGGGAAGAACCCCGGCTCACCTGTCACATACCGCATAGCTGACTGCTGCTACCCTATTCCCGGTGACACTATAGTGGGTTTCATCAATGACAGCGGAGAGGTCGTCGTACATAAGAAGACCTGCCCGGAGGCCGTCAATCTGGCCTCCATTCACGGAGACAGGATAGTAAACGCCAAATGGAGCAAGAACACCGTTGCATCCTTCCTTGCCCGTATCAAGATGTTCGGTACTGACCGGCTCGGCATACTCAACGAGCTTACTAAAGTCACGACACTTGTGCTGAACATCAACATCCGGAAAGTCTATATCGCCACTCATGACAGCATCTTCGAGGGTTATATCGACTGCTACGTCCGCAGTACAGCCGACCTGGACAATCTGATGGCCCATATCAGGAAGATCAAGGGTGTCGAGAGCGTCAACAGAATTGATATCAAAGAAGACAAATACTAGAGATGAGACATAAGAACCTGCTGAACACCGTCATAGTTGTCGGAATATTCGCATCGGTCATCTTTTCCAAATCCTGTGCGAATACATCCACCCCTCCGGAAGGAGGTCCGAAAGACACCATACCTCCGGTAATCGTAGAGGTGGTACCTGCCAACAATGCGCTGAATCATCCGAGAGACAAGCGGCACAGCTCGGTATCTTTTGAATTCAACGAGTATGTGGCTCTGAACAATCCGAACTCATACCTTTTCCTGTCCCCGCCTCAGACCAAGCCGCCTACAGCCAAGATCAAGGGCAAGCGCGTAGTCGTCTCGTTCGAGGAGCCGCTTGACTCCAACAAGACTTATTCCCTTTCCCTGGGAGAGGCCATAAAGGACAACAACGAGGGCAATCCGTTTCCGCCCTATACTCACAGTTTCTCTACCGGAAGCCATATTGACTCGCTATTCGTATCCGGCAATATAGTGGAGGCATCCACCATGCTCCCCATGCCGAACATTACCGTACTTTTCCATACCGACCCTTCGGATTCGGCCATATTCAAAGTACTGCCCAAAGCAGCTGCAAAAAGCGACCTATGGGGTTATTTCACAGTACGCAACCTTCCTGCGGACACCGTATACAGAGTGTTTGCCATCGAGGACCTTAACAACAACTGCCTCTATGACCCCGATCAGGAGAGAGTGGCGTTTCTGGACACTCTGGTGCTGCCCTCCAGTGTGATGAGGGACAGTCTTCCGGAACTTTTGTCATTCAATATGACCGATACCGCCGCCTGTCTGTCAAGACCCGCCCAGCTGTCCCTGTCAATGTTCAAGGAAGTCTCGCAAAGACAGATTCTCCGGGCAAAGGAAAGGGTTTCCAGAAGACAGATGTACCTTAAGTTCTCCGCTCCATATCCACAGATAGACTCCATCATCATTGACGGCATTCCCGATGAGAAACTCATAAAGGAATATAACTACTACAAAGACAGTATCGTAATCTGGATCAATGATCAGGGGCCTGTGGCCGACACCCTGCGGATGCGCCTGACGTACATGAAGACAGATGATTCCCTCAATATATTGGTTCCGCAGACCGATACCATCAGAATGGTCCGTCCCAAGGCCAAGATGGTGGAGAACCGCTGGGGAGAGATGGTGGAGGAAGTGGACACCCTTGCGGCCTACGAGGTGGATGCCACTCCTGAGAACATAGACCAGAACGGCATCATCATCACCTTTGAGTCCCCGATGATAGTCACTCCGTTCGACTCCATCACCATCATGGCGAAGAATACCAGGGAGCAGGTCTCCCCGGCTCAGTTCACTGTCGAGCAGGATACGGCCAATATCAAGAAATTCACTCTCAGGCTGGCGGATAAGCTTACTCCCGGCTTCGAGTACACCCTTCGAATCCCTGACAGCGTGTTCATGGATATAGACGGCATCTACTGCGACAGTCTGGTCAAGAAGATAACCCTGCCCCAGGATGAGAGCCTGAGTTCCCTGACAGTGGAGGCATCCAATGTCCATGAGAAATACCTCGTGGAACTGGTGGACGAGAAAAGGACGAAGGTATTCCGAAGCTATCAGATAGACACAGTTTCCGTTCTCGAATTTCCTTACCTCAAAGCCGGGAAATATTCTATCAGGATCACCGAGGACAAGAACGGCAACGGACAGGTTGATACAGGTTCCCTACTTGACAAGAAACAGCCGGAGAAAGTCATGATGTTCAGGTTCAACGAGTCCATGGGAAACAACGCATATATTCTGGAACTCCCTGAACGGACAGAATTGATACAAACCATAGATATCGGAGAGATGTTCAAATGAGACCACTGTTTTCAATAATAGCATTTATTATACTGATCATCACACCATTGTCTGTCTCAGGGCAGGATCGTAAGTCCCAAAAGGACACAGTGCAGAAGATACAGCCCGGCATTCAATGGGACACCACCGTAAAGGTACTGCCAGTCAAGTACCCGGAGCATCTCATTGGTGTCAGGTATGACTATTCCTTTACCGGAGTGTCCATGACTCCGGATATGGGCATTAAGTCCATCAACTCCCCTTTAAACATCGCCGTGCTGTATACCTACTATCATCCACTGTGGGGTGCCTACGACTTCTTCGGACTCCAGACGGGACTCAGATACAGTAAATACGGATTTGTCAACGATGAATACAACTTTGAGCATTTCGAGCAGACAGTCACCTTTGTGGAACTGCCGTTTCTGTCTGCATTTCACGTAGATCTCGGAGAACACTTCAGGATCCTGCTCAGCCTCGGACCCTTTGTCGGATACCGTTTCGCCACTACTAAGGACAACGGCTTTGACTGCTTTGACATCCGTTTCGACTACGGTATAGTCGGAGGGGCGGGACTGGCTTACATCCTTGGCAAGAGAATAGAGTTCCATCTGGAAGGAGCCTTCCACTACTCCCTTTCCATGCTGTATCATCCCGAGAAAATGAGCAGTGCATCCTGGATATACAGCTATCCGTGGCAGGCCAGCATCTGCTTCGGAGTACATTTCAAGATAAAATAGCCAATCATGCGCTACATAACAGCAAAAGTGAGAAATCTGTCCATAGGACATGAGGCACATCCCATAGTCGTTCAGAGCATGTGCAACTGCGACACAAATGACATAGAGTCGGCAGTGACCCAGTGTAGGGAAATGTACCGGGCCGGAGCCCGGCTTGTAAGGCTGACCACCCAGGGCAAGCGTGAGGTGGAATCCCTTGCAGTCATAAAAGACAGGCTGACGAAGGAAGGTATCGACGTACCGCTGGTGGCCGACGTGCATTTCTCATCTGACGTGGCAATTGCTGCAGCTTCCGTAGCCGATAAGGTCCGCATCAATCCCGGCAATTTCGCCAAGGACCACGAGGTGGCCCGCAGCCAGTTCCGCAAGTTTCTGGAAGAATGCCGAAGGCACGGGACAGCCGTCCGCATAGGCATTAATCACGGTTCGTTAGGTCAGCGTATCACAGAGATTTACGGCAACACACCTAAAGGAATGCAGGAAGCCATGTCAGAGTGGGTGCAGATGTGTATCGACGAGGATTTCTACAATGTGGTGCTCTCACTCAAGGCCAGCAACGTCCCGGTCATGACTCAGGCCTATATCCTCCTTCAGCAGTGGATGGAGGAGAGCGGCGTCATCTTCCCCCTGCATCTCGGAGTCACCGAGGCCGGTAACGGGGACATGGGCCGCATCAAGTCGGCGGCCGGTCTGGCTACCCTGCTCTCCCGCGGCATAGGAGATACTATCAGAGTATCCCTGACCGAGCCTCCGGTAAACGAGATTATGCCTGCAAGGCTCATAGCAGAGTTCTTTGACACGGCTCGGAAGCCCTCGGACTATCAGACCGGAACAGTGGACGGAGTTCCTTCCTTCGAGCTCCGCTGCGCCTCCCACGAAGAGTTTATCGTCAAGGCTTCGTGCATACTCGGGCCGATGCTGGTCAATAAGGAAATAGACGATTTCAATATCCGTTGCATCTATGGAGATAAAGAGGCCGACAACGCTGAAATAGGACAGTTTAAGTCGGACATAATGCAGGCGACACGCCGTCGCATGACCCAGTGTGAGTACATCGCCTGCCCCAGTTGCGGAAGGACGTTGTACGACATTGAGCCGGTATTCAATGAGGTAAAACGCCGGACATCGCATCTCCGCGGCCTGACCATCGCGGTCATGGGCTGCATCGTCAACGGCCCGGGCGAGATGGCCGACGCCGATTACGGCTATATCGGCGAGGGACGAGGCAAGGTATCCATTTATCGGGGCAAGGAGGCCGTAGTGCGCTCAGTGCCTCAGGAAAAGGCCATAGACGTGCTGCTGGACATCATCAGGAAAGATGGACGCAGTACAGACGTCCGCCCTCTGACCGAATGACCCTCAGGCGGTCTCCGGCATTGGCAGAGCCGTATTCCATAACCGCCTCATACTGACGTCCGTCCAGTTCCACCTTACCTGACGGACACATCTCCGTAGCAGCCGTCACTTCTTTTCCTTTCAGACCGGCTATGGACTCGGTATCCACTCCTACCCAGCCTTCGTCTCCTTTGAGCTCGGTCTTCTGGGCGATATATGCGAACGACTTTCTGGGATACAGCCTGGCTGCGCCCCAGATTGACAGTATCAGAGCGGTGACAGTAGATACCAGCACTATGGCGCACGGCTCCAGAAACGCTCTCAGATTCAGTTTCCCCTCAAAATACAGGGTGTCATTGTCAATCATGGCAAAAATGAGAGCGGTCAGGGACAGTATGGCGCCTAGGACCCCCGCCACTCCAAAACCGGGTGTGACGAATATCTCCACGGCAAGCAGTATGAGACCCAGAACGAAGAGTATTATCTCCCAGTTGAGAGCCAGACCGGAGATATACAGCGGGGAAAAATACAGTACGGCCCCCAGGAGCGCTATTACGGACGGCAGACCCAGACCGGGCGACTGCACCTCGAAGTATATGCCCCCGACGATCATCATCAGGAAAATTCCCTGCAGCACAGGAGACAGCATCATGAGAATGAACCTCTCTATCCACGACAACTGCTGATGCACTATCTCGCAGTCATCCAGCTCTATAATTGATATTACCTCATCTATGGATTCGGCCTTGCCCTCGCAGTAGCCAGCCTCTATCGCCTCGTCCGGAGTAAAGCTCAGTACTCCGGCAGTATCCACCATTTTCTCCGCTATGGCCGGGTCCCTGAACCAGCTGCCGTCGGAGCGGCGGCCGTGAGCCTCGGCGGTGGAGCGCATCATCCCGCGCATGAAGGACTGGTATTTGTCCGGCATCACCTCCCCGTTCTGATTGACCACAGTTGCGGCTCCTATCGATGAGCCGTTCCGCATGTATATGGAATCGCATGCTATGGATATCAGGGCTCCGGCGGAGGCGGCCTGCATGTCGATAAATGCGATTACCGGCACCGGTGCATGTAGAATGGCCGTCCGCATACTGTCCGCCGCGTCCACAGCCCCTCCGTAAGTGTCCAGATGCAGGATTATATAGTCAGCTCCTGCCCTTTCCGCCTCCCTGAGCCCCAGGCCCAGCTTCCGCATGGAAGACTTGTCAATGTCCTGCCGTATCTCGATGACGAATACCGTGTCCTTTTCCGCCGCCTCTGCCGAAAAGACTGAAAAAGAGAGGATAATACATGCGATGACCGCAATGCTGGCTGATATTGTTTTCATCTTGGTGAGTTTTATTGCTTTTGACTCCACAAATATAAGGCAGAAATCGCATTTTTTTCTAATTTTGCATTCTTAGATATGAAAGAAGCACTATTACATCTCGGAAAAGACTTTGCGGTCAAAGGATTTTCCTTCGGCTATGAGGGCCGTGCCGACGGAGAGGTGGTCTTCAACACCGCCATGGTCGGCTATCCCGAATCCCTCACCGACCCTTCCTACTCGGGTCAGATATTATGTGTAACCTACCCTCTTGTAGGCAACTACGGAGTTCCTGAAGAGAAGACGGCCGACGGTATTTCCGTCAACTTCGAGTCCGAGCGCATCCACGTCCGGGGCCTGATCATCTCCGACTACTCCTTCAAGTACAGCCACTGGAGCGCGGTCAAGAGCCTGGATGAGTGGCTCAAGGAGTACCGCATCCCCGGCATCTTCGGAGTGGACACCAGGGAGATCACCAAGATCCTCCGCGAGCAGGGCTCCATGCCCGGCTGCATCGTGCCCGAGGGCTTCGAGGTACCGGAGACGCTCTACGATCCGGGTTCCGAGAACCAGGTGGCCATCGTCAGCTGCAAGGAGGTGATCCGCTACGGCAACCCCTCCGGCAAGAAAGTAGTGCTGCTCGACTGCGGAGTCAAGAACAACATCCTCCGCTGCCTGCTCCGCTCAGGCGACATTGAGGTCATCCGCGTGCCCTGGGACTACGATTTCAACACGATGGAGTACGATGGTCTGTTCATCTCCAACGGTCCCGGCAACCCGGAGTACTGCGGCGAGGCCGTCCGCAACATTCAAAAAGCCATGGCGGCTGAGAAGCCGATATTCGGTATCTGCATGGGCAACCAGCTGCTGGCCAAGGCCGGAGGCGCATCTACCTTCAAGCTCAAATACGGTCACCGCAGCCACAACCAGCCCGTCCGCCTCGTAGGCACCGAACGTTGCTACGTCACCTCCCAGAACCACGGTTACGCTGTGGACGGAGACACCCTCGGCACTGACTGGGAGCCACTCTTCGTCAATATGAACGACGGCACCAACGAGGGCCTGCGGCACAAGAGCGGCCGCTTCTTCTCCGTGCAGTTCCATCCCGAAGCGTCCAGCGGTCCGACCGACACCGAATTCCTCTTTGACAAATTCATTAAAATGCTGTAGACCATGATCGACACCACTATAAAGAAAGTCCTGCTCCTGGGTTCGGGAGCACTCAAAATCGGTGAGGCCGGCGAGTTCGACTACTCCGGCTCCCAGGCCCTCAAGGCCATGCGCGAGGAAGGCATAGAGACTATCCTGATCAATCCCAATATCGCTACCGTCCAGACATCGGAAGGTATAGCCGACAAGATATATTTCCTCCCCGTGACACCCTTCTTCGTGGAGGCGGTCATCAGGAAGGAGCAGCCCCAGGGCATTCTCCTCGCATTCGGAGGTCAGACCGCACTGAACTGCGGAGTGGCCCTGTACAGGGAGGGAATTCTGGAAAAATACAATCTGAAGGTGCTCGGCACCCCCGTCCAGGCAATCATGGACACCGAGGACCGCGAGCTCTTCGTCAAGAGGCTCGACGAGATCAATGTCAAGTCCATAAAGAGCCATGCGGTCAGCAATATCGAGGACGCCCTCGCCGCAGCCTCCGAGCTCGGCTATCCGGTAATTCTCCGCGCGGCCTACGCCCTCGGCGGTCTCGGCAGCGGATTCTGCGACAATCCGGACGAACTTATCAAGTTGGGAGAGAAAGCCTTCTCCTACTCACCTCAAGTGCTGGTGGAGAAGTCCCTCAAGGGCTGGAAGGAGATAGAATACGAGGTGGTGCGCGACCGCTACGACAACTGCATCACGGTCTGCAACATGGAGAACTTCGACCCGCTCGGAATCCATACCGGCGAGAGTATCGTGGTCGCTCCTTCCCAGACCCTGACCAACCATGAGTACAATCTGCTCCGCGAGCTCTCGATACGCATCGTCCGTCACGTGGGCATCGTCGGCGAGTGCAACGTGCAGTTCGCCTTTGACCCCAACTCCGAGGACTACCGCGTCATCGAGGTCAATGCCCGTCTGAGCCGCTCCTCGGCCCTGGCCTCCAAGGCTACGGGTTATCCCCTCGCCTTTGTGGCCGCCAAGCTCGGCTTGGGCTACGGCCTGTTCGAGCTGAAGAACTCCATTACCAAGACTACTCCGGCCTTCTTCGAGCCCGCACTGGACTACGTGGTCTGCAAGATTCCCCGCTGGGACCTCTCCAAGTTCCACGGCGTGTCCCGTGAGATCGGCAGCAGCATGAAGAGCGTCGGTGAGGTAATGGCTATCGGCCGCACCTTCGAGGAAGCCCTGCAGAAGGGTCTGAGAATGATCGGACAGGGAGCCCACGGCTTCACCGGCAACAAGGAGATCCCAATAGAGAACATCGACAAGGCTCTCCGCGAGCCCACCGACAACCGCATCTTTGTCATATCCAAGGCCCTGACCCACGGCTACACCCCCGAGAAGATACACGAGCTCACCAAGATAGACCGCTGGTTCATCGACAAGCTGATGAACATCATCTACACTGCCGCAGAACTCTCCGCCCTGAACTCCCTCGAGGAACTGGGCGAGCCCCTGCTGCGTCAGGCCAAGCGCCAGGGCTTCTCCGACTTCCAGATCGGACGTCACATACTCAAGGACCGCATCGACTCTGAAGAGATGGTGATTAAGGTGCGCGAGTACCGCAAGAAACTCGGGGTGCTGCCCGTCGTCAAGCAGATCGACACCCTCGCAGCCGAGTTCCCCGCCCAGACCAACTACCTCTACCTGACATACAACGGTACTGCATCCGACATAGCCTATGAACATGACGGCAAGTCTATTGTCGTGCTCGGATCTGGTGCCTACCGTATCGGCAGCTCCGTGGAGTTCGACTGGTGCAGCGTCAACGCCCTGCAGACCATCCGCAAGAGCGGCTGGAGGGGCATCATGATCAACTACAACCCCGAGACCGTATCCACCGACTACGATATGTGCGACCGCCTCTACTTCGACGAGCTCACCTACGAGAGGGTGCTCGACATCTGCGACCTGGAGGAGCCGCACGGAGTCATCATATCCATGGGTGGACAGATTCCCAACAACCTGGCCACCCGCCTCGATGCAGCCAGGGTGCCCATCCTCGGCACTACCGCCGACAGCATCGACAACGCCGAGGACCGCAACCGCTTCTCGGCCATGCTCGACCGCCTCGGCATAGACCAGCCCAGATGGAGGGAGCTGACCTCGATGAACGACATCCACAGTTTCATCCGCGATGTGGGATTCCCCGTCCTGGTGCGTCCCTCATACGTGCTTTCCGGTGCGGCCATGAACGTCTGCTCCAACGACACTGAGCTCGAGCAGTTCCTTAAATTGGCCGCGGAAGTATCGAAGAAACACCCTGTTGTGGTCTCAGAATTCATCCAGCATGCCAAGGAGATAGAGTTCGATGCAGTGGCAGACCACGGTACTGTCATCGCCTATGCCATCTCGGAGCACATAGAGTTTGCAGGAGTGCACTCGGGCGATGCGACGATACAGTTCCCTCCCCAGAAGCTGTACGTGGAGACAGCCCGCAGAATCAAGAAGATAGCCCGCAAGATCGCCGAGGCCCTGAAGATTTCCGGCCCGTTCAACATCCAGTTCCTGGCCAAGGAGAACGACATCAAGGTCATCGAATGCAACCTCAGGGCCTCGAGAAGTTTCCCCTTCGTGTCCAAGGTGCTTAAGATCAACCTTATCGAGCTGGCCACCAAGGTCATGACCGGAGAGAAGGTCACTCCTCCTGAAAAGAGTGCGTTCGACCTGGACTACGTAGGCGTGAAGGCATCCCAGTTCTCCTTCTCCCGTCTGCAGAAGGCCGACCCTGTCCTCGGAGTGGACATGGCCTCCACCGGAGAGGTGGGCTGCATCGGAGATGACACCAACGAGGCAGTGCTCAAGGCCATGCTCTCAGTAGGCTATACCGTGCCAGGCAAGAATATCCTGGTATCCTCTGGCGATGCCAAGCAGAAAGTAGAGCTCCTGGGTGCCTGCAAGCTGCTGGCCAAGCACAATTACTCGATATTTGCCACGGGCGGAAGCTACAAGTTCCTGGTGGACAACGGAGTACCTGCCACTCTGGTATACTGGCCGTCGGAAGCCGGAGAGCCTCAGGCCCTGGAGATGCTTCACGAGCGCAAGATAGACCTGGTGGTCAATATCCCTAAGAATCTCACCAAGGAGGAACTGGACAACGGCTACCGCATCCGCCGCGCCGCCGTGGACTTCAACATCCCGATTATAACCAACACCAGGCTTGCATCGGCTTTCATCACGGCATTCTGCAACATGCCCCTCGACAATATCCAGATCAAGTCCTGGGACGAATACAGATAGACCGCAATTATTATGGGTAAGATATACGAACGGCTGATGAGCGACGTCCGGCTCCAGGAGGGACTGAAGGCCTGCATCAACTGCGGGACCTGCACCGCCGTGTGCCCGGCTGCCGAATTCTACCGCTACAACCCCAAGAACATCGTCAACATCGTCCAGACCCAGGACGACGAGGAGATCATCAAGCTGCTCAAGAGCGATACGATATGGTACTGCGGCGAGTGCATGTCCTGCGTGACCCGCTGTCCCAGGACCAATGCCCCCGGGCAGGTCATCATCGCCCTGCGCACCCTCTCCGTCGAGCTGGGCTACTTCGTGGAGTCCGAGAAAGGCCGGCAGCAGTATGCCCTGGCCAAGGTGCTCTGCGGCAATGTCCTCAATTACGGTTACTGCGTCCATCCCGAGACCTTCAAGTACGCCTCCCATCCTGAGTACGGGACGGTAGGCAAATGGATTGAGGACCATCTGCAGGACGTGTACGACCGCGTGGGAGCCAACTATGGAAAGAGCGGCCCGGGTCCCCTGCGCAAGATTGCCCGGGAGTCCCTTGACGACCTTCAGAAGATATTTGACGTGACAGGCGGCTCGGCCCGGGTCGAGAAGATTAAGGACCTCTCGCGCAAGAAGGCTCAGGAGATGGGACTGAGCGAGGAAGAGTATTTCAACGAAGTGTTCAATGAGACTCATGGTGAGCACCTTAACCAACAGAATCAGTAGTACCGCATGAATTACGAAGGAAAGAAAAAAATATGGTCCGAGTTCCAGAAAGAGATACCCGATGACAAGTATTTCTACGCCCGCAGCTGCATCCGCCAGAACTTCAATCCGGGTGCGGAGCAGGCCTTTCTGGACATAGTGCGCAACCGCTTCGGCAAGGATTTCTATGAGGATCCACTCCACACTACCTGCGGAGGCATAGCATACCACAGCGACACCACGCCTGAAGAGACGTCGATGACTATCATCGCCCGCCAGTTCTCGCTGATGAACCAGGCCGGCTACAGGAATTTCGTGGTATCCTGCGTCACCTCCTTCGGTCTGCATACCGAGATTCTCCAGACATGGGAGGAGCATCCGGAGATTGAGGCCAAAATACACGAACTGCTCTGGAAAGCCTGTAAACGGGAGTTTACCAAGCCGGACTTCCTGATGCACTCCAGCGACATGATGTACCACTACCGCTTCCTGATATCGGAGCAGGCCAGGTATCCGCTGATAAACGTACATACCGGGGAGCCTCTGAAAGTAGTCGAGCACATAGGCTGCCACTACTCCAAGATCTTCCCCTCCAAGTCTGTCGGCGGTGCCGAATACCCGCGTGTCCTGGCCGGGCTTGTAGAGGCCCTGGGAGGCAGCGTGGTGGACTATCCGGAACGCAGACACTGCTGCGGCTTCGGTTTCCGGCAGTATCTGGTCAAGGCCAACAGAGGCTATTCCCTGACCAATACCTACAAGAAGTTCGAGTCCATGGAACCGTTCCACCCCGACCTGATCATCACCAACTGCCCGGGCTGCAACTACTTCCTGGACCGCTGGCAGTATGTCATCGCAGAGACATCCGGCAAGACATACGGAGATACTCCCGGCTACGGCATACCGGTGCTCTCATCCGAAGAAGTGTCCGCGCTGGTCATGGGCTATGACCCCTGGGACCTCGGCCTGCAGATGCACCAGGTAGCCGTGGAGCCGCTGCTGGACAAGATGGGAGTGCAGTACGACAAATCCCGTAAATACAAGGGTGTGGGCGGCAAGGACCTCGGAATCCCGGCCAGCCCCGCCAACATCAGAATATTCTAAGCCTCATACACCGACAATATATGGAACTGACCAATCAACAGAGAAATGTAGTGATAATCGGCGGAGGACCGGCCGGAATAGAGGCTTCCAAAGCCCTGGATGCCCTCGGATATACGGTTTTCCTTATCGAGAGAGAGAACCGTCTGGGCGGACATCTGGGCCGCTGGGACCGTCTCTTTCCATACGGAACTCCGGCAGATGATGTCCTGGGACAGATGACAGCCTCTATGGGCAGAGTCAAGTGGTTCACCTCCACTGAAGTTACTCAGCTCAATAAACTGGAGCGGGGCTACAATGTTATCCTGTCCAACGGTCTGTCAGTCCTGGCTGATGCACTGCTTCTGACTACCGGATTCACCCTTTTCAATGCATCAAAGAAAGAGGAATACGGCTACGGCATATACGACAAGGTGATAACAAACGCCGACCTGGAAGATTATTTCTCAGGGATCCCTGTCCCGGCTGTAGGCAATCCGCGCCGCATAGGATTCGTACACTGCGTGGGCTCCCGTGACGAGAAGGTAGGCAACCGCTACTGCTCCAAGGTATGCTGCGCCACGGCCGTCAAGCAGGCCTGCGAGATCAAGCAGCAGTTTCCGGATGCGGTAGTGTACTGTTTCTATATGGACCTCCGTATGTTCGGACGCGGATACGAGGACATGTATCTCGAAGCCCAGAAGAAATACGGCGTGATCTTCGTCAGGGGCCGTGTCTCGGAAGTCTCCGAGGACAAGGACGGCCACCTCTTCGTCAAGGCTGAGGACACGCTCTCCGGCAAGCCGCTCAGAGTGACCCTGGACCTGCTGGTCCTCATGGCCGGGATGTCCCACAACAGGGCTGTGGATCCGATAGCGCGTACCCTCGCGCTCTCCACCATGGAGGACGGTTTCCTCAAGCCCAAGGACTCACTCACAGCCGCACAGGCGTCCTACTGCACGGGAGTATTCTACGCCGGTGCATGTACCGGCCCCAAGACACTGCCTGAGACCATGGCCGAGGCCCGGGCCGCCGCTACAAATATTCACGAATACCTGCAGGAACAATGATAGACTTTGGATACGGCATATCACCCAGTTCGGCAATCAATCTGGACAAGTTCGACAGGACCAGGTTCGAGGAACTTGCCCGCGAGGAGCCGGACGTGCTGAAGTGCATGGCCTGCGGTTCATGTGCGGCCTCCTGTCCGACCGCCGGACACAGCGACATGAATCTAAGGAAGGTGATCCTGCTGCTCGGACGCGGGCGCGAGGACGAGGCCCTCAGGATGGTCTCCCACTGTATGCTCTGCGGCAAATGCCTGATAGTCTGCCCCCGCGGCATCAACACCAGGCATCTGATACCAAGTGTAACTAAAATCTACCAAAAGAAGTGAAAGACAGGTTCATATCAGGATACAACGATTTCGTACTCCCCTTCGTGATAGGCATGAGTTTCATACTCATCTATCTGGCTATCGGGATAATACGGGTCATAGCCCAGCTGCCCGCCCAGGACCGCAAAAAGTTCTTCCTCTCCCTGATCAACCCCAAGCTCTGGATAATCAACCTCAAGGACATCATCTGCGACGTCCTCCTGCACACCAGGATATGGAAGCGCAAGCCGCTGTTGGGCTACATGCACTCCAGCATCGCCTTCGGATGGTTCATGCTTATTGTCCTCGGACATATTGAGACATGGATGTTTGTACCGGACAGACTGTCCACTTTCTACTATCCGGTATTCTTCCGTTTTTTCGTCATGGAAACAGACCATACCATCGGAGGCTCATTCTTCTTCTTCCTGATGGACTTCTTTCTACTGATCGTGCTCAGCGGTGTATTTCTGGCCATGTTCAAGCGTATCCGCTCCAGGATATTCGGCATGAGAAGAACTACAAACAACCAGCTTCCGGACAGGATTGCAATGTACTGCCTATGGGCTATTTTCCCGGTGAGACTGCTGGCTGAAAGTTTTACCGCCGGTATTGCCGGAGGCAGTTTCCTCACCCGCCCTATGTATTGGCTCTTCAGCAACTTCCTGACCAATACCTACCACATCCTGCCGACCTGGTGGGCCTACTCTACCCTCCTCGGCACCTTCTTTGTACTGCTGCCATTCACCCGGTACATGCATATCCCTACGGAGGCCTTCCTGATAGTCCTGCGCAATGCCGGCATCAAAGTCTCCCATCCCCGCAAAGGCTACTCCATCGCCCAGATATACTCATGCTCCAACTGCGGAATGTGCATTGACGCATGTCCGATGATGGGGCAGAAGAAGAACCTGCGCTATGCCACCGTATATTTCAACCGTCTGCTGCGCCGCCGCAACTGGGCCCGCTGCGAGGAGAGCGCGGACAAATGCCTGATGTGCGGCAAGTGCGTGGCGGTATGCCCCGTCGGTGTCGACTCCTGCAACATCAAGCGCAGCCTTCGGGGTCTGAAAGCAGCCCCCGCTCCCGCAGATTACGGCTATTTCTCCACTTACAGTCTGTCCGAAAGCGCCACCACATCCCCATCGTCTGCAGAACCAGCTGCGGGACAGGAGAAAATCCTGTATTATGCCGGCTGCATGACCCAGCTGACACCCGTTATCTCCAAAGCTGTCGGAACGGTACTTGACCGGGCAGGCGTGAACTGGGAGTTCATGGACCGGGACGGCGGCATCTGCTGCGGACGGCCGCTGATATTGGCCGGAAGGGACGAGCGTGCCAGGGAGATGATCCGGAGCAATACCGAACTGATACGGCAGAGCGGAGCCACAGTACTGCTTCTCTCCTGCCCCATCTGCTACAAGGTGTTCCGGGAGAATTACGACTTGAAAGGCATCCGGATCGTGCATTATACCGAATATTTCGACGAGCTCGTGCGGCTTGGCAGGATAACACTCAGGAATTCAGGTGAGAAACTCGTTTACCATGATCCCTGCGAGCTGGGACGCGGCTGCAAGGTGTACAAGGAGCCCCGGAGGGTGCTCGGTGCCGTTGGAGAGCTGGTGGAGGCGGAGAAACACCACGACGAGAGCATCTGCTGCGGAGGCTCGCTGGGCTCGCTGACATTGTCCTATGAGGACCGCAAGGACATAACCATGCACTCTCTGGACAATCTGTTGTATGCATCTCCTGAACGGATAGTCACGGCCTGTCCGCTTTGCCTGAAGACATTCTCCCCCTATTCACCTAAAAAAGTGAGCGACTTCGCGGAAGTTGTCGCACAGAATATGAATTAATAACTTATTAACGATATACAAGCCATGAAAAGTTTTACTCCAACAGTGTACTCGCTGATGAATGTGGCCACGGGAAGAGTATTCCCTGATGCCGGATGGATGCTGGCCGACCCGGAGTCTTCCAAGCCGTCGCTGGTGCGTGCGGTCTATCAGAAGAAGCAGATAGACGTCAAGGGCAGCGACTGGGGTTTCTACCGCTTCGCAGACTGGCTGCCGGTACACCGCCTGCTGCGTGATTCGGCGACAACTGTCACATACAGAAGTGAGGGACTGGCCCGTCACCTGGGTCTGGGCAATCTCTACATAGCATTCTCAGGCTACTGGCCCGAAAGAGGCGCACTGATGAAGACCTGCTCGTTCAAGGAGACCGAGGCCTATTCGGTCTGCGGCCGTCTGCCTTTGGACTGCAGGCAGATACTTACTGTGGCTTCCGCCGGCAATACGGCCAGGGCTTTCGCCAGAGTCTGCTCGGAGAATGACATACCCCTGCTGCTCTGCGTACCGGAGGACAATATCGACGCTCTCTGGTTCGAGAAACCCATAAAGGACTGTGTCAAGCTTGTCTGCGCCCCCAAGGGCAGTGATTATTTTGATGCCATAGCCCTCTCTCAGATAGCTGCATCCTCAGGAATGTTCGTTGACGAGGGCGGTGCCAAGAATGTGGCCCGTCGCGACGGCATGGGTACGACCGTGCTCTCTGCCACTGTGGAGATCGGCCGGATACCCGACGCATACTTTCAGGCCATAGGCAGCGGCACAGGCGCCATTGCGGCCCGTGAGGCCAATCTTCGTCTGCTGGAGGACGGCCGCTTCGGTTCGGCTCAGATGAAGCTGCATACGGTACAGAATGTGCCTTTCCTGCCGATGTACGACGCATGGAAGGCCGGTCAGAGGGATCTGCTGCCCTTCGATGACGACGAGGCCCGTCAGAAAGCCGCAATGATCGACGCCAAGGTGCTCTCCAACAGACGTCCGCCCTATTCGCTCGCCGGAGGAGTGTACGACTGTCTGTGCGACTCACACGGTGATGTCTATGCGGTCACCAACGCCGAGATCCGCCATTGCGCCGCCATGTTCAAGGAGCTGGAGGGAGTGGACATCTACTCCGCCTCTGGTGCCGCGCTGGCCGGTCTGGAGCAGGCCGTGAAATCCGGTGCCGTAGGTCGCGACGACGTGATAATGCTCAATATCACAGGCGGTGGTGAGCTGCACTTCAAGAAGGACTGCAAGGTGCATTACCTGCAGCCGTCTCTAGTCATTTCTCCGTCAGAAGACCGGGAGAAGATTATCCGGGAGATTGAAGGGCTGTTCGCATAGTCGTCCTGAATTTCAAGTTTAAAAATATTAAATATGAGACTTTTTAAGATATCCGCCGCTGCCCTGATGTGCGCGGCTGTCCTGAGTTCCTGCGGGAGCGGTGCCGGGAGTGAGGGCACAACTTCCGCCAAGAGTGCATCCGACATTGTGATAGAGACCATTATGACCCGCCGTAGCGTGCGTCAGTATCAGCCCGCCGCCGTGGGCCGCGACACCATGAAGACGATACTCGAGTGCGGCATCAACGCCCCGAACGGCATGAACCGCCAGTCATGGGAAATCCGAGTGGTGGACTCCCCCGAGTTCATCAACGGCCTTACAGAACTCTACGTCAAGTCCAATCCCCGTGCCGCCGAGGATCCTTCCTTCAAGAACATGTTCCGCAATGCGCCTACTGTGGTGTTCATCGCCCATGATCCGTCATACGACATGTCGGCCATCGACTGCGGCCTGCTCGGAGAGAACATGATACTCTCGGCCTGGTCAATGGGCATCGGCTCCTGCTGCCTGGGCGGACCTGTAAGGTTCATGAAATCGCCCGAGGCTGCTGATTATCTGAAACGTCTGGGCTTCTCCGAGGGCTATGAGCTGCTCTACTGCATCGGATTCGGCTATCCGGCCGAGAGTCCTGCGGCCAAGGACCGCGATGCCTCCAAAGTAAGGTTCATCGACTAGTTTTACCATATACATTATATGACAGGTCTTTATACTGTCCTGCTGCTGGTGGTGTCCAATATCTTCATGACTATTGCATGGTATGGACACCTAAAGCTGCAGGAGATGAAACTTATTGACAACTGGCCGCTCTTTGCGGTCGTTCTTTTCTCATGGGGCATCGCCCTCTTCGAGTACTCCTTCCAGGTGCCCGCCAACCGCATAGGATTTGTGGACAACGGCGGTCCATTCAACCTCGTTCAACTCAAGGTAATCCAGGAAGTCGTCTCCCTGACCGTATTCACCGCCTTTACCATATTGGTATTCAGAGGCCAGACCTTCCACTGGAACCACATCGCCGCCTTCGTCTGCCTTATCCTCGCGGTGTACTTCGTATTCATGAAATAAACCGAGCCCCACATTCCCGAGAATGCGGGAATGTCACTATACATTTTCGTTATAATGTATGATGCTGATTTATTGCACATTATGATTTCACTAAAATGTAACGTGATAAGCCTGTTTCCCGGAACCTGCCTCAGAGATGCCTGTGAGCGGCCTGCATTTCCGCCTATGTATCACTATACATTTTCGTCACGCAGCAATTGCCTAAATGCCAGCATCTTATATTACAACTAAAATGTAACGTGAAAATATGAACCAAAACTTATTATTCAAAATACTCTTATCTGTCTTCCTTCTGGCCGGTATTGTCTTCCTGATATGCGGATTCCTAGGATATGATTCAGGTTACTCTACGGGATCCCTGTGCCTGTGTGTCGCAGCCGTAGTTGCTGTACGCAGGCGGAGAAGCAAAATACGACAAGGCCAAAATACAGACAGCAATCCTGAGGCATGAACGATATCCACATAAACAACGGATACTACAGGCTGCGGCCGGCGACGATGGAGGAGATTCCGGTCATCTGGGAGATCATCCTGCAGGCCAAGGCACAGATGTACCGCGAGGGCAAGCACCAGTGGGACGAGAACTACCCTACCGTGCCGATTCTGGAAAACGATGTGCGCCGGGGCTGGGGTTACGTGCTGGTACCGTCTGATGATGATTCTGACATCATCGCCTACGGTGCAGTGGTCTTCGACGGAGAGTCGGCATACAGCGGACTGCAGGACGGTCAGTGGCTGAGCGGGCAGCCCTACGTGGTACTGCACCGCCTGGCAGTGGCCGACCGCTGGAAACGTCAGGGCATGGCCGTCCGCTACATGCAGGCAGTCTGCGACCTGGCCCTTTCCCGCGACATCCGAAGTTTCAAAGTCGACACCAACTACGACAACTTCTACATGCAGCGCGTCTTCTCCCGCCTCGGCTTCACCTACTGCGGCCGCATCCGCTACGATGCCGGCGAGCGCATGGCCTACGAAAAGCTGCTGTAAACATAAATTGCAAATTTTTCCTACATTTGTTATTTTATTGAACGGAAATATGCAAGCCATGGCCGACGGAACACCACAGGGAAATATTATACTTTATCAGACCGAAGATGGGCAAAGCCGGATAGATGTCACTCTATCAGGCGATACAGTGTGGCTTACCGCAGATCAGATGGCCGAACTGTTCCAGCGCAACAAGTCCACCATTTCAAGGCATATCCGCAATGTCTTTGAATCTGGGGAACTGAATCCGGATTCAACTGTTGCAATTTTTGCAACAGTTCAAAACGAGGGAAACAGGAAAGTAGAACGAAACATAGCATACTACAACCTCGATGTAATCATCAGTGTCGGCTATAGGGTCAATTCCCACCGTGGCGTACAGTTCCGCATCTGGGCCACGCAAGTACTGCGCGAGTACCTTGTCAAAGGCTTTGCTATGAACGACGATCTTCTGAAACGCGCCGGCGGAGGCAATTACTTTGACGAACTCCTGGCACGCATTCGGGACATCCGCTCCTCGGAAAAGGTATTCTATCGCAAGATTCTGGAAATCTATGCCCTCAGCATAGACTATGACCCGAGAACAGAAGCCACGCAGAAGTTCTTCAAGACAGTCCAGAACAAGATGCACTTCTCCGCTCACGGACATACTGCGGCGGAAGTCATTCACAGCAGAGCCAATGCCGACAAGGACTTTATGGGGCTGACATCATGGACTGGAGCATTGCCGAAACGAACTGATGCCGGAATCGCCAAAAACTACCTTTCACCCGACGAACTCGATACCCTGAACCGTATCGTCAGCCTTTACCTTGATTTTGCAGAACTCCAGGCCAAGTCTCACAAACCGATGTATATGAAGGACTGGATTCAGAAACTTGACGAATTCCTGTCACTTTCCGGCAAAGAGCTCCTGACCCATGCCGGGACAGTCTCTGCTGAAATCGCGAAACATAAGGCAGACTCCGAATACGACAAATACAGCAAACGGATACAGTATGAGCTCTCTCCCGTGGAAATCCATTTCATAGAGAGTTTTGAAAAGGAAGTCAAGCGGCTGAAAAAGTAAGCGACAGCTCTGGGAATTCCTCTGCGGCCGCATCCGCTACGATGCGGCGAGCGCATGGCCTACGAAAAGCTGCTGTAAACATGGAACAACGGGACTATATCAAACGGCAGATTGAGCAGATCGGCATTTTGCTCGGACGGATGCTTAGCACCCTGCTCGGATTGCGGTCCGGCGGAGACACCGGCTCTGCCATCCAGCAGATATGCGAAGAACTTAAGGACGAACTGGACCTCGACATAGATTCACTGGCCTCCGCTGACACTGAAGTCATGATTAAAGACTTGCAGACCAAGGGTTTTGATTATGACCTGCTTATAAGGTTGCGTGGCGTAATTGACAGCATGGCGGCCTCTCTGCCTGAAAACGATCGGCGCAGGCAATCACTGACAGATCTTTCCGATAAACTCGCCGCCGGTACACAGGCCGCCTACTCCACGGCGGATTTCTCCGATTTCCAGTAAATCATTCCTTCAGCTTGGCTTTAAGGCGTGAAGTCCGGTTGTACACCACGCTTTTGTCTTTGCCCAGCAGGACAGATATCATTGTCGGGGTAAAGCCGGCCGAGAGGTAGCAAAACAGCCGGATGTCCTGTTCAGTAAGTTCCGGATGCTTCTCCCTGACTTTTGCTACTATCCCGTCCCGTGAGGCATTCAGCCAGTCTTCCAAAGCCTGCAGAGCCTTCCCGTCATGCCGCAGCCTGTCGATTATCCCCTCCACCTCCCGTACAATTCCGTCCCTAAGCCTGTCCGTACTCTCATAGACATAGTATTGCTCGCAAAGCCTTTCCAGAATAGCGAAGTCCGAACCTTCAGGCAGCGGCGGTCTTTCCGTGCTGTGTTTTCGGAAAGCCATGAAATCCTGAATGAACGACTTAATGTCATTGTACGAGATTTCTTTATACATGCCAAAACGTATGTTCCCTATTAACCTGAAATTAAAAAGCCGGCCTCTAAACAGTTTTAAATCCTCCGGAGCATTAAAAATCTTAATCTTCATAATTATGTGTTTTTGCAAAATTACGGAATATCTCCCGGTATTCACTATCAAGGCAATAGAAAAACCTATCTCAACAAGATTTAAAAATACAGACTATCAATCACATACATAAAATCATCCAACAAAAATCTATCTTGTCCGTATTCTGTATCTGATGCGGGCAATCCAGTACTGTTGTCAACGGTAAGTACTGCAGCATCCCCAAATTGTAATACGCTGATTTACATGGTATTATGATTAGGGCGCGTGCTTTTCGGCTGGTTGTGACAGCGCGAAAAGATCACCACCTGTCTGCAACTGTCTGATTATCACAAGACTGTGAAAACACACCGCTCGCGTACTTACCGTTAAGGATCTTACCAAATGGTAAGAGAAGTTTCCGGCATAAAGTGTACTTTTGCACCGCAAAATAAAATACACGGATATATGAACTGGATTATTCTTTTCGTTGCAGGACTTTTCGAGTCCGGATTCGCTTTCTGCTTGGGAAAGATGAAAGAGGTTTCGGGCACCGCGTGGTGGCTGTGGGGAGCCGGTTTCCTGTTGTGTCTTATTGCCAGTATGACCCTCCTGGCCAAGGCGGTACAGACCATTCCCATCGGTACGGCATATCCGATATGGACCGGCATAGGGGCAGTGTGTACGGTGATTCTCGGCATCATATTTTTACATGAGCCTGCGACATTTCTGCGTCTGTTCTTTATCACTACCCTCATCCTCTCCATTATCGGACTCAAGATGGTTTCCCACTGAGGAAGACGCTATCTGATTCCGGCCCGTATGCGGCTCAGACTCTGAGCCGTTATTCCGAGATAAGAGGCCAGACATTCCAAGGAAACTCTCTGCAGAAGCTCCGGACGGTTCTTGAGCAGGTCTCTGTAGCGTTCCGAGGCAGTGGTGAACAGCATGGGGATGAATTTCTCCTCGGTGCTCAGAAACTCAATCTCGGCAAACTTGCGGCCCCAGTTGGCGATATTGATATCCTCCAGGAAAAGCTTCTCCAAAGCATCCCTTCTCAGGACATACAGGGATGTGTCCTCGAGGCATTCCACCGTCTCATAGCCCGGCTGACCGTTGACATAGCTTTTCAGCGAGACCACTGCCGCCCCCTCCAGTCCGAACCAGAATGTAATTTCCCTGCCGCCGTGCTCTATGAATGCACGGACAATCCCCTTTCTTACGAAGAATACACTGCGCTCCACATTGCCTGCTTTCAGGATACATGTTCCTTTAGGACAATGGATCTCTTCCAGCTGTCCGGCGAGACGGAGCATGGAACTGTCTGGTAACGGACTGATAGACTTTATAATATCCGGTGCGGTCATAATCTGAATATCTTTTCAATCAGTTGCGAAGATAACCCGATTTCGTTGAAAAATACAATCTCTTGCTTAACTTTGCAGCGATATGGAACAAGAAGCATTATTGAATCTCAGTGAGCAGATGCGGGTGATCATCTCCTGCGCTCTGGTGGTCGCGGCGTATCTCGTGGACTTTCTGTGCTGCAAGCTGTTGATCCCGGTGATAAGGAAGATTGCGGCCAGGACTGCGTTCAAGTGGGACAACTATCTGACCGGAGGCAAGGTCCTGCACAACATTTTCCATCTGATACCGCCGGTGACTTTTCTCGTCGCCCTGCCGCTGCTCTATCCCCGCCAGAACTGGACTTCCTTCGTTACCAAGGCACTCTATATCTACCTTATAGTCATCGGGACCCGCCTGATCAACGAGTTCATATCCTCGCTGTACGCCATCTCCAGCGATTCCGACCTGCTCAGGGACAAGCCCATGAAGGGTGTCTACCAGATGCTGAAGGTCCTCGTAGTCTGCGTGGCCGTCATCCTGACGTTGGGCGTGCTGCTGGAAAGGGACTTCACTACCCTGCTGGCGGGACTCGGTGCGTCGGCTGCGGTGCTGATGCTGATTTTCAAGGATACAATCCTCGGCCTGGTGGCGGGCATCCAGCTCTCGGCCCACGACATGCTGCGTCCGGGGGACTGGATAGTCATGGAAAAATACGGTGTCAACGGTACGGTGGAGGAAGTGACCCTGAACACGGTCAAGGTCCGCAACTGGGACAATACGATAGTGACCGTTCCGCCCTATGCCCTGGTCAGCGATTCGTTCCAGAACTGGCGCGGCATGCGCGAGAGCGATGGCCGCCGCGTAGCCCGTTCCATCAATATTGACGTAAATTCCATCCGGTTCTGCACTCCGGAAGAGCTGGAGCGCTTCTCCTCGGAAGCATGGACCGATGGCAGGACTCTGGACAGCAACTCGGTGAACCTCGGTCTCTTCCGCGCTGCCACCGAGCATTATCTCAGTACCCTTGCCCAGGTCAACACCGGACTGCGTATCCTCGTACGTCAGCTCGAGCCCACATCGGAAGGTCTGCCGATACAGATCTACTTCTTCACCCGCGAGAAAGACTGGATCGCCCACGAGCACATAGCCGCCGACATCATCGAACACATTATCGCCACCATGCCTATGTTCGGCCTGCGGCTGTTCCAAAAACCCGCCGGCACGGATATCTCCAACCTGAAAACATGATTGTCAAATAAAAATTCAAAGAAAAACTATGAATTATGTAAAACATCTTGCAGGAACAGTACTGGCTGTCTTCCTGTCCATTTTTATCAGCAGAGCCCAGTCCTACAACATATCGGATACCAGGTATGACTACTCGAATGCCGCGCGGCAGATTACGGCAGGCTGCAGCACCAGATACGAGCAGGCAAAAGCCATTTACCGCTGGCTGTGCCGGAATATCAGCTACGACACCTCGTACAGCATCTACACCGCAGATGAGTGCTGGGATTCCCGCACAGGTGTATGCCAGGCCTACTGCGAGCTTTTCTACAGGCTGGCCGAGCCGCTGGGAATCAAGACATATATCATCACCGGAGACACGAAGAAGTCTGTAGGAGAAGAGATAGGACATGCATGGGTATTCGCCGTTGTAGAAGGAGACGGAACCGGCATACTGATAGATCCGACTTGGGGCGCCGGCTCGGTCGACGGGAAGGTGTTCAAGCGCAGCGACAACGACATGACGTGGTTCCATGTGGATCCAAGCTGGATGATTTTCTCGCATTTCCCTGACGATGACATTTTCCAGTTCATCGACAACCGTCTCAGCGTAGAGCAGTTTCTGGCACTGCCTTACATAAGGCCCGTCTGGGGCGAATACGGCTATGACGCAAAAGAAATGCTGGAGTACTGCATGGCCAACCGCAATGATATGCCGGAACTCAATAACAATGGAGTTGGAAAAGTGCTTCTAGTGGACATGCCTCTGCAGAAAGAGCTGAGGATAGGCAGCACATACAGTTTCTCTTTTGGGAAACTGGAGAACTGCGACGTTAGAATCACGAACGGCGATGATCTCTACGATGGATGGACAGTAAGCAGCTCGGGAATATATAGCATGAATTTTACTCCATATACCCCAGGAAACCTGACACTCAGCATAAAGGGTAATGACGGCGCCTATTGGAGTTTCGTCCAGTATGAAGTACCGGAGCCCACCCGCAGTGACCTGGCCCGGCTGAAAAACGTCAGACCGCTCGCAATGCCCCAGATAACGGAACTGAAAAACGCCGACCTGCGAAAGATGGAAGAACTCGGTATTGACGGAGAGGAGCTGCTGTCCCAGGTCCTCGAAGGGAAAGTCCGCACTCTGCCGGTATTCTATACTTTCAATAACGGATGCAGGATAGTAGACATGCCTTACAGCGGCATACTGGAGTCCGGCGTGCAGTACACATTCACCATAATACCGGAAGATGACAGCCAGTGGGCTCTCGTTAACGGAGACACCTGGTTCTCCGAATGGACAGAAATATCTGGTTCCCATGCACTTACAATGACAGTTATACCCAAAAATCCAGGAGAGCTCCTCCTCGTAGTCAACTCAGGCTCCGGCAACAATTACGAATATTGTCTCAAATACATTGTCCGCTGATTTTCAATCAAGCGAAGAGTTATAAAGAATCACCGGAACAGCAAAATACTAAAACCACCATGGCCGCGACTTGGCCATCTTCCTGCTCCGGTGATCCGGAAATATTATGGAATGAGAGTAGATTTATGCGTGTGAGGGGCTCATGTAGAGGAAGCGGCGGATCTTCTGGGTCGCGGTCTTCTTGAAGGGTTCGGTAAGCATCTCGATGCGGGCGAGGGCACTCTGCTTGTTCACCCGTTTGTTGACGTATTCGAGAATGGACTTGGCGGCATCGGCCAATGAGCTGTGCTCAGTCCCTTCCTCCATGTGGACCAGTCCGACGAGATCTCTTCCCCGCTCCACTACCAAGGACTCTCCCACCCCTGGGTATGAGTTGATTACAAATTCTATTTCCTCTGGATAAATATTTTCTCCGGTCGCTCCTAGGATGACATTGTTGAGCCTGCCACGGATATAGAAGCGGCCCTTGGCATCCACCGCCGCCAGATCGCCGGTGTGGAACCAGCCGTCCTTGCCGATAGCCTTTGCCGTGCGGGAGGGGTCCTTGTAATAGCCCAACATCACATTGCGGCCCCGGGCCACTATCTCCCCTTCTCCCGTCGCAGGATCCACATTGTCTAAGCGGACCTCCACCCCATATGCCGGTACCCCGATGGAACCTACCCGGGTCCTGCCCACACAGGCGTTGCATACAAGCGGCGCCGTCTCCGTCAGGCCGTAGCCGATGGCGTATGGGAAATGTATCCGGTGCAGGAAGGCCTCCACCTCGGGACTGAGCTTCGCCCCGCCGATACCGAAGAACTTCAGGCAGCCGCCCGTCATTTTCCTGAGTTTCGCCCCGAGAAGGATATCCAGCAGCCAGGGGGTGCGGCGCCGCATCAGGCTCAGGCGCCTGTCGGCATCCACCGTCCGGCATACCGATTTGTAGACCTTCTCGATGATGAGCGGGACGGTCAGGATGATGGTCGGGCGGACCTGTCTCATAGCCCCTAAAAGCACCGATGGTACGGGCATTCCCTTCAGATAATACACCTGAGCACCGACGCTTAGAGGATACAGCATCCCGAGGGCCATCTCGTAGGCGTGAGCCATCGGCAGTATCGAAAGCCACCTGTCCCTATAACCTGCTTTCTGAGCGTGCCAGGCCTCCAGAATGCTGTGTATGAGATTGCTATGGCTGAGCATCACCCCTTTCGGAGAGCCGGATGTGCCCGAAGTGTAGATAATGACAGCCAGGTCGTTGGACTGTGGAGCGGCATTCCGTACCGCCACTTTCCTGTTCTGTTCCGTTTCTCCGTTATTCTGTGTGGAGATGACACCGAGCGTATCAATGTCTATGATGAGTTTCATCTTCTTGCGCAGGCCCTCCTCTACTTTTCGCAACTGACGTGCTGAAACGAAGAGGGCCTCCGACTCGGAGTGATCCAGGATGTTCGACACCTCCATCTGCGAGCTGGCCGGGAGGATGGGCACGGCTACACGGCCCATGGCGGCACTGGCGAAGAAGGCCACCGTCCAGTTGGGGCAGTTCTCGGCCAGAATGGTCACCTTGCCGCCGTAGACATGGTGACGGGCCAGCAGGACGGACATCTTCAGGACCTTCTCCTGGAACGAGCCGTAGGTGTAGGCCTGGGTGCCGTCGATGTACGATGCCATCGGGCGTCCGTGCCATCTGGCTGCGGAGTATTCGAACAGCTTGAAAAGAGTGTCGTTTTGTTCTAAAATTCTATCCATCGCTGTGTTTATTTGCTACGTGTTATACTTGTGGATTTTGCAAATTATCTGCCAATCAGGACATATTACATTGTCTTGATGACACCAAAATTGTCCTGTTTGGAACTTTTTGCTAAATTTGCATTTATGGAAGAGATAAAAAGACAACCAAAGAAATCCATCCGCTTCTTTAATGACCGGGAAGTGCGGGCGGTATGGGATGATGAGAATAACTGCTGGTGGTTCTCGGCAACCGATATTGTCCGGGCTATCAATAACGAGCCGGATTATACGAAGGCTGGAAACTACTGGCGATGGTTGAAGAGGAAGCTGAAGCAGGAAGGCATTCAACTCGTGAGTGCTGCTCACGGGTTCAAATTCGAAGCACCGGACGGAAAGTTACGCATGGCGGATGTGCTTAATAGTGAGAATGTAGCCCTACTGGCTAAACATTATCCAAATAACAGGGCAAACGAATTCCTTGATTGGTTCACCTACAGCGACAACACATTGGACGGCCAAAGCCGGAAAAAGGCCTATCAGTTATATGAAAGCGGCCTGTTGCGCACTCTTGAACCCGGCAGTTTAAAATGTCTGCAACAGATTCATGCCTATATCTTTGGAGGGTTATACGATTTTGCTGGACAGGTACGCACAAAGAATATCTCAAAAGGAGGATTTACTTTTGCAAATTGCCTGCATTTCCCCGAAACACTCCAAGTCATTGAGCGTATGCCGGAAACCACTTTCGATGAGATTATGGACAAATATATCGAGATGAATGTGGCCCATCCTTTCATGGAAGGAAATGGCCGTGCTACCCGTATTTGGCTCGACTTGATGCTAAAACGGTCACTCAAAAGGTGTGTGGATTGGAGTCAGATAGATAAGAACGAATATTTGGCAGCCATGCGTGAAAGTGTTACGGACGGCACTCACATCAAAGCCTTGGTAAAGCCCGCATTGACCACTAAGATTGATGACCGCGAGATGTTTATGAAGGGAATAGACTACTCTTATTATTACGAACAGAATGACTGATTCTCATGAAAAAGACACTGCCGCTGATACGTCTCGAGCTGTTCCACGAACTCGGAAAGAGCCTTGCCATAGACCGGGACATCTTCTTGGATGACAATCTGGATGATGACCGGACCCTCACCTCGTATGTCTCGGCCGGGGATGCACAGCAGGATATCAACCGCTTTCCCTACAAGCTCTCGTTTACGGCTGCTGTCGTAGTGGTGCGCGGACAGCTGACGGCCTCGGTCAACGGCAGACAGTACCAGGTCTCTGCCGGCGATGCCCTGATAGTGCAGTCAGGTTCGGTAGTTGAATCCATGATGTGCTCTTCCGATCTGAAAATCATAGCAATGGCCTTCACTGACGGGCATGATGTCGAATACCTGCAGCGCTCCACATCTGAGGTATCCTCGCTCATCCAGCACAGGGCTTTTCCGGTAACTGTGCATCTGGAAGAGGAGGCCATGAGCAACTATATCCGGCTGTACAGGGCCGTAAAGGGGATATACCGGTTCACCGAGCAGCGGTTCAGAGGGGACGTGGTCAAGGGCTTCCTGCAGATATCCACCTCCTCCTTTGCGGGACGCATCAAGGAAGAATTTCCTACAGGGGAAAATGTGAGAAGCAGGGCCAATGAGCTGTATCTCGATTTCATGGACGACCTCCAGAGATTCTGCACTCAGGAGCGGAGCGTCGAGTTCTACGCCGGCCGCCGATGCGTCTGCGCGAAGTATTTCGCCCGCCAGGTCAAGGCCGCCTCCGGCAAAAGCCCCGGCCGCATAATCCGCGAGCGCGTCCTTATCGAGGCCAAGGCCCTGCTCAACTCCACGGACCTTTCCGTCCGCCAGGTCAGCGACACCCTGCATTTTCCCAACGAATCCTTCTTCTGCCGCTGGTTCAAGGAGTCCTCCGGCCTTACTCCCACTGCCTTCCGCCGCAGCAGGGATACATGAGAAGTTATTGTAAATCGTGAATAATTTGTCTTACGACATTAAGCATCTGAGGCAAATTGTTTTTAACGACATCATAGACAATCTCCGCATCAAGATCAAAATAGTGATGTGCTATTATGTCCCGTATTCCCATAGCACCTTTCCAATCTACCTGAGGATAATTCTGTAGCAACTGCTTATCGGTAAGTTTATCTACCCCTTTAATGCTTTCGCCCAAAGCTATTAGCAGCATACATGTACTTTCAAGTCTTTCCATACCGGAAGGACTTGAGGCATAGTACTGATATGAATTGATTTCAGATGAATTGCCGATAATTCTCTCCAATGTGGTTTCTATCTTCTTCAAAAGATATTCAGTCTGTTTCTTCCTATCATACATAAATGCTGTCCTCCATTATATTTTGGCGTAAGAGAGAATCCATATCATCGCGCATGCGGACTATATCGACCTGACACCCGAAAAGCTGCTCCAAATCATCCTTTATATGAACCATATTGAACATACTGGGTTTGTTAAGACTCACGCAGATATCTACATCGCTGCCCTCTGTCTGCTCGCCTCTGGCTACAGAACCAAATATGCCGATACTTGCAATACTGTATTGTATCGCTTTGGCGGCTTTAAACCCCTTTAAAATGCTCAGATATTCGCCTGTAGTCTTCATACTTTGCAAATATACTAAAATCTTGTAGTCTTATCAAATGTTGAGACTTACTTAAGAAGAATGCCTCTATCCGGTCAAAGGGAATCTTCTCGAGGTTGTCGTAGAGGTCGGTGTGGACTGCGCCTGGGACGATGAGCAGCTGCTTGTTGTCGCCCCGGAGCTGCTTGTAGGTGTCCTCGCTGAAATAGCGGGAATGAGCGTTCTCGCCGTGAACGAGAAGGACTGCGCTTTGGATTTCACCGGCATACGTCAGGAGCGGCATATTGAGGAAGGACAATGAGGAGGTCCTGTTCCATCCGTTGTTGGAGTTGAGCGAACGCCCGTGATAGCCGCGCGGAGTCTTGTAATATGCGTAGTAGTCTTTCACGAACTGGGGAGCGTCGTCAGGCAGAGGCTCGACGACTCCTCCGGCAAGCGCGTATGTGCCGTTCCGGTAGTCCTCGGTACGCTGGGCGTTGAGCTGACGGCGGGTCTCGTGGCGGGCATCGGCATTGTCCGCTGCATCGAAATAGCCGTTGGCTGTAACCCGGCTCATGTCGTACATCGTAGAAGCCACAGTGGCCTTGATGCGGGTGTCTATGGCAGCTGCATTGACCGCCAGGCCGCCCCAGCCGCAGATGCCCAGGATGCCGATGCGCTCCGATAAAGACCAAAGAAAATAACAAAAAGAAAAGCTGTTATATTTCTATAACTGCTTGAAATTCAATTACTTATCTGTGATCCGGTTGGGATTCGAACCCAAGACCCACAGCTTAGAAGGCTGTTGCTCTATCCAGCTGAGCTACCGGACCGATGTCATTCGGATGGGCTCGCACGTCTGCGTACTCTTTGTGGTACAATACGTCGCCTGTTTCCCGAATGCGGCTGCAAAGATAGAAAAATATTTGATTTCAGAAACATTTTATTCTTATGAGACGATTTTTGCAATATCTTTATTCCAAATTTTAACTGTGCAAAGAGGAAGATTTATGAAACGAATGCTGATGATTATTGACCCGCAGATTGACTTCATAAGTGGGAGCATGGCTGTGGAGGGTGCTGCGGAGAAGATGGATGCTCTTATCAAATATATAGAGAAGATGGACGGAAAGTACGCGTGCAAGGCCGTGACGGTGGACTGGCATCCGTTCAATCATTGCTCATTCGGGGAGAACGGAGGGCAATGGCCCATGCACTGCGTGCAGCATACTGTCGGTGCATGTATCTACCCTCCTATGGTTGAGCCGCTTTACAGGACTGCCGGGGAAGTGAAGATATTCAAGAAAGGCGATAAGAAAAACGTAGAGGAATATTCCATCTTCAGGAACCTGACTTCCAGAAGACATATAGATTACCTGATGCACCGGCTTGATATAGGGAGAATAGACCTGTGCGGCATAGCAGGCGATATCTGCGTGCTCAGCACACTCAAAGGCGGCATTGAGACATACGGAGCACCGATGTTCCATGTCCTGGAGGAATTCTGCCCCTCCATAGACGGAGGCACCGCCCTGCATCAGTTCCTCATATCATAAGTAAAATCGGGTATTATTTCTGTAATATAGGTACATAGTCTTTTGGAGAAGAAGTGTAATTTTACGTCAAATTTCAAATGAAGATGAAACGTATTGTATTAACCATCGCAGCGGCTGCGGCTGTATGCCTGTCGGCCGGTGCACAGAATCAACAGGCTATGAACGGTAAAAAGACACTTGTGGCCTACTTCTCGGCCACCGGAATCACAGAGAAGGTTGCGAAGATGATTGCGGAAACTACCGGCGGAGACCTTTATGAGATTACTCCTATACAGGAATACACAGCCGCCGACCTTGACTGGACCGACAAGACATCACGCAGCACCAAGGAGATGAATGACAGCGAGTCCAGACCGGCCATCAAGGCGGACCTGAAAGATGCGGAAAGCTATGACGTAATCTACATCGGCTACCCTATCTGGTGGAACCTTGCGCCCAGAGCGGTGAACACATTCCTGGAGACTTACGACTTCTCCGGCAAGACGGTGATACCATTCGCCACATCCGGCGGCAGCGGCATCGCCAACTCGGCTGCCCGACTCAAGAAAGAATACCCTTCCCTGAACTGGCAGAGCGGCAAGCTGCTCAACGGTGCTTCCAAGAACAGCATCGAGGCCTGGCTCCGCTGAGTCGGATAAACAAGTTCTTTCGTGCAAAAAAGACTGGCCGCATCAGGTCAGTCTTTTTTGTTGAGGCGGTCCTTCATGGAGGCGATGAAGGCCGAGCTGATGATACCGGTGGGGATGGCCAGCATGGCGATGCCGACGAAGCTGATGAAGGCGCAGAGGATGCGGCCTATTGGCGTGACCGGATAGATGTCACCGTAACCCACCGTAGTGAATGTTATGACGGCCCACCACATGCTGTCTCCGATGTTCTTGAAGACTTCGGGCTGCGCTCCCTTCTCCACGAAATAGACCAGTATCGCGGAGAAACAGATGATGATCAGGCAGGCGGTAAACGCCGTCAGCAGCTCGGAACGCACTGACTTCATCACCTTCAGGATAAGCTGGAAGGCTGTCGAATATCGTATCAGCTTGAACACCACGAACACATACGGAAGGATGATGATGTGGACGATCTCGGTGTCCCAGTAGAAATAGGTCATCACAAACGGAATGACCGCCACCAGGTCCACCAGACCGTAGAAGGAGAAAACATACTTCAGGCGGCTACGGTACGCCGGCAGATCGGGATAAAGCGCGGGTGCGGAATAAATCCGAAGCACGTACTCTATCAGGAATACCAGCGAGGCAAAATGTATGAAACTCTGGAACAGCCAGCTGTACTGCTGGAACTCCTTGAATGATGACAGCACCACCGATGCGATGGACAGCATAATGAAAAGCATGGCGATAAAGCGCACCGCCCTGCTTCTCAAAAATCCCTGTACGATATCAATATGTTTTCTCATAGCTGATTTTTCAGTCCTTCAAATTTACAAAAATTTTTGTACCTTTACAGATAATATCTAAATATAACCCTTATGAGAAAATACGTCTTTATATCCTTTATCACATTCGTTGCTGCGTCCCTTACAGTGTCCTGCGACAAGAACAACAATACGGAAACTTTACCTGAGCAGAAACCGGATCATCCAGTCCTTGCCCCTACAGCACCTGTCATTACTGATTTATCAGAAACTCTTGAGAATGAACTAATGCACTCTTCTATACGTTTTGAAGTAGAGGTCGGTACAGCTGACAGTGCTTATGTCCATGTGACAACACCTGATGGTGAGGAAGTTTTCAACAAAGACATTGTCACAGGCAGTGCAAATATTATAGATGTAGACGATCTTGAACCTGAAACTGTATACACTATTAACGCAACGGCCATCAATATAGCGGAAGACGGTAGTCAGCTGAGTGCTTCGGCATCATTGGAAATCTCCACGGCAGCCGAGCCCGAGTACCTTACTCTAATAGACGCGACCGAGAACTCCTATGCTTTCAGGGTATACTCCAAATCAGAGACTGGATTCTGGTTCACAAGCGGAGAATATGCTGCCCTGGACTATATAGTACCCGGATGGAGCACAGACAACCAGGAAAGCCTTGAGCAGATTCTGATGTCCATATACCCTTTCGAGGGCATGGGTGACATGACCATAGAATGTGTGGACGGGGAGCAGCCGGAATGGGCAGAGATTCCCATCGATGTTTTTCCTGACACACATTACTTTATCCTGGCTGCAGACAAGGACGCGGAGGGCAATATCATAGGTGATGTGGCATTTCTGGATTTCAACACCCTGTAGCAGCAATTCCCAGATAAAAAACAAGGCCGCACGGATTTCTCCGGACGACCTTGTCTTTTATAATACCGACGGCTACTACAGATTGCGGACCAGGCCCATGAAGAGGACGGTACCGGAGGTGCGCTCGCGGATGAGGAATACGAACGGACGGTCCACTGTAAAGCGGACGGGTTCCGGACCGAGAGAAGCACGCATCATACTGACTGATGTGATGGCCGCAGCCTCGGAGCCTTCCTCATTGACCTCAATGAAGGTCTTCTGCCTAACCTCGCTGATCATCAGCGGCTCTTTTGACATACTTGAGAAATCAGCCGAAGAAGTAAAGGCCTCCTTCATGCCCAGTCTCTGCAGGGCTGCGTTGAGGGATATCTCGTATTCGGCCTTGAAAGACGGCAGCATCAGCCTTATCTCACCGGTCTGGAGACCGGCGGAAAACTTGCCGAGCAACTCATTGTCCAGTCCGGTGACAAACTCATCCACAGAGACCCCGTCAGCCGGAATAATCACGTCCATTACGAAATTCCTGTCTTCACCGTAGGGAAGTTCGACCATGGAACCTTCTGAGCCCATATAGTAAGGGAAATGGGCCTTATTGTGCATGAACTTGACCTGCGAGTCGTTGCTGTCCCCGTGGAAAGTATCCTCACGGGTAAGGGAAGCATCGAATGGAGTTGTCCACAGTCCTTTAAAGTACAGTGCATTGAGCAGATAGAGCTGTGTCGTCGGATCAATGGCCTCTATCATCTTGTCGATACGGCCGGCAGTATTGTCAGCACACCACCGGTTGATGACGGACACAGATGCAGGATCGGCAAAATCCAAGTTGGTCACCATCGCATCGTAATTCTTCCTGACCTTCCTGCAGAATCTGCCTTTGAGGGGAAATGCGTCGGACACCCAGATGGAATTGGCTGCATTGAGCTCCACTCCGTCCGGCTCTGACGCAAAGAGGTCCATAACACTGCGGTTATATTCGTTGACTTCCTTTATGGAGCAGTCAAAACCCAGGGCGGACAGCATCTCCTGCTGCGTAGTCTCCGAAGCGCCGTTGGCTGTCATGGACAGGGCCAGTGACGCACTCATGGGAGAGATGAATACTATGTCCGAGCCGTCATTGGAAACGACATCCTGAAACAGCCCGAAAGCAAAAGAGGGAACTGCTCCGGCAGTCCCTCCTTTGATATTGTCGTCAGCCTGCGCGACAACAGGCATCAGAGCCATTGCCGCTGCAAGCATCATATACATGGATTTTCTCATTATTTCTGCATTTCTTTTCTGAGTCTTTCAGTCAGCAGAGGCACTATCTTGTTGACATCCCCTACTATTCCGATATCGGACACGCTGAAGATAGGCGCGAACTTGTCCTTATTGACAGCGACGATATAGTCAGACTCCTCCATACCGGCCAGGTGCTGGATGGCACCGGAGATACCGAGGGCAAGGTAGAGGTCGGGGCGGACGGTCTTTCCAGTCTGGCCCACCTGACGGTCATGAGGCATGATACCGGCATCCACCATCGCACGGGATGCGGACACCTGAGCTCCAAGTACATCCGCAAGCTCTTCGAGTTTGGCAAATCCCTCCTTGCAACCGACACCACGGCCTCCGGACACGAGAATCTTCGCCTCGGAGATATCCACTTTGTTCTTCTCCTCCTTGATCTCCTCTATAAGTCTCACTTTGATCTTGGAGTGGTCAAACTTGGTCTCAAAACGTACGATAGAGCCTGTACGGCCGGGCTCGGGGTCACGCTTGGGCATCACACCGGGACGGACTGTGGACATCTGGGGACGGTGCTCCGTACACATGATGGTGGCCATGAGGTTGCCGCCGAAAGCGGGACGGGTCATCATCAGCTGCTTGTCCTCTGATATCTCCAGCTTGGTGCAGTCAGCGGTAAGACCTGTGGCCAGACGGGCCGAAAGCCTGGGTGCCAAGTCACGTCCGATAGTAGTGGCTCCGAAAAGCACTATGTTGGGGCGTACCGCATCGATAATCTGGGAAACAGCCTGAGCGTATTCCTCAGTTACATAGTCCTTCAACTCGGGATGGTCAGTCACTACCACCTCGTCCGCTCCGTACTCGAACAGAGTCTGGATCAGGGGCTCTACATTGTAGCCGGCGAGGATGGCCACCACCTTCTCTCCGAGGGCATCGGCCAGGTCACGTGCCTTTCCTATAAGCTCGAGAGCGACAGACTGAACAACACCGCCTCTCTGCTCCGCGAACACATATACGTTCTTATAATCATTTTTATTATTCATATTGCTCAAATTTACGGTGTTAGATAATGAATTTCTCTTTCAGTCTGGAAACGATGATGCCTACTGCCTCCTCGGGATCGA
Organism: uncultured Bacteroidales bacterium; assembly: GCA_944326255.1. Taxonomy (GTDB): domain Bacteria; phylum Bacteroidota; class Bacteroidia; order Bacteroidales; family UBA932; genus Coprenecus. The sequence goes on from CALVDG010000002.1 coordinate 66,513, forward strand.
CCTCGAACACCTCTCCGGGAGCCTTGAGACCCTTGGTAAAGGCCTTGAGCACCTTGGTCGGAGAACCTTTCAGACCGAGCTTGCTCTCGTCCACGTCTATCTTGTCGGCACTCCAGATCTCCACATTCTTATTGTAGGCCTCCACGATGCCGGGAGCACTCATATATCTGGGCTTCACAGCAGAAGACAGCACAGTCAGAAGGCAGGGCATCTGAGCCTCGAGTATCTGTACTCCGTCCTCTGTCTCCCTGGTGACTCTGAGAGCCTTGCCGCCTTTCTCGACTTCAAGTCCGCACACGTATGACACCTGGGGGATATCGAGATGCTCTGCAGTCTGAGGGCCTACCTGGGCAGTATCACCGTCGATGGCCTGACGGCCTGTGATGATCAGATCCCACTCAAGGGTTCTGAGCGCGCCTGCGAGGGCATTCGAGGTAGCGAGAGTGTCCGCTCCTGCAAACTTTCTGTCGGTCAGAAGGATTGCCCTGTCCACACCCATTGCGAAGGCTTCCCTGAGTATCTGGTCGGCCTGGGGAGGTCCCATGGTTATTACTGTAACGTGGGCACCGTACTGATCCTTGAGACGGAGAGCCATCTCCAGTCCGCCCTTGTCATCGGGGTTCATAATACTGGGCACACCGTCCCTGATCAGTGTACCGGTCACGGGATTGATCTTTATCTCGGTAGTATCCGGAACCTGCTTGATACAAACTACTATATTCATACTCTACTGATTTTACTTTTTAAACATACTGGCTGCAATCACCATTCTCTGAACTTCGGATGTTCCCTCGTAGATCTCGGTGATCTTGGCATCACGCATCATGCGCTCCACGGGATACTCACGGGTGTATCCGTAACCGCCGTGGAACTGCACTGCCTTTGTGGTCACTTCCATGGCCGTCTCAGCCGCAAAGAGCTTGGCCATAGCGGCATCTGCCGAATACGGCTCCTTGCAGTCCTTCTTGAAGGCTGCCGAACGCACCAGCAGACGTGATGCCTCGACCCTGGTCTTCAGGTCGGCCATCTGGAACTGGGTGTTCTGGAACTGAGAGAGCGACTTGCCGAACTGCTTGCGCTCCATAGTGTACTTAACGGTCTCATCCAGAGCGCCCTGGGCTATGCCGAGAGCCTGTGAGGCGATACCGATACGGCCTCCGTCAAGGGTCTTCATCGCGATGGCGAATCCGCCACCCACCTTGCCGAGCAGATTGCCCTTGGGTATGCGGCAGTCGGAGAAGATCAGCTCAGCTGTAGCGGAGCCCCTGATACCCATCTTCAGCTCCTTCTTGCCCACCTCGAAACCGGGAGTGCCGGCCTCCACGATAAACGCGGATATACCCTTGTTCTTCAAGGATTTGTCAGTCATGGCGAAGATTACATAGACATGTGCGTGTCCGGCATTGGTGATGAATATCTTGTTGCCGTTGAGCACCCACTCGTCTCCGTCGAGAACAGCTGTGGTCTGCTGTGCCGAGGCATCGGTGCCGGCATTGGGCTCAGTCAGACCGAAAGCTCCAAGCCATTCTCCTGAGGCGAGCTTGGGCAGGTACTTGCGCTTCTGCTCCTCGGTTCCGTGCTCGAAAATGGGGGCAAGGCAGAGGGAGGTATGGGCCGAGAGCACTACACCGGTAGTGGCGCATACTCTCGAAAGCTCCTCTACTGCGATGGTGTACATTATATTGTCTCCTCCTGCTCCGCCGTACTCAACGGGAAGAGGTATACCGAAAAGTCCCAGAGGCGCCATCTTCTGGACTGTCTCTATGGGAAACCTCTCCTGCTCGTCTATCTCTGCAGCCAGAGGCTTTACTTCCTTCTCGGCAAATTCTCTGATCATCTGCCTGAAAAGCGACTGCGTAGGTGTGAGTTTGAAATTCATATTCTGTAATGTTTAAAGTTTTAGTATTTGTAAAATCCTTCTCCTGTCTTGCGGCCCAGAAGTCCGGCACGCACCATCTTCCTCAGCAGTGGATGAGGACGGTATTTGTCGTCTCCGAACTCGCTGTGAAGCACCTCCATGATGGCCAGGCACACGTCCAGTCCGATCAGGTCTGCCAGTGCGAGGGGACCCATAGGATGGTTGGCTCCGAGCTTCATGGCTGCGTCGATGTCATCGCGGGAAGCCACTCCGTCTGCCAGAATGCCCACAGCCTCGTTCACCATAGGGATGAGGATGCGGTTTACAACGAAACCGGGAGCCTCGTTGACAGCCACGGGGGTCTTGCCGATCTCCTGGCACAGGGCGAATACAGCGTCAAACACTTCCTGCGAGGTCATCTGTCCCTTGATGATCTCCACGAGCTTCATCACGGTGGCGGGATTGAAGAAATGCATACCGATTACATGGCAGGGCCTTGAGATATTGGCCGCGATACCGGTAATGGACAGAGACGATGTGTTGGTGGCTATGATGGTCTCCTTCCTGCAGATAGAGTCCAGTTCCTTGAACAGCTCGATCTTCAGGTTCATCTCCTCCACCGCTGCCTCGATGATGAGGTCGGAGTCAGCGATGTCCTTGTAGTCTGTGGTCAGGGTGATGTTGGCCAGAGCGGCATCCATAGCAGCCTGCTCCATCTTGCCTTTCTCGACGAGCTTGCCGAGGGATTTGGTGATTCTGGCCATAGCCTTGGCGTTGGAAGCCTCGCTGCGGCTCTTCATGGTGACTTTACGTCCGGCCTGTGCGAAAGCCTGGACGATGCCGGATCCCATGGTTCCGGTTCCGATTACGGAAATTTTCTCTATTATCATAACTGTCAGTGTTTTATCTGTTCTTAAATTCTGGTTTGCCTTTTTCCAGGAATGCTTTCATACCGGTTTTCTGATCTTCGGTAGCGAAACACTCGGAAAAGGCGCGGTTCTCGGTTGCAAGAGCCGTGGTCTCGTCCATATCGTAGTTGGAGTTGATGCAGGCCTTCGCCTTGCGCACCGCAATGGGAGCATTGGCCATGATGTCACGGGCCAGTCCCAGGACATAGTCCATCAGTTCCTCGGGGGGCAGCACATGATTGACCAGACCTATGCGCAGAGCCTCCTCGGCATTGATTACTCTGCCGGAATAAATCATCTCCTTGGCATAGCCCTGTCCCACCAGCTTGGGCAGGCGGTAAGTCCCCGAAAAGCCTGGAATGATGCCCAGCTTCACCTCCGGCTGGCCGAATTTGGCCTTTTCCGAGGCAATACGGATATCGCAGGCCATGGCCAGCTCACACCCTCCTCCAAGGGCATAGCCGTTCACGGCGGCTATCACCGGTATCGGCAGCTCCTCTATCCTGCGGAAGACCTCGGCTCCGAAACGGCCGAAGTCCAGTCCCTGTTCAGCGTCGAATCCTGCCATCTGGGAGATATCGGCTCCGGCCACGAAGGACTTGGGTCCGTCTCCACGGATAATCAGCACGGCCGTACCTTCAGGAAGATCCAGCACAAAACTGTTTATCTCCTCCAGCACAGGACGGCTCAGCGAGTTGAGCGACTGAGGATGCGAGATGCTCAGGATACATATTCCTGCCTCCGGAGTCTCTGCCTTCAAAAATTTATATTCCATAACCGTTACTGTCTCATGGGTTTGAGATCATCGGAAATGATGAGCTGAGCCTCGGTGGCAGCCTGAACCTGTTCCACGGTAAACTCAGGATTGATCTCCCTCAGGACAATTCCTTTATCGGTAATGTCCATCACACCCATCTCAGTGATGATCATATTGACCTGGCCGGCAGCGGTCAGGGGCAAACGGCATTTCTTGAGTATCTTGGGATTGCCCTTGGCAGTGTGCTCCATGGTCAGGATGACCTTACGGGCTCCTACCAGCAGGTCCATCGCACCGCCCATTCCGGGCACTTTCTTACCGGGGATAATCCAGTTGGCCAGGTCTCCTTTCTCGTCCACCTCGAGGGCTCCGAGGAAAGTCACGTCCACATGGCCGCCACGGATAATTTCAAACGAGGCGAGGGAGCTGCAGGCATACGCTCCCGGTACAGCAGTAATATATCCGCCGCCTGAATTGATAAAGTCCGGATCCTCCTCTCCCGGCCTGGGTGTGGGGCCCATGCCCACGAGTCCGTTCTCGCTCTGCAGGATAACGGATACTCCTTCGGGAAGGAAATCGGGAATCATCGTGGGAAGACCTATACCGAGGTTCACCACGTCTCCGTCCTTGAGTTCGAGGGCAGCCCTGCGGGCTATCACCTCTCTGATCTGATTCTTGTCCATTGTATTGAATATTAGTGATTATTGTTTCTTGTGTCTTCTCACGTACTCCTCCGCGATGAACGAGGCCACGTCATCGGCGTATGTGTTCATGCCGAAACCGGCGTCGTAGCCCAGCTCCTTGGCCAGCTCATGGGTGATGCGGGGACCTCCGCAGGCCAGTATGACCTTGTCGCGCAGCCCCTCGGCCTCCAGCAGTTCCACCAGTTCGGTGAGGTTCTTGATATGGATGTCCTTCTGGGTCACTGTCTGCGAGACTATAAGGGCATCGGCATGCAGTTCCACCGCCTTGGCGATAAAGTCCTCGTTAGGTACCTGACTGCCAAGATTATAGGCATCTATCATATCGTAGCGCTCCAGGCCATAATGTCCGGCATAGCCCTTCATGTTCATGATAGCGTCGATTCCGACAGTGTGCGCGTCCGTACCGGTACTTGCACCGACGATAACGAGCTTGCGTCCGATATTCTCCCGGATATACTCGTCGGTTGCGGGCATGTCCATGACGTTGGACTCTACTTTAGGCACGTGTATGGCTGTAAAGTCCACTGTCTGAGTGGCGCTTCCGTAGCAGTTGAAGAATGTGAAACCGGGGTTGAGCTCTTTGTAGAACACCACCTGAGGGTTATTCAGCCCCATGGCCTTGATAAGCTGCTTGGCAGCCTCCACTGCCTCGTCTCCGGCCGGAACGGGAAGAGTGAAGCTGAGCTGCACCTTACCGTCGTTCATTGTATCCCCGTAGGGTTTGATTGCCTTGAGGTTCAGATTCTTGTCAAAATCCTTCTCCTCCATTGAATATAAACCGCCGCTCATATTATTTTCCTCCTAACATTATCTTAATAAACGGATTCATATAGTTCTGCCCCTTGGGGGTCACGCCGTCGAGTCCCTTGCCTCCGTTACGGGGACGCTTGACATCGGCGAAGATACCTTTCTCCAAAGCCGTGAAAAGTCCTTCCTTGTTCAGCTTCTCCAGCAGCTCTATGGCCTTGTCCAGCACCTCCTTGGCGCGTGTACGGATGATGCCGCCTTCCTTGAACTCCACCTCGTCGCCTATGCTCTTCATGTTGTTGAAGATATACTTGGCGTTCTCGATTGACAGGAAACGGTCGGACATGAAGGGAGTATGGATGGCCTCGGTAGGCATACCCAGAAGCTGGATACCCTGGTTGGTCCAGATACCCACCATATTGAAGAGAGCGTCCTGGATATGGCCCCGGAAGATATTGCCAGTCATGAACTTTGTCGGGGGCATGTATTTAAGCGGAGCCTTGGGGAAGATCTCGCGGGCCATCTGGGCCTGGGCGAGCTCCAGCAGGAAGCCGTTCTCAAGCATCGGGTCCATCTCGAAGGCATGTCCGAGTCCCATCTGCTCCTCGGGAAGGCCGGCTATGAGAGCCAGCTGCTCGTTGATGATGTCGGAGGCCAGTACGGTGTGGGCAGCCTCGACTGCATCGGCAGTGGTCAGGTAGTTGTCCTCTCCGGTATTGATGATGACTCCGGCAAATCCGTTGATCACCCTGGAGAAGAACTGGTCTATCATCGTTCTCTGCATGTTGATGTCGCGGAACAGGATGCCGTAGAGCGCATCATTGAGCATCACATCAAGTCCCTCAAATGCACCCATTACGGCTATCTCGGGCATACACAGGCCGGAGCAGTAGTTACACAGGCGGATGTAGCGTCCTACCTCCTCTCCCACCTTGTCCAGGGCCTGGCGCATGATTCGGAAATTCTCCTGTGTGGCATAAGTGCCGCCGAAGCCCTCGGTAGTGGCTCCATAGGGCACATAGTCCAGCAGGGACTGGCCGGTGGTGCGGATGACGGCGATGATGTCGGCACCCTGACGTGCGGCGGCCTCGGCCTGCACCACGTCCTCGTAGATGTTGCCCGTAGCCACGATCACATAGATGTAGGGCTTGGGACCCTCTCCTATCTTCTCGATATAGTCCTCGCGCCTTTTCCTGCGGGCCTTGATTTTCTCCACAGAGGCCTTTATCGGGGCCTCGAGAGCCTTGTCTATCTCAGCCTTGGGGCGGATTTCCAATTTTGTAATGTCCAGTTTGCCGTCAGCGATCTCCTCTGCTATCTGCATGGGAGTCTTCCCGGTAACTACCATGGCATTGCCCACATAGAACAACGCGCCTTCTCCAAGGACTCCGGCAGCCTTGAGACTGTCCACCACCACATTGGGAAGGGGCACCGAGTTGGCGTCCACTCCGTCTATTCCGAGCAGACGGCACAGGGTTCTCTCCACTGCGACAGTGGTATAACCGTCCACAAAACGCTGGACATCGGCAGCAACACCGGCAGCGAGCTGCCTGGCGTATGCCACTTTCTTAGAATCTAATCCTAATTTGCTATTCATACTTCAACAGTTTTTTTGCCTCCCCTATCCATTCAGGGGAAATATTCAAGGACTCAGCCACATTGAGGGCCTCGTGGGGTACATCCCCGTCCGGGGCCGGGCAGAGCCTGTAATTCATTTTTCCATTCACTATTCCGGTCACACGCAGCCTGCGGCAGTCACAGTCACCGGAAGAAACATTGTAATGCGTGGTCAGCAGGAGCGCAGCTCCTCTGCGGCCCAGCAGTGACACAAGCGACTCGACAAGAGCCATCCCCTCGATAGGATTGGTACTCCGCGCCGGCTCGTCTATCATAGCCACCATACCGGCTCCGTCTGTTGCGGAAGCGCGGACCGCACTGTCTATGGCGGTCATCTCCGCGGCGAACGAGGACAGACCGGCCGTCATGTCCTGAGCGTCCCCTGATATGAAGAAGACCTGTCGCTTCAGCTCTATCCGTGCCGATTCTGCCGGTATGCCCATGCCGAAAGAGAAGAGATACTGGCACAGAGCAGCCATCTTCAGTACGACTGTCTTTCCTCCCATATTGGCACCGATTATGACCACCGGTCTGTCTCCGAACGAGACATCTATGGGAGTAAATTCCTTGCCGTCTTTTTCCAGGATAGACTTAATATAAGGATGATACATGTCTTTATATGAAGTAGTCCCTGAAGATATCTCCGGTATGCACAGCCCCATTTCCCGCATCTGTACGGCCTTGGCCAGACTGATGTCCAGGACAGCCAGGGACTCCATCAGTTTTCTCAGCTCAGGAACAAAAGGCCGCAATGCATCGCATATACGGACCCTGATACGGCTTTCCTCGTCCTGCTCCTGCTGCATGAGTCTCTCCCTTGTATCGGGATTGCTATCCCTGGAGATAAGAAGCCTTAGACGCGCAAGTTCCTCCGAATAAGAATCGTAGATATAGAACGAAGCTATATTGTTTCCGTCCGGATCAAGCACTGACAGCGGAACTTCCAGGGACGGCATCTCAGGAAAGAGTCCTGAATGACCCGCTGATGACAGATGCGAGGACACTCTCCTGCCCAGCATGATGAGATGCTTGATCTCGAAGAGCTCTATATCATCCACAGTAGCCCCTGACTCAGTCCGGTCGAGAGTGCCGGATATGTTTTTCAGTCCGCACAGCTCCGTATGGAGCATGGCTGTCAGATTGCCGTCGGATGCTACTGGCATAAAGCTCCCGAGTACCGCATAGGCATCCCGGACATCCTCCTCGCAGGAGCAGGATGATGAGTCCATCAGGTATCTGAGAGAGTATCCGGAAGCGACCGGAAGAGTCTCTATCATATACCTGAGACCGCAGGGCGAGTCTATGATGTCTCTAAGCTTCATGTCTCTTTATATCGTACACCGGTATCTGCAACTTGTCGGACAGTCTTGCGCACAAAAGTTCCGAATCCAGACGATAACCGTTGGGAGCCAGCGGATTGACACATACGGCCAACAACACTGTACGCCGGCGTACTCTCAGCCGTCCGCCGGCACGTACAAAACTGCGGTACTGCCCCGGAGTGACGAATATCCTGGTGAAATCCTCCACCACGACCTCGTATCTGTCCAGGCCCCCGTCCTGTGTCAGACGGGCCAGCAGTCTGTCTGTCAGAGCTCCCGTTACATCCACCCTATCTGTATCCTCGCATATCTCCACGTCCGGAGCCATGGAGGATACGGTCACTGAACGGGCCGTGTCCGGATGCGTCTCAGCCAACGGCAGACGTATCATCCCGACGCAGAACGCCGTAAGGTCCACCAGAGTGGAAAGGCTGGAGGAAAGCGCGGCACCTGTCGCCAGGACCATCGCATCGCTCACGGCCGGGGACGCGCTGCTCTTGCGCGACAACGCTCCGTCTATTATCGTAAGGTCTATTCCGAAACCGGATAAGCCGTCCATCCATCTTCTCAGGGAAGCTGTCGAAGAAGGCCCCGAAAGGATTACCTTTCCTTCCGAGACCACCTTCGCAGTTATCAGTCTTCCCAGAACTGTAGTCTCATCGGATACATCCACCAGTTCGGACACCATCCTGCGGGCCCGGTAATGAGTCTCGGATGTCGAGAAGAACATACCCTCGCGGAGCACTATCTCCGGCTTGGGAGTCCGTGTGACCTGATCGGTCCTCTCTCCGTCCAGTCCTATGGATGTCACGCATACTCTGCGCCCGTCCAGCGGCATACGGCGGATGATGTAATTGAGGCATTCTGTCTTGCCGCAGTTCTTCTCCATACCGACGACCGCCACACTCCGATAGTTCAACAGTTCATGGACAAATGGCATCTAGTCAATATTATTTGCTGTGATGTCTTTCCCTTCTCTTAAGGACAGTGGGCTCGATAGTCATCTTCTCGCCCTCCAGGAGCGACGCCACACCCTCAAGTCTGGCCTTGGCCTCACAGTCGGGACAATGGCACTCCGAATGATACTCAGGCGGTTCTGTGTATGTAGTAATCACACCCTCGAAATTCCTGAGAACCACCTTGCCCGGTGACTGGGATATGACATACTGGGGCATAACAGGGGTCTTGCCGCCTCCGCCGGGAGCATCCACGACAAAAGTAGGCACCGCAAAACCGGAGGTATGTCCCCTGAGGCCCTCGATGATCTCTATACCCTTCGATACAGGGGTACGGAAATGCTCGAGTCCCATAGACAGGTCGCACTGGTATATATAATAAGGTCTCACCCTCATCTTCACCAGCTCGTGTACCAGATGCTTCATGACATACACGCAGTCGTTGACTCCGCGCAGGAGCACGGACTGGTTGCCGAGAGGCACGCCCGCATCGGCCAGACGGGCACATGCGGCCGCTGACTCGGGAGTAACCTCATTGGGATGGTTGAAGTGCGTGTTGAGCCATATCGGATGATACTTCTTCAGCATGTTGCACAGGTCGTCGGTAATCCTCTGGGGACATACGACGGGGGTGCGGGAGCCGATACGGATAATCTCCACGTGAGGTATGGCACGCAGTCTCTTGATGATGTACTCCAGCTTTGCATCGCTGACCATCAGGGCATCTCCGCCAGAGAGAAGCACATCCCTGACCACGGGAGTCCTCTCCACATACTCGATGCACTTCTCAATCCTGTCTCCGGGAGACTCTGCGTCTTTCTGGCCGGCGAAACGGCGGCGGGTACAGTGACGGCAGTACATAGAGCACATGTCGGTGATGAGCATCAGGACCCTGTCGGGATACCTGTGGGTCAGTCCGGGTGTCGGAGAGTCCTCGTCCTCGTGCAGGGGGTCCAGCAGGTCCTCGGGAGCCTGGAATGTCTCGGCTGCCGTAGGTATAGCCTGCCTCCTGATAGGACAGTGAGGATCGTCCGGATCAATCAGCGACAGATAATAAGGAGTGATAGCCATCCTAAGGGTGGAGAGGGTCTTGCGGACCCCCTCTTCCTCCTCCGGAGTGAGCTTAATGTATTTCTTAAGCTGGTCAAGAGTCTCTATACGGTTCTTGACCTGCCATTTCCAGTCATTCCACTGCTCGTCCGTAACTTCGGGGAACAGTATTTTTCTACGCGAACGGTCTTCCATAGCAAACTATCAGGCGTAGAGTTCCGTGAATATCTTTCTGAGTTCCTCGCTTTCCCTGAGTTCCTGCAGAGTAATCTCGGCATGACCCTTGGTGTAACCGTTTCCGATGAGCATGGTGACATCGCTGCCGACACCCTCGGCTCCGAGAGCCGCCTTCGTAAAGCTGGTGGCCATGGAGAAGAAGTATACCAGACCGGTGTCCTTGGTGCAGAGAATGGATGTCATCTCTGTATCGGGGATGTTCACGTTGTTGATGGTGATGTCGCACATCTGGCCCTTTGTAAGCTCCTCTATCTTCTCCAGTACGGGTACTGCCTGGGTTGCGTCAGCCGAGAACACATAGTCGCAGAATCCGAGAGCCTGAAGTCTCTTGGTGCTCTTCTCGCTGTGGCAGAGACCGATAACCTTACCGGTAACACCGGCGCGTTTCTTGGCCTCGTAGCAGCAGAGCATACCGGACTTGCCGCCGGCTCCGATGATCAGGACTGTATCTCCGGGCTTTACCAGCTTGGCTGTCTGGGCGGGAGCTCCGGCCACATCGAGAGCTGAGAGCGCAAGCTTCTCAGGCAGGTCCGAAGGGATCTTGGCGTAGATACCGCTCTCGAAGAGGATAGCCTTACCGTCGATGTCCACCTGGTCCACATCAGCGCGGATCTCCTTGATCCTGTCGATGCGCAGAGGTGTCAGTGACAGGGATACGAGAGTAGCGATCTTGTCGCCTTCCTTGAGGTCGATCTTGTCCTTGAGGGCATCGCCTATCTTCTCGACAGTACCGAGAAGCATTCCGCCCGAACCTGTCCAGGGATTGCGGTGCTTGCCCTGCTTAGCTACTATATCCAGCATGATCTCCTTGATCTTCTCGGGGTCACCGCCGGCGCGGTTGGAGATATCGGTGAAAGAAGCCGAGTCAATATTGAGGGTCTGTACGTCGATGAGTATCTCATTGTCGTAGATCTCGTCCATATTGTTGTCCAGCTTGTCAGCGGGCTGAGGGAGCACTCCCTTAGGTGAAATTACTCTGTGAACTCCGTATTTATTTCCGTGTTTCTGTGCCATAAATTTGTGATTTTAAGATAGTTGATTAATTCATTTTAAATATTTACTCAAGAGGTTTAAGAGACAGTATCCTACGTGCCTCGGCCGGTGTGGCGATCTCGCGTCCGAACTCGCGGGCGATACGCACCACCTTCTCCACCAACTCTCCGTTGGACTTGGCCAGGACACCCTTGCTCAGGTATACATTGTCCTCGAAGCCCACCCTGACGTGACCTCCGTCGATGATGGCTGCCGCTGCCAGAGGGAACTCGTAGCGGCCGATACCGGCCACAGTATATGTGGCGTCAGCGGGTATGCTGCCGCGCATGAAGACGAAGTCGCGGAGATCTCCTCCGATACCTCCGTTCACACCCATTACGAAGTCAAAATGCATGGGTGCCTGGATATATCCCTTGCGGTGCAGTCTGAGGGCCATCTCGATCATGGACTTGTCGAAGACCTCGAGCTCAGGTTTGATACCGCGCTCTATCATCCTCTGACCGAAATACTTGATGGTGTTCTCCGTATTCTCGAAGATATCGTCTCCACCGAAGTTGAGAGTACCGCAGTCAAGAGTTGCCATCTCGGGCAGCAGCTCGGTGGGCTGAAGCCTCTCGTCGTTGGTCATGCCCACGGCTCCGCCTGTAGAAGGCTGGATGATGACATCGGGACATTCTTTCTTGATGGCCTCGATGATGACTCTGAAACGCTCCTTGCTCTGGGTAGGCGTACCGTCATCCTCACGCACGTGAAGATGGATGAGGGATGCTCCGGCATTATAGGCCGATTTGGCTTCCCTGACGCACTCCTCCACGGTATAAGGAACTGCCGGATTGTGCTCCTTGAGCACCTCGGCACCGCAGATGGCGGCGGTGATTATCAATTTTTCCATATAAAGACAGTGATGTTGTTATTTCCTCTGACACTTCTTGGGCACCACGCATGTACCGCTTGCCCTGCAGACCACTATAGGCTCTGCGAGCACGTCCGCAGCCGAGTCCGACACGTCAGGACGGGGTGCTATCACCTTTCTGGCCTCGAAGACCATCTTGCGGGAGGTATTGCCCACCGACACGATCTCACCCTCGGCCTCGATATAGTCTCCTGCATATACGGGAGCCATGAACTCGACATTGTCATACGCCTTGAACAGGCCTTCGTCTCCGTCATTGATGATAAGCAGCTCAGTCGCCACGTCTCCGAAAAGCTGGAGCATCTTGGCTCCGTCCACAAGATTGCCGCCGTAGTGTGCGTCATGGCAGCTCATACGCATTCTGATAAGTGATTTTGCGCCCATTGTTACTTCCTTTTATAGATATAATTCACAAAAATACCCGGGGTATGAACTGCCTCGGGAGCTATCTCCCCTACGGGAACCACCTTCTCGGCCTCCACTATCACGAGGTCGGCAGCCATGGCCATTACGGGGTTGAAATTCTGAGTGGTGCCCTTGTACACCAGATTGCCTGACTCATCGGCTATGGATGCGCCCAGCAGAGCGATATCGGCTCCCAGAGGCTTCTCCAGCAGATAATCCTTGCCGTCCACGTTGACCACGGGCTTGCCCTCGGCTACGAGAGTACCCATGCCGGTTGTGGTAAGCACTCCGCCAAGGCCAGCACCTTTGGCACGAATCCTTTCAGCGAGAGTACCCTGGGGCGAGAACTCCACTTCCAGTTCTCCGGCATTCATCTGGTTGCCTGTCTCGGGATTGGTACCGACATGTGACACAATGAGTTTCTTAATCTGTTTGTTGACGACCAGCTTTCCGAGAGACTTATCGGGGAACGCCGTGTCGTTGCAGATGACAGTCAGGTCCTTGACTCCACTTTCTGCGAGCGCGTCCATGATCCGGAGAGGAGCGCCTACGCCCAGAAAACCTCCGACCATGACGGTCATGCCGTCCTTTACCATTGAGACGGCCTGATCCAGTGTTATTTCCTTTTTCATCAAAGATAGTATTTATAAATTTTCAATTAGCAAATGTAATAAAAGTTAAGTAAATTTGCCAATATTATTACAAATATCAATTTTATGATACCACAAATAGACTTAACACCTGATCCATCCGACACACTTGCGGTGGAAATCAGCGAGACTATCCACAAACTCTCTTCCATGAGCGGACAGGAAATCTTCTCATCCGTCTCTGAAAGCATTATCAAATGGGGACTGAAAGTCCTGGCGGCAATACTCCTGTACCTGCTGGGCGCATGGATTATCAGACGCGTAAAGAAACTTCTCCGGAAGGTATTCATAAAGAGAAAAGTAGAACCTTCCCTGGCGACATTCACGGTAAGCTTCGTCAACATATCCCTGACCGTGATTCTGTTTATCGTGGTTGTAAGCATCCTGGGTGTGCCCACCAGCACGTTCGCAGCTCTTCTGGCCGCCGGCGGCCTGGCTGTCGGCATGGCGCTGAGCGGTACACTGCAGAACTTTGCGGGCGGAGTGATGCTGCTGCTGTTCAAGCCTTTTAAAGTCGGAGACTATATCGATGCCAATGGCTTCAGCGGTACAGTGGATGCCATCAACATCACCTCCACCCAGATCCACACTGTGGACAATAAGATAGTGCATCTGCCCAACGGCTCCGTCGCCAACAGCAACATCCAGAACTACAGTACATCCGAACTCAGGCGCGTAGACTGGAACATCAGCGTATCGTACGGAGATGATGCGGAAAAGGGCATCGCGCTGCTGAAAGACTATCTCAGCAAGGATCCCAGAGTCCTGAACACACCGGAGCCTCCCTTCGCAGCCCTTTCGCAGCTCGGAGACAGCGCCATCATCCTGACAGCCAGGGCATGGACGAAGAACAGCGACTACTGGGGCCTGTACTTTGACATCAACAAGCTCATCTACGAGGATTTCCCTAAACAGGGCATGACCTTCCCCTATCCCCAGCTTGACGTTCACGTACGGAACGTACAGGATTAGCATAGATAGAGAGATATATCTCCGTCAGCTCATCCATATCGATACAGGGCTCTTTCTCCACTATGGCGGAAAGGCCCTTTTTCATGCGCTCAAGGAAGACAGCGCGGCTCTCAGGCGTATACTCGGAAGCACAGGCATCTCCTTTCTCAAGCATATCGTATGCTATGTAGTTGGTATCCCACAGACGGTAACTGCCGCAGATCCTGCCGTCCATGATGTCCGCCAGGGCCTTGAACCGCTCGTTCTTCTCGTATGAGGCACACTCAGTCAGTTCCCGCTCAGTGATTTCCGGGCAGAAATGAAACGCTATGCGGCCCTTATCCTGCCTTACACCGGTCAGTATGCTTATCGTGTCCTCTCCGGGCTTCTTGACATACCGCTCCTTTCTGGAGATATACAGTTCCCTGGCTTTCAGAAAGTCGCACGGCTCATACTGATAGGATATGGCTATAGGAAGTATCGACAGTTCCCTGAAGTCCTTGACAAAGTCCCCGCTTCCGCTCATCTCGAACATCTTAAGCAGGCCCTGTTCGGTGGCGTCGTGCCCGTCTTTGGAACGGCCGTTGCGCTGCGCTATCCATACGGAGCACCTGTCCGAGGTAATATTCTCCCGCATATACGACGACAGAAGGGATGACGAGATATATTTCTCCCTCGGCGTACCTCCCCTTACGACCTTTATCATGCGGTTGGAGCGGAAAATGTCCTCAATCAGCGGATTGGCTATGAGGTTGTCTCCTACGGCTATCTCTGTCGTGGAAATATGATGGTTGAAGAGCACCAGCTGGATAATCGCCGGATCCAGGATGATATCCCTGTGGTTGGAGATGAGCATATGCTTCCTTCCGTCCCTGATATGCTCCAGCCCCTCTACGGTAAGTCCTGCCGAAGTCTTGTCTATGATGGCCTGTATGACTCCGGCCATCACAGATGCCTGGAACTGATATATCCCGTCCAGGTTACGCAGCCTGTCACGAAGCTCCTCCTCGTGCCCGGGGCCATAAATAAAGTCTGAAATAGCTTTAAGCTCAGGAGCCGACGCAACACGCTTCAGTGCCTGCGAAGTCTCCCTGTCATCATAAGGTCTGATATTGGAATAATCTTTGCCCATCTTATCTTCTTTGATACATAAAGCACCTCACAAGGGAGGCCGCTATGATTAAATAAAAATATGCCAAAAACATAACAATCCCCAAGGAGCCTACAGTCAACGCTGTATAGAGGTTGTACAGAAAGGACACCCCGGTAATCTCCACCAGAAGCAACGCAGGAAGAGACATCAGATTCATATACACGAACAAGTGCAGCAGCAGTGCCACTACAGCGCAGAGAGCCGGCAGCAGCAGGAAGAAATTCTCTCCGACCGTAAATAGCAGCACGGCGGAGAGCACAAGCATCACCAGCAGCAGCCCAAGCACGTGCTCAAATACAAAACTGTCCGACTTACGGACTTTTGATACGAAAAACCGTATATAGAGGTACGCTGTAAGACCGGCTACCACAAGCGACAATACCCAGTCCCAGGTAAGGAATTTGGTGGAGAAAAGCGAGAACGGCACTCCGGACAGCCGCGCCGCAGCGTAAACCACACCCGTAAGCGCTGCCGCCAAAAGGACGCCGCAACAGGTGACAGTCAATGAATTGCGAAGCACATTGCGCATCCTCACCCGGCCTATGGCGGCATACAGACTCATAGTCAGCACGAATAGGGCCAGAGCCACTGCGTTGAGCAGATAGTAGCCTGTCCTTGTAAAATTGAACGTTCCCAGTCCCGGAACAGTAAAGACTATCCGGCTGTCATCACTTCTGAAATATTCAGGGTCAGAATACTGCTTCCCTGTCAGGTATTCTCTCAGCATAGGCGCGAGCTGCACTCCGTAGTGTGCAATGGACTCAGGATGAATATTGGAGAAATTGTCCCTGTCGTTGTGATAGTAGTGCAGATTGTCAATCACAGAGAAATTATAACCCGGGAAAAGCGGTTTTAACAGAGTAAAGTCCGTATAGTTGGGCATCACTTCATATACAGCCGAGGTCATGGAATATGTGTACGGACTATGCGCATAGTCTGTATAAAAGTCCATTAAAGCTGCATTGCCGCCCGAAGTCTCAAACAGCAGGGCCGGGCCCTTCACCCCCCTGGCTTCCACATTGACGGCCAGCCCGACATTGTCAAACAGAGAGTTGCTTCTCTCCAGCGCACACCTCATACCGTCCAGATTTCTCTCTTCCGAGTCCGTAAACAGGACTTTTAGTCCCTGATTCCAGTCAGCGGCATATTCCAATGCACCCCGCACTAATTCAAGTATCACTACAAGTCCATATCCGTCATCTGCTGCACCATAAGAACATACAGTACCTTTAGGCGTCTGCTCAGGAAATCTGGAATCCAGATGCGCCACCAGTAAAAGGTATGAGTCCGAAGTATCCCTGCCGGCCGGCTCGAACCGGCAGTAGACATTCGCGACAGTATCATCATAGCGGAGTATCTCCGGACTGCCTCCAAGCTCTTCCAGGCGGTCATGGAGATAGTTCCTGACCGCCTCTCTCTCTTCGGGATGCAGTACGGAATGAGGTTTGGATGATATAATCTTCAGATCCTGAACAGCTTTTTCAGTAGGAAAATCATTGCCGGCCCTGCGGAAAGTAAAAGTTCCCACAGCCACAAGGAATGCAAGAATGCACGACAACAGAACCGTTACTATTTTTATTTTCCTCATTCTAAAAAGCTTTCATAGTGGCAAATGTACATAAAAAAGCCCTATCCGCCAAACTATACGCGGGGTATAAGCAGGGAGGAATCCCCGTAACTGAGGAAACGGAAACCGTGTTCCAGTGCATAGGCGTAGACCTTTCTCCAGTCTTCTCCGATAAGGGCCGCTATCAGCAGAAGCAGCGTGCTGTTGGGCTGATGGAAGTTGGTTATCAGATTGGTTACCACCTTATAACGGTATGACGGCACGATGATGATCCTGGTCCGGTCGATTATGCGGTCGAGATTATTCCGCCCGCAATATTCCAACAATGCGCCGAAAGCATCCTTAACCGGCACGTCCTTTGCCCCCGACTCATACGGAACCCATTGTCCGACAGGCGATGGAGTCCAGTCAGCTGCTCCCGACAGAGCACAGTCGGCTCCCAGCCAATAGAGCGACTCCAAAGTTCTCACACTGGTTGTACCGACAGCGATAATATCCTTATTACCAAGATTGTTGTATATTCTATTCAAAGTATCGAATGATATGGAAAACGGTTCGGAATGCATAGTGTGGCCGGATATCGCCTCGCTTTTCACCGGAAGAAATGTACCCGCGCCCACATGCAGACACACATTCTCCCGCTCTATTCCACGCACGTCCAGCCCTTTCAGGACATTGTCCGAGAAGTGCAGGCCGGCCGTAGGAGCCGCCACAGAGCCCCTGTATGCCGCATATAAAGTCTGATATCTCTCTGTGTCAATACTTTCCGAATCACGGTGAAGATAAGGCGGAATAGGCACCTTTCCGCACATCTCCATGACTTTTGAGAAAGGCTCTCCGCCCCTCCAGCGCAAACGCACCTGGATCTTTCCGTCAGACTCACCCTCCAATACAGCTTCCAAATCCATAGCCTCCAGTGAAGTATCGTGATTTTCAGGCAAATACAACTTTATCGGCTCGCCTTTCCATTTTTTCTTATTTCCTACAATCACATTCCAGACGCAGGTCGAGGTAGAGGCGAAACACAGGTTGTAATCCTCCGGCTCAGCAGGCTCAAGGCAGAATATCTCTATAAAGGCCCCGGTGGCCCGTCTGAAAAGGAGTCTGGCCGGAACAACCTTGGTATTGTTGAAGACCATCAGGCTGTCGGAGGGAATTATCTCCGGCAGGCGGGAGAAAACAGTGTCGGAAATGACACCTTTATTATATATAAGCAATTTTGAGGCATCACGCTCAGCCACGGGATAGGAGGCAATGCGGTCCTCAGGAAGATCGTAGGTATAGTCAGAAATATTGATTTCGGGTATTGCCATCTTTATGCGTTTTTAGCCGTTTTAACGGACTTTCCGATGCAAATCTATACAATATCCAGGCCATCTCAAAATAATCGTTTTTTCAAAATTGTTTACATCTGTTAATAACTTATCAACACTCTGTATAGGTGGTTTTGTAAACGTGTTTCGCAGACATTTGTAAATAGATAAATTCTGGCTATAATTGTTTAATAATTTTTTGTTATGTTGTGTTTTTACATCATACTATATACGGATAATCAGTTATTTATGCATATTTATCTAGAGTTATAATAAGTCGTATCAGACAGCAGATTGTATGATTCATCATGATTATGCTGCTTGAAATCATAATATATAATATATAATTTACTTGTTATCAGTTATTAGTTAAAGTCTATATATAGTATCTATTTAATTATAGTGCATATTATAATGCATTGATTATCAAACCAAGTAAAAGTTTAGACTAATGTGTTAACATTTGTTCTTTTCTGCTTGAGTTCATTTGTTAACAAAATAATGTGTACATTTGTAACTGTAAGAATTAACAAATATGAATAGGCGTTTACAACAATTTTTGGAGCTCGAACAGCTTAAGCCGGCTCAATTTGCGGACATAATGGGGATACAAAGGGCCAATGTCTCGCATATCCTCTCAGGGCGGAACAAGCCGAGTTTTGAGTTTATCCAGAAATTTCTGCTCAAGTTTCCGTCTGTCAATCCCGACTGGTTCCTCCTCGGCAAAGGCAAGCCGTTCCGTGAACAGGATCAGCCGGCATCTCCCCTGCCGTCCGACAACGGAGACTTGTTTTCCGGACAGAGCGGACATATAGACATCAACAGTCCGCAGGAAATCATGGATGATAATGATGATGAGATGATTCTGGACGACTCTGAAGAACCCCGCACAGTGCCCAGGATATCCGCCAAAGAGGTCAGACGGATCACATTGTTCTACTCTGACGGAACATTTCAGGAATTTTATCCACCTAAATAGTTTTTACGTATATTTGCCATTGATTCAACAGCAGATACTATG
The DNA here is from genome assembly GCA_944326255.1 of uncultured Bacteroidales bacterium. GTDB lineage: Bacteria > Bacteroidota > Bacteroidia > Bacteroidales > UBA932 > Coprenecus. Next base: position 85,635 of record CALVDG010000002.1, read on the forward strand.
TACAGATTAATACGACGTATACTTTTCTCTTTCTCTGCGGAAACAGCGCACGCCATCACATTCAGAATACTGCATTTTCTACATTATATACCTCTGTCCCAGAACATAATACGCGCCATTTTCAGAGTGCGCGACAAAGAAGGAGAGCTCAAAAGGGACGTATTCGGGCTCACTTTCAGGAATCCTGTAGGCCTTGCAGCCGGCCTGGACAAGAACGGAGAGTTCTATAACGACATGGGCAATTTCGGATTCAGTTTCGTGGAGATCGGTTCCCTGACTCCTGAGGCCCAGCCAGGCAACCCCAAGCCCAGGCTGTTCCGCCTGGTCGAAGACAGAGCCATCATCAACAGGATGGGTATCAACAATAAAGGCGTAAAATACGCCGTATCCCAACTGCAGAAACACAGGCCCAACGTTATAATAGGAGGCAATATAGCAAAGGCTTCCGTTACTCCCAATGAGGAGGCCTACAAGGATTACGAGAGGGCGTTCTCGCTGCTGTACGACTATGTGGACTACTTTACTGTCAATGTCTCGTGCCCGAATGTCAAGGATCTCACCGTACTGCAGGACGTAGGCTATCTGGCTGATATAGTGGACCGACTGCTAACTCTCAGAAGATACTATGATGATTACCGCCCTATCCTGCTCAAAATATCCCCCGACATACCATACGACCATGTGGACCGTATAGTGGAGCTGGCGCTTACATCCGGGCTGGACGGTATCATAGCCACAAACACTACCAATTCCAGAGAAGGCCTTGTATCCGACCCGGAAAAAGTACAGGCCATAGGCAACGGAGGGCTCAGCGGCCAGCCGCTGTATGAACGCAGCCTGGCGATGGTCAGACACATTCACGACAAGACCGGCGGAATACTGCCGATCATCGGTGTAGGCGGTATTATGAGTCCGGAACAGGCCAAGGAGATGCTGGACGCAGGAGCCTCTCTGATACAGATATATACCGGTTTTGTCTACAACGGACCTGGGGCCGTCCGGAAGATTCTGAAATATCTTAAATCACAATCACATAAATAGACCTGCAATATGAAGACAGCCGCCATCTGTACTGTCGGTGATGAGATTCTCATCGGCCAGATAGTAGACACCAATTCCTCGGCAATAGCTGTAGAACTCAACAAGATAGGTGTCAAGGTATGCCGGATGGTATCGATATCCGACAACGGAACCGACATAAAGCAAAGCATTAAGTCATTACTGCATAACTTTGATATAGTAATAGTTACAGGAGGACTTGGTCCCACTAAAGACGATATCACAAAGAAGGCATTGGCGGAACTCTCGGAAAGCCGCGGCGACACATTCCACGAGGGCCAGATGCAGGTAATCGAGAGGATCTTGGCGCACAGGGGCATAGAGATGTCCGACATCAACCGGGCCCAGGCTGTCGTGCCTGACACCTGCGAGGTGATGCTCAACCGGAAAGGTACGGCCCCCGGTATGATATTCCGCTTCCCGTCAACTGCTTTTGCCCACTGTCCCGTACTGTATTCCCTGCCGGGAGTGCCTTACGAGGCCATCGGACTGCTGCCGGATGTCATGGCGGATATCCGCAGCCACTTTGCACTTGACAGCATATATCACAAGACCATAACCACTTACGGGATAGCTGAGTCTTCTTTGGCTAAGATGATAGGACCCTGGGAGGATGCTCTGCCTGCGGATATGCATCTGGCTTACCTGCCCAACCCTCTTACCGGAGTCAGACTGAGACTGTCCATATACGGAGGCGACAGAGACGAGGAGATAAAACGCATAGACCGTGAGTTCGCGAAGGTCATGCCCATAATCGGAGATGCCGTCTACGGCGAGGGCGACGATACCCTGCAGTCAGTAATAGCCCGGAAACTGGTTCAGAACGGCAGGACCCTGTCAGTGGCCGAGTCTTGTACCGGCGGTTTCCTGGCCTCCCTTTTCACCGCTATGCCAGGTGCTTCCAAATACTTCTACGGATCAGTCACTTCATACGACAACTCCGTGAAAGAAAATATATTAAACGTACCCATCGAAACTATTGCTGAGCATGGAGCCGTAAGCAGTGAATGTGCAGAAGCCATGGCTTTGGGAGTCTGCAAAGCTCTTAATACGGACTTCGCGGTATCCACCACCGGCATTGCGGGACCGGATGGAGGCAGCGAGGACAAGCCGGTAGGAACTGTATGGGTAGCAGTGGCGTATCCGGACGCAGAACATCCGGGCAAGACCGCAGTCCTGTCCCGGATGTTCAGATTCAACAACGACAGAAGCACCAACATCCAGCGCTTTGCCGGCAGTGCCCTCAATCTGCTGAGGTCTGTGCTTTGCGAAGTGCTTCGTGTATGACTCTCAGTAAGTTACCACCCATTATACCTCTTATGTCCTGCTCACGGTAACCGCGTTCCCGCAACTCCACGGCTATGTTGCCGTACATGGAGATATCCCGGAGTCCTTCCGGCGCTATCTCTATGCCGTCAAAGTCTGATCCCAGGCCGACATGCTCAGCCCCGGCCTTTTCCACGGCGTGGTCAATATGGTCCGCCACCCGCTTTACGGAAGGAGCCGGGTAGACAGCCAGTTCATCCATTATCCGGAAATAGTTGTCGCGGTACACCTCATTATATAGGTCCGAACGGTAAAGTTCCTGCCATTTCTCTCCTTCCTCACTGAGTCTGAGAAACTTCTCATCAGCGAAATCACTGTCGATGAACTTGGGATAGAAGTTTATCTGTACCACTCCTCCGGCTGACGCCAAATCCCGCAGCATGATATCCGACATGTTCCTGGGGTGAGAGCACAAGGCTCTGCATGAGGAATGGGATGCTATCACAGGTGTGGACGAGTACTTCAAAAGGTCATAGAAAGTCTCATCAGAGGCATGGGAGCAGTCCAGCATAATGCCCAGGCGGTTGCATTCCGCCACGACTTCCTTCCCGAACGGAGACAGCCCTCCCCACTCCGGCTCCATAGGCATGCATGAGTCACAGATCTGATTGTGCCTATTGTGGCAAAGCGTTAGATAACGTATGCCAAAACGATGATACATATGCAGATATGCCATATCGTTCTGTATCGGAGTTCCATTCTCCATGCCGAGGAAAACCGATATCAGTCCCTTCCGCTTATTCTCAAATGCCTGCTCCGGAGAGAAGGCGAACGCAGCCACATCACTGTTGCCGTCCACGGCATCATAGCACTTGGAGATCAGCCTCACGGCATGTGCCACCGCCTCTTCCTCCGTAAGCTCCGGGGGAGAATATATGGCGAAGAACATCCCGTCCACGCCTCCCTCCCTGGCCCTTACGAAATCCACATGTCCTCTTTTCTGCCTTTTGCCCAAGTCTATGCCCTCCAGGAGCATACCGGGAGTGTCGCAGTGCGAGTCCAGCACGAAATCCTTGTCAGAATGTATCCAGGACATCTTCTCCTATCTGCGGTTTCTGAAAGAGGACGACCGGGATATGTCGGTATAGTCCATGGACTTGGCGTTGACCGTCACACTGGAGGCTCCCGATGCCTCCACCCTCGCCCTGTCAACAACCAGCGATGCAGCCTTGCACGACGAGGCTCCGCCCGCATCTACGTTCAAAAAGTCCGCGCTTCCGCTCAAAAGCAGTTTGGAGGCACCTGAAAGCTCCACACTCACATCTGCAAAACCAACATTTTCCATCTCCATATCCGAAGCTCCGGAAGCATCAATGTAGCATCTGTCGTACTTGCCGCCACTGACATACAGATTGGATGCCCCGCTGCACCTGATCTCTGCCGAAGAGTAGTTTCCCGAAAGTTCCAGCTCCGCATGTGAGGCCCCGGACGCATTCAGGCTGATATTTCCGTCTCCTTTAAAGAGAGCACGGTCCAGGCTGGAGGCTCCGCTTACCTTAATATCCAGAGATGAGACGCGGAACTCATCCAGCATGGTAAGCTTCGCAGCACCTGAAAGATGGATTCTTTCCATATCCGGACAGTTCACCTTTGCCTTTATCTTCCAGTCCTTGTCTTTAAACAGACTGATTATCTTCTGGGAAGTATTGTTCAGGCCAAGCACCAGATTGCCGTTCTCAACCTTCACATCAAGATACGCCTCCAGCTCCGCAGGCAGAGTTACGGTAACAGAATACCAGGATGAGTGTTCAAGCTCCACATCAAAACGGTTTCCGGCCTTCAGACCGTCAAAATCCTCCAAAATGAACTCCTTGGCAATCACCTCGCCTGAGTCCTTGTCAGCCGCCGAAATCATGGACGGCAACATCATCGCGAATACCGCTACAAGTAAAAATACCTTTCTCATAACTATTTGTTAATTTGACGATTCCATTGTTTGCTTAAAGTTATTCATAAAGTCATCCAGAGTCTTCAACTGCCTGGCTGAATACTCCCTCAGTATCTCTGTCTGACGCGCATCATCCACCTCTTCCAATTGATCGATCAGCGGCTCCGGCTCATAGACTATCTCGTCGAGAGTCCGCATCGCCTCCTCGGCATCCTCCTCATCCATATAAGCCGTAAGCACCGCAAGCTCAACTGTGATGTCGGCCACACTGCGGCAATAATCCCTGTAGATACTGCCGGGAGAAACGGCATCCGAGGCCACAGCGCGCACCGGCTCTGGCTGAGTCATAATCGGGCGCATCAGGAACCTGACTCCGAATATCAGGGCCAGGGAAGCCAGCACCGGAAACGCCACGACCTTCCAAAGAGGCTTCTTACGCCGCTTGAGCTGTGAGCGGAATCTAATCCTGTCGCGGCTGAGAGCCTCCCACCTTTCCTCAAAGCGTGACTCATCCCCATAAGGAAGATTCTCCTCCGAGTCCCGGATATACGCCTTGTTTGATTTAAAGTATTGCTGTAAGTTATCCATCATATCAATCTTTCATATCATTTATTAACCCTAGGAGCTTCCGTTTGCCGCGCAGGTACTGCGAACGCACTGTGCTCTCCTCCACCTGGAGAATCTGAGCCGCCTCCGCATAGTCATACCCCTCGAACAGCAGCAATGACAGCACCACTCTGTAACCGTCCGGCATTCCCTGCATGACTTTCCTGATGCGGCTTATCATCTCTCTGGGCTCATCGCGCATCAACATATCCTCCCATTGCCGGGAGCAATCCTCTTCCGGATCCTCCTCCGCCAGTCTTTCCAACTTTATTTTCAAGGCCTTGCGCACCCTTAACATATCCACAGAAGCCCTTACACACGCCTTGCACAGCCATGCCTCCACCTGCGGATCCGCCAGTTTGCCGGTAGAAGACCGAAGATACTTGATGACAGTGTCCTGCACCACATCCTCAGCATCAAGACTGTCGCCTGTAATCCTCAATGCAATATTGTAAAGCTTTCGCCTGTACTTTTCGTAGAATCTTATAATCTCCTGATGTGCCATCTTTTATTCATTTATATAACGGACTCCCGCATCGCTTTGTTGCACTAAATCGCACAAACTTACTGAAAAATGAAAAAAATTACTAATTTGGCTGAAAATTAGAAATGCATGAAACGACCCACAGTAGCTTTGATATACGACTTTGACGGGACCTTGTCTCCGGCGAATATGCAGGAATTCGGACTGTTGCAGGCTTTTGACAAAGACCCCGCCCTGTTCTGGCAGAAGAGCAACCGCATGTCCACCGACAACGATGCCAGCGAGATCCTCTGCTACATGAAGACCATGACAGACGAGGCCAAAAAGGCCGGAATACATCTTACCAGAGAGAATTTCCAGAAATTCGGCTCGATGGTCAAGCTGTATCCCGGAGTGAAGGAATGGTTCAGACTCATCAACGACTACGGCAGTCAGTGCGGACTGGAGGTGGAGCATTACATCAACTCCTCCGGTCTTACGGAAATGATCGAGGGCACGGAGATATACCACGAGTTCAAGAAAGTGTTTGCCTGCTCCTTCCTGTACGAGAACGGGGAGGCGGTCTGGCCTGGAGTCGCAGTGGACTACACGGCAAAGACACAGTTCCTGTTCAAGATCAACAAGGGCGTGATGAGCATCAGGGACCATACTCTGGTCAACAGGTTCGTCCTGGAGAAAGACCGGCCCGTTCCGTTCTCGAGGATGATCTATTTCGGAGACGGGGCCACGGACATACCGTGCATGAGACTGGTCAAGGAATTCGGAGGCCACTCCATAGCAGTGTACAATCCCGACGGACACGAGAAAGACAAGTCCGAAAGGCTGCTGACCGAGCAGAGGGTACACTTCGCCTGCCCCGCCGACTATTCCAAGGGGAAGATCATCTACAATGTGGTAACGGCCATCATCGACAAGATAAAAGCCGATCTTGCCGTCGAGTCCTTAAAGGAGTGATACAATATCAGACACTTTCTGACGGAATTCCTCTACGGACTTTCTGAGAGTAAGGATCAGTGCGTCATCCGGCAGCGTGCCCCGGACGGACACAAAGTCCCCCTCTGCCTCGGATTGCCCTCCGTCTATACCGAAGCCGGTCGCGGCATCTCCCGAATATTCCTTTGCGGCATCCTTTTCCAGTTCGGAGAACAGCATACCGGCCACAGACTGCCATTGCCTCAGGACCGATACCAGATCCTTTCTAACGATAGTATCCGGACGTATGCCGTACACCCGGTATATATGATCGTATACCCATTTCCACTCATACAGCTCATAATTGGAGAAAATACCCGACAGCCTCTGCTCTATCGACCCGAAATCTCCCAGTTCTCCGCTTTCCACCGCATCCAGCAGCCGTTCTATCTCGGCTTTCGGAGCCAGCATTCCGGCGATATCCACCCACCCGCCTTCTCCTACAGTGCTTTCAGGCCTCAGAGCCGCCCTCAGCATATCATCCGTATTGAGCTTCCTGTCTTTCAGTCTCCCAACTATCTTCTTGCCTATATAATACTTAAGTACAGCATTATACCTATCGGCACCTCTAGTAAGAGAAGAGATGAACATAGTGCATCCGCCGTATGAGACAGACTTTTCCATAATACGCTTTCTAGAGCTCATCTCCTCCAGTAAAGCCTTGCCTTCCAGCATACCTGATGCCGTATATGGAGAAAGTACGTCAAAAGATATCCTGTCACGCCTGTCCGACACACTCCGACGGTCTCTCCCGGGCCATTTAAGCATGTCCCTGAAAAGCCCGGCACTTTTGAGATTGGCTCCCGGCACCAGGACAGAGCTCCCGTCGGACTCCACGATATACGAGAACGGCATAAGAGACGTATCCACATGGGCGGTATGATGCCCGAGCACAGTAGTGAAGGGACCGATTCTTACCGGCAGCATCATATAAGAGCCCGAGCCGCATTTCGTGCCTCTGGCAAAGACTCCCTGATGCACAGGCCCCAGTTTGTACATATGATTGCTGAAGTTGGTGGCAGAGCCGGCGTTCATAAACGAGAACATGGCACCTATCATCAGCGTGGACTTATGGTGCGAGACAGTGAAAGGTCCGGCAAATACTGACACGGCCTCTCCGTTCTCGCAGTGCGAGCAGGCAAAAAACAGACAGTCGGAGCAGGTGAACCCACGGGACAGTGTAACCCCCTGCCCTACAAACGTTCTGGATATCTGTGCCCCGTCCTCCACGACCGCACCGGACTGAACGATGAAATCAGTGCAGACCACACCGCTGCCCATGAGCGCAGGAGCCTCCTTCGTACTGGCCACCGTTCCGTCAAAAAGCCGCAGGCATCCTTGGATCACGGCATGGTCCCCTATTCTCATGTTCCGGAGCATTCCCACATTCTCCACCTTGACATAGGAGCCTATGCGGCCTCTGTCCGACTTCTGTCCGGCCGCGGATGCCAGAGCCATTTCCCTCAATTTATCCGTGAGAGCGGGACGATGCCTGTACATAGCCGAAAAGTACGCGGTCTGAGCCGACATACCGTCATAAACAGTCACAGACCTTCCTCCCGTCTCATTGAGGACGTTGATATCCGTTCCATTTCCAAAAGAGGACACTCCTTCCATATATATCTTCCCGACATCGGCAATATAGGTATGCGCCCCTATGTCGTAATTGGCTATATATCCGTGGACATTGGTGATAAGGGCCCCGTCCCCGACCGAGACATTGAACAGTGTTGCGTCATAAATACCGCAGGGCACAGACAGGCCGCCAGGAAGCGGCATTCCGGCTGCGAACGAGCCCAGACGGACAATACCGTAGAAATTGACCCGGATTATATATTCGGGTGCAAAATCCTCCACTACATAGACGTTGCTCCAGTTCTCGGCCCAGCATCCGTTGCTTTTCAGGATATCAGTTTCTTCCTGTGTCAGGTGTCTGTAATCTTTCATATCAATTTATTTGCTCTGCTCTCTGCTTCTGCGTATATTTGCCCTATGTTACGAAGCGCAAAGATATTAATAAATATACTATATGTCATATATCTGGCTATGGTATTGTTCCTGTGCTTCTACAAGTTCTCCTCCACGGGCATAGACCTGGGAGAATATTTTCTGGGCATAAGACTGGACAGATACGCGCACTTTGCCATGTTTTTTCCCTATCCGTTCATAACATGGCTCACATGCAGATACACAGTCAGACACCAGTTCCTCAGCAGACACGCCATCGTACTCACCCTTATCAGCGGCCTTGTGTTCGCAGGACTGACAGAGATATGCCAGGACCTGTTCTTTCAATCCAGACAGGGTGATGTCTACGATTTTGCCGCAGACTCACTGTCCATCATCCTCGGAACCGTCATAGTATCCCTTGCCGGCCCCCATGCCGTAAGACACCTGGACCGGATGGTCACCCGGAACAAAACAGCATAAAATGAAGATCTTTTCAAGATACATCACTGCCGTCTTCACGGCATTTGCTCTCTTCTGCCAGAACGCAGACGCACAGCCGGACTGCCGGACACTGAAGCCGGCTATAGACTCCATCAATTCATATCTGTCACAAAAAGCCTCTGTTGGCAAAACCGTAGAGATAGATACATTTTTCATCGACAGACACAGCATCAAAGTCCATCTGAACAAAACAATATCGGACTATCCTCTTCGCGACCGCGATCTGAAATTTATGGAAGATGCTGTCAGATCTTCTCTGTCTGGCCGAGGTTCAGGACTCAAGGTAGAATTCACATATGGAGGAAAACCATTGAAAAGACTTATCTCCGGTTATTATTCGGGATATAAGGCAGACGGATTTACTAAAGAACATAAATCATGGATAAAGAAGATAGACAGTCCCATCGATATAACAGAGGGACTTGACGGATGCAATATAGCACTGTGGTCCAGCCACGGCTATTACTATTCCCATGAGGCCGGCAGATGGGAATGGCAGCGTGCCCCGTTCTTCACGACTGTTGAAGATCTGCTGACGCACAGTTATGTGACCGGATTTCTGGCACCCATGCTCGAGAATGCAGGAGCCAATGTCCTTATGCCCAGGGAGCGCGACCCGCAGACGCTGGAGATTGTCGTTGACAACGGCAGTCTGTTCTACACGGAAAGGAACAATTCCGGAAACGCCCGCTACGACTGGACAGACTCTCCCGAGCCAGGTTTTGGTGCTGACTCTTCATCCTTTCTGACTGACACCAATCCTTTTCTCTCCGGATCAGCCCGCATGTCCGTCAGTGACGGCAAATCCACTCAGACAGCCTTCTATATGCCGTTCTTTCCCGAAACGGAAGACTATGCGGTTTACGTATCCTACCAGAGTCTGCCGGAAAGCGGCTCTGCCATATATACCGTACATCATTCGGGAGGAGAACAGTCATACATGATTGACCAGAGCATAGGTGGAGGTATATGGGTATATCTCGGCACATTCCGTTTTACAAAAGGCGAATGCGGACAAGGAGTAACAGTACGAAGTGCACAGGAAAAGAAAAAGGGAGTGATAACAACCGATGCAGTACGTTTTGGAGGAGGAATGGGCAATGTACTGCGTGGTCACGGTCCGAGCGGCTACCCCAGATATGCGGAGGCTGCACGCTACTGGCTGCAGTGGAGCGGCTTCCCTGAGGATGTCTACAGCCTCAATGACGGCACGGATGACTACAAGGACGACTATATGTCCAGGGGGAAATGGGTAAATTATCTGAAATACTGTATGGATATCCCTGTAGACATGGTCCTGGCACTGCATACTGACGCAGGATACTGCATGAATGACTCCATCATAGGCACTCTTGCTATCTACAAGGAAGAATCCGAAGGCAGACTGAGATATAAGGACGGAAGATCCAGAATCACAGCCAGAGAACTCGCCGACATAGTTCAGACATCCATAGTAGACGATATCAGAGCCTATTGTAGAAAAGACTGGACCCGCAGGGCAATATGGGACCGCTCATATGTAGAGGCCCGGGTTCCCGAGGTCCCCACAGTGCTAATTGAGCTGCTCTCGCATCAGAACATATCCGACATGCAGTACGCGCTGGACCCTGGGTTCAAGTTCATCGTTTCGCGCGCTATATATAAAGGTATACTACGATATCTTTCCTATACTTCCGGCAGGCAGTACACGGTACAGCCTTTGCCTGTCAAGGATTTCAGTGCCGTCATCACCGACCGGTCCGACACGGAGGCCAAAGTCAAACTCTCTTGGACTCCGCGTACCGATCCGGGTGAGCCGTCAGCCGACCCGACATCCTACATCGTGTACCGCAGAATCCTCGATCCGTATGGAGACTGTTCAGTACCGGGTTTTGACAACGGCACTGTAGTAACCGGTACGGAGTACATTGACAGAATAGAAGCCGGCAGACTGTACAGTTATAAGGTCGTGGCTGTAAACGACGGCGGACTGTCATTTCCATCCGAGATACTGTCGGCGGGACACATACCAGGGAAAGACAACATCCTGGTGGTAAACGGATTCACCCGTGTATCAGCTCCCGGACTGGATTTCGGAGGGGAACAGGCAATCCCTTACATTGAGGATATATCCTATATAGGCGAACAGTACGGATATTCGCGGGACGAGGAGTGGATACACAATGACCGCCCGGGATTCGGAGCCTCCTATATGGACTACGGTCCTGAAAGCGTAGCCGGCAACACCTTTGACTATCCGCTGATTCACGGGCTTGCCCTGATGAGAAGCGGCTATGGATTCTGTTCCACCTCACTGAGCGCGCTTGTCAACAATACGCCGAACAATGACTATCCTGCCATCGACATCATCTTCGGCAAGGAAACAGACTGCTTCCACAGCGACATATTAAGAGACGTACTGAAAACCTATTGTCTGAACGGAGGTTCGCTTATCATATCAGGAGCCAATATCGGAAAATCAGCAGACTACGATTTTTCCAAGACATATCCGGAAACAAACCTGCTGTCGTCATGCTCCAATGATATCAATCTTACCGTATCCAGACTGACCGGATTGGCCGATTCCCTTCTGTCATATTCATCTGCAGATGATTCGACACTGGCTGACATTCAGGAGACAATCTGTTCTCTTTCTGCAATTTCAGATAAAATATCCGGCTCTATCACATACAATATAAGCAACATCATGCGCGACATGGACCCCGGGTTCAATTCACACACATTTGCCAACGATATTCTAGGTTACAGATGGAGCAATGGCCATGCTTCCTCTACAGGGGATGTATTGTCCGTATGCAATCCGTCCGGAATATACCGGGACACGACGGCCGCACTCGAATTCCAGACCGAACCATGTCCGGATATCTACTGCGTAGATTCCCCTGACGCCATCGTTCCGGCACGCGAAGGAGCACACACTTTCCTGAGATACAGGACCGTCAACACATCCGCTGCCGTGGCATACGACAGTGGAGATTACCGCTGCATCAGTATCGGATTCCCCATAGAAGCACTAACCTCGCAACAGCAGATCGATGACCTGATGCGCGAGGTTATCAGATTTCTGATGCGGGACTGATCCGGCTACAGCACCTCTATGCTCCTACGGATGAACTCCGAGAGGTCCTTGCCTTTCAGCATATTGTTCGCCAGCAGAGCCAGGTCCACTACCTGATGCAGGAGGATATTGTCCTTGGCAAAGCCCTTCATGGCCTCCTTCCTCTGGTCGCGGACTTCTCCGAGCTCTTTCTCCAGTTCCTTCTTGGCATCCTTGTCCGCAGTGGGAATATCCTCCTCCTTCTTGTCCTTCATGGCCGCATCCAGCTTGTCGATACCGGCCTGCAGCTCGTTCCTGCGGCTGTCAAAAGATGCGCACTGCTCTGACAAAGATGTGCTCTTGGCCTCAAGGATACGCTTGATCAGCGGATGCTGGATATTGACGTCAATGGTATAGGACTCTGGCATCTCGCCGTAGAAGTTCATTCCTCCGCCGAGGGCCGACATGTCGCGGTAACGGCGCATGAACTCGGACTGGGTAATCAGGATAGGAGCACCGTTCTCCCCCAGATTCTCAGGCTTTACGAAGTAGTGATTGCCTTCAGGCAGGACGGACTCAAACATGTCGGAAAGGTCGGTCTTCTCGGCCTCGGGCATTTCAGGTTCCTTGACATCCTCCTTACGGATAAGCTTGTCTATCGAGTCGGCGTCCACACGGGCAAATATCGAATCGAGAAGCTTGGTTTCCAGCAAGTTGACGAAATGGGCATCGAGCTGGCAGTCGAAAAGCAGGACATCGTAGCCCTTGTTCTTAGCTGTCTCGATATACTGGTACTGGGCCACGGGATCGGTGGCGTAGAGATATACCACCTTCTTGTCCTTGTCGGTCTGGGCGGCCTCTATGGCCTTGCGGTAATCGTCGTAGGCGAAGAACTTGCCGTCGGTGTTCTTCATCAGGGCGAACTTGAGCGCCCTCTCGCAGAACTTCTCCTCGGTCAGCATACCGTACTCGATGAAGAGTTTGAGGTTGTCCCACTTCTCCTCGTACTCCTTACGGTCGTTCTTGAAGATATCCTCCAGGCGGTCAGCCACTTTCTTGGTGATATAGGTCGATATCTTCTTTACGTTGGCATCCGACTGCAGATAGCTTCTGGATACGTTCAGAGGAATATCCGGAGAGTCTATCACACCGTGCAGCAGAGTCAGGAAGTCCGGCACGATATTGTCTACCGAATCGGTGACGAAGACCTGGTTGCAGTAGAGCTGTATCTTGTTCTTGGTGACTTCCAGGCGGTCCTTGATCTTAGGGAAATACAGGATACCGGTAAGGTTGAACGGATAATCCACATTCAGATGGATGTAGAACAGCGGTTCCTCCAGCATGGGATAAAGCTCGCGGTAGAACTTCATGTAGTCCTCTTTCTTCAGATCCGCAGGTTTCTTGTTCCAGATCGGGTCAGTATCGTTGATAATCTTGTCCTTGTCTGTCTCGACATACTTGCCGTCCTTCCACTCCTGTTCCTTGCCGAAAGCAATAGGCACAGGCATGAAGCGGCAGTATTTCTTCAGCAGTTCCTCCACCTTGGAGGCACCGGCAAACTCCTTGGAGTCATCGTCCAGATACAGGGTAATCTCCGTACCTCGGTCAGCACGGCTACCCTCCTTCATCACGAACTCAGGATTACCCTCGCACTCCCACCTTACAGGCTTTGCGCCTTCTTTCCAGGACAGAGACTCGATGACCACTTTCTTGGACACCATGAAAGCCGAATAGAATCCAAGACCGAAATGGCCGATGATATTGCCTGCCACATCCTTGTACTTCTCGATGAACTCTCCGGCTCCTGAGAACGCTATCTGATTGATGTACTTGTCTATCTCCTCGCCAGTCATACCGATACCACGGTCTGTGACGGTCAGAGTATTATTCTTCTCATCCACCGATATGTGTACCGTCAGGTCTCCGAGATCACCTTTCAGCTCTCCTGTGCTGGCAAGGGCCTTCACCTTCTGGGTTGCATCCACGGCATTGGCGACCAGCTCCCTGAGGAAAATCTCATGATCCGAATACAGGAATTTTTTGATAACGGGGAAAATATTCTCTGTCGTAACCCCTATTTTACCTTTTTGCTGTGACATATATCTTAACTTTTAATTTCTTTTTCGCATCTGAAACGCAAAAGGCATACCACCCGCACCACTCTGCCAAAATGGCACTTAAACACTTAGAAGCCTATTTCTCTTTATAAAAATACGCTTGATTTTATAATCGTAAAATCATTCTTTAATTGTACGAAAGTGGTTTTTCCGTTCTGTATCAAGCGTCTATATTTGCTTCCGCATCCGGACCCGATGAGGGGATAAGGAAAAGAGAGAAAGGGACGGCTCAAGCGGCGAGAGAAGGATCCGGATGCTTTTCAATAGAGACGATATGAAAGCTTTAATCAAGACATTATCAATCGCAGCCACAGTTATCACACTATGCTGCCAGCCTATGAAGGCTCAGAAATGGAGCATTGCCACTAATTTGCTTGACTATGTAAATTTCTTAACAATTAACGCAGAAGCCGGTGTATCATTACATCAGCACTGGAGTCTTACCGCTGAAGGCAGGTACAATCCCTTTTCTTTCAACGGTCAATGCGGACAGATTCAGAACAAGAAACTGGCCATCTCTGCCGGAGCCAGATACTGGCCGTTCTTCGTATACTCCGGATTCTATTACGGTGCCAGACTGCAGTGGTGCCGATATAATTCAGGGGGTATTTTCTCCTCAAAAGCCCGGGAAGGAGACGCTTTCGGCATGGGTCTTAACTTCGGTTATTCGTTGATGCTTACAGAACACCTGAACATAGAATTCGGTATCGGGTTGTGGTTCGGAGGTACGACGTTCCGGGAATACCGTTCTCTTCCATGCGGCAAGTTGACGGACTGGGGGACGAAAGCGTTCATCGCACCGGACGACATACAGATCAACATTCTATATTATTTCTAAGATGAAAGGCAAGACCGTATATATTCTCTGTTGCCTGGCCTGCTCCACCTTACTGGGTTCCTGCTCCGCTGTTGTCAGGATGAATATCAAGGAACTGCGGAGACAGAACGCAGGCGTCTCACTTTTCCTGCCCACACAAACGCAGAAAGAGAACGACATCTATAAACACATCGTATTAAAGCCAGACACAGATACTCTTACCATGACCGGCAATGACGGTAGAACATACTACTTGATGAGAGGTACTATGGACTCCACCGGAACGGCCAATCTCAGCGAACCTCTCAACGAGGTGGTCATCACCGCCAGATTCAAGAATATCGCCGAGCGCAACGGCTCGGTTCGTATGTCCTTCAACATCAATGTTCCGTCCACGATGCTCAATCCGCAGTGGCAGGTACGCCTGACTCCCAAAGCCGTCATGTCCGGCGACACAGTATCCCTGGAGGCCCTGCTGTTGACCGGCACAGAATATAAAGAACGTCAGATGAGGGGCTATGAACTCTACAACCGCTTTCTGGCCGGCATAATCACCGACTCCTCCCTACTGATTCACTCAGATCTCCTGGAGACCTTCATACAGCGGAACATTCCTCAGATTGCCGGCCTTAGAAATGATACGGCATTCGTGGACCCGGACAATATCAGAGGCATGTACGGCATCTCCCCGGCAGAAGCCAGAGAACATTTTATGAAGACCCTGGCGATACAACGCAACAACCTGAAAAAGAAACAGCTCGGACAGAAGTACAGGCAATATGTCAAGGACCCGCTGATAACCTGTGGTTTCCGGCTCGACACATTGATTATAGAAAACGACGGGGATTTCGCATACAATTACCGTCAGACTATGGAAACAAGACCGGGACTGCGACAGATAGACATCCTGATGACCGGCGGGATATTTTATCAGGGCGAGAGGCTGTATGACATTCCTCCGTCCGAGCCGGTCACATTCTACGTCTCATCATTTGCGACCATGACCGAGGACATTCAGAGATACGTCACCAAGGTCATCGAGCGGAGAGTTGAGCTGAACACCAGGGCTGCCATTAATTTCAAGGCCGGCAGATCGGATATAGACACCGGCTATATGGACAACCATACCGAACTGCAATACATCCAGTCAATCATCTCCGACCTGCTCTCTTCAGGGGAGTATCTGGCCGACAGCCTGATAATCACCGCTTCATGCTCTCCTGAAGGCAGTTTCGGGTTCAACAGCAGGCTGGCCCGCAAGCGCGCGGCATCCATCGCCGGATTCCTGGACAGCAATGATTTCCAGCTGATAGAAAGGCATATCCCAGAAAACTGGGAACGGCTCTACGGCCTGCTCCGCGCCGACTGTCTCATTGATGACCTCAGCGGCATCATTCAGCTGTGCGGAGAAAGTTCTCCCGACAGAAGAGAATACCTCCTGAGCACTCATCCGGAATACTCCTATATAAAGGAGCACCTCTACCCCATTCTCAGGGAAGTGGAATTTCAGTTCTGCCTTCACCGGAAAAACATGGTCAAGGACACCATACACACTACCGAGATTGATACTGTCTACAGTACCGGGGTACAAGCCATCAAGGACAGAAACTACGGTAAGGCCGTCAGACTGCTGGGCTGCTATCGGGACATCAACAGTGCCCTGGCCTTTCTGGCAATGGATTACAACGCATCGGCTATGAACATCCTTGAAGAGCTGCCGGTCTCCGGCAAAAGAGACTATCTGCTAGCCGTAGTCCACTCCCGCAACGGCAACGAGAAAAAGGCCGTTGAATACTTCCTGAGCGCCGTCAATCAGGAGCGCAGCCTCAGGTTCCGAGGCAATCTGGATCCTGAAATCAGCAGACTCATAGATAAATACAAGATTCAATCAGAAAATTTATAAAAATTTTTCAACTTTTTTTTGTCAGTAAGAAAATTTAGTCTATATTTGCATCCGCAAAAGCAAGGGAGCTTAGCTCAGTTGGTTTAGAGCGTCTGCCTTACAAGCAGAGGGTCGGGGGTTCGACTCCCTCAGCTCCCACTGAAAAAGAAGCAGTTACAGAGATGTGACTGCTTTTTTTTTATCATTATTTTTGCTTGAAGTTCAGGGCATCCATGAAGCGGCGGACTACTTCGGGACGGCCTGTGTGCTTGCCGGTGTCCTCGCTGAGCTTGCAGGTGTCGTTGTAGAAGTCCCAGGACTCGGTAATCTTGGCGGCGATAAGCTTGATGACGATGTTCATCGGACGCACACCGTCGAAGTCGTTGGTGAAATGGGTCCCTATGCCGAAAGACGGCTGGCAGTAATCCACCGCATAACGCTGTATCTCTATGGCATGGTCCACATCCAGGGCGTTGCTGAAGATTACCTGCTTGGTCCTGGGATCTATGCCTAGAGAACGGTACTTGTCCACGATGCGCATGAGCTGCTCGCGGTTGTCTCCGCTGTCCACACGGAGTCCCTTGAAAAGGTTGGCGAAATCCTCGGAAAAGTTGAGGCTGAATATATCCCAGCCGAAACTGTCGTAAAGATATGTTCCGAGAGCCCCCCGGAAAGTATTGCGCCAGCAGTCCATGGCTATGTGATTGGCCATCTGGGGACCGTACATCCCTCCTATCGCACAGATGAACTCATGAGCCATGGTCCCTACCGGGATCAGGTCGTACTTCATCGCCAGGTAGACATTGCTTGTACCCACGAAGCGACCGGGCCACTTACGGCTGGCCGCACAGTCTTTCATAGCCCTGACGACTGTGTCCTCAGCCTCAAAGGAGGCCCGGCGGCGGGTCCCGAAGTCACTGTAAACGCAACCCGCCCCGAGCAGCCTCTCCGCCTTTCTGTATGTCTTGCCATAATAGGCTCCGTAATCAAAGCCGCGGCTTTCTCCGGTGAATATGTAGTACAGTTCAGAGATAATGGCCAGAATCTTGACTTCCAGCAGTATCGTATCCGCCCAGCTGCCCTCTATATCTATCTCCAGATGTCCTTCGGCATCCTGGCGGACATCCACCCACCGGCGGTCGAAGCGGTAACCCTTGAGATAGTTGTAGAACCATCCCGGGATATAGCTGCATCTGCGCCTCATGAAGTCTATCTCTTCCTGAGTGATGACCACATCCTCAAGTGCCTCTATCTGCGCGGCCACTTCCCTGGCGAATCCCTCGGGATAGACCGTGTCGTCCCTGTCCGTAAACGAATACTTGACCTGTGCCCGCGGAAAATTGTCTATCACCGCGCAGCACATGGTGAACTTATACAGGTCGTCGTCGGTAAAGTGGGTTATTATCTGCCTCATACTGTCCTATAAAAGCGGAACTATAAACAGATCCTGCAGGATGAAGACTCCTATTCCGGCCAGATATCCTATCAGAGCCAGCAGACTGATGTGCTTGAAGTACCACATGAAGTTGATGTTCTCCAGACCCATGGCCACTACACCGGCGGCAGAACCGATAATCAGGATACTTCCGCCGGTACCGGCACAGTATGCCAGCAGATGCCAGAAATCACCGTCGGCCACAAAATGCGACAGGAAGGCCGGATCGGCCGACGCAGCGATAGCCGCCGCATCGGGTATAGGATACATGCCCATGCTGGCAGCCACCAGAGGCACGTTGTCGATTACCGAAGAAAGCAGACCTATGACGGTATTGATCGCGTAGATGTTGTGCATTCCCTTGTTGAGACCTTCAGCCATAGCCCCCAGGATGCCGGCGCTTTCCAGAGCGGAAACGGCCATCAGGATACCCAGAAAGAAAAGAATGGTAGGCATGTCTATGTGCTTGATGACCTTGGAGACCCTGTTCTTGACAGATTCCTCGACATTGTGTTTACGTCTGTACATCAGGTCGGTATAGAGCCATAGAATACCGAGGGCGAACATCACGCTCATATAGGGAGGCAGGCCTATCACGCTCTTGAACACGGGCACCATGACCAGAAGCAGGACACCTAGGATCAGGATAGTCTTGCTCTCGCCGCCTGTTATATAAGAAGGTCTGAAAGAAGCGTCCTCGTTGGTCTGCTGCTGGGCTATCATACCTTTCAGGAATCTGGTTGCAACCGCCGTAGGAATCACCACTGACACCAGACAGGGCAGGATGAGAGAAGCCATCAGTTTGGCCGTACCCACATTGCCTTTCATCCAGAGCATGATAGTCGTCACGTCTCCGATAGGCGACCATGCTCCGCCGCAGTTGGCCGCGATGATGATAATGGAGGCAAACAGCCATCTCTCCTTATAGTTGCTGAGCATACGCCGGATGAGCATGACCATGATGATGGTCGTGGTCATATTGTCCAGCACCGAGGACATAAAGAATGTCAGGAATGCTATCAGCCACATCAGGCGGGTCTTCTTGCGGGTAGTTATGTGACGTGTTATCACCTCGAAGCCGCCGTGCGTGTCTATGATGTCTACGATGGTCATCGCGCCTATCAGGAACACGATGATCTCGCAGGTGCTGCCGAGAGCGGCCAGCAGGTCCGAGCTTACGACATCGTGTGTCAGGGAAGGATCGATTTTAGAAGAAAATACGCTCAGAATGGCCCAAAGCAGGCAGCAGAGGACCAGAGCTACAGAAGATTTACTGACATTGACCTTGTGCTCCATGGCTATCATAAGATAACCGAGCACGAAGATCACAATCATTGTATAAATAAGGCTCATAGTGTTTTTAACATTATTGTTTTATATACTAACATTTTTGTTATGCAAGATTTTGTCCCATACCGCCAGGGCCTCCGCCACCACATAGCTGCTTCCGCCTATAAAGACCACATCATCGGCAGATGCTTTTGACACAGCCAGCCCCACAGCCTTCTCCACGTCCGGAACAGCTATGGAATTACTCTTCCGGGCTATCTCCACAAGCCGCTCGGCGGGCATTGCCCTGCTGCCGCTGGCCTGAGTCATTATATACTCGGCCTCATCCGGGAGCAGGCGGCAAACCGACTCCACATCCTTATCCCCGGCCATGCCGTACACCATTATTATATGCCGTCCATGAGCCTCGGCTGCCAGCTGACGCATGGAGATCGATACGGCTTCCACATTGTGCCCTATATCGCATATTACCTCGGGCCGAGATGACAGCCTCTCCCACCTTCCTCTCAGGCCCGTAACGGCAGCCGCACGTATCATCGCCTCATACACTGCAGAGCCTTTGCGGACTGCGCCGTGCCCAAGAACCCCGAGGGCGGTCAGTACTGTTCTGATATTCTTCTCCTGACAGTCAGAGTGCAGGTCGGCCTCGGCGGCAGCGGTCTCCGAGCTTACGCAGCCCTCACACATATCCCCCGCACGGTAAAGCCGGCTTCCGCACTGCTCTGCCTTACTGCTGATCACTTTGAAAGCCTCCTGCGGCACATCCCCCACTACGACAGGTACACCGGGCTTGATGATTCCGGCCTTCTCAAAAGCTATCTGCTCTATGGTATCTCCAAGCATATCCTTATGGTCAAGGCCTATGGAGGTAATGATACTCAGCTGAGGGGTCACGATGACGGTAGAGTCCAGTCTTCCTCCCAGACCCGTCTCAATCACAGCCATTCGCACATTCTTCCGCTTGAAATAATCGAAAGCCATGGCAGTGGTGATCTCGAAAAAGGACGGACTGCGCTCCTCTACGAACGCCTCAGTCCGCCGGCAGAAATCCACGACATCATCCTTGCCTATCATCGTAAAATGCCTTCCGTCTTCCCCTGCCTCTGCACTCACCAGCTTTATCCGCTCCCGGAAATCCAACAGATGCGGAGACGTATACAGACCTATGCTCTCTCCAGGATATTCTGCTGCCAGGGCCGCCGCAAGCATATGGGCCACCGAGCCCTTGCCGTTCGTCCCGGCAATATGCACTGCTGTCAATGACTTATGAGGGTTCCCGAGATAAGCGGAGAAGTCCGACATGGTCTCCAGACCGGGATGATATCCCAAGGCCCCCACCTTCTGAAAGGACGGTGCTATGGAATACAGTCTCTGGACGCATTCGCGGTACATCTTTTCGAGTTCCGGCTCTATCTCAGGCATATTTTGAAATTTTGTACGCAAAAATGGGAAAATTCTACACACTTAGCAAAATTATCCCTATTTTTGACTGTTAAATTATATATAATATGGTATACTTTTTCCGCTCCCCAGAGGGGCAAATCATAGCAGTCGGCTCACAGACAGCATTTTCCGCTGAGACTGCAAAGACTCTCAAATGGCTTTTCTCAGATGCAGAGCTGCTTCAGGAACCCACAGTAGCGGGTACGTTCATCGGTCCCAGACGCGAGATGATCACTCCGTGGAGTACCGCAGCGGTCGAAATCACCCGGAATATGAACATCTCCGGCATATCCCGCATCGAAGAATATTTCCCGGTTGAAGAAGGCAGGTACGCCTCCGATGCCGAAATTCCCCACGACAGGATGCTCCAGCGCATATACCACGGTCTGGACGGAGAGATATTCTCCATAGACCGCCAGCCGGAGCCCATACGGCATATCACTGATTTTGAAGCCTATAACAAAGAGGAAGGACTGGCTCTCTCGGAAGATGAGATACAGTATCTGAAATCCCTGTCCGAGAAGCTGGGAAGACCGTTGACGGACAGCGAGGTATTCGGCTTCTCACAGGTCAACTCAGAGCATTGCCGCCACAAGATATTCAACGGCAAGTTCATCATAGACGGAGTGGAGAAAGAGTCTTCCCTTTTCAAGCTCATCAAGAAGACATCCGCCGTCAATCCCGGCAGGATAGTCTCCGCATACAAGGACAACTGCGCGTTCATCGAGGGTCCCAAACTCAGGATGTTCCATCCCTCTGCAGCAGCCAAACCCAGTTTCTTCAAGGAGGAGGAAGTCAAGACCGTCATATCGCTGAAAGCCGAGACACATAACTTCCCCACCACCGTGGAGCCGTTCAACGGAGCGGCCACAGGCAGCGGAGGAGAGATCAGGGACCGTATCGGAGGCGGCAAGGGCTCCTTCCCCATCGCGGGTACTGCCGTCTACATGACCTCATACCCGCGCATTGACAGCGGAAGGGACTGGGAAGCCCGCCCTCCGCGCAAATGGCTGTACCAGACACCTGCCGAGATTCTGGTCAAGGCATCCAACGGAGCCTCCGACTTCGGCAACAAGTTCGGCCAGCCACTTATCTGCGGCTCTCTCCAGACATTCGAGCACACGGAGCAGGATCCTGACGGAGCCGAGCGCAAATACGGCTACGACAAAGTCGTCATGCTGGCCGGAGGTGTAGGCTTCGCCAAAATGGCCGATGCAGCCAAGGACCGTCCGTCCAAGGGCGATGACATCATCCTCCTCGGCGGTGACAACTACCGCATCGGCATGGGCGGAGGAGCCGTATCGTCCGTAGCCACCGGAGAATACGGCAATTCCATAGAGCTGAATGCCATACAGAGAGCCAACCCCGAGATGCAGAAGAGGGTGTACAACGCGATACGCTCGGTGGCCGAGAAGGAGCACAACTCCATCATATCGATTCACGACCACGGTGCCGGCGGCCACCTGAACTGCCTGTCCGAGCTGGTGGAGGAAGTCGGCGGAGACATAGACATATCCAAACTGCCGATAGGCGACCCTACCCTGTCCGACAAGGAGATTATCGGCAATGAGAGTCAGGAGCGCATGGGACTCGTAATGAAAAAGTCCGACACTGAGGAACTGCGCAAGATAGCCGAAAGGGAAAGAGCTCCGTTCTACGTAATAGGCGAGGTCAGCGGCAAGGGCAACTTCACACTTAAGGACAGTCGCAACGGCAATGCGCCCATAGACTTGGAGCTCAGTGACATGTTCGGGTCCACACCTAAGACTGTCATGCACGGCTCGTCTCCCAAAGGCGGGGCGGACGGACACGGAGGTTTCAGCAAGCTGGAGAAAGTGCCGTCATCCATGACTCCAGAGGAGCTGACAGAGGCCATAACGAAGGTGCTGATGCTGGAATCCGTGGCCTGCAAGGACTGGCTGACCAACAAGGTGGACCGTTCGGTTACCGGCCTGATAGCCTGCCAGCAGTGCTGCGGTGAGCTCCAGCTGCCTCTCAACGACCTGGGAGTTACCGCCATCGGCTATGACGATCCGGAGGGCATAGCAGTCTCAATAGGACATGCCCCTGTCGCTGCGCTGATAGACCCTGCAGCCGGTTCCCGGCTCGCCATTGCAGAGGCCCTGACCAACATCATCTGGACTCCGATAAAAGACAATATCTACGGCATATCCCTGAGCGCCAACTGGATGTGGCCCTGTCGGAACGAAGGCGAGGACGCACGTCTCTATTCGGCGGTACAGGGAGCCAGCGATTTCGCCATATCCCTGGGCATCAATATACCGACCGGCAAGGACTCCATGTCCATGACTCAGAAATACCCTGACGGCGGGAAAGTTCTTTCGCCCGGGACGCTGATAGTCTCTGCCTCAGGCGAGAGCAAAAATGTCGGTGCGACCCTGCATCCTGTCATGAGGCAGGACAGCGGCACCACCCTGATGTATATCCCGTTCGTACATATAAATAAAGGTGAGGACAGTTTCCCGCTCGGAGGTTCTGCCTACGCCACCACTGTCAACAAGGTGGGCGCCAGGACTCCTGACATCTCCGATCCGGAATATTTCAAGACCTGCTTCAGTTCGCTGCAGGACGCCATGTTCAACTCCGTGGACAATCCGGTGGTGGCCGGGCACGACATATCGGCCGGAGGTATGGTTACCGCCCTGCTGGAGATGTGCTTCGCCAATACGGGCGGCGGCGCGGACATAGACCTGAGAGAGTTCGCATCAGCCGACATGCTGCTGTCCGAAGTCCCGGGAGTGATCGTACAGGTCAAGGACTCGGGCAAGGAGGAATTCCTGCGCAATCTCGGACAGGTAAAAGCCTATGAGATAGGCCGCCCTGCACAGGGACGCACTCTGAGGGTCCTCTACGGTGCATCCGGACAGGAACTGGCTCTGGACATAGACGCCATGAGAGACAGCTGGTACCGCACCTCCTGGCTGCTTGACAGCATACAGACCGGAGAGAAGCCGGCAGCCGAGAGATACGCCAATTACAAGAAACAGCCTCTGACCTTCGCTTTCCCGAAGCACTTTGACGGGCGGTACACCATGCCGGCCGAGCGCAGGATCAAGGCGGCCATCATCCGCGAGACCGGCTCCAACGGCGACCGCGAGATGGCCTGGGCTCTGTACATGGCCGGATTTGCAGTAAAGGACGTACATGTCACCGACCTCGTATCGGGCCGTGAGACCCTGGAGGACGTACAGATGATAGTCTTCGTCGGAGGATTCTCCAATGCCGACACCCTGGGTTCCGCCAAAGGCTGGGCCGGTGCTCTGCTCTACAACGAGAAAGCCCGCACTGCCATCGAGCGTTTCTACGCCCGCGAGGACACCCTGAGCCTCGGAGTCTGCAACGGCTGCCAGCTGATGGCCGAGATGGGACTCATCACTCCCGAGCACAAGGAGCTGTCCCCGAAGATGAAGCACAACGAATCGCACAAATACGAGTCCGCGTTTGTCGGTGTGACCGTCGAGAACTCCCCTTCCATCCTGCTGTCTTCACTGCAGGGTTCCAAGCTCGGAATATGGGTGGCCCACGGTGAAGGCCGCTTCTCATTCCCCAGACCGATAGAAGAATACAATATCGCTCTCAGATACAACTACAACGCTTATCCCGGCAATCCCAACGGCTCACCTGAGGCCGTAGCCGGAGTATGCTCCCCCGACGGCCGTCACCTGGCCATGATGCCCCACCCGGAACGCTGCCTCAGGCCTTGGAACTGGGCCTGGTATCCCGACAGGGACAGCGATACGGTAACTCCCTGGATTGAACTGTTCATAAACGGAAGAGTATGGCTGGAAAGACGCTGAAACGCTTCAAGAACGACTTTAGGAACACTGACAGCCACCCGGGGCGGCCACCCAAGATATTTGTCTTGGACACCAATGTCATCCTGCATGACAGCCGCTCCATCTTCAACTTCCAGGACAACGACATCTACATCCCTGTAAGTGTCATCGAGGAGCTGGACAAGTTCAAGAAAGGCGACGACAACCTCGGCTACAACGCCAGGGCTTTTGTGCGGGAGCTGGACCGCATCTCGGACAATACCCTGTTCGACCAGGGCATCAGCCTCGGCAAAGGACGCGGTCACATAAAGATAGAGATGGGACACGGCTACACTCAGGCTATGAGGGACTCGCTGATAGACGACATCCCCGACCACCGTATCATAGCCACGGCCGTATGGCTGCGGGACAACACTCCCGACCGCAAGGTAATCCTAGTCACCAAGGACGTCAATATGAGGCTGAAAGCCAAGGCACTCGGCCTTATGGCGCAGGATTACCTCTCCGACAAGGTAGAGGAAAAACGGGTAGTCAGGACCGAAAAGGAAGTGCTGACTGTACGGAATATGAAGGATTCCCTCATCCGCCGGATAGACTCGGACGCGGACGGAATCCCCTATTCTGAGCTAGGACTGCGGCGCAGACCTGCCTGCAACCAATACTACAGGATATTTGACAGCAACCGCAACGTGACCCTGGCCAGGTATGACAACCGGAGCCGCTGTATTGTCAAGGTAAGGCCACAGACAGCCTTCGGCATTGAGCCGCGCAATGACGAGCAGATTCTCGCCCTGGATGCCGTACTGAATCCGGATATCAAGCTGATAGCCCTGACAGGCCGGGCCGGCACTGGCAAGACCCTGCTGGCCCTGGCAGGAGCCCTGGCTCAGGCCGGCAGGTACGAGCAGATACTGCTCTCCCGGCCGGTGATTCCCCTTAAGAACCAGGAACTGGGTTTCCTGCCCGGCTCTGTGGAGAAAAAGATCAGTCCGTACATGCTGCCGCTGTTCGACAACCTGGCCGTCATCAAGAGCTGCTACGGCCCGGGCAGCAAGGAAGTAGCGCAGATCGACGACATGCTCAAAACGGAGAAGCTGCTCATCAATCCTCTGGCCTATATCCGCGGACGCAGCCTCGGCAACGTGTTCTTCATCGTGGACGAGTCCCAGAACCTGACTCCCCACGAGGTCAAGACCATCATCACAAGGGCCGGCGAGGGCACCAAGATAGTCTTCACGGGCGACATCTACCAGATAGACCAGCCTTATCTGGACTTCTACTCCAACGGACTGACCCACCTGTGCGACAAGTTTTTCGGACAAAGCGTGTTTGCGCACATCAACATGACAAGAGGAGAGCGCAGCGAACTTTCCGGCCTCGCCGACAAACTTTTATAAAAAGGCTGTTTTATGTTTTTCCGATTTTTACTATTTTTGCGCCTGACATATCAGACCAAATTTAACTAATTTTATATTCTATGTCAAACAAACGAGTTTATTTCTTTGGAGGTAAAGAGGCCGAAGGAAACGGTTCAATGAGAAACCTCCTTGGCGGTAAAGGTGCCAACCTCGCTGAGATGTGTACACTCGGAATGCCTGTACCCGCAGGATTCACCATCACAACAGAGTGCTGCACAGAGTATTACAATCTGGGATGCAAATATCCCGCAGATCTGGAGAAAGAGGTCAACGACGCACTTGCCCGCGCAGAGAAGATGATGGGCAGAAAATTCGGGGATAAGGAGAACCCTCTCCTCGTATCCTGCCGCTCCGGAGCACGCTCATCCATGCCCGGAATGATGGAGACAGTCTTGAATATCGGACTTTGTTCCGCAACCATACCCGGGATGATCGCCAAGACGCAGAATCCCCGCTTCGTATACGATGCCTACCGCCGTCTGATCATGATGTACTCGGACGTGGTGATGGAAAAGGCAGAGGGCATCGAGCCCGCTGAAGGCCAGGGCATCAGGGTTCAGCTTGACAGGATGCTCGGCGAGCTTAAAGCCAGGAAGGGCTACAAGAGCGATACAGACCTGACCGAGGATGACCTCAAGCAGCTCTGCGCTGACTTCAAGGTTCGCGTAAAGCAGGTTCTCGGCAAGGAATTCCCCGACAACGCTTACGAGCAGCTCTGGGGCGGTATCGGAGCCGTGTTCAAATCATGGAACGGAAAGAGGGCCATTGCTTACCGCCGCATCGAGGGCATACCCGATGACTGGGGTACAGCCGTGAATGTACAGGCCATGGTATTCGGCAACATGGGTGACAACTCCGCTACAGGAGTGGCGTTCTCCCGTAACCCCGCTACAGGTGAGAACAAGTTCTACGGAGAATGGCTCATCAACGCCCAGGGCGAGGACGTGGTCGCAGGTATCCGTACCCCCAACCCTCTGAACGAGGCCACCAAGAACGAGCACAACCGCAATCTCGCATCCCTCGAGACCGCAATGCCCGAGGTTTATAAAGAGCTGGATGACATCCAGAACCATCTTGAGGACCACTTCAAGGACATGCAGGACATCGAGTTCACCATACAGGACGGCAAGCTCTGGATGCTCCAGTGCCGTGTCGGCAAGAGAACCGGACTGGCTGCCCTCAATATGGCGATGGACATGCTCCACGAGGGCCTTATTGACGAGAAGACAGCCGTCATGAGAGTGGCTCCCGGCCAGCTTGACGAACTCCTCCACCCCATCCTCAATCCTTCTGCTGAAAAGAAAGCCACAGTCATCGCACAGGGTCTGCCCGCAGGCCCCGGAGGCTCAGTCGGCAAGATAGTATTCACAGCCGAGGATGCCGTTGCAGCAGCCGCACGTAAGGAAAAAGTAATCCTCGTCCGCGAGGAGACCAATCCCGAGGACGTAGAGGGAATGCGTGCAGCCGACGGTCTGCTCACCGCACGCGGAGGTATGACATCACACGCGGCTCTCGTTGCCCGCGGATGGGGCAAATGCTGCATCGTAGGCTGCGACGCCCTGCATATCAACCTGGAAGCCAAGACCCTCACCATCAACGGCAAGACATATAAGGAAGGAGACGTATTCTCACTCAACGGAAGCAAGGGTTTCGTATACGACGTACCCGTTGAGACCATGGACGCATCTGAGAATCCCCGTTTCGTAGAATACATGACCCTCGTGGACAAGTACCGCAGACTGGGTGTGCGTACCAACGCCGACACTCCCGAGGACGCTGCAAGGGCTCTCTCGTTCGGAGCCGAGGGTATCGGCCTCTTCCGTATAGAGCACATGTTCTACGGTGCTCATTCAGAAGCTCCTCTGTCCAAGCTCAGAAAGATGATTCTCTCCAAGACCTACGAAGAGAGAAAAGACGCGCTGGCAGAACTGGAGCCTTATATCAAGGATGCCGTAAAGAACACGTTGAAGGTAATGGACGGCAAGCCCGTTACTTTCCGTCTGCTCGACCCGCCTCTCCATGAGTTCGTGCCTCAGACTCCCGAGAAAGAGGCTGAACTGGCCAAAGAGCTGGGCGTAAGCGTAGACGATATTGAAAAACGCGGCGAGAGCCTGCATGAGGTCAACCCCATGATGGGACACCGCGGAGTACGTCTGGGTGTCACATACCCCGAGATAAGCGAGACACAGTTCCGCGCTATCTTCAACGCTACTGCCGAACTGATCAAGGAAGGCCTCAATCCCAGACCTGAAATCATGATACCCGTCACCATCATCGTCCGCGAGCTCGACTTCCAGAAGAAGATCTGCGACCGCGTACACGACGAGGTGGAGAAAGCGACCGGAGTGACTATCAACTATCTCTATGGTACTATGATAGAGATTCCGAGAGCAGCCCTGCTGGCCAACTTCATGGCCAAGACGGCCCAGTTCTTCTCATTCGGCACCAACGATCTGACCCAGATGACATTCGGATTCTCCCGCGACGACATCGGTGCCTTCATGAACGACTACCTGGAGAACAAGCTTCTTGATGCCGACCCGTTCCAGACTATTGATATCGAGTCGGTCGGCAAACTGATAGATATAGGCGTACAGGGCGGACGCAGCACCAATCCGAAACTGAAGGTAGGTATCTGCGGCGAGCACGGAGGAGATCCCGCATCCGTAGAGTTCTGCCACAAGATAGGCATGGACTATGTGTCCTGCTCTCCTTTCAGGGTGCCTATCGCACGTCTGGCTGCGGCGCAGGCTGCAATCAAAGCCGAAAGGTAACAGTACCTACAGTTTATATTCGGGCCGGTTCACTTTGGACCGGCCTTTTTTTGTCACATTGTTCGGAATTACGCATATTTATCGTATATTTGACTTCGTCATTTATACTGTGCACCTCGGCAATTGTAAGTAAACTTGCATTGCTCTCGGTTTTATCGTATATTTGTAATATTTGAATACCCTAAATGCAGAATAAATATGAAAAGATTTCTATTACTGACACTTATGACCATGATGGCCCTGCCGTCCTTCAGTCAGGGCAGATTGCTTGAGAGCAGCGCGGAAAAAAAGCCCATGTGGGTAAAACACGATGTAGAGAAATATGATGTCTTTAAAATCAGCATGGAAAGCACCGTCAGTCTTGAAGATGCAAAGACGAAGGCTTTTGACGGGCTCCGCAATCTGGTAATAAACACAACCACGACTTACATGCTCAGGATCAACCATGACGGACGTGAGGCCGAAGAGATAATGAATGATGTAAGGAACTCGGATTTTGTAAGGAATATCTCGGAATATTCCGCAATAGAGACATATTGGGAGCACCGGCTGATAAAACGGCAGGATGTGTACATATATTACATTCTGTACGATTTTAATGATTTTGAAAAAAAGAAAATATCTTTGGATATAGATCAGGCCCGTAGCAGCACAATGGACGAACTGAATAAACTTTAAACATATGAGAACAATGAGAACCATTACAGCACTTGTGTTATGTGCATTGTTATGCGCCCCGATATATGCGCAGAAGTATACCGTCAGGAATTCCGGCAACTACGAGGTCGTCACCCTTGGAGTAGGTGCTGACGGTACGAAAACATTCAAGATCTACGTTACTGAAAAAACTGAGAGAAAGGCTATTCCTCTGGCAAAGAAAGCTGCCATAGAAGTATGCGTGTTCAGAGGGCTGCCGGCCACAAGCACCGTAAGCGCAACCCCTGCCCTGTGCAGCCTGTCTGACGAACAGAAACACGCGGCCTTCTTCGAGGAGTTCTTCGCTCCGGGAGGACAGTATTTAAGGTATGTCAATGTAACTTCCTCCGAGAACCCGTCCAAGGAGAAAGTAAAGGGAGGGTTCAAATTCGGTCTGGAAGTGCAGGTACTGTACAACAATCTCCGCAACGACCTTCAGGATGCCGGTATAATCAGATCCCTCAGTTCGGGATTCTAGGAACTTCAATTAACATGCAATCAATACGGATATGAAAAAAATCATACTTTCGGCATTAATGCTCTTTTCAACAGCCACTGCTTTCTCCCAGGCGAGAAAGCCCATCATTATGGTTATTCCCAGCGACATATACTGCACAAGGGCGGGATATGTCACTACCTATCAGGATGAGAGCGGAAACACTCAAACCGCAGCAGATTACAGCAAGGCTTTCCTCAACGATGAGAATCTCCGTCTGGCGATATCGGAGATGTCCAGCATCATGGCCGAGAGAGGGTTTCCTCTCAAAGACCTGGAGCAGACTCTCAAGAGCATGGAGAACCAGCAGGCTGAAGCCGCATTGTTCTCAGGTGCAGGCGGAGGCTCAATATACGAGTCTCCTCTTGACAAACTGAAGAGAACGGCTAAAGCCGACATCATCCTGGATCTGGATTTCAGCGTACACACCAGCGGTCCGAGAAAATATGTCTCTTTCAACCTCAGAGGTCTTGATGCATATACCAACAAAGTCATTACATCGGCTTCCGGTCAGGGTGCTCCTTCTACAGCCGTGCCCGTAGGGCTTATGCTTGAAGAGGCTGTCCTCAACCATATGGATCCATTTAACGCTGCCCTGCAGGCACACTTCGACGATATGTTCGCCAACGGACGCGAAGTGACCATCTCAGTGAGGATGACGGAGAACTGCCCTGTCACCATGTACGATGATTTCGATTTCATGGGAGAGATCGTGACATTGTCTGATATCATAGACTGGTGGATGGACGAGAATACGGTCAACCACAGATTCTCAAGAGCAGGTGGCGGAGACTACTATACTGATTATGAGCAGGTACGCATCCCGCTTTACAAGACTGTCCTTGGAAAGGAAAGAGCTATCGACACCCGTTCTTTCGCCATGGACCTGGCCCGTTTCCTCAGCAAGGAGCCTTTCAACCTGCCTTTCAAGATCAATGAGAGAGGCCTTGGCAATGTATGGATTGTCTTAGGTGATTAATTTAAAACACTTTCTATATGAAAAAGATTTTAGCAACTATATCCGCTGTCCTGCTGGCAGTCTTCTCTGCTTCGGCTCAGGAACCCATGGAAGAGCAGGACAGACTCAACATAGGTGTCGAGCGGCCCACAGGCGTCGCATACGACAACGCGGCGCAGACTCTCAGAAATAATCTCGTACAGGCTTTCGTCCTGAACGGGGTCGCAGCCGTAGACAGCCGCTTCACTACAGTGACAAACGTAGTGGAACTCTCCAAGGACGTTACATCAAGTGCCCCGGTAATGTATATCACAGAACTGGAAATGTCCATCTTTGTAATCGACCTGTACACCGGTACAATCTTCGGACAGACTTCCTTCACTATCAAGGGGGTCGGAGACAGTGAGGGGGCCTCATATATGGATGCTATCCGTAACGTCAAGGCCCGCAATCCGAAACTGCGCACTCTCATAACCGGAACCAAGGACAAGATATTCGCCTATTTCGATGCGGAAAGCGATCAGATATTCAACCGTATAGACGCGCTTATCGCATCAGGAGACTATAAAGCCGCCATGATAGAGGCCAATGCCATACCACGCTCATGCGCAGACCTCTACAACAAAGTAAGTCAGCGCATTGCCACTATACCGGCATCGGCCATAGCCGGGCTGACCATAGACAGAGGCCTTGTGGACGGCTATTACTTCTCCGGTTCCAGAGATGCCAGGATCGATCAGATTTTAAACTAAACTGCATAAAACTATGAGACGTATTATTACCATACTGCTTTTTGCCATGACAGCCGCTGTGGCCGCATACGCGCAGAAAGCACAGTACAAAGTCGAGGAGTCCAGTGCCAAGAAGATGCCCGAATGGGTCCTGTCCACTGAGAAAGATTATCTCATCGTCACTGCGACAGGCGGTGATATCGAAGATGCTAAGGCAGCCGTTCTCGAAAGTGTAAAGAGACAGATAGCCCAGAGCATCGCCACCCGTATCGTGGCCGAGTCCAATCTCCAGACCTCGGCATTCGAGAGCGGAGACAGTTTCTCCAAAAGTCAAAGTCTGGAGACTTCCGTCATGTCCAGAACAGCGAAACTGCCGTTTATCGGAGAGATATCTCTCTCCAAAGCAGCTGACTATTACTGGGAAAGAAGGTACTACCGCTCCACAGGCAGATATGATTATTTCTACGCTGTGAAATACCCTTTCAGCGACTTCGAGATGAGACAACTCGTCACCGACTACCAGCTTTATGACAAAGAGCTCAACGAGAGGCTCGCGAAGTTCGAAACAGATCTGGACTTCGTGTCTTCTATCGAGGAGATCGGAGAGAACATCAACAATCTCAGGGTATTTCTCAATGAATTCGACGTACAGGATCCCAGATACAACCAGGTTCAGATCCTGTCCAACCGCTACCGCGAGCTTTACGACCAGATCACCATCGACTGGTTTCAGGAGAAAAAAGGCATCGTAGTGGCCAATCTCACATTAGGCGGGCGCGGCATCTCCACAAGTCAAAGACCCGTACTCAGGTCCAACTGCGCATCTCAGATAACATCCTCATTCGAAGGCAATGCCCTTGTCATAAGATACAATGACGACAACTGCTACGATGAGGACGAGAACTACATAGACCTTAGACTGAAAGCCGGCAACAAATACATCTCCGAACGGATATTCTTCAAGAGCACTGTGGACATATCCCTCACCGGCATCGTCTCCGACGCAGCCACAGGAGAGCCTGTCGCCTATGCCAGACTTACTCTGATACCAAGCGGAAAAACCGCAACGACCGGCAGGAACGGTATGTTCGTCTACAACGACCTGTCCTCCGGAAACTATTCCATCCAGGCCGTAAAAGCCGGTTACAAGACAGTGGAAGTTCCTGCATCCGTAATGTCCGGCAGCACTGTCAGAGCAGACATCGTCATGACTCCTGACGGAAGTGCGGACACTTACACCCCGCCTGCCCCCGTAACGGTAGAAAAGCCCGTGACTGTTCAGACTGAGCAGCCGGTCGTAAAGCAGGAACCGGGAAAGGATCCGATAAACACAGTCCGCAACGGTCTGGCGGCCTATTTCCGGTTCAACGGCACGACCCGCAGCGAGGTATCCGCTATCCAAGGGACCCCTGTCAACGGTCCTCAGTATACAGTAGACAGTCCGGACGGGACTAAGGCCATAGCTCTCAGTTCCCTTGATCTCAGCCAGATATCGTTCCCCAAACCGATGATTGCCTATCCGGCCCGCAACTACAGTATATCTTTCTGGATGAAAGGATACTCAAACGGTCACGTATGGTCCATGGCCTGCGGTGACTACAGGTTCAACTACCCCAAGCTCACCATAAAGGAAGGACAGTTCTACATCAACAACCGCTTTGACTACAACGGTTCCAGCTTCACTCATCCTCAACTCGACTACAACTGGCACTTCATAGCAATAGTGGTCAAGACAGAGAATAACGAGACCACAGCCGGACTTTATATCGACGGTGTGCTCGTGGACTCCATCTCACTTGCCGGCTCGGCCTCGCAGCCATGTACTAAGTTCCTTCTGGGCGGAGAGAGCGAGTCCGGGGACAATGCAATCGATTTCTACATTGACAATCTGAGAATCTACAGCTCCAGGGCACTGTCCGACGAGGAAGTGGCTCAGATATACATGTCAGAGAAATAAGAAAGTTATCTTTTACGATAATGCCTGGAATCTCCCCATTGGCCGTAGCCGATGGGGATTTTCATTTCCCGCAGACGCTGTTCGGTTCTGGAGGACGAGATGGCCGCATCCTCTCCCACCCCGGGTTTATTCTGGTATATCTGATACTCCTCCCTTACTTCCGAAAGTGTCAGATTGGGCATGAGCACATTGGCTCCGGCCATTATAGCTCTTTCCCTGCCGTCAGGTGCTATGGCCTGCATGGCAGTAGTGGCCGCGATATTGATATCCGGCATAAGCAGCCGCAGCAGGGCGACCATCCTCAATGACAGATCCAGTCTTCTCTCCAGATCCGGAATCAGATGCCTCCAGGCGTACAGCGGCGTCTCCGAGTGCTCCAGATACGGTCCCATACCGCACATATCGATGTCCATCTCCTTGAAAAAGAGCAGGTCATCGGCCAGATTGGCTGCTGTCTGGAACGGAAGTCCTATCATAACCCCTGTGCCTACCTGATAGCCGCACTTGCGCAAGTCCCTGAGGGCCTGTACTCTCGTCTCGTAACTATGAACTGCGTCCACAGGATGGATCTTCTCGTACAGTTCCCTGGTAGAGGACTCTATCCGCAGCAGATACCGATGGGCTCCGGCCTCATACCACTCCCTGTACACATCTTCCGTCTGCTCTCCCAGTGACAGGGTTATGCCCAGGGGCCAGCGACTCTTGATCTCCACCAGCAGCGAGGTTATCTTGCCTATGAATTTGCGGTCAGTACGCTCCCCGCCCTGAATTACCATTGAGCCGTATCCTTGCTCAGCAGCAAAAGCCGCAGCCTCCAGCACTTCCTCAGATGTCAGCTCATACCTGCCGGTATTCAGATTATCCCGCCTTATGCCGCAATACAGGCAGTTTTTGCGGCAGATATTGGATATCTCCACCAGACCGCGCAGATATACATTCTCTCCTACTGTCTCTTTCTTGACCCGGTATGCCTCGGAATACAGCGCTGCGGCTACTTCCGGAGAATCATCCTCCAGACAGGAAATCAAGGCCTCTCTGTCCAGATTCATCATAACTGCAACGGTTTAAGGGCCCTTTCGTAGATACCTTTCATATAGGATATGGCCATACCGTAATTGGACACAGGTATACCTTTCTCTATGGCCGGCAACAGACGGGAGAAGAGCTGACGCCTGGTAATCATGCAGCCACCGCACTGCAGCACCAGCGCATAGTCCTCTATGGGACGGCTGACCGCATCCAGACCGCCCACCACATCGAACTCCAGACTCTTTCCGGTGAACCTGCGCATCAGTGCCGGAATCTTCACCCTTCCGATATCATCGCACGAGGCATGATGAGTACATGACTCCAGTATCAACACCCTGTCCCCGTCATTAAGAGCACTTATCTTCGGAGTACCCTTGCAGTAATCCTCAAAACATCCCTTGCTGCGTGCCAGGAGCATACTGAAACTGGTAAGCGGCACATTTTCCGGAACTACAGCCGCCACTTCGCTGAAAGCCTGGCTGTCAGTAACTACAAGAGAGAACTCTCTGCCGTCGCTGAACAGAGCGGCCAGTCTATCCGGTTGCACCACAGTGACTACTGCCCCGATATCCAGCAGATTGCGTATCGCATTGACCTGAGGCAGGATCAGCCTGCCGGTAGGAGCCTCGCTGTCTATGGGACACACCAGCAGGACATGCTGTCCGGGACACACAAGTCCGTCAAACATAGGCCTCTCACTGTAGCGGGATGCAGAAACACTCTTTATCATCCTCTGTGTCAGCATACGCACCTCTTCTTCCAGCTCAGAAGCAGGCAGTGCAGTGGAAAATTCCACGGTCTCCGTCCCGGATATCTCCTCGACTCTGGCCTTAAGAGCATCGTCAAGCATACCCATATCGGATTTATTGTGAACCGGGATTACGGGCAGGGCATAGCGGGCAAAGAGCCGCAGCATACCCTCCTCATATTCCCCGAACGCATCTCCGGTAAAAACCAGAAGAGCCAGATCTATCTGAGCTGCGACCGACTCGCTTCTGGCGACCCTCATCCGCCCAAGATCACCCTCATCGTCTATACCGGCTGTATCAATCAGCACACAAGGTCCCAGTCCGAATATCTCGATCCGCTTCCGCACGGGGTCCGTAGTCGTTCCCGGAGTATCCGAGACTATCGCCACATCCTGACCGGCAAGAGCATTGATTATAGAGGATTTTCCGACATTTCTCCTTCCGAAAATGCCAATATTCACCGTACTCATATAAATCTTACAATTTATCAACGGCAAAAATATATCATTTTAATCTTTATTCGTATCTTTGGGGGATGAGAAATTGGTTTTTGACACGGATATTGCAAAGGAAAGCTCTTAAGAAGATAAACAATCCCCACAAGGGCAGATACGTCTCTTTAAGCTCAGCCCGCAGGGTCGGTTTCATCGTAGACGCATGCATTCCAGGAACAGCTGAGGCCGTGCATGTACTAAAAAAGGAACTGACAGGAAGAGGCATCGCATACACCGGCATCTGCATAGATCCAGGTAAAGAACCGCTAAGCGACAAGGAGATTGCCTCAGACTCATGCATATCTATCATAAGGCGCAAAAACACGAACTGGTACGGAATACCAAGGCCGGATACACTGAATGTGTTTCTTGGACAGCCTATTGACATACTCATAGACATGACATCCGGCAAACGGCTTTTTCAGGCCGACTACATCATCAAGAGATCAACTGCAGCACTCATCATCGGCGTGGACACATCACCGACATCACAATACGACATGATCGTCAGCCGTAAGGACGAGAATACCAGCGAAACAGAACTTGCAAAAAATATTATCAAATATCTAACAACCATACACTAAACGACATGAGAAAGTTTTCCTCATACGCGATGATTACCCTTAAAGGCATTGGCATGGGTGCCGCAGACGTGATTCCCGGAGTCTCCGGAGGCACAATAGCATTCCTGACAGGCATCTATGAAGAGTTGCTCGGCTCCATCAAATCCATCAACGCACAGGCCTTCAAGCTGCTTTTCACAGGCAGGATCGGACAGTTCTGGAAGCACATCAACGGCAACTTCCTGATATCATTGATATTGGGTATCGGTATCAGTTTCTTCTCACTGGCAAAGCTGATGCAATATCTGATGGCCAACGAACCTATTCCCCTGTGGTCCTTTTTCTTCGGCCTCATCATCGCATCCGCAATACTTATTCTCAAGGACATAGACCTCACCAAGATAAAGCATCTGCTGGCCCTTGCTCTAGGTATAGCAGCCGGAGCCGCCATCTGTCTGATCTCCCCTACCGAGACACCGAATGACCTATGGTTCATCTTCCTTTGCGGAGCCATAGCCATCTGCGCGATGATATTGCCCGGCATATCCGGCAGTTTCATCCTGCTGCTGCTGGGCAAGTACGAATATATGCTGAAAGCACTCACTGATCTCAATATAGTACTGATACTTACATTCGTAGTCGGTGCCGCCATAGGTATAGTGTCTTTCTCACACTTCCTGACATGGCTGTTGAAAAAATACCATGTAACCACTATCAGCGCACTGGCCGGCATCATGATAGGCTCACTGGTAAAAGTATGGCCGTGGCAGTTCCAGCACGACGGAGTCTCCATGCCGGTCCTGCCCTTCGACGAGCGCATACAGACAGGTGTGCAGAGTATGATAGAGGCCGGCAAAAGTGTAGGAGACATAACAAAATACTCAGGCCACATAGGCCTTGCGGTACTCTTCGCTCTCATCGGCGTCGCACTGGTGCTCATACTTGAGCTGGCGGCCAACAGGACACGGAAAAAACAGGAACAGGCACAATAAAACAACAATTCAGCCATAAGAACTGTAAGAAAAATATTAACAGGGATTCTGATCCTGATATGCGTTATCCCCTTCGCCGGTTATGTGGCCCTGCAGTTTCCCGGACTGCAGACCAGGATAGCGCAGAGGGTGGTCGCAGCTATTGAGCCGGGCATAAACGGGAAGATAGAGGTAGGACGGATCTCCATAGTATTTTTCAACAAGATCATGGCTTATGATATCAGTGTTACCGGAGAGCCCGGCGACACCCTGGCCGCATTAGCGAAACTATCGGTTACGGTATCTCCAGGAGAACTGCTCAAAGGCAACTTGACAGTCGAGAGGCTTCTCCTGGAGGACGGATGCTTCAATTTTATTCAGGAAAGGCCGCACTATTCCAATCTCAACCGCATATTCAACTATCCCCCTACGCCGGACTCTTTGAAAAAACCGTTCCGAATGCCGGACATATCCGTAAATGAGCTGACTCTCAAGAAGATGAGATTCTCTATGCTTAACCAGTATAAAGACACGGTCTCCCGCACTCCCAGTACAATGAACTTCAACAACTTGTCTGTAAGCGACATAAATGCCAGATTCAACCGGATACGGATAGAGAACAACACCATATCGTGCAGGATCAGAGACCTCAGCTGCCGGGAACAGTCCGGATACGAGCTCCGCTCCCTTGCCGGATATTTCACTCTGAACTCAAGCAGGACTATGATTGAGGACCTGCATCTGAAAGATACCTGGTCAGATATCAATGCCCGCTATCTGTCCTTCGGCTACAACAGCAGAAAAGACCTTAATGACTTCGTTAACAAAATCGTACTCGGTGCGGATTTCGACAACGCAGTTCTGAATTTCAAAAGTCTGGGATATTTCGCCAGCAGCCTTCAAGGCAACGGGACCGAATTGACAATCACCGGAGAAGTGACAGGGCCTGTATGCAGATTAAGAACAGACGACCTGATGCTCACTTCCAGAGACAGCACTCTTATTCATATCGGAGCTGATATTACAGGGCTACCTGATATTGACCGCACCATATTTGACTTGGACATCAAGAGAATAAGCACCGTCTCCCCTGAACTGTCCGATATAGTGGCGGCATTCAGTCACAAAGCCAATACCATACACAAGTTTATACCGGACACCAGGATAAATCTTAACGGAGAACTGAACGGGACATTGTATGACATGAGTTCCAACGGGAAGATTACATCATCAGACGGTGACATAGCCTATGCTGCGAAAATTACCAGAGACAGTGTCCTCAACAGCACAGACCTGAGCACGACCCTGAATGTCAATAGCCTCGATATAGGAAAACTGGTAAACAATGACCTTTTCGGAAAAGTGGACCTTACGGCCGGACTCCATGCCTGCCTCAGACAGTCCAATGAAGGCGGTATAACGGCCAACCTGGATTCACTGCGCATCTCCAGAATGAGCATAAAGGGTTATGAGTATTCCGGCATTGCCGTCAACGGAGAAATGCAGAACAATATGGCGAATGTCAGGATGATCAGTCACGACATGGCTTTCCCGATGATGTTCCAGAGCATCATCAATCTGGACAGCATCAACACGCCAAAGCGGATCCAACTGTTCCTGGACGTGCCTTACGCTGACTTGAAAGCCATGAATATCGTCAACAAGGGCAGCATCTCCAACATGGGCATAACCGCCGGTGCAGATCTCAGGCTTACAGACCACAGCATACTCGGCAACGTCCTTCTGGACAACATCAGCTACGCCAACGACAACGGGCAGTACCACATAGACTCACTGTATATCAGGTCTGCCATCCTGGAAAACCGCAACATAGTTACGGTTAAGTCGCCCATATTCAATGCAGACTACTCCGGTACAGCAACTCCTACAGCTCTGCTGGAACGGCTGAAACTGGCGATAAGAGGAGAAGTCCTGGCCGATGCAGTCAAAGTGGACACTGCCATCACAAACAACTCAGCAGGACGTTATGACTTTCACCTGAGGACGTATGACATGTCCCAGATATGCGACATCATAATGCCGGGACTTCATATTGCGGACAGCACTACCGTAAACATGACGCTTGACAACGACAACACCTTGGATATCAATGCCCAGTCTGCATCCGTATCATTCGGGACAAAATCCGGTAACGAAGTGGCGCTAAGCGACATCTCTCTGTCTGCTGGCAACTTGTACGGAAGCACAGACGCCCTGCTTTCCATAGGCAGAGTCAACTCCGGCAACATCCTGCTGGACAATTTACGCCTGCATACGGATGAGATGGACAACACTCTGCGCACCACTCTGTCCTTCAATAATGCGGACACCACTTATCTCAATCTGGCCGCAGGTATCAGCATGAGCCGTAATCCGAATGAGACACTGACCACAGGTATCCTTCTTGACAGCTCCGAAATCAATATCAGAGGCCACAGATGGCATATTGCCCCCGCATCCGTTCTAATATCCGACAAATACTACAACATACAGGGCCTGGAACTTATCGGAGACACAGACCGTCTGAGCGTAACAGGTACTGTGTCAGAGAATCCGGAGGACAATATATCCCTGACCGTAGACAATATAGACCTGTCGCTGCTCAACTCATTCACTACTGCCGGACTGGACTTGAGCGGATATCTGACCGGAGAGATCAGCCTGTTCAACTTCTTTTCCGGCATGGGCGTATCCATGGAGATGGCCGGCAAGAGCCTGAGTATCTTCGGAAAAGATCTCGGCGATCTCGAGATACTGAGTCAGAGAGATATCTCCAGAAACCGGTTCAATGTCCTGATCAACAACTATATCGGCAACAATAATCCGATAAACGTCAGCGGATATTACATACCAGGACGGAACTATATGAATTTCAGCCTGCAGCTGAACGAGCTGCAGCTCAGTTATCTGTCCCCGGTACTGAAAGATATTCTCAGCATAGACGAAGGCAGCATAAGCGGGGACATCCTTATATCCGGACAGCCTGACCGCATCGTCCTCAATAGCGACAACTGCCGTCTGGACTCTCTGAGGATCACCCCTGTCTTCACAAAAGTGCCCTACATAGTCGAAGGCCCAGTCACCTTATCCCAAAGGAGCATTGAGCTGAACAGCCTGAACATATCCGACCCCAGAGGGGCAAAAGCCGTCCTGCAGGGAAACCTGACCCACGACTCATTTAAAAACATATACCTTGATGCCGGGCTGACGTTCAACAACCTCATGTGTCTTAACACCACTGCTCACGACAACAGTCAATTCTACGGCACAGCCTATGCGTCAGGCAATGTCTCCATATCAGGATATACTGACAATCTGCTGATTGACGCGCAAGTTGCCACCAATGACAACTCCTCAGTCCACATACCTCTGTCCTCCGCGTCATCAGCAGCAACCACTGATCTGATCTCTTATACGGACTTCCGGCTTCCGGAAGACTCCACCGACATGGCCGACACCCCGACCGGTTCTGAGAGCAGGACCGGAAACCGCAGCAATATAGAGATAAGGGCCATGGCCAGCATTACTCAGGGCACGGAACTGCTGGTAGAGATGAACAAGCAGTTCGGCGGCACTTTGAAATGTACCGGAAACGGAGAGCTGGAACTCACATTCAATCCGTCCAGAAATGTCATGGACCTGCGCGGTGACTACACCGTAGCGGACGGCAGTTATCACCTTACACTTTCTGCGATACAGTCCAGG
Organism: uncultured Bacteroidales bacterium; assembly: GCA_944326255.1. Taxonomy (GTDB): domain Bacteria; phylum Bacteroidota; class Bacteroidia; order Bacteroidales; family UBA932; genus Coprenecus. Next base: position 126,780 of record CALVDG010000002.1, read on the forward strand.
GACTTTACTCTGGACGAAGGAGGAAGCATAGCTTTCAACGGAGACATCAAGAATACCAGTCTGAACGTAGGCGCGACCTATCGGACAAAGGCCTCCATCTCCACACTCATATCCGACACTACTTCTGTGGGTAACAGACGCAATGTAGACTGCGGCATACAGCTGCAAGGCTCCCTGAGCAATCCGGAAGTATCTTTCTCCATAGACATTCCCGACCTGGACCCCATCACAAAGGGAAGAGTCGAAAGCGCACTGAGCACTCCGGACAAAGTCCTCAAGCAGGTCATGGCCCTGCTGATATCCGGCAGCTTCGTACCTGACGAGCAGTCCGGCATCGTAAACAATTCCACCATACTGTATTCAAACGCCAGCGAGATTCTGTCCAACCAGTTCAACAATATATTCCGGCAGCTGGACATTCCGCTTGATCTTGGACTCAATTACCAGCCCGGAACAGCCACCGGCGGGAAAGACATGTTCGATGTGGCTATATCCTATCAGGCATTCAACAACAGACTGATTATCAACGGTAATCTTGGAAACAGCGAGACATCGTCCAACTGGGCCGGCGACTTTGAGGCCGAGATCAAGGTAGACCGGCAGGGCAAGCTGCGCGTAACCCTCTTCACCCGTTCGGCCGACTCATACTCCAATTACCTGGACAATACCCAAAGAAGCGGCTTTGGTGTGACTTATCAAGACGAGTTCGACACATTCGGGGACTTTCTGAGGAACATATTCTACTCCCGCAAGCGCAAGGAAGAATACGAACTGCAGCTCATGAAAGAAGCCGAAGAGGAGTTGGAAAAAGAGGCGGCGGAGGCCAATATCAGGAAAGAGAATGTCATGAAACCGAAGGAAGATCCGATGAACCTATCCGAAGAGACCGGCTACGTGGAATATCAGGCCGGGAATTAAACTAAGAGAGATCAGGGCAGAGTCACGCGGACTATATTTCCTATCTTGTCCTTGTCAAACGGTTCCTCCACCTTAATATAGTTGCGGGTATAACCGAACATTTTTCCGCCCTTGGACTTGCTCTCGAACAGCACCACCTCCTCACGTCCGCTGTTTTCCCTGCAGAAAGCCTCATAGAATCCCGATGACATCTCCTCGAGGACCTCCACCCTATGGGTCTTGACGATTTCGGGAACCTGGTCCGGCATCACGGCGGCAGGCGTACCGGAACGTCGGGAATAGGGAAACACATGGATAAAGGCCGGCTTTATCTCCCTCAGAAAATCACAGGTAGCCTCAAAATCTCTGTCTGTCTCTCCGGGGAAACCGACTATCACGTCTATTCCGAAGAATACATGCTCCATCCTCTCACGGATATAGGCGATCTTCTGCCTGAAAAAGTCAGTATCGTAACGACGGCCCATCCTGCGCAGCACCGCATCGCATCCGGACTGCAGCGGAATGTGGAAATGCGGCAGGAATTTGGTACCGGAGGCTATCCAGTCCACAATCTCCGGCCTGAGCAGATTGGGCTCTATAGACGAGATACGGTAACGCTCAATTCCTTCCACATCGTTGAGCCGCTGAAGCAACCCTAGGAAACTCTCCCCTGTCCTGCGTCCGTAGTCACCGGTATTGACACCAGTAAGCACTATCTCCCTGATACCCGCAGCGGCAATCTCCTCCGCCTGGGAGACCAGCATGTCCGACGGCAGACTGCGGCTGCATCCTCTCGCATAAGGGACTGTGCAGTAAGAGCACTTGTAGTCACAGCCGTCCTGTATCTTCAGAAAAGACCGGGTACGCTCTCCCGTGGAAAAGGCCGGATAGATTACCTGTACGCTGTCTATGTCCGTCACTTCAGCCGCAGCCTTACCTCGTCGGCCGGACGAGAGCAGACGCTCCACCTCATCCACCACACGGCCCTTGCTCTGAGCACCCAGCACTATATCCACTCCCTCCATTGAAGCGATATACTCCCCCTGCAGCTGTGCGTAGCATCCTATCACGGCTATAATGGCCTCCGGAGAGCGGCGGTGCAGACGGCGGATAAGATTGCGGTCCTTCTTGTCACTGTGCTCCGTAACCGAACAGGTATTGACGACGTAGATATCCGCCTCCTCCGTATGAGATACCACCTCATACCCCCTGCGGGCGAACTCACGGGCCACAGTGGAGCTCTCTGCATAGTTGAGCTTGCATCCCAGCGTATGTACGGCCACCCTCATCGTCATAGACTCATGGTTACTCTTGATGCTCCGACCTCTCCGCCCAAAGGAGGATTGAGCTTGGATATGGACACCGTCGCACTTGTAATCTCAGGGAACATACTGCGGAAATGCCTGAGTATCCTGCCGGCCACATGTTCCAGCAGATTGGACGGCACGGACATTTCCTCCTTGACTATATTGTATATCAGCTGATAATTAAGGGCATCCTCAAGATCATCGCTCCCGCTGGCCGCTGTCATGTCCGTCTCGGCAGCGAAATCCACTATGAAGTAATTGCCTATGGTCTTCTCCTCGGCGAAACAGCCGTGATGGGCGAAGAATCTCATGCCGCAAAGCTCTACTTTTCCCATATTATGCTAGTATTAAAAATACTGTAGGTTTCTTTGATATAGTCAGTGGACAGCGTCTCCATTCCGCGACAGTCCTGGTACGTATGGACTGATCCGGCAAAGTGATATCGGACGCCACACAGATCCGGGTGGACGGTCCGCACACAGCGAGAATATCCTGAAAGAGCGAATCGCTCCGGTAAGGTGTCTCTATCATAATCTCTGTCTCGGAATATTTTCTGGACCTGGATTCCAGCTCCCTGAGCCTCTTACGGCGCTCCTCGCCCTTTACCGGGATATATCCTGCAAAGGCAAAGCACTGACCGTTCATACCCGAGGACATCAGGGCCATCATAAGTGAGGACGGACCGGAGAACGGTATCACTTCCACATCCGCCTTGTGCGCCAGAGCCACCAGCGCTGCACCCGGATCCGCCACGGCCGGCAGACCGGCATCGGATATAAGCGCCATCTCACCTACTGACTCCAGCACCTTGAAGATGCCTTCTATATCCTCCTGCGAAGAATGTTCGTTTATCTCATAGAACGACAGCGAGTCAACCATCCCTCTGAAACCGATACGGGACAGATACCTGCGGGCGCTGCGGATATCCTCCACAGCGAAATGCCTTACATGTGCTATGCTGGAGAATACATACGGTGGAATCACCTCCTGAGGAGGGTTGTCGCCCAAAGGGGCCGGGACGAGATAAAGTCTGCTGCTCATAATTTACAAAATTACGCAAAAATCCCTATCTTTGGGGTGCTATGGCCAACAAAATAGAATTTCTGGGCACAGGGACCTCCCAGGGCGTGCCCATGATAGGATGCAACTGCGAAATATGCCGCTCCGACGACTTCCGCGACAAGAGACTAAGAACCTCAGCCTACATAGAATACGAAGGGCTCAGACTGGTAATCGATGCCGGCCCGGATTTCCGGCAGCAGATGCTCCGGAGCGGGATAAAGGAGCTTGACGCGGTGCTTCTCACCCACATGCACAAGGACCACACCGGCGGGCTGGATGATATCAGGGCATACAACTACTTCATGCACAAAGGTTTCCCCATATATGCCGAAGCCAGTGTCCAGGAATCTCTCAAAAGAGAATACGCCTATGCGTTCGGAGACCACCGCTATCCCGGAGTGCCGGACTTTATCCTCCATACCATAGACGAGCATCCTTTCAATATCAACGGAGTGGAGATCATACCCGTCCGCGCCATACATTACAGGCTCCCGGTACTCGGATTCCGCTTCGGCAGACTGGGCTACCTTACCGACGCAAACTCCATATCAGAAGAATCCATTGAAAAGTTCAAGGGCGTGGATGTCTTCGTAATCAGCTGTATCAGAAGGGAGAAGCATATCTCTCACTTCTGCCTGGACGAGGCTCTGGAAGTATGCCGGAAAGTAGGCGCAGCACACTCTTTCCTTACGCACATCTCGCACCAGCTGGAGAGATACGAGGACCTGTGCAAAGTTCTGCCCGAGGGAGTTGAGCCGGCATATGACGGTCTCTCAATCGCTTTCTAGTCGCTTTCTGGGAGTCAGCATTTGGATATTTGATTTTTTATTCTTATCTTTATAGGGCAAATCCTAAAACACCCTGTTATGATAAGAGTACACGACACCTACGATTACAACACCATCTTCACTGAGAAGGATGCTGAAGTTTACGCCAAACTGACTGATGACTACAACCCTGTCCACATTGACAGGGAATTCGCAACTGGAACAGAGTTCGGAAGACCTGTTGCACAGGGAGTGCTGATTCTCTGCGCATTCGCAAAGGTTTTCGGAACCATGTGGCCGGCGGACAAGATGGCCTACTTCATCTCTCAGAATGTGACTTACCTCAAGCCGGTGTACATTGACGAGCCTTATCACATCCGCTTCGAGTGTACAAACGTAGACCACAAGAGGATGATCGGCACCATAGTCGGCAAGATGAGGGACAAGGACGGCAACGATGTGGTTATTACCGAGGCGAGGATTTTCTCCAAAGAACATTTTGCCGCTCCCGTTGTATAACATCTGTCAGCCTGACATATAATTGCAAGAGAGGCTGCTCCATCAGGGGGGCAGCCTCTCTTGCAATTATATGTCGCTACTTATCATTCCTCCCATGCCGAGGCATACCGCGAGTTGGTACCTCCGAGCGAGATGGTCACACCGAAATGGACATCCAGTATCAGTTCTTTCTTCGGTACCGGTATGGATATCGGCAGTCCTTCCAGATTCAGGGCCGAATAATTGACCGGAGTGAAGTCACTGCCGAAGAATATTCCCAGACCCCGCTTAGGAAATGCTGTGATAAGCCATCCTATAGTGGAATGAGTCCTGAGCAGGGAATATGACAGAGCTATGTCAAACCCCCTAGTAGGAGCATAATTCCATGCTAAAGTCAACTCATTCTCTGTTCTGAGACGACCGAAACGGGCCGAGTAGAGCAGACCGACATTCATCTTGTCCTTGAGGAATGAGTAATCCACACCTGCATACAACGTGGCTGTAAGCATCCTTATCTGATTCTTATCCACAGGCTGCTGAGAAAACGAGACCATTGAAAGCATGTCATCTTTCAAGGAGTTGAATGTCTGATTGAAATCAGTATCCGGCTCAAGTCCTTCAATTCCATCAAATACGACCTCGTTTCCATCTGAAGACAGAATAGTAGCCTTACTTTTATCATAGGAGATAAAACCAAGGTCCGTAACTGAGAGAGAGAACCTCAATCCGTCCACCGGAGTCCCTTCTGAGATAGTATATTCTACACCCAAGTCAAAAGCAGCACCATATCCGGCAACTCCTAGTCCCGAAGGATCAAAAGCTACATTATTAACATGCCCGTTCTCATCATATAAGGGATTCAGTCCTCCACCAAGAATATGACCGCTCGCATAGGATTTCGCGCCCCAGCTCTGAGAACTTAAATTGAGATCGAGACTACTGATATTGGCCTGTACGTCCATCATACTTGCCAGGAGCTTGACCTTACCTCCTACTCTCAGACCTTTCACCCATTTGTCCAGACCCTGCGAGTAGCCCAGTGCGACCTGGCCGTACACTTGACCGGTCACTCCAAGATTCTTGATACTGTATGAAGTAGGATCACCGGACATACCCAGCTTAAGAAAACGGAAAAATTCACCGGGCAAAGAAAGGTCCACATCAGCCCTGACATCAAAAGACAAAGTCCAGAACGAGTCTTTCCACGTATACCATCCGGCATCCAATATCTTGTACCGGAAGTTCACACCCAGAGCATTGCTGTTACGGATTCCGGACAGAAACTCATCCGCACTCACCTCGCTGTTCAGAAAAAGTCCGGTCTTTCCGTTCGAAAGCGGAAACAGGAAATTGGAGACGCCAAGACTGCTGCCTAAATTAAGGTCCACACCGCTCAGCAATGGGAATCCGACATAACCCTGATCTGGTGCGAATGCTGCATTGAACTCATGGTTCTGAGTAGAATTGCGTACAAAATAGCTGGTCCGGCTCTGAGCTTTAGCGTTAAATGTCAATGCCGACACTGCCATCATTCCTAAAAATAAAACTATCTTTTTCATAATTCATTCAGTCTGTGGTTATAATTCATTAAGGTCCAATGTCAGGCCACCGGTTATTCCGGCTGATATATCAGTAATCTGTATCCTGGAATTCTCAGATATCGAAAGACCAGTCCCATCCAGGAGCTCAAACTGGAAAACCAAATATTTGATTTCCTCGGCCAGCGGCGATTTCGAGACTTTTATATTCAACTGAGATGAGACAGGTTCTTCTGCTGTTCCTCCAGCCTCTATAGTCTGCTGCTGTATCTCTATATCCAACGGTTTATAATTACCGTCCAGGAAATGTCCCGACAATCGCAGAGCCACAGGGAAAGAACTGATTACAGTTCCGTTCAGCATAACATCCGCTGCGGAAAGCGCAGTACCGAGTTCCTCCGGCATATTTGACAGAGTATCCTTGACAGGAACATATAGATTCTCTCCGAATGACAGAGGCAGCACAAATCCCATTTCTACATTAAATTTATAATCCGCATTACAGTCGATAAAATGATCTTCCTTGTTATCCAGATCTGAGTATGGTCTGACATTTATATCCAGTCTATCCGGTATACGGCTCAACAAGCTCCTTATATCGGCTTCCATCCATTGATAATCTGACGGAAGATCTGAAGGGGTCTCAGCTGACAACCAGTAATTGGCTGTCTCCATCACACTCTCATCATCTGAAACCGGAGCATTCACAGAAAGATATATCGGCTGTATCTGGCTATCTCCACTCTCAAACACAGAGGCCAAGTCTACATCTATTATCATAGGGATTCCTGTATTTGTCATCAACGTGACAGTAGCATATGGAGACGTGAAATCCAGATATACGTCCTTGTCCTTCAGATACTCCGGTATATCTTCCAGCAATATCTGCTCTTCTATCTCATCCAGCTTAATATCTATCTTTCCATAGAAAGAGGATGGATGCAGCATACCGTCTGCTCCACCGAAAAGGACACCGGGAGACACACTTAGAACAGCACCCTCAAACTCCTCCATCTCCGACTGCTCCACCGATATGGAAAGGTTGCTTATCGTAAAGGTATCCTGAAACTCAAACGGATCATCCTCATCAAAATTGAGTTCTATAGACTCCATTTCCACAGGCTGAAAATCCACATCCCCGGATGATGCCACAGCACCTTCAAATGTAATGGTAGTACCGCTGACTGCGGGAGAATCCTCGAATTTATATTTTTCGGGAACAATAATATCAATTCTCAACCTCATTGAAGCAGGGATGCTCCTGTCCGCCTCCAGATGCATAATGGGCTGCAGATAAGTATTTTCTAAATTAACTTGAGTAATACTTATCAAACCTGCATCCTTTGCTTCCTGAAAAGAAAAAAAGTATGTGCACTCCTCACCGAAATCATCAAAATCAGCATTGATCATTCCCGGTTCTGAGCCTGCACTTCCCGGATACACTGTAAAATCTTTTGTATCAAACATAATGTCAAGACCTTCAACTGTCATATTCTCAACAAAATCATCTACAGCCACATTCTCCTCAAGCGTATCTGTCATCTTGAAGTAATAATTGCCATACTCATCCACTTGAATGAGATCAATAGTATCCACATTAATAAAATCACTGATACCCATGGCCTTTGTGGAGCCGATAGGTATCATCAGGGAATCACCGCCTACGGTGATGGTCAGATCCAGGTCACCTTCACCGACTTTCAGTTCAGAAGTACAGCTGACAAATGCAGCCGCTGCCGCAACAGACATCAATGCGGACAGCAATTTAATAATTAATTTAAGCCTCATAAATTCAAGTATAGTTTATGATTATTAATTCTGTAAAATATAGTCCCCTGCCTTGTCCGCAATTACGGACTGAAGGTCAGACATGGAGTATTCCTTGTCCGAAAACTCTATTACGGCCTGTGCCGGCTCCAGCGTAACAACGGCCTTGACTCCCGGAAGGGACTCAAGGGCTTTCTGTACATGCATCACACAGTGACTGCACATCATACCTTTTACTTTATAAACAACTTTTGTCATAGTACACATCTTAAAAATCGCTGCAAATATAGCAATTGAACGACTATTTTACAACTACTTCCAGCCCATCTTCACGGTCGTACCACAAATAACCTTTCACCGTTGAGAATCCCATAGTACTCAACAAGTTCATATACCCAAGCACCTGCCGGCGGTACTGCCCGTCCCGGGCCTTGCCGAACTTGTAGTCCACCACTATGGCCTCTTCTCCCCTGCACATGATCCTGTCAGGACGGTAATTGTCTCCTCCAGGAGCGATTATCGGGACTTCCGTCATCACCGAATACGTCCCGTCGAACCAGTGCATGTCCTCCACCGAGGCAAGCATCCTAGACAGACGCTCACTCACTGCCGGCATGTCCTGACGGGAAAGCAGGCCGGAGTCCACCGCCGTGCGCACCGCCCTGTCAAGGTCTCCGGCGACTGTCACCCTTGAGAGGATGTCATGCAGGACAATGCCCCGCATACGGGTGTCTCCCTCAGGGAAAAACTCTCCGGAAGGGAATGACAGACGGAGCCTTCCGCCTATCGGCACGGAGGGAAGAGAGTCCATCGTGTCATTGCCCTGTTCCCCGCTGCGCTCCTCATCATAAGACGGACGGGTCCACTCTCCGCTCTCGTAGACATTGTCCGTCATTTCTTCCTTAAAATGACTGTACAGCAGACCCGCCACCGATGAGGTCAGTGAGCTGTCGGACGGAGTCTGGGCAAATACCAGCAGTTCCCGCTCCGCCCTGGTGAAAGCCACATAGGCCACATTGACCGCATCCACCGCCGACAGACGCTTCTCCTCCAGGTACTCTTCCTGAAAATATGTCTGTTCCAGCTTTTTACAATACTCGAGCGGATATACTGGCAGCATGTCGAATGGCGGTCGGGAACAACTGCACCATATATACTTGGAGAAATTACCTCTGGGAGAGAGGTTCATCTGAAAGAAAGGCACTATCACCGCCTTGAATTCCAAGCCCTTGGACTTATGGACAGTAATTACCCTCAGTGCGTCCCTGCCCTCAGGCGCGGACACGGAGCGGTCCTTGCCCTCTGTATCCCACCACTCCAGGAAACCGGTCACGTCGGAGCCTCCCGTCCCGACATATTCCAGAACACAGTCCAGAAAAGCCGTCAGAAAAGCGGGACCGCCGCAATCTCCGGCTTCACCTCCGGAGCGGAGCAGTTCCTCGCATATATTGTACAGCGACTTCTCCTGCGGTCTGCTGTCCGTCTCTTCCTGCTGCGCAGCAGCCGTCCCGGCCATCTGCCTCAGCCTATCCACGGCATGACGGACTGCAGGAGATGAGGATATCTTCAACGAATCCTCGGTCATGATACTGAATCCTTTGGATATCAGATAGTCGGACATGGCAGCACCTTCAGCCCTGGTACGGACCAGGAAAGCTATGTCCCCCGGACGGTAACCGTTGCCGATCAACTTGTTGACCGCATCCAGAATGCCCTGCATATACAGTTCATCCCCCATCGCCGCCGACTTTCCGTCCACAAAAGTCACGCGCACGTGGCCCGGCGGACGGACACCGCCCTGAGGTATCTCCTGAGCCGCATCGGCATATATGCCCCCGAGAAATCCGTTTTCCCCCAAAGACTGGAAGAAGGCGTTGTTGAACCTCACCACCTCGGCCGAGCTCCTCCAGTTGTAGCGCAGAGTGTCTTTCCTGCATCTGTCCGCTCCCAGATCGGCCTCGATACCGCTGTCCAGCAGCTTCCAGTCCGAACCTCTCCAGCGGTAGATACTCTGCTTCACATCTCCTACGGCCATGCAGAAATGCCCCGCATCCACGCTGTCGGCTATAAGCGGACGGAAATTGCCCCACTGCATCCGGGATGTGTCCTGAAACTCGTCCAGCAGATAGTTGTCTATCCTGCAGCCCACCTTCTCATATATAAAAGGTGTATCGCTGCCGTCTATTATATCCGACAGGAACTTCGGGGTATCCGAGAGCAGCACCAGATTGTTGCGGCGGCAGTAATCCCTCACTCCGCCTTCTATGTCACTCAGGATGCCCATGACAGTCAGATTGCGCAGAATCTCCTGCGCGGTGAAATACTCTCTAAGGCGTGCCTGCCAGTCGTCCGCTGCCATTTCCTGTACCAAGTCACGCAGACCGTCCGCATAAGCCTGTGCGATGCTGCCCGCCTTGGACTTGCCTGCCCCGGAACACCATTTTGAAGAATCCTCATCCGCCATCTTGACAAAAGAGGCCGACGGGACCTCATACCGCCTTGACCGTAATTTCTCAAAATACTTCATGAAAGAGCGGGAACCGCCCTTGAAGTCCTCAACGTCAAGTCCGTATCCGTCCATTATGGCGAATGCCTTATCCGCCTTCGCCCTGGCATCCCTTTGGAAGTCCCCGGTTATTTTCCGCATCCGGCTGCCGCAGCTGTCTATCTCCGCACGCCCAGGAAGTCCGCTGCCCGCACTGCGCACCGCCAGCTTATACGGTTCCTTGAACAGTTCCGACCCGAGGGCCAGCAGCTGAGGTACACTGTTCCAGTCCCGGCCGCTCTCCACCGCCTCCACCGACAGCTTTATAAGCCAGTCCAGCAGTTCCTTATTGTCGTCCAGAGAGTTCATAAGGGAATCCACAGCCATGGTGAGCACGGCACTGTCGTTGAGCTCTACGCTGTAGGAGGCAAAATGTCCTGTCTCCAGCGCGAAAGAGCGGAGAACCTGCTGGAAGAAACGGTCTATGGTACTGATATTGAAAAGCGAATAGTCATTGAGAATCTCCGACAGCACCGCAGCCGCATGTCCGCGCACCGCCTGTTCCCTGTCGGTCTCAGGCACTTTGGAGAACCGCTCCAGCCTCTTGAGATCCTCGATATAAGGAGATTTTCCACCGGAAGCCAGAGTATTCAGCTCCTTGAGGATACGCTGCTTCATCTCGCCCGTGGCCTTGTTGGTGAAAGTCACGGCAAGGATGTGCTTGTAGCGGTCCGTCCCCCCGGAAAGAAGCTCCCTTATATAGTCTCCGGTCAGTTTGTGGGTCTTGCCCGAGCCGGCCGATGCCTTCCATATTTCCAACATAACTTTCTGTCTTTATCTGTTACATTTTGCGGTAAAGGGACAATAGGCACAGGCCTTTCCGTCCTCACAGGCCGTAAACGGCACCTCCGGACTCAGGATAGTGTCCAGAAGCTCCGACAGCCTCTCCTTAAAGTGCTCATACTGCTCCTTTGTGACCTGCATCCAGGAATTTCCGCCAGAATACAGACTCCTTGTATAGTAGATCTCCAGCATGACCCTTTCGATGTCATCCTGAGCGAACAGCCTCGTCTCCTGCCTGTCCAGAATCAGCAGATAGAGCAGCAGCTGGAAGATATGCGAGCCCTGCGGATATGTGTCCGCATCGAACAGGCCGTCAATATCCTTACAGGTAAAATGAGCTCCGCCGGTCTTGTAATCCACTATCCTGAGACTGCCGCCGGATATATCGACACGGTCGAATATGCCCATAATATTGACTCTACGGCCTCCTAGTGTCTCAAACTGAGCTTTTTTAGACTCCTCCAGCAGCCTTACAGTAATCGGAGCCCTCTCCGCATCATTTTTGAGCGTCCTGGCCGCCAGATTGGACACCAGTGCCCCGGCAATCCTGTTGCGTCCGGTTATCTCCTTAAGTCCCAGGCCTTTGTCCTCATCAAAGAATCCCCGTTCCACCACAGCCTTTATATGTGCCTCGTCAGCGGCGAGTTTCAGAAGAGTATCCCTGTCCACCGCATGTCCCAGGAAAGGAGCATAGAGCTCATGCATCACGTAGTGGTACAGAGTTCCGAAAGCCGCGTTGTCCATTCCCTCCGATATATCCTCATCCTCCTTAAGGCCCAGCACATACTGATAATAAAAGCGCATAGGACAGCCCAGCCACATCTGCAGGGACGAGTTCGAGAATGTCCTGCAGGAAAGTTTTTCAAGCATATCAGGAGTCTTGCTGACAGGCGGCACATCCTTCAGCGGGCTGCCCGTAATGCCGAATGTCACGGCAAGCCGCTTTACGGGATAATGGAAATGATACTCCATCTGCTTGATGTAACGGCTCTCCTCTCCGGCCTTAATGCCCTCGCTGCGGCTGTCGCTGAGCAGCCACACCCTGCGCGCCCTGCATATACTGCGGTAGAAGTGGTAAGCGGAGATGGAGTCCTGATACTCGTATGTGGGCAGTCCGAAGCCCCGGCGGAGATTGTACGGTATCATGGAAGGGGCAGTGTTCCGGGACGGGAAAATACCCTCATTGGCCGAAAGTATGATCAGGTTCTCGAAATCCAGGGCCCTGATCTCCAGCGGTCCCATAATCTGAAGTCCGTCCAGGGGCTCGCCGCTGAACGGGATGGACACGGACGACTCCACCCGGCGCAGCAGACGGAAATAAGTGTCCCTGCGTATGTCCATGCCCAGAGAGCGCAGCAGATTGAGACTGCGGCTGTACCCCATCAGGAACTCCTTGTCGATACGGTCCGCGCTTACCGCCACCTCGTCCAGTATCGCCTGAAGATAATCCGACACGGACTCCGACACCTTGATCCCGGGCACACAGGAGTCCTTGAAAATCAAAGCCAGCAGCTTATCCTCACCGGCTCCGGTCAGCATCGGGGCCGGGGGATATATCCGGTTTTCCTTTATCAGCTCACTCCTAAGAGCTGCGGCCCGGTCCCGGAGAGCCTCGCTGATATATGGATGGGACAGGATATTGAGCACATCGCGGAAATAGAAGCGCACCTGACCGTCCCTGACCCTCAGCCTTTCCTGCAGGGAGGCCACCGACGATATGAAAGAGGACACATTGCTGTGCGCCAGAGGATAGCCCATCGTCACATTGACCGGAGCTATCTCCTCGGGAAGAGAGTTCAGCAGCGGGAACAGCAGCTGCTCGTCCGGAAGCAGCACCGCCGTGGAGAAAAGATCCACGGTACCGGAGGACTCCGCTATCTCCTTCAGAATCCGGCCAACATACTTGGCCTGACCGGCTGCGGACGGAACGGAGACAGCCGTAATCTCAGGAATACACTCACAAAGACCTCCGTCCTCCGGCAGAGGGTACCGCGACGGATAGCGGCTGACATTGTCCTCCATGAAAAGCGAGGACTTGTTGGCCCTGTCCTTTATGGCCTCTCCGTAATAATCCCAGTAGAAATCCCCCTTCCCGGCCTTGAGCAGGGTGTCGAACAGCTGCCTCTCGCATCTGTTGGGTGCATTGAGCCCCACGAAGACGATGTTGCCGTAGCCCTCCAGGATCTCCAGCAGTTCCGGATCTCCGTCCTTGAGACGCTCGGCCACAGAGCGGTAGACCATGCCCTCGTATGCCTCGCCCCTGGAAAGCAGGGCGGAGCGGAACGAGGAGTATATGTCATACATCCCGCTCCACATACTTACGAAGTGACGCTCATTGGCTTTGTCCCGGCCCTTTATGAGCACGCCCCAGAAAAGCTCTATCGCCTTACGCTGATTGTCGGACAGATAGTCATAACGGCTGTCTATCTCCTTGATATCCGAGATATTGGAGAAAAGTCTCCCGGCATCCACCAGATACTTGTCAATATCATCGAAGTCGTTGAGTATCACCTCTCCCCGGTAGATGAAATCATCCAGGCTCTCCGAGAACCCCTCCACCCTCTCCACGAACACCGTATACAGGCGGTGCAGAAGAGTGATCTTATCCAGGGTACGCAGGCCGGACAGAGCAGTGAACAGGTCGTTGATATTGGTCAGGCGCGGGGAGAATACGGCCCTGGAGACCGACTCCCCGAGATACCTTCGGAAAAACAGCGACGACCGTCGGTTGGGGAATACGAAAGTACAGCCCCTCAGATCCTCGCCCGTCTCGGAGAGGAACCGCTCGGCCACACTCCTGAGAAACTCCTTTCTCACCTGAGTCTCTCCCTTATGGCCTCGGCCTGAGCCTCATAGCCGGGCTTGCCCAGAAGAGCGAACATATTTTTCTTGTAAGCCTCCACACCGGGCTGATCAAACGGATTGACTCCCAGCATGTAGGCCGATATACCGCAGGCCTTCTCGAACAGGAAGAAGAGCTCGCCGAGATTGAACTCGTCTATCCGCTCCACGGTCACCCTGCCGTTGGGCACTCCTCCGTCCTCGTGAGCCAGCCTCGTACCGGTCTCGGCCATCCGGTTGCAGTGCTCCAGATGCTTGCCGAAAAGGAAATTGAGTCCGTCCAGATTCTGAGGGTCATCACATACCGTCAGTTCCCTGCCGGCGTGTTCCACGGATATGACGGTTTCGAAGAGCATCCGCTCACCCTCCTGGATATACTGGCCCATCGAATGCAGATCGGTGGTGAAATTGACCGAAGCCGGGAATATTCCCCTGCCTTCCTTGCCCTCTGACTCTCCGTAGAGCTGCTTCCACCATTCTCCGAAATACTGGAGCTTGGGATTGTAGCTGACCAGAATCTCCACCTTCTTGCCGCTGTCGTAAAGTTCATTGCGTGCAGCCGCATAGAGCAGGGCCGGATTGTGAGCGTCCCTCTCAGCGCATATCCTCTGCATCGAGGCTGCGCCCCTGAGCAGGGCACGGATATCGTAGCCGGCCACGGCTATGGGCAGCAGACCTACCGGAGTAAGCACCGAGAAGCGGCCTCCCACATCATCGGGAATGACGAAAGTCCTGTATCCTTCCTGATCGGAGAGACTCTTGAGAGCTCCGCGCGCCTTGTCTGTCACTGCTACGATTCTCGATGCCGCCTCAGCCTTGCCGTATTTGCCCTCTACGTGCTCCTTTATGATTCTGAACGCAACGGCCGGCTCGGTAGTCGTGCCGGACTTGGATATTACGATTACAGCCACGGACTTGCCGCTGATGTAGTCCAGCAGCTCGGCATGATATTCCTCCGAGAGGTTAAAGCCCGCGAAGACCACCTCTATTCCCCTGCGCTCCATACCGAAAGAGTGCGACAGAGCCGCCAGGGCCGCCTTTGCACCGAGATAGGAGCCGCCGATGCCGATGACCACAGCCACCTCCACGCCCTTCTGTCTCCACTCGTCCGCTATGGCGCAGCAGCCGTCCACGATGGAGGCCGGAGTGTCCGACGGCAGATCCATCCACCCCAGGAAATCATTGCCCCTGCCCTTCCTGCCTTCCAGCACATCAAAAGCCGCAAAAGCCTTCTCTACATATTCCTTGGAAGGCTTGAAATTGACATTTACCATAATTCAGATATTTTTATTGTTGAACTTACATCAGAGAGTCCTCCAGGCGGCGCATCACCTGGACAGGATGCTTCTTCCCGTACAGTATCGAGTAGACGGCATCAGCGATGGACATATCCACCCCGTACTTGCCGTTGATCTCGTGGATGGCCTTGGAAGCATACAGTCCCTCGGCCACCTGGTTCATCTCCAGCATCGCCGTCTGGACCGAATAGCCCTTGCCCAGCATACTGCCGAAGTTGCGGTTGCGCGAGAAAGGCGAGTTGCAGGTCACCAGCAGGTCGCCCAGATAAGCCGAGCGGGAGGTATTGCGCCTCTCATCGGGATTGGTCGCGTTGATGAACTCCTTCATCTCACGGAAGCAGCTGGCTATGAGCACCGCCATGAAATTGTCCCCGTAGCCGATACCATAACAGATACCGGCGGCTATGGCATACACGTTCTTCAATGCCGCCGCATACTCCACCCCGTATATATCCGTACCGGCTATCGTATTGACATAGTGGTTCTTGAAAAAGCCGCACAGATACTCGGCCACCTTCTGGTGCTTGGACGAGAGGGTGATGTACGAGAGCCTCTCCATCCCCACCTCCTCGGCGTGACAGGGTCCGCTGATGACCCCTATCCTGTCGAAAGGCACCTTGTGGTCGTGATGGAAATACTCCGCGACCGTCTGGTAACGGTCACCGACAAAGCCCTTGACTGCCGATATCAGCATCTTGCCGTCGTAAGAGGCGGTGACTCTGGATACCTCCTTGAGAAAATACGCCGAGGGTATGGCGAAGATCAGGATGTCCGACTCCGCCACCACATAGTCTATGTCGTTGGTCAAGGTAAAGCTGTCAGCATCCAGCTCCACCGAAGTAAGGTATTTGGAATGATGATGGTACTTCTCGATATGCTCTATGGCGTCAGTATCGCGCATATACCAGTTGAGCTTCCTGCCGTTCTCGCTCAACAGCTTTACCAGGGCCGTCGCCCAGCTGCCGCCTCCTACCACCCCGAATACGGGGTCTTCCTTCATCCTGTCGTAGATATGTCTGTGCTCCATGCGCGGATTGATTTATATTACTCAGTCCTGCAAATATACGCAGAAGCCGAGTGCAATGCAAATGAATTTATTCATTTTGCTCTACCGAGGCGTGAACAGTATATGCGGCGAAGCCGAATATACGCAGAAGCCGAGAGGAGAACAAATTTATTTGCTCTACCGAGGCACTGAAGCATATATGGACACCAGAACAAACATTACCCCTACCAATATCTTTGCCCTTCTTAGAATCTGTTTAAATTTTATTCAAAAATAATTTTATGGCAGCGATTTGCAGCATGGCTTCGTGCGTGTCAGCCC
>CALVDG010000003.1 GCA_944326255.1 uncultured Bacteroidales bacterium
CAAAGATACGAATCTTTATAGAAACTTAAGTAGACGCAATGAATTGCGTGGTTTTAACCCCATTGTTGGATAATAAAATTCATTTTTTTGTTAAGTGAGTATGATTTTTACTAAGCGACATTACCGTACCGCCGACAGTCTGTAATTGAGCGTTTGGGGTATCAGGCCATAAAACAAACGGTTACACGGTTATGCGGATTACAGACTGAACAGTGCGCCTGGACATGTATTCTCTTAAATGCGCCTTAGAAGCGTTGTGGCAAGGGCAGTCTGCGGTCAGCACATTTTCTCCATGTCTAGTCTGTAAATCGCACACCTGACGTAAGTTTCTATGTAATAGAAAAAAGTTTACGGTTCGGCCACCAGCTTCTCATCAGTCCCGTCCTCTTCGCTCTGTAGCGGGTAGTGCAAAGCCCGCGAAGGCCCGTTCCCTACCTCCCGGTCAGCCAGATAGATGTGATAGAGGGTCTGTTCGAGGGATTCGAGGGTGCGCTGGCGGACAGAGGCGGGCCTGAGGCTGCACTCCCAGATGACTATGGTGTGCCAGCCGAGACGGGCGAGGGCCTGATAGTCGCGGTGGTCGCGCTCGCGGTTGCGTTCTATCTTCGTGCGCCAGAAGTCCACGTTGGTCTTGGGGAGGCGGAAGTAGCGGCAGCCTTCGTGGCCGTGCCAGAAGCAGCCGTTGACGAAGATGCATGTGCGGTACTTGCGCAGGACGATGTCGGGATGGCCGGGCAGGCGCGGATGGTTGAGCCGGTAACGGAAGCCTCTGGAGTGCAGCCAGCGGCGGACGGTCATCTCGGGCTTGGTGTCAGCCGAACGGATGGCCGCCATGTTCTTATGCCGCTGCTGAGGGGACATCGTATCCATACAGCGCGAATTTAGTAAAATTACCCGGACAGTGTAAAAGTCTATTTACGGATCTTGCGGCCACGGTAATACGTATTGAAGGCATCTTCCGCATAGCCGTCACGGGACACTTTGAACGACAGCACCTTGGCATCTATCTTCTCTCCGTTCCAGTATACGCTGAACGAGTCTTTGGCGTATCCCCAGCCCAGACACTCAAAGGACATTGGCTTTGCGTCAGATATCTCCCGGCCGTTCCAATACACATTGAAAGAATCCTTGGCATAGCCGTCTTCCAGAATCTCAAAACTAGCGACATGAGCACCGTCTATCTCACGGCCTCTGAAGAATACATTGAAGTTGTCCTTGTAATAGCCGTCGTTGTCATACCTTCTGTAGTCATTACCGCAACCATATCCGCCATGTCCCGGGCGCATACCGTCAGGAGAATAACTTGAAGCGAACTCGCGGGAGACGCGGAATGAAGACGGGTCTACATATTCCAGCACTTCCCCATATCTGTACACATGACGGCGGTCCTTGCCGTAACCGTAGCCGAGGTCCTCGAAAGTGGAGGCATCAGCTCCGCGTACATACATACCCTCGTAATACACCTCTCTTTCAAGTCGGTCAATGGAATATGACCCGTAACGCTGCGCCCTCAGAGAATAGGAGGCTACGAAAATCAGCGCAAGAACTGTGATTATTCTGATTCTGTTCTTCATAATACTGTCGCTTTATTTCCTGTCTTTCAAATTCAGTGCCGAATTAATCCATATCAAAGTATAGGCGGTATCTTCATTTTTTGTAATTTTGGAAGACAATGTAAAATAGGAACAGATGGCCAGGATATCCACACTTCGACCGGACGGAGGCATACCGGCCCCCACCCTGCTGATGATGTCGGCAGTGGCGGGCCTGACCGTGGCCAATCTCTACTACAACCAGCCGCTGCTCGAGGACATCCGCACCGACCTGGCCTGCAGCGGCACCCTCGCCAACCTCATCACAGTGGTCACCCAGGCCGGTTACGCCCTCGGGCTCCTGCTCATCGTCCCCATGGCCGACATGTGGTCCAGGCGCAGGATAGTGCTGACCATCATGAGCATAGCAGCCCTAATGTCGGCAGCCATAGCCGCCTCGCACAGCATCTGGACCGTACTGGCGGCCTCGCTCGGTCTCGGAGTCTGCTCGGTCATCCCTCAGATATTCATCCCGATAGCCGGCCAGTTCTCCAAGCCGGAGCACAAGTCCCGCGACATGGGCTACATCCTCTCGGGCCTGCTCACCGGCATCCTCGGTGCCCGGGTCATCAGCGGCTATGTAGGCCAATGGGCCGGATGGCGCACGATGTTCATAATATCTGCCGTCCTGATGCTGCTCTGCCTGGTCCTCACCCTGAGGATGCTGCCCCGGATGCCGGGTACTTTCAGCGGCACATACGGAAGCCTGATCAAAAGTGTCTGGAAAATATTCGCGACCCATCCCCGCATGCGTCTGTACGCTTTCCGCGGCGCCTGCACCTTCGGCAGCATGATGAGCATCTGGGCCTGCATGGCCTTCCACCTTGCCGGAGAGCCGTTCCATGCCGGCAGCCGCACCGTAGGCCTGCTCGGACTCTGCGGAGTGGTCGGTGCCATATCTGCCAGCGGTATTGGCAGATATGTCCCGCGCCTCGGTATCAGACGGATGACCGCCATCGGGGCCATCCTCCAGCTTGCGGCCTGGACAGCAGCAGCCACTCTCGGCCACACATATACCGGCATCATCGCTGCCATCATCCTCCTCGAACTCGGCGCCCAGTTCATGCAGCTGAGCAACCAGAGCGGCTGCCTGCAGGCCGTTCCCGACGCCTCGAACCGGGCCAACACCATCTTCATGACCTCCCTCTTCCTCGGCGGCAGCCTCGCGACCCTGCTCTCGGGCATCGGCTGGCGGCTCACAGGCTGGACCGGCCTCTGCATCACCGGAGTCATTTTCTCATCAACAGCCCTCAGTACGGTCTTCTGCAAAAATCAGACATTGCCCAGATACACATAATGGATCCCGCACTCCCGCGCAATCTCCTCCGCCATCCGCAGAGTCCCTATCGGCGTAGGCGGCACCTTCCGCATCCTGTACTGCGGAAAGAACCTAGAAAAATGCAGCGGCGCCCCGGCAAACCCGTTGTCCACCAGCCAGCGGCACATCTCCCGCAGCATCCCCGGGTCATCGTTCACCCCGGGAATCAGCAGATTGGTAATCTCGAGCCACACCCCCGCATCCCGCATCTTCTCCAGGGTCCTCAGCACCGGAGCCAGCGAGGCCCGGCTCACCTTCCGGTATATATCGTCGGAAAATGACTTCAGATCGATATTCGCCGCGTCGAGATACGGCAGCAGGTCATCCAGCGGCCCCTCATTGACATATCCGGCCGAAACTAAGATATTCAGCAGCCCCGCCTCCCGGCACGTCCGGGCGCAGTCCACGGTATACTCCATCCAGGTCAGCGGCTCGGTATAGGTGTAGGCGACTATCCTGCAGGAGGTACTTCGGGCTAGCTCCGGCAGCATCCCGGGGGCAATGAAACTGCTCTCCACCTCCTCGGGGCGCACCTGGGAAATGCTCCAGTTCTGGCAGTTGCGGCAGGAGAGGTTGCAGCCTGCGGCAGGCACATCTCCCCCGGATGAAAATGCAGCAGCGGCTTCTTCTCGACGGGGTCCACATGCAGGGCGCAGACCCGTCCGTATGCCAGCGACACGAGCCTTCCGTCCCGGACCTCCCGGCTGCGGCAGAGCCCCCGGCGTCCCTCGGTCAGACGGCAGCGGTGCGGGCAGAGCGTACATGTCACGCTCCCGTCCGCCCCGGCCTCACAGTACCGGGCCCCCACACCTCGCTGAAGGTCACTGCTCATCGAACACCTCCGCCTGATAAACATACAGGTCCGCATCCTTCCACCCGTTCCAGCCGATTCCGGCCTTGTCCCGGGCACAGTGCCCCAGGAACTCCTCCTTGGTCCAGCCGGTCTCGTCCGCCACCTGCGGCAGGAAGGTCCCGCTGCGGCCGTCCTTGACCATCAGCACCCCGTCCCGCCCAAGCACCAGCTCGTCCGGCGAGGATATCTGCCTCAACGGAGACAGTACCGATATCTCGATATGCACCTGCTCCAGTTCCTCCCTGGTCAGCGGCCGGAACCTGTCATCCTCGAATGCCGCAGCCCTGGCCATCTCCGCAACAGTCTTATACAGCGGTCTGACGCCCACTATATTGCCGATACACCCGCGAAGCCGCCCATGCAGATGCAGGGTAACGAACGCCCCGCACTCCGCCTTGAGTGTCTGCGTCAACTGACTGTCGGACGGCAGCCAGTATTTACCCTCAAATGCCGTCTCAATACTCCGCCGGGCCGTCTCTAACAGCACTTCCCGTTCCTCAGCAGTCAGGGAGAATCCCCCCGAGGCCCCGGTATTCTTTTCCACACCTTCCTTATACACCACTGAAAACGCGTGATACCCCACCACCTCGCTCTTGTCCCCATAGATCGCCGCATCACCGGAGTTGCGGTAATCCAGATGCCTGATCTCCAGATCTTCCCGTCCCTCCATCATCATCAGCAGAGCCGCAATGGGCAGCTGACCGCAGGCACTGGTAGCAAGACCCGGTATCCGCTGCCTTGCATTGTCCAGCAAGGTATTAAGGAACTCTTCCACCGAACCGGAGAGAATGGCGTCACCGGTCGCCCTGTCCACTTTGCATGCATCGTCATAAGACGGATAATGCGAGAAATCACTGCTGATTACAAAAAGATTCTCTTGCGTAAAATATGGCTTGAGCCCGCGAACTATGCGCCCGAGATCGTTTCCGTCCACACTGCCTATAATGACCGGGACTATCGGAGGCATCCGTTTCAGTCTTACCTGTAGAAAAGGTATCTGCACTTCGAGACAATGCTCTTTCTCAAAAGGTTTGCGGCGGTTGTGAAACACGCTGTCCGCCGCTGCCAGTTCCAGACAAGTCCGGGTATCGACACTGACGTCGCCGAGAGGCATGGAATAGACTTCGCTGCTTCCGTCCACTGCCGCACCGCGGAAAGCCTCTCTATGACCCGGACCTATGATAAAGATCCTTTCATATACAGCTGCGGGAGAAATACCTGCATAAGCCTCGGCCGCAACCGCTCCTGAAAACACATATCCGGCATGAGGCACTATCACCGCCTGCACTGGCCTGTCAGCACTGGTGGACGCGCTGTCCAGGAATCCTTCCACTATAGCTGTCAATGTCTCTGCGTCAGCTGGATAGAACTGTCCGGCCACCGCCGGTTGATGTATCTGGACCATAATGCTCAATATTACAGATAAAAGAATGTTCATAATATCTGTCCAAGATACGCATTTTTATCTCAGGATATTCTTTTTAAAAACTTATTTTTCTTTCCTCCTCCTGCACATAGAGAATTTCCGCCAGTCTCTGTGCGGCAGCACCATAGATGATTTTAGAAAATCTTATTTTTTTAGAAACTTCTCAATCTCAATGGTTTGTACGGAAGTGGTTTTTTTGTTCCGTTTCAAGCCCCTACTTTTGCACCCGAAAGCCGTCCCTGGCAGAAGTGACCTTTTTATCAACTTTATAAACAACAAAATGATGAGAAACACTTTTAATTACACTGTCAGGGCATTATCCCTGATCGCACTTGCAGCAGGACTCACAGCCTGCGAGATTCAAGAATGTACAGAATGTCCAGAAGAAGGGCATCCTGCAACATTGACACTTACTCTTAATTCATCAGCAGTAAAAAGCACCGGGACACCGGTTCCTGCGGAAGACAATGCTGTAAACACCATTGACATCTTTATATTCAATGGAGGTACATCCTCAAACTACGGGCAACTGGATGCCTACAAGAGATTTGAAGAAGGGATGGACCTGATGGAGATACGCACTACTACAGGAGCAAAGAAAATATGTGCCGTAGTAAACACTAAAGAAACCGATATGAGCAGTATTACGAATTTAAATCAACTGCAGGCCCTTATAACTAATTTGTGCGATGAAACCTCAGGCAACTACACAATGTACGGAGAAAAAGATGTCACAATGAAGGCCGTAACAACAGAGACCATAACTGTGTCCCGTTTCATCTCAAGGATTGCAGTCACATCCGTAAGCACAGATTTTAAGGGAACACCTTATGAAGGTCACTCATTGAGCAACTGCCTGTTATATCTCACAAATGTACATGCCGACAAATCGCTGTACAATGGTGAGGATCCAGATACTCCACTTATTCTCAATGAAATCAGGCTCAACGAAGAAGACGTAGAAAGTACTGCACAACCGAATATACTGATGGACAGACTCGATGAGGCCATCAATGATGCCGGATACACAGTTCCGCATTATCTATATTGCTACTCTAACGAGACTTCAGACATCTCTTCGAGCACCAAACTCATACTCCAAGCCGATCTGAACGGGACCACATATTATTATCCCATTCCCGTCAATCAAGAAGGATATGGCCTGCCGGAAGACAACGGACATTATGGAATACGCAGCAACACCGTCTATACGTACGGAATCACTGTCACCAGGCCAGGTTCTCTTGATCCGGATATTCCGCTCGAGCCCGGTGTCCTCAACCTCAACATTGACGTAAAAGAGTGGGATATCATTCCTGAATTTGACAAAATATTCTGATAAAGGTGCATCATGAGACAGATCAAAGCGATAGCGGTAATCTTCCTCGTCATGAGTCTGAATCCAGGATGCATACATGAAGACCGCAGTAACTGTCCGACATATCTTACCTTGGACTTTTCAGACACTCCTGAAGATGTATCCTACATTCATCTGTTCATCAGATCGGAAGACGGGAAAGTATTCAGGGATACCATTGTCAGAAGTGAGTTCGCGGATCTATACGAAGTGAGTTTCAAACGCGGACAGACCGACATCGCCGCATTCAGCGATATCGACAGAATGGTATACAACAACGGATACCGCATAGCTGAAGGAGATGACGCG
This sequence comes from uncultured Bacteroidales bacterium, assembly GCA_944326255.1. Classification (GTDB taxonomy): domain Bacteria; phylum Bacteroidota; class Bacteroidia; order Bacteroidales; family UBA932; genus Coprenecus. The sequence continues at coordinate 6,856 of CALVDG010000003.1, forward strand.
GACAATCTGTACACTTGTTTCACCACATCCGTCTATCGCAGCGATCTGTCTTCTGACAAAATCACCGTTCTTAAAAACAACATAGGTCTCTACATCAGGGTCATGGGACATGCCTCAGACAACCTGTACATTGTGGTCGAGTCCTCGTCTATCGGATACGATCTCCACGGCAATATCCTGGACGGGAATTTTGAACACCGTCCGGAAGCACTCCATACACCCAATGATGAAGAGGCCTATTTTGAATTTTTCAGCAGAATCACCAGACAAAAAGACGAGAGTCTCACACTGACTGTATACACGACTTCGGGAGCAACTGTCGCAGTCATTCGGTTGTTTCCTCTGCTTGTCGAAGCAGGTATTGACATGAATGACGAGAGTCTGGAGGATCTGTACCTGACAGTGGACCATACCCTCTCCAGCCTCATTGTCAGCCCTGATGGATGGGACAGCACAGAACATACAGAAATACTATTTTGACATGAAGCACAGCGTATTATTTATCATAACAGCACTTTGTTTCCTAGTATCCTGCAACAAGGAAGGCAATACTGAATCAGTCGCTTCAGACCGGACTGTGAAGATAAGACTTTTAGTACAGGAAAGCAGTGCGCTCAAGTCTTTGCCCCAGGTAAGCGAAGCCTTGTTGGCCGACTTGAATCTCTTTGTATATGACAGCAATGGTTCGCTTACAGCCCACAGATATGTCAATAATCCTGAAACTGAGGTGACAGTAGAGATAGACAGAGATAAGAACTGTACCATTTACGCCATTGCCAATACCGGAGACCTGAGCGGACGGAATGAGATATTATCCATAAGCGGCATACAGAGCATGAGATGGCAGATGGAATCTCCCGATGAAATGGCCGGTCCGGACGGGCGCATCCCAATGTCAGGATCACTGACACTGAATGCAGCGGAGGGAGGGACCACTCTTACGCTCTATCTCACAAGACTGCTGTCAAAATTCAGAATCATCGTAGACACATCAGGACTTGATAAAGATGTAACGACATTCGAGATTAAGCAAGTAAGAATACGCAACATGAATAAAAGCGTCGGATATTTCCAGACATCCGGTGCAGTATCGACATCAGATGTATTTGAGTTAGGCCTGTGTGCGGAAGGCGAGGATCTGCGGCATCTTTATTCTCAGGGTCTTGATTTCTATGTCCCGGAAAATATTCAAGGAGACTTGCTCAAAGGCAATGAAAACGAGCAGGAACATATACCTCCAGCTTCGCACAGCGGTATTTGCACATACATTGAGTTCCTCGTAAAATACCGCAATCCGGAACAATACAACGACAATCTGATTTACAGATACTATCTTCACGACGGCAACAATCTCGACAATTTTGATGTCAAGCGCAACACTATGTACACCTGCCGTACGATATTTCTGGGATCCGGGCTTGAAGATAATTCCTGGAGAGTGGATGCATCTGGTATGAAAGACCTTGTGACTTCAATTACAGTCACTCCTCAGAAAGCAACATTTTACGAAATCGGGAAACAGGCACAACTCACAGCTATAGTATCTCCGTCATCTGCAGAGAATCCTACAGTCACATGGCACTCTGACGACGAGAATGTGGCTACGGTATCCCAAAGCGGACTTGTAGAGGCTGTCGGTGACGGAAACTGCACCATAACAGCGTCTGCCATGGACGGAAGCGGTGCCAAGGGTTATTGTAATGTGCAGGTATATGCTGACAGCAAGATTTTTGAAATACTGGATTTTCCAAGCATAATTTATCCCGGATACAATTCTCCCTATAGAATAAAGTATCATATGTATCCACCTACGCTTCCTGCTTTTTCCGCTGAATGCCTCTCTGGAGACGAGAACTCTGTGATGATGTACAGAGAGAATGTAATCGCGTTTAATCCTGAGCATAAACAAGGGGAAATCGGCAGATTCCGCATAAAAGGATATGCAAACAGTATGACCGCAATTGCATACTTCAGTGTAAGCGGCGGAGAACTGGCATTGAACAAGTTATTCAGCAATTTCTATGTAGGGATACCTTCCAAGCTGAGCTTAAATAAATTAGAGCCCGCAGACGTAGATCTGAATTGGAGCGTATCAAACCGGTCTCTTGCCAGGATTGAGGATGATGGAAGCATAACTCCTTTAAATGTAGGCAAATGCACAGTAACCGTCGAATCTGTCACTGGTATAAGTGACACGATGACCATAAACATACTGGAACCTTATATATCATTTATTGATGTCACTATGTTTGAAGGTGCTACCTGGACATTGGTCTCATCTCTCAGACCAATATCATCAAGTCTTCCCATGGAATATTCAATAGTCAAAGGGCATGAATATGTATCTATAAACGGTAATGAACTGTACGGACTTAAACGGACTAACGGTTCAGATGATGTAATCATCAGGGCAAGATTAGCAGATTATCCCAATATATATGCTGATGCCAGTGTGACTGTAGTACCGGCTGTCACAGCAAGCCTGGACGGAGACAATAGAGTCGTGAACACCTACGGCCATACGTCTGACGGCAGTATATGGAGTAACTTCTCAAACACACTTCAGCTTGATGTTTCTCATGCGTCCAATGTATCGATGATATGGGAAGTCTATGATGAAGACGGCCGTCTGTGCGATGATATCTCTGTATACGACTCCGGGCTGATCAACCCGTATTCAAGTACGGCGAATGGGAAATACACAATCATAGGCTGGGATCATCTCCATCGTTTCCGCACCTCAGAGATAGAGATTGAGGTATATCGGCTGCTGGAGTATGAAACCGGTGTCGAGAGATACGGATTGTCATCCAGCGGTGGCCGTTATTATTACACTGTATCCCTGTCTGCGCGATGGAGCAACAACTCATGGAATGTTCTGAACAGTAATGAACGGAATCTGCTGACTCAGCAAAATCTCATTACATACCCATCAACCGCAGCTCTGTATCATCCCATCGGAGCATTTGACAATCCCCAGCCCTACATACAGAATTACCGCACAAATATTACCCAAAGCGGTAACGGATACATTAATGATCTGGGTAGGCTGAGGCCTCTCAGCTACCTCAGGGAGGATTTCAGCAGTTATCCTGATAATCTACCTGGTATAGACGGCAATTACTATAAATTCACTGGAGTCGGAAACAATAACGGCTACTACTACATCAAACAGAGAAACGAGACTCTGTTTGACGGGACTAAAGATTAGTATTTGCTCGGATAGTTCTCTGACGGACCGCCTCGAAAAGCATAAGCGAGGCGGCCACGGAGACATTCAGCGAACCGATGTCACCGCGCATGGGTATTCTCGCCATAACGTCACATAATGCCAGTACAGAGTCAGAGATACCCTTGCCTTCGGAGCCCATGACGAAAGCCGTGGGCTTCTTCATATCCACTTCATAGATAAGCCCGTCGGCCTTCTCAGTAGCAGCTACTATCTGGAATCCTCTCTCTTTCAGATAGTAAATCGGGATGCGCAGATTCTTGCACTTGGAGACACCGATGCGCAGCAAGGCACCTGCCGAAGCCTTCACTCCGTCAGCGTTGATGGCGGCTCCTCCTTTCGCAGGCAGGATGATGCCTCCGGCTCCCGCACATTCGGCACTGCGGGCAACGGCTCCGAGGTTGCGCACATCACTCACTCCGTCCAGGAGTACGAAAATGGGTGCTGAATCTTTCTGAAAGGCCCTATCCACCATTTCCTCCAGCGGCATATAGTCAATCTGCGGCAGATAAGCCACTACTCCCTGGTTCTTGCCTCCGCGGAAGCGGGCCAGCCGCTCGGCAGGTACGAACTGAAAGGGGATGCTGTGACGATCCAGTTCAGTGAGAAGCTGGCGGAACTGCTGTCCCTCCAGTCCCTGTTTCAGCAGCACTTTTTCTATCTGTCTTCCGGACAGAACGGCCTCCAGGACGGGGTGCATCCCGTAAAGGTGGTATCCGGTATCCTTTTTCTCGGTATTTTCCATATTGTATTGCATTTATTTTCAGTTACTCAGTTCTATCCACTCCTCCATCGTGCGGTCAAGGGTACGTTTCAGTTCCAGATACTCCCTGGTCAGCTTGTCTATGTCGGTATCTGCCGACGGAGCCGCCAGGACCTTCTCCAGTTCCTTCATCTGGGCCTCAAGGTCGGCTATTTTCTTCTCGCAGCTCTCGATGCGCTTCTGCTTGCGACGCTGATCCTTCTGCTCCTGAAAGGAGAGGTTGGAGGCTGTCCGGGGCTTGGGAGTCTGGGCTGACTGAGAAGATGATGCCTGAAAGACTGACGGTTGTCCGGTTGCCGAAGGTTTCTCTGACTTCTGAGTTCCGGACTCCGATGAACGGTCAGAACGTTCCAGGTCCTGCAGGGTCTCTATCCTGCGCTTCTCGATGAAGTCCTGCACTCCTCCCAGATACTCCTTGACCCGGCCGTCGCGGAACTCGTAGACCTTGTCCACCAGCCCGTCGAGAAAGTCCCTGTCGTGTGATACTATGATAAGAGTTCCATCGTAGCGCTGGAGAGCCTGCTTGAGCACGTCCTTGGAACGGATGTCCATGTGGTTGGTGGGCTCGTCGAGGGCAAGCAGGTTGTAGGGATGAAGTATCAGCTTGGCCATGGCCAGACGGGAACGCTCGCCTCCGCTGAGTACGGCCACTTTCTTGTCCACATCATTGCCCCTGAAGAGGAACGCACCAAGTATATCCCGCAGCTTAGTACGGATATCCCCTACCGCCACCTTATCCAACGTATCGTACACAGTATCATTGCGGTTCAGGACGTCCTCCTGGTTCTGGGCGTAGTAACCCAATGCGACATTGTATCCGAGGGAGGCCGAGCCGGAGATAGGCCGCAGCTCACCGGTGATGTATTTCATCATGGTACTCTTTCCCTCGCCGTTACGCCCGACGAAGGCCACCTTCTCCCCTCTTTCCACGGTCAGGTCTATGTCGGTGAACACCACCTTAGGACTGCCCGAGCCGTCACGGGGCGGATAGCCTCCGGTAAGGGCCTTAGCCTGGAAGACAATCTGGCCGGAGCGTGGGGCAGGCGGGAACTTGACGCTAAGAGCCGAGTTGTCCTCCTCGTCTATCTCTATGCGCTCTATCTTCTCCAGTTGCTTGATGCGGGACTGCACCTGATTGCTCTTGGTGGGCTTGTAGCGGAAACGCTCGATGAACTCCTCGGTCTTCTCAATCATCCGCTGCTGGTTCTCGTAAGCGGCTCTCTGCTGCTCCATCCGCTCGCGGCGCAGCTCAACATACTTGGAATACGGCACCTTGTAGTCGTAGATGTGACCGAGGACTATCTCCACCGTCCTGGTGGTCACCCGGTCCAGAAAGCGGCGGTCGTGGGAAATGAGCACCACTGAGCCACGATAACCATACAGATAATCCTCCAGCCACTGTATGGATTCTATATCCAGATGGTTGGTAGGCTCGTCCAGCAGAAGCACATCGGGCTTGGTCAGCAGAACCTTGGCCAGTTCCACGCGCATGTTCCAGCCCTGCGAGAATGTGCTGCGCTGCCGTCCCAGCTCGCTCTTCTTGAAACCCAGGCCTACCAGGGTCTTCTCGGCCAGCACGGCGGGAGACTCGGACTGGGCCATGGCCAGTTTATCGTTGAGTTCATTGAGTTCCTCTATCAGCCTATGGTAGGCAGCAGATTCGTAATCCGTCCTCTCGCCAAGCTCACGGCTGATCTCCTCCACCCTCTCACCCATGGTGAAATGGTCGGCGAAGACGGACATGGCGGCTTCAATGACCGTCGTATCCTTCGAATAGCTCATAATCTGGGGCAGATAACCCACGGTCTGCTCCTTCGGTTTCATTATAGAGCCTGATGTCGGATGCTCCACACCGGCTATGAGCTTGAGTATCGTACTCTTGCCCGCACCGTTCTTACCCACAAGGGCTATATGCTCCCCGTCACTGACGTGGAAGCTGATGTCGTCCAGGAGGGTAAAGCCTCCGAAAGCTACTGTTATATTATTTATCGATATCATTATCTGTCTATCTATCTACAATATTAACTTCTGCATTCACTTTTTTATCCCTGCAAAGCATTATGGACACCTCGTAGAGCAGATACAAAGGCAGTGCCACGACTATCATCGTGAAGGCGTCGCCCGATGGGGTGATGACGGCCGATATGGCCAGAGCAGCTACGATCGCGTACTTGCGGAAACTCCTCAGCATCCTCCGGTTGATAATCCCTATCCGGGACAGCAGCAGGGCCAGGGCCGGCAGCTCGAAGACCACGCCCATAATCAGGTTGAGCTTCAGGAACATCCCGATGTACGAGAGCAGCGATATCTGGTTGGCCACCGACTCGCTCACCTGATAGGTTCCCAGAAAGCGCAGGGTCAGCGGGAAGACTACCACGTAGCCCACCCCCACGCCGATGTAGAACAGCAGGGATGAGAGCCCGAAAGCCGTCTGAGCCGCCCGCTTCTCCCGGTCATACAGGGCCGGTCTGACAAAGAGCCACACCTGATAGATCAGAAACGGCAGGACTACGATGACCGCCAGCCAGAAGGAGATGCGCACGTGGGTGAAGAACTGAGCGGCCAGGTCGATATTGACCAGTTCCACCCGGAAAGGCTCCAGAGCCCCGATCCCGAGCAGCCCCAGCAGCCTGTCCATCCACCGATAGACGAAGAAACCGTCCGTCAGCGGAGCCAGCACCACCCCGTCAAACACCGTCTCCTTGCACAGGAAGAACACGACCATCAGGACAATAAGCACAGCAAAGCTGCGGAAGATTACCTTTCGCAGCTCGTCCAGATGTTCCCAGAAGGTCATTTCTCCCGCCACGGTACCACTCTCCTACTTCTTCTCGGCGGAGCTGTCCTTTGCGGAATCTGCGGAACTTGCAGTAGACGTTCCCTTCTTAGCAGAGGAATCCGTATTCAGGTCATCCTCAATGCCGTTGACCCCCTCCTTGAAGCTCTTGACCCCCTTGCCGAAGCTCTTCATCAACTCAGGAATCTTCTTCGCCCCGAACAGCAGCAGGACGATGAGCAGCAGCACCAGTATCTCGGTCAGTCCGACGGATCCTAAAAACAAAAGTGTAAGCATACGGTTCTTTTCTTTATAAATCGATGCAAATCTATTAAAAATAGATATTTCCTACTTATTTTTTATAAAATGATTATATCCAACATCTTTTCCTGATGCCTCAGGATATCTTCCGCATTCCATTATTCATTCCCTCCGCCAGCCGTCGCAATATACTTCTGATCCGGGTCGTTTGACTTTGGTTTTGTCGGACGCAAAAGCCCCGCCAGAATGAGCCTGGTAATGTATCTTTCCCTCGAACGGCTTTGATTCACAATCCCAAGATGGTTAAATATCTCGCTACTGGTCCGTGCATATACAGCACAATAATCTAAAACCTTCTTTTGTTTTCTATCCAGTTTTATAGTCGGAGTTGGTGCATTTTCTATGGAACTTGGTGCATTTTCTATGGAACTTAGTGCATTTTCTATGGAACTTGGTGCATTTTCTCTCCAAAGAATCACACGAAAATTACTATCTTGAATAAACTCAGGGGCTTTCAATCCCATAGCCTTACACTCATCCACCATATCGCTAGTACCGGTGCCGAGACGTTCTATATAGCCTGCAAGATACAATGGATTGGCCAACACTGGATTAGCAGGAATTGATGTATGAGGCAATGACAGCTGAGCTGCTGTAATCCCAAATGGCAGGCGTCCTGGATTCCACACCTCCAATCTGTTAGGGAAAAGCATTACCTGTACACTTCCATTGCTCGTATAGTCCCGGTGACATATTGCATTCACAATGCTTTCAATCACAGATTTGACAGGCAGTTCAAAATTTATATCCACTTCGGCACTCTTATCCCTTTCTCCCACACGGGCATCTATGTGTGACATAACAAATGAGACTGCATTATCAATCATTTCGAACAATGAACCGTGGAATACCTGATAGGAGGCCAATGGTTTGCTTATTGTATTGGTATAGAACTGAACGCATTTTACTTCTGATGCCGGGAAGTATTTTTGAGGTTCTTTTCCAAACAGTAATAAAGCCGCATTGGTTATCCGGCCTCTGTCTATCAAATTCAGACTTCTCAACACACGTTCTACACCAGCATCATTTAACAGAGGAAAAGCTCGTTTCTTTCTGGCGCGTTCCACAAAGACACCCACTTTATCCTCGTCAATATCAGCAAAAGAGGCAGTAGGATGGAGTGTAGCATCAAAAGGTAATAGCCGCAGATATTCTTTCTCTTCCAGATAACGCACCAATGAAGCATAAACGGCTGAGCGCAATTCCTCATAATCTCCAAACGACTTGCGGACTACACACTGTTCCGCTTTTTTGATAAAGCCGACTTCTTTGGCATTACGTTGATTCTTATCCATCCGCTTGATAAAAATCAAACGGTCTTTATATAGCTCGGTCGCCAAATCAAACTCCCGCTCGGTAGGTGAAATCCCTTCAGCATCTTCATAGCCATAATCAGCACCCATCAGAGCGATATAAACATCTGACTGCTTGACTTCTTCAAGATATACTTGAGAAGCAGACCGAGACTTGGCCGGCATTTCCTCAAATATAAAAACTTCAAAGAATCTGCCGAGCAGAGCATCTGTCCGTATATACTCTGCCAAAGCCTTGCGTTCCACAGCAAATTCCCGCTGCACACTGCTTACAAATATTCTGATCGGCCCCATACCACTATTCCTTTATCTATCAAAATTTCCCAACCCCACATATTCACAGACAGCTATTTTCTCTAATGCTGCTCCGCATCGGCCTTGCGGAATACTTCCAGCAGGGCGGCTGGGATGCGGGTAGGCCGGCGGTTGTCGCTGTGGATGAACCCGAGAACCACCGAGCCGTCGCAGACCAGCTCGCCCCTCTGATTGTAGATGTCCGTAAGCACCTCTATCCGCGCCATCGGCTCCTTCTCTACCCGGGAGACCACCCGGAGCACATCCCCCATCCGGGCCGGAGTATGGTACCTGGCATTGACCGACACCACCGGCATCATGATTCCGTGCTTCTCCAGCTCCATGATCGGCAGCCCGACATCTATAAGGAACTGATGCCGGCCGCACTCGAAGTAGCGGATGTAGTTCGAGTGATGGACTATTCCCATCTGGTCGGTCTCGTAGTAACGGACCTCTATCTGTGTCTCCGACTGGATGAACATAACTTTATCCGACTAAAATATTCAACCTCTGAGCGCCTCGAGGGTCTTGCGCAGTCCCTCTATCTTGGCGGTAGCATCCGAAAGTTTCTTCCTCTCGTTCTGCACCACAGCCTCCGGGGCATTCTGCATGAACTTCTCGTTGGACAGCTTGGCATTCACTCCCTTGAGGAATTTCTCCAGACGCTCGATCTCTGCCTCGGCCTTGGCTATCTCCTCCTGCACATCGGTCTTACCGGCCAGCGGGACGAACATCTCTACCGTCCCAACGAGGAAGGAGGCACCGGCCTCACGCTCTCCGAAGTCCTGAACATAGGAAATCTCCCCGACATTGCCCATACGGCGGACTATGCCGGTCATCTCCTCGGGGAATGCGCCCTTTATGCGCAGGTCAAGAGCCTCTTTCGGGGACAATCCTTTCTTCTGGCGGATATTCCTCAGAGCCGCCACAGCCTCCGTAGCAAGGTCAAATGCGGCAATAAAGGCCTCGTCGTACTCGCCGCCCTCGGGCTGACGCTCCAGCATGATGGTAGCCCCCTCGGGACGCTCGGCCAGGTTGTGCCAGAGTTCCTCCGTGATGAAAGGCATCACGGGATGCAGGAGTTTCAGCAGGGAATCAAAGAATCCGATGGTGGCGTCGTAGGTCGCTCCGTCTATCGGGGCACCGTAGGCGGGCTTCACTATCTCGAGGTACCAGGCGCAGAAGTCATCCCAGAACAGCTTGTACAGGCACATCAGGGCATCCGAGATGCGGAACTTGGAGAAATGGTCGGCGACGACGGCTATCTCGCGGTTCAGCTTCTGGGTGAACCACCTGACGGCCAGGGCGGCGTGCTCAGGAGCCTCTATGGAGCGGTCCACGCTCCAGCCCTTGACCAGGCGGTAGGCGTTCCATATCTTGTTGCAGAAGTTTCGGCCCTGCTCCACCTGTGACTCGTCGAAGAGGATGTCATTGCCGGCGGCGGTGCAGAGCAGCATACCTATACGGACTCCGTCAGCACCGTAGTCGTCGATCAGCTTCAGGGGGTCGGGCGAGTTGCCCAGGGTCTTGGACATCTTGCGGCCCAGCTTGTCGCGGACGATACCGGTGAAGTACACGTTGCGGAAAGGCACCTTGTCCATGAACTCATTGCCGGCCATGACCATCCTGGCCACCCAGAAGAAGATGATGTCCGGGCCGGTCACCAGGTCGTTGGTCGGATAGTAGTAGGCCAGGTCGGCGTTCGGGGCCTTGTCCGGGAAGCCGGGCTTGGCGGGGTCAAACACCGAGATGGGCCAGAGCCACGAGGAGAACCAGGTGTCCAGCACGTCCTCGTCGCGCCTGAGGTCGGCGGCTGTAACCGAGGGGTCGAGCTGCTGAGCGGCCTTCAGGGCCTCCTCGGGAGTCGCCTCGACCACATAGCGGCCGTCGGGCAGGTAGTATGCGGGTATCTGCTGTCCCCACCACAGCTGGCGGGAGATGCACCAGTCGCGGGTGTTCTCCATCCAGTGACGGTAGGTATTGCGGTATTTGTCCGGAATGAGTTTAATCTCACCGTTCTCCACGCGGGCCAGGGCGGCCTTGGAAAGTTCCTCCATCCTGATGAACCACTGCATCGAGAGCTTGGGCTCGATGACTGCGTCGGTTCTCTCAGAGTGTCCCACAGGCGAGAGGTAGTCCTCCTCCTTCTCGAGCTGTCCGGCCTCGGCGAGCATTTTCACGATCTTCTTGCGGGCCGTGAAGCGGTCCTCGCCGATGAGGATCACGGCCTTCTCGTTGAGCCTTCCGTGATCGTCGATGATGTCGAGCGCCGGCAGATTGTGGCGCAGGCCTATCTCATAGTCGTTCACGTCGTGGGCCGGGGTCACCTTCAAGCAGCCTGTACCGAAGTCCATGGTCACATAGGAGTCCTCGATGATGGGTATCTCGCGGTTGATCAGAGGAATGAGTATCTTCTTGCCGCGCAGGTGGTGATACCTCGGGTCCTCGGGGTTGATGCAGACTGCGGCATCGGCCATGATGGTCTCGGGACGGGTGGTGGCGATGACGATGTAGTCGTCAGTGGGGTTGCCGGCTCCGTCGGACACCTTGTAGCGCAGGTAATATAGCTTGGACTTGGTCTCCTTGTGGATCACCTCGTCGTCGCTCACGGCAGTCAGGGCCTGGGGATCCCAGTTGACCATCCTCACGCCGCGGTAGATATAACCTTTCTTATAAAAATACACGAATGTATTGATAACCGCCTCGCTCAGAGCCGGGTCCATCGTGAACCTGGTGCGGTCCCAGTCGCAGGAGGCTCCGAGCTTCTTGAGCTGCTCCAGGATGATGCCGCCGTGCTTCTCCTTCCACTCCCAGGCGTGTTTCATGAACTCCTCCCGGGTCAGGGACGACTTGTCGATGCCCTGCTCCTTGAGCTTGGCCACGACCTTGGCCTCAGTGGCTATCGACGCATGGTCGGTGCCCGGCACCCAGCAGGCATTCTTGCCCTGCATACGGGCGCGGCGCACGAGCACGTCCTGTATAGTATTGTTGAGCATGTGACCCATGTGCAGTACTCCCGTCACATTGGGGGGCGGGATAACGACCGTATACGGTTCGCGGCTGTCGGGTTCCGAATGGAAAAACTTGTTCTTCAACCAGTAAGAGTACCACTTCTCCTCCACCTCGGAGGGACTGTATTTTGCTGACAATTCCATAATCCTTCAATTTAACTCGCAAATATAATTCATTTTATGTAGATTTGCAGGCAGAATATTTTAAAAATTAAATCAAGAATTATGGACAATCAACCGCAGAAAAAAGAAATAAGCATCGAGCTTACACGGGACGCCGCAACAGGACATTATTCGAACCTCGCCCTTATCACACACTCCAACAGCGAGTTCTTCATCGACTTCGCCAGTGTGACCCCGGGCTATCCCAAAGCACAGGTAGTCAGCCGTGTCATCATGACACCGGAACACATCAAGAGGCTCTACCTGGCCCTCAGGGACAACATCAGCAAATACGAGGCTCAGAACGGAGAGATCAAGCTTACCGGCAACACTCCCAAGAACACCATACCTTTCGGTTTCGGCAACACTCCGGAGGCGTAGCCGATGAGACCTGACATAGCTTTTGCGGGAGCCGGAAACGTGGCGTTCCGGTTCTCCCTTGCCCTGCAGGAAAAAGGCTACGATATATCTTTTGTCTACAGCCGGACCGAGCGCAGCCGCGACAAACTGGTGCGTGCTCTCCGTGCCAACGACTCCGACACCCAAGCTGCGGCAGACTACAGAGATCTGGCATCGGCTGACTTGATTTTTATCGCAGTATCGGACGACGCGATAGAGGCAGTCGTCCGCGAAATGGCCGGGCAACTGGCAGGTATGGAAAAACTGCCGGCAGTAGTCCACACCTCCGGTGCCACCGATATCTCCATACTCAAGCCGCTGGAGGACATAGGCTGCCGCTGCGGAGTGGTCTATCCGCTGATGACTCTCAACCGCAACAAGAACGTGGAGTTCAAGGACGTACCACTGCTGCTGGAGTCCACCTCACAGGAACTCAGGCCGGTACTGGACTCCATCGCATCAGACCTGGGCGGCGAGCATTATTTCTACTCGTCGGCAGACAGGCTCAAGATGCATGTGGCCGCCGTATTCACCACCAATTTCGTCAACTACCTTCTAGGACTGGCATTCCCGATAGTCCAGCATGACCATCCACTGCTTATACCCTCCACGATAGAGGCCGTGCGCAACGCATTCCTGCACACCCCCGCCTCCACTCTTACCGGACCGGCCAGGAGAGGCGACATGGAGACCATCCGCAAGCATCTGGAAGTCCTGGAGAGCATGGGTCTAAAGGAGCAGGAGGAGATATACCGCCTCTTCACTGACAGGATTCTGGAAAAATACCACCACAAATAACAGCACAAGCAAAATGCCCAACTACAACTATAAAGTCCGGCTCCACGGCATACGTGCCTTCGCCTTCGATGTGGACGGAGTCATGACGGACGGTTCCATAATAGCAGCTCCGGACGGAGAGCTGATCCGCATATTCAACGCCAAGGACGGCTTCGCATTCAGAATGTGCCGCATGAAAGGCTATCCTGTGGCCATCATCACTGGAGGCACCTCCGAAGGCATCGTCAGCCGTTTCTCCAGCCTGGGAGTGGACAAGGCTGACATCTATCAGAAATCCCGGGATAAAGTGCCCGACTTTCTGGACTTCTGCAACCGCCACGGACTCAAACCGGAAGAAGTGGCATACGCCGGAGACGATATCCCAGACATCCCCGTGCTGAAAATAGCCGGACTGTCCGTTGCTCCGGCTGACGCAGTCCCCGAAGTCAAGGACATCTGCGACTACGTGTCCCTGTACCCCGGCGGCAGGGGACTGGCCAGGGATCTGGTGGAGCAGGTGCTGAAAGTCCACGGAGACTGGAACCTTGACACTGAAGTCTATTCAAAACTGTTCTGATACACTGCGCCATGCTGCTCAAAGACGCTCTTTCAGGCCGGAGAATCGTACTCGGTTCCGCCTCTCCCAGACGCAGGGAGCTCCTGGCCGGACTGGGACTTGACTTTACCGTAGAGGCCACTCCCGGAGCACCCGAGACCTATTCTCCTGGATTAAGACCGGACGAAGTTCCCGTAGCTCTGGCCGCCTCCAAGTCCGAAGGATTCCACCGCCCCCTGGAGCCTGACGAGATACTCATCACAGCCGACACCGTGGTAATCTGCGGGGACGACATACTGGGCAAGCCCTCCGACAGAGAGGATGCGGTGAGGATGCTGCACGAACTGTCGGGACGCACGCACAGGGTCGTGACCGGAGTATGCATCCGGGACACAGGGCACAGAAGTATATTCTCAAGCACATCCGAAGTGGAATTCAAAGTCCTGTCGGATGAGGAAATCAACTACTACATAGGACAATACCGTCCGTTTGACAAGGCCGGCGGCTACGGTATCCAGGAATGGATCGGCTATATAGGAATAACCTCCATACGCGGTTCCTACTTCAACATCGTAGGACTCCCCGTACAGAGGCTGTACACTGCTCTTTCCGAGTTTATCGGACTTTAATCATCTCGACCGGCTGCTGACGGACTTTATCCAGTGGAGCCACGGTATATCTCACCTTGGCAAAGTCAATGGATGTCAGGTCTATGCATCGGATAGTGCTGTTCCAGCACGTGCGCCAGTAGAATTTCAGGCCTTTCGTATCTGTCGCTGTGGTGAACTGGGTAGCTCCGGGAATATCCACCGGTGCATGGTCTTTCTGACGCTCCACTCCTATCGGTATGTCGAAGTTGTTCAGTATCAGGAAGCAGGACATCACGGTCTCATCCGCAGTAGGATACTGGGGAGCGGTCGCCTGATAGTAGGCCACACGGACAAATCTAGACGGCGGAGTCACATCGCCCGGTATACCGATCATGCCGGTACCGGCACCGAAGCGGCGCACCTGTGGCCATGCCGAGAAGGCGTTGCCGTCAGCCTCCCCAAAAGCCAGGTTGACGTAGTTGTTCAGGTTGGTAACGTGCCATGGGAAGCCGGGAGCATTTGTCAGCACTCCTATCTCATTCTCATAGAAATTGGTCTTGCCGTCCACTATCTCTATCACGATCTGACGGCCGGAAGGCTCGCCCACTCTCCAGTGCGAGGTGCCTGCCTGCGGATACAGCTTGGTGACGATAATCTCGTCAAAATGGTCGATAACCTCCTGTACTGAAGTGAAGTTGGCCAGAATCCAGCTGACCACCTGCATGTCCGGTACGGTACGGTCCACCTGTGCTGAGTCGTAATCCGGATACTGCCCGTATGCCGGGAAGAAGAACAGTCCGGCTGACAGACCTTTCTCGTTGAGTCCCTCCAATACGAACTGGTCCTGCTCGGCGGCTACTCCCACATAGCCGTATTTGCCGGTGAATATCAGCCCTGTACCGCCGGTAGAAGTCAGGGCCGTATGCCTGAAGCCACGGGGAACTATGACATAGCGGCTCTGTAGGTCAGAACCGCCCCACTCAGCCGTGCGGGCCAGCACATAACTGCCGTCCCCAGCCTTAAAGGATATCCCCGTACATGCCGACATCTCTGAGAATGTGCCGGCCAGGGCTGCTGCGGCTACCGCTGCCGCCCTGATTATGAATGTAGACAATTTCATAGTTTTAAAATTTTCCCCAAGATACACAGAAAGCTGGAGCAATGCAAATTAACTCACCAGATTTGCATTGCCGGAGTGCAATTTGTACTTTTGCGCTGCAATACTTTTTAATATGGACAGAATATCGCGAAGAGGATTTTTGAAAATCACCGGAATAGCCGGTGCGGCGACAGTTCTGGCATCCGGATGCGGACGCAGGAATGACGAAGTCACCGCAGAAGTACCTGAAGGGCAGATGACATACCGCAATCTCAACGGGGACCGGATCTCCCTGCTCGGTTACGGATGCATGAGATGGCCGCAGAAGGCGGCTGCCGAAGGACAGGAGAGCGAGATTGACCAGGAGACGGTCAACGCCTTGGTGGACTACGCCATAGAGCACGGCATCAACTACTTCGACACCGCGCCCACCTATCTTCGCGGATTCTCCGAAGACGCCACGGGCATAGCTCTCAAGCGATACCCGAGAGATTCATATTACATCGCCACGAAGCTGTCCAACTTCGGTGATTCCAGCCGCGAGGGCTCGATGGCCATGTACCGCCAGTCATTCATCGACCTTCAGACCGACTACATCGACTATTATCTGCTGCACTCCATCGGACGCAGCATGGAGGATTTTCAGAAGAGGTATATCGACAACGGTATGCTGGACTTTCTGATAGAAGAACGCAAGGCCGGGCGCATCCGTCACCTGGGATGGTCCTTCCACGGCATCCAGGAAGTATTTGACTATGTGCTGTCCATGCATGACAGGATTCACTGGGACTTCGTACAGATACAGCTCAACTACCTGGACTGGGGCCATGCCACACCGGGAAACGTCAATGCCGAATATCTGTACAGCGAGCTCACCAAGAGAGGCATACCAGCCATCATCATGGAGCCTCTGCTCGGAGGACGCCTGTCCAACGTCCCTGACCGTATCGCCGCCAGGCTCAAGGAGCAGGACCCCGAGAGCAGCGTGGCCTCCTGGGCTTTCCGTTTCGCCGGCTCACCCGGGAATGTCCTGACCGTACTGAGCGGCATGACCTATATGGAGCATCTGCAGGACAACATCCGCACCTACTCTCCTCTCAGACCGCTCACGGACGAGGACCTGGACTTTCTGGAGGAAACGGCAAGACAGATGCACGAATACCCTACCATTCCCTGCAACGACTGCAAGTACTGCATGCCCTGCCCCTACGGCATCGACATACCCGCCATCCTGCTGCACTACAACAAATGCGTCAATGAGGGCAACCTCTCCGTCAGCAGCCGGGACGAGAACTACCGCGAGGCCCGCAGAGCCTTCCTGATAGGCTACGACCGGAGCGTACCGAAGCTTCGCCAGGCCAGCCACTGCATAGGCTGCGGTCAGTGTGTTCCCCACTGTCCTCAGTCAATCAAGATACCTCAGGAACTGCACCGCATCGACCGCTACGTCGAGAAACTCAAACAGGGCATCCTATAGAGGACACCCTGTCTGTTCTTCGTCACAAAGTGAGCTAGTCAACCCAGATCTCGTCGATGAAGATGAAGCCCTCGCCGCCGTGGCCCAGATGCCACTCGGGGATGGTTCCGAAATTCTTGGCGAACACCCTTACGTATCTGGCCTTTACAGGCTTGTCCAGCTTTAGGACGAAATCCCTGGTCTGAATCGTATAGTCCTGCTCGTCCACGGTGTTGTCCACCCTGCCCACGACAGTGAAGTTCTGACCGTCTTCCGACACGGCGTATTCCACGTACCTGGGCATCCAGATCCACGAGCGGGCATCCTGACAGTAGCCTGAGCCGACAAGCGTCACCGTTTTCTCCTTACGCAGATCCACTACAGCCGTAAAGTCCGTGTCCTGATAGCCCTGCCAGCCGCCGGTCTTCCAGTTCACGCTGCCGCGCAGACCGTCTATCAGACCGCGCGGGCCGCGGGCATTGTACTGGGGATTGTACTCATTGTCGGTATAGATGTCCATCTCGTCCTTCATCTTGTGGAAGACCGCCGATATCTCGGGACTCTTCTCTCCATCAGGGGACTGGGCATAGATGCTGATGCGGGTGGTCCTGTCGATGGTCACCGGGCCGTCGTACCTGCGGTAGCTGCCGCTGCCCGCCTTGACATACACAGTATTGGCCGGATCTCCGCTGTTCACCCCGACCGTCAGGGTGTCCTCGAAGATGTCCGACGGAGCCTCGAACCACGGATTGCGGACAAAGCCTCTGTAACCTTCGGAGACTGGCCTGTCCTCCACCGCTGAGCCGAAATCCGTATCCGGCTGCTGGGCCAGAGTGAGATCCAGTTCCCCGCCGGCGATCACATCGCTGAAGCGGATGTAACTTCTGGTGTAGTCCTCTCCGTTCAGACGAGCGGAGGTGATATACCTGTTCCTGTCTATTTTCCCTTTACACCCGGACTTGATGACGAACTGCCTGCCGTTCTCCAGATTGATGGTGATGTTCTTGAATACGGGTGAACTGAACACATAGATGTCGCTTCCGGGGGTGACAGGATAGAGACCTATCGCGCTCATCACATACCATGCCGACATCTGACCGCAGTCATCGTTGCCGCACAGACCGTCCGGCTGCGACGAATAGAGATTGTCGAGAATATAACGCACCTTTTCGTATGTCTTCCACGGCTTGCCCACGTATGCGTAAAGATATGCCGTCTGATGGCTGGGCTCGTTGCCGTGTGCGTACTGTCCCACCAGCCCGGTGATATCCACCTGCTTGCGGCCCTTGGTGTCGGAGCTGGCCAAGAAGAGCGAGTCCAGCATGGCGTCGAAGCCCTCATCTCCGCCCAGCAGGGCAATATGTCCGTTGATGTCATGGGGTGCGAAAAAGCTGTACTGCCACGAATTGGCCTCGGTATAGTGGTTGTTGACCTCGCGGGGCTCGAAAGGAGTCAGCCACGCACCGTTCAGCACCGGTCTCATCAACCTGGTCTCAGGATCCAGTACATTGACATAGCTGGCCGAGTAACGCATGTAACGGTCCCTGATATCCGCGTATTCAGCGTCACCTGTCTTTTCGTAAAGGAAACCGGCAACCTGGGCAATGCACCAGTCATCATAGGCATATTCGAGGGTCTTGGACACCGACTCGTGCTCCTCCTCGGCCGGCACCACATTGCGCATACGGTAGTGCATGATGCCGAACTCGTCCTTGTTGGAGGACTCCACCATAGCGTCCAGAAGCTCCCCGGCATCCTCCACGTCTATACCTTTGGCTATCGCATCGGCAATCACGGACACCGAGTTGTATCCGATCATGCAGTTGGTCTCCCAGCCTGCCAGTTCCCATACCGGCAGCTTGCCTCCCTCGCGGTATATGGTCAGGAACGACTTGAGGAAATCCTCCGTCCTGTCCCTCTCTATCAGAGCGAACATCGGATGCAGGGTCCGGAAGGTATCCCAGAGCGAGAACACGGTATAGCGGTCAAATCCCTCCGCCTTGTGGATCTGCCTGTCCATACCCCTGTACTCTCCGTTGACATCACTGAACAGATTGGGAGCTATGGCCGTATGATACATCGCTGTATAGAAGGTCCGCAGCCTCTCGCGGCTCTCTCCGCCCCCGCGCACGTCTATCTTGGAAAGGTAGGCTTCCCAGAGGTCCTGCGTGGAGGCCAGCAGCGCGTCAAAGTCGAAACTGCCCTCAGGCACGTCGGACAGAAGGTTGAGCCGGGCATTATCTGAAGACACCGAGGAGATGCCCACCTTGGCCAGCACCTGGCGCGTACCCTCCGCGAATGTCACCAGCGCGCCGTTTTTTCCGAACGGACGATAATCAGCCATCGGCTCTGAAAACTCTATGTAAAAATGCACCATCTGGTCCTCCGACCATGACTTTGACCGCCGGAAACCGCTCAGTACGTTGTCAGAGACCTTTTTTATATCAGAATCCAGAAGGACATCCCTGTGCTCCAGGTCAATGATTATCATCGGCTGCTCTCCGCCAAGACTTTCGTAGGTGTATCTGTGCATTCCGGAACGCGGCCCTGCTGTCAGCTCGGCCAGTACATCCCAACGGTCCAGGTTGACGGCATAGTAACCGGCCGCCGCTTTCTCATTGTCGTGCGAGAAATGCGACTGGTACAGTTCCCTGTTCAGCGTGTCCGCGTCATAGGAGGTGACAGGCATCAGGAGCACGTCTCCGTAATCCAGCACTCCGGTTCCGCTCAGGTGAGTGTGGCTGAAGCCGATGATGGTGTCGTCGGAATAATGATAACCGGAACAGCCCTCCCAGGTATCCATCCTGGTATCGGGACTGAGCTGCACCATGCCGAAAGGAGCCGTGGCTCCGGGGAAAGTATGGCCGGTAAAATCCGTTCCGACCATCGGATCAACGTAATCCACAAGCCGCTGCTCTGTCCGGCTGCATGAGACGGCCATCGCCGCAACTGCCATAAGTACTAGGTTCAGGTAAAATTTTTTCATTAATTTTTTAAATTTATTTTGGTATTTGAAACAATTCTTATACATTTGCAGTCCCAAAACGGAACGCTTCCTTAGCTCAGTTGGTAGAGCACGACACTCTTAATGTTGGGGTCCAGGGTTCGAGCCCCTGAGGGAGCACTGAGAGCCACTGATTTTTCAGTGGCTTTTTTCGTATCCGTACTATTTGTGTTGATTCTGCCA
Source organism: uncultured Bacteroidales bacterium (assembly GCA_944326255.1). Lineage (GTDB taxonomy): Bacteria > Bacteroidota > Bacteroidia > Bacteroidales > UBA932 > Coprenecus. Next base: position 26,789 of record CALVDG010000003.1, read on the forward strand.
TCTTTTCAGTATTATATTGCATTGCAAATTTAAGCAATTTGGTCCATTCTGACAACAGGCTGCCTTCTCATTCTTTAACTACATATAGATTGCTGATATCCAATATTAAAAACATATTAGTTTCAAGCAGTAACATTTTTGTTTCACACCGAGTAGAACCATGCGAGAAGTTTCTGGACAAGCCGCCCGGGCAGTATCCGGGAGACACGCGCAAACATGGTCTGAAGGAGGCTGCCTGTCAGGGTGCGGAACCCGGGCCTGCGCTTTTCTAGCAGACGGCAGATGACGCGGCCGAGTTTCTCAGGACTGGAGCCGTGGGTCTCGTCTTTCTCGATGCCGGTCAGTGTGCGTCTGAACGAGCCGGCATAGTCCGGATGGCTGAGCGTAGCCTCCGACACTCTGCGCGAGGAGGTGAAGCCCGTCCTGAAATCCCCAGGCTCAACCACGCACACGTCTATACCGAATCTGCGCACCTCCACCGCCAGAGCCTGGCTGTATCCTTCTATGGCAAACTTCGAGGCGGAGTAGAACCCCTGATACGGCACCGCCACTACTCCTGCAATAGAGCTGATGTTGATGATTCGTCCCCTGCCACGTCCCCTCATGTGCGGCAGCACGGCCGAGCAGACATTGGTCATGCCCATGAAATTGGTATCCATCTGCCAGTGCTTCTCCTCCTGCGTGGCAAGCTCCAGCGCACCGCCTATGCCGGCCCCTGCATTGTTGACCAGCACGTCTATCCGTCCGGCAATCCGCATAACCGCGTCCACAGCCCTATGTACGGACTCCACATCCGTCACATCCATACGCAGCATCCACACTCCGTCCTCACGCTGTCCCTCCTGCACTGTCCTGCCCGTACCGAATACCCTGTATCCGCGTGCGGCCAGCATGGCCGAGGCCGTCTTCCCGAAACCGGACGTAGCTCCGGTCAGCAATATCACTTTAGACTCCTTCACTTATTTGCATTTTATTATTCAAATTTACGAAAACTTCGCATTATCATGACAAAATTTCCGAAAATCAGGACATCCTGCCCATGAGCACGGATATTGCACTGACTGGATTGAACCAATTAAATCAATTTGATATGGACAATCTATTTGACAAAGTAACAGAGAGGGCCGGAAAGACCATCCGCCACTGGTGGCTTTTCATGATAACCGGCATCCTGGCCATCATCGCCGGTATCGTAGTATTCTGCAATCCGCTTGACAGTTATCTGGCGCTCAGCCTTATGTTCGGTATCCTCATGGTGGTCTACGGCATAGCCGAACTGGTGATCAGTTCCACCAGCCGCAACTATTTCACCAGCAGAGGATACAGCATAGTGAACGGCATCCTGAACCTGCTCCTGGGTATTTTCCTGTGCTGCTGGCCGAGAGTCACACTCGTGGCCCTGCCGGTCATTCTGGGTGTATGGACGATGTTCAACAGCTTCACGATCATCGGCCTCGGCAGTGACATGGATTCGTTCCGCGTCAAAGGCGCCGGCTGGGTGATTGCCTGCGGCGTGATTCTCCTGCTTCTGTCCCTGGGCATCACGCTGTATCCCCTGACTATCGGAACAGCCGCCGTAATCGTGCTCACTGGTACCGTCCTGATACTCTTCGGTGCGCTGACCATCGCTCTCAGCCTGCGTCTTAGACGCATCCACGAGCATTTCCGCTTCCACGACGCCGAAGTCATCGAATAAAAGCCGCAGTTTATTTTGCTTTTCTGTAGAAAGTTCTTTAACTTTACTTCGAAACAAAAACACACTGCCATTATGAGAAAGCCTAAGACTCAATCCATCATACGCCCGGCCGCGTTACTGCTGTTCCTGACGATGTGCTTCATCTATCTGTACGTGCTTGTCGGGCTTCCGATGAAAGGCTCAATACCGCTGCCGTTCATTGTCGTGGGTATGATAAGCTGTGTCATCCTTATGTTCAAGGACACTGTCAGACTCAGACAGGCAACTGACAAAGACCGCAGCAACTGACAGCAAATTACCCCTTGCCGGAAACCGACAAGGGGTAATTTTTATACTTTAATCCTTCGGCGTTACATATAGACGACCTCGAAGTCGGGATCGGGCATGTCCGGGTCGAGCGGGAAGATGGGACGCTGGAGATGCTGATAAGGCAGCTGCAGCAGATCCTGATCCACACCGCCGCGGGTCTGGGCCATCATCCAGTCACCGCTCTTGCTTATCTCGTAAAGTTCCTCGGTCAGATAACCGAGCTTGTTGACTATGATGTCCACCTGATAGGGGTCTATGCCGAGGGCCTCATAATCGGCCTTGTAATGATAGGGGCTTCTCTCCTCTCCCACTACGACGAGCATCGAGCCGACCTTGATCAGCACCTGGTCATTGACATCACGGTCGAGAATCTTGACCACGGTACCGTCCAGCATTACCGGAGGGGCATAGCGGTTGTCCACAGCGGCTCCCACCTCACAGCGGACATGGCCTCCTTCTCCGACCTGCTTGGCCTGTGCCACCATCTCGGGACCGGGTATGGCCGAATATACCAGGGTCTTTCCGCCTTCTTTCCTGAATTCGGGACGGGCGAGCAGCTTCTGCAGGGTCCAGGTCACGTCACCCGCACCGCCGGCAGTCGGATTGTCACCCATATCGCTGATGAAGTAAGGTTTCTTGTCGCTCTTTATGGCTTTCTCAAGCACCTCTTCCAGAGAGGCGGTAGGAGCCACGAACTCAAAGTCGTTGCGCACTGACCAGAAATGCTCGGCGAGCTGACGGGCACCGTCGGTAACCTGCGCGCTGTCGTCTCCGGTCACTACCACCACGCCGTGGTTACGGGGCTCGTCGGCCCAAGGATAGGACATCCAGATAGCAGCGTCAATCACTCCGTCCTGCGCCTCGATGGGCTCGATAGCCGCGTACAGGGACTTGCCTGGATCCACGCGGGTAGAGGTCTTCTCACCGGGCAGCAGGATAGGCACCTTGACCCAGGCCTTGTATGCCGGCTTGCCCTTTCCGCTCTCCAGACGGTCCAGCAGATTGACGATAGCCCTTTCGCGGGATATGTACCTGTCAGTATGCGGGGCCATACGGTACGATGTTATCAGGTCCACGCCCTTGGCCAGTGTCGGGGAGACACAGCCGTGAGGGTCCATAGAGGCCGAGATGAGCACATCGGGCCCCACGACCTCGCGTATCCTGGTGATATAGTCCCCTTCAGGGTCTTCCAGGCCCTCCACGCTCATGGCTCCGTGAATATCCAGGAAGATGCCGTCGTATGGCATTCCCTCTTTCAGCATACGTAGAGAGCGGTTGACAAGGGTATCGTAACACTCGCGGGTGACCATTCCGCCCGGAGTAGCCCAGGCCATGATCGTAGGCACCCAGTCGGCCCTGTTCAAAAGGGCCTCATTGTCCTGGAAAAACGGATATGACTCTATGATGTCCTGGCCGTAAAGTATGGGCTCGAACATGTCCAGGGTCGTTCTGGCGGGAGAGAAGGTACTGCACTCAATACCCACTCCCACAATGGCTACGCGCGGCTTCTTGTCCGCGCAGCCGCATACTGCCGCAAGCGATACGGCAGCAAGCAATACTTTGGATAAATATTTCATGGTTTTGATGCTAATATCCGGTTATTTCTTTGCCATTTTAAGTTCCCTGGCCTTGAAAGTGTTCTTCATCAACGAGATGATGGTCATCGGGCCAACTCCACCTGGAACGGGTGTGATGTACGAGCATTTGGGAGCGACCGAGTCGAACTCCACGTCTCCCGCGATACGGTAGCCTTTGGGGTTGTCAGCCGGAACACGGGTGATGCCCACGTCTATCACCACCGCTCCATCCTTGACCATATCGCCCTTAAGGAACTCCGGTACGCCGAGAGCCGCCACGATAATGTCCGCGTTACGGGTAAATGAAGCTATGTCCTTGGTGCGGCTGTTGCACATGGTAACGGTACAGTCTCCGGGATAGGCCTTGCGGGAAAGCAGATTGGCCACCGGACGGCCGACGATATTGCTCCTGCCAAGTATCACGCAGTGCTTGCCGGAGGTCTCGATACCGTAGTGCTCCAGAAGCAGAAGGATACCGTAGGGGGTTGCCGGCAGGAATGCGTCCTCTCCGAGAGCCATGCGGCCCACATTCACAGGATGAAAACCGTCCACGTCCTTCATGGGAGACACTGCGTTGATGACCTTGTTCTCATCAATATGCTTCGGCAGGGGCAACTGGATGATGAAACCGTCCACATCATCGTCCCTGTTGAGCTTGTCAATCTCGTCCAGCAGTTCCTGCTCCGATATCGTATCGGGGAAAGTCTTCAAAGTGGATTTGAAGCCGACTTCAGCACAGGCCTTTTCCTTATTGGCCACATAAGTCTTGCTGGCTCCGTTGTCTCCTACGAGCACCGCCACCAGATGGGGAGGTCTCTCCCCTGCCGCAACCATCTCATTGACCTTTGCGGCTATCTCTTTTTTCACGGCCGCAGCCGTTTCCTTACCATTTAACAATATCATAATAGGTACAAATTTAAATTATCTTCTCTTCATGTTCCTTACTGCATTCCGCATCCCTCCGGAAGCCACCGTCTTCATGATCTTGCGGGTACCCTCGAACTGCTTCAGCAGGCGGTTCACGTCGGCGATGGTGGTGCCGCTGCCGTCGGCGATCCTGCGCCTGCGGCTGCCGTTGATCACTGCGGGATTCTCCCTCTCGTACGGAGTCATGGACAGGATGATGGCCTCCACGCTCTTGAACGAGTTGTTGTCGATATCTATGTCCTTTATCGCCTTGCCCACACCGGGTATCATAGACGCCAGATCCTTGATGTTGCCCATCTTCTTGATCTGCTGTATCTGCTGATAGAAATCCCAGAGATTGAACTGGTCCTTGGCCAGTTTCTTGGCCAGCTTGCGGGCCTCCTGCTCGTCGTACTGCTCCTGAGCCTTCTCCACCAGGGATACCACGTCACCCATACCGAGAATACGGTCAGCGATACGGCTGGGATGGAAGACATCCAGTGCCTCCATCTTCTCGCCGGAACTTATGAACTTTATCGGCTTGTTGACCACGGCCTTGACAGAGAGAGCGGCACCGCCTCTGGTGTCGCCGTCCATCTTGGTAAGCACCACTCCGTCAAAATCCAGACGGTCATTGAACGCCTTGGCTGTCTCCACGGCATCCTGGCCGGTCATGGCATCCACTACAAACAGGGTCTCGGTAGGCCTGACTGCCTCCTTTATGGCGGCTATCTCGTCCATCATCTCCTCATCCACAGCCAGACGGCCGGCGGTATCGATGATGACCAGCGAGTAGCCTTCCTTGGCAGCATACGCTACCGCATCCTTGGCTATCCTTACAGGGTCCTTGACACCATCCTCGGAGTACACGAACACGTCTATCTGGCTTCCGAGCACCTTCAGCTGGTCTATCGCGGCGGGTCTGTACACGTCCCCGGCCACCAGCATCACCTTCTGTCCCCTCTTGCTCTTGCAGTTGAGTGCCAGCTTTCCGCTGAAAGTCGTCTTACCGGAACCCTGAAGACCGGCTACCAGGACGATGCCCGGCTTGCCTTTTATGTTGATGTCCGTCGCCGTACTGCCCATAAGAGCCACCAGCTCGTCATGGACGATCTTTATCATCATCTGGTCCGGACGGACAGCCGTCAGCACATTCTGGCCTATCGCCTTTGCCTTGACATCATTGCAGAAATCCTTGGCTATGCGGTAGCTCACATCCGCGTCCAGCAGGGCACGGCGTACCTCCTTGAGAGTCTCCGCCACATTGATCTCCGTAATACGTCCCTGTCCTTTTATTATCTTGAACGACCGTTCTAATTTTTCGGTTAAATTCTCAAACATACCGTGCGAAATTGTCTTTTGTTAAATAATCCGCAAATTTATTAAAAAAAGGTTAGACCCTGCGTCTAATTTTCTAATTTTGCAGCACGATTCAAAATTACAGAAAAATGGAAAGAGGACCTATTTCAAAATTCATCACTCATCACTACCGCCATTTCAACTCGGCCACTCTTGTGGACGCTGCAAAGGCCTATGACGACCTTATGAACAGAGGCGGAAAGATGATGCTGGCTATGGCGGGAGCCATGAGTACCGCCGAACTCGGTATCTCTCTGGCAGAGATGATACGTCAGGGCAAATTCTCCATCGTATCCTGCTCCGCCAACAACCTCGAGGAGGACATCATGAATCTCGTTGCCCACTCCCACTACAAGAGAGTGCCCAACTACCGAGACCTCACTCCCGAGCAGGAACACGAGCTCCTCGAAAACCACATGAACCGCGTTACCGACACCTGCATCCCCGAGGAAGAGGCGTTCAGAAGACTGGAGCACCACCTCGTGGAGGTATGGAACGACATGAAGGCCAAGGGCGAGAGACTCTTCCCCTGGGAAGTGATCTACCGTCTGCTGCGCAGCGGAGTACTCGAGCAGTACTACGAGATCGATCCCAAGGACAGCTGGGTACTGGCCGCATGCGAGAAGAATATACCCATCGTAGTTCCCGCATGGGAGGACTGCACGACGGCCAACATATTCACAGCTCACTGCATCAGGGGTGAGTTCGACACCAATATGATAAAGAACGGCATCGAGACCATGATCTACCTCACCGAATGGTACAGGGCCAACTCAGGCGGAGCCGGCGTAGGCTTCTTCCAGATCGGAGGCGGTACAGCCGGTGACTTCCCCATCTGCGTTGTGCCCATGATGGCTCAGGACCTTGAGTGGAAGGACGTGCCCCTGTGGTCGTACTTCTGCCAGATCTCCGACTCCACCACATCATACGGTTCTTACTCAGGTGCAGTGCCCAACGAGAAGATTACCTGGGGCAAGCTCTCCAAGGACACTCCCCGCTTCATCGTAGAGTCAGACGCCACCATCGTGGCTCCGCTGATCTTCGCCTACGTCCTCGGCTGGTAGCAGCCCCTACTGGCGGACATTCGGTCCGCAACGAGAAATAATAGGTCCCGGAAGACCAGGCCCTCCCACTGCTTCGCGGCGGGCCCCTCCCTCTAGAGCCGAGGGCGGCTAGTCTTCCGGGACCTATTATGCCTCATCGCTTCAGCAGTCCAGCAAAGCAGTAAGTTGCCTGTTACAACGCGGCGGGCTGGTGCTCGGAACGGAGCAGGTCGAGGACTGTCTTCACGGGATTGAAAGTGATGAGCGGCACCTCGACGAAGACTGTATTCCAGTTGCTCATCGAGCCGTTCCAGAGACCTGGCAGTTCCTGGGCCTTCAACGGACGGCCCTCATAGCTCTTGCTGCTGATGAAGCCGGTCTCGGGATCCACGAACCGCTGCAGGTCGAATTTCCGGCCCAGATAGTCCGTCGTAGAGCAGACCACATCCACCGGATTGAAGTGGGTCGAGCCTTTGAGCATGGCCACAGTAGACGGATCATTCATATCCAACTGGGCACCTTCAAGAATCTGCAGGGACGTGGAACCGTCCGCATCGTAGACGATATAGGGGCCTCCGCCGGGCTCGCCCTCATTCTTGACCATACCGCATACCCGTATCGGCCTGTTGAGCTTGGCATGGAGATAGCGCGGGTAAATCTCGGCCGGCACCTTAGGCAGCACCACACAGAACTCCTTTTCCAGAAATGTCCTTATCTCATCGAGCAAAGCCGGATTGTCCTTGCGCTCCTGCATCATCACATCCAGGTCAATAAGATAGTCCCATATCTTCTGACGCACCTCCAGCAGCTTGCCGGCCAGGACCTTCTTCCAGCGCACCGTATCGTCCAGCAGCCTCTGGTGTACTACATTGTCAATATTCTTCAGGAAGACGATGTCACCGTCCACAGCCGCGAGATTGCGCAGCAGAGCACCGTGCCCGCCCGGGCGGTAAAGCGGCTGACCGTCTTCTTTCAGGAATGGGGTATTGTCCTCATTGACCGCGATGATATCGGTAGACGGATCCTGCACGCTGAACGAGATGTCGTACCTGCAGTCGAAACTCTCCTCATATTTCGCGACGGTCTCCCCGAGTATCTTCTCAAACCCGGCCTGATGCGCCGGCGACACCGTGAAATGAATATGCACCACACCGTCCGCGCTGCGGGCATACAGCGCACCCTCCACGAGATGTTCCTCAAAGGCCGTGCGCACCTCTCCGTCATAGCGGTGGAAGAGCACCTGACCTTTCGGACGGTTGCCGTAATCCAGTCCGGGCTCACCCGAGGCCGACAGCCCCTGCCCTATTACATGGTCAATAACCTGATAATCAGACAAGCCGTCGAACTCATCCCTGGAGTAAAAAGCGAACCTGCCGATATTGTCCACGAACTTCCTCGCCCTGGAGCCGCCCTCCAATGCCTTGCCTGAAGCCAGAGCGTCGCGGCCCTCGAACAGGTCCTTGAACATCCTCGAAGCCGCACCCGATGCCGGCACGAACTTCACCACCTTCCCGCTAAAAGCATCATAACGCTCAACAGCCTCGCGCTGAGCCGCCTCATCCATCACAGCAATCCCCCTTTCAGGAGTAGCCGCAGCCACCAACTTCAAAAACGGAAAACCTTTCCTGTAATTCTCGATAAACCTATCTTCCATAGCTTTGATTTTTATCCTTCAAAGCTACAAAAATTTCTCAAAAATTCAACTAAACCACGGCAGCATACTAAAGTATCCCATTCCACTATCGTCATCAACTGTATATCCTAGCCAAAGGCCTGTTTTACTTTTAACCGAGCCATCTAAAGTAAAGTTCAATTCTACTTTGTTATTCACCCAAATATATGGTCCGGATCCATCATCTCCATATGCGAATGGTCGCATTATCATTGAATGTCCTTGGTAATATCCACCTGAGTTCATAGAGACCAACAGACTATTTGTATACATATCATAATCTGCCGAAAAAGTCAGATCATACTGTGGCAAATAAATATGAACTATATTATCGTTTACTTTTTGGAAACTCAAGCTTAATTGATATCCGTCTGAATTTTCCAAAACTACAGACCTGAATGTATAATCTGTATACTTAACATCCATTTTCACATCTATCGGAATTACCTGGTTCTTATATCTGACTATAAAACTTCCTTCAAAATGACCAGGTTGCCCTGCATCCATAGCATCTTGGACAAATCCTTCATTTGGCTCAATAACAATATTATATTCATTTACATAAACTCTAAACAAATCATTAGAGTTTTCAATCTCTATCATAGCACCTCCACGTGGCACAGATAGTTCATACCCAATATATGCATTATAAATATAACAGCCGCTACTACCACCACTACATCTATACTCTCCGTCGAGAGAAACATATGTCCTGTCAACTAAAAGTTCTGAATCATCGTAAAATGGAGAAATCGTGCATGACTGAATGAGATAAGCACTAAACAATAGTATAAATATTTTAAAATATTTCATCGTTTTATTTTTTAAATGTTAATGATTAAAGTTTTATGGAGCGCCAGTCGGAAATTGAGACACCGGCGGAGACAGTCGGGGTCTGCGGCTTGGATTTGGTGACTACGGACATTTTGCGGACCTGGTCAGTGACATAGTCGCTTAGGTCTCCAAGTGAGACATTTCCGCCTGTCTCCTGCAATTTCTTGAGGAGAAAATACGTAAACATTCCGTGTCCCTGCTCATTGTACGGCAGAGCGGTCTCGTCTCCCTGTGCTGCCGAGAATATCACCAGATTGCCCTGTGGCACCTCCTTCTTGACCCTTACAGCTATGCCTCTCACTGATGCCAGCATCTGGTCGTCCCTGTTGGCTCCTGAAAAGCAGGCATCCAGAAACACAAGCGTCGAGGACGAAGGGATTGCGGACAGCTGGGCATACAGTTCACTGAGTTTGTATCCTGTGGCAACATTACTGCCGTAACCGTCCACCGGCAATATATATGCTTCTTTTGATGACTCGTCAGGAATACCATGACCTGCATAGTAGAACATAAGCCTGGCATCCCCGCCATAGGCCTCACCTACTTTGGACAGCCAGTCAACCTGAGCACGGATGTTATTAAGGGTGGCATCAAACACCACTCTTATGTTGGATTCCGGAATACCAAGAGTCTTGTTGCAGTACCGGCTGAATACCTCTCCGTCATTGTGCGCATATTCGACACGGGACTCGGTGTTGTAATTCTCGTTGGCCAGTATCACCACAAAAGTCCTGTCATTCTCCGATGATGCCTGCGGGATATCCGTATCGACATCCGAGGCACCTATGGAAACATTACTACGGCTGATTGTCTGCGACCCTCTGTCCGCATAGAGTGCCGGTGACTCGACCTCAATATCGACAGGTTCGAAATTGTATTCGATATCCAGTTCAGTATATCGGAGATCTGCCTGACTGCTGTACCTGAATTCATGGCCGCCCAAATTGTAAACCACCTCGGCAAGAGCCAGATGATTGCCATTCAGATAATACCTCATATCTTTATCCATACTGTCGAAACCAGCCTCGAAATCCGGTGCATATTCTATGGGGACCTGAACAAGCAAATCACCGAACTCGGCATCAGTGATTAAAAACACCTCATTGTCCGCATCATAATTCACCAGCGTCTGCGAATCCTCCATTCTGGATGACCTGAATGCGATATAATCGTTCTGTGCAACTGAATACAGGCTGTCTATAAATATCTTCCGGTTCGCGTCATTCACCCTTGCCTGCCAATCGGCTGTCTTCTCGTATTTGCCCTTCTGTTGCCAGAGATTGACTTTTTCCTCTATCACACGCTTGGCATAGACAGAGAACGGCGGTACATAATCATCCGAATCAGCATAAAAATTACCCTCGTAATCAATAAATCCTTCCGACTTTCCTCCATCAACGCCTGCTTCCCCGTCTCCATAAAGCTTTTTCCCGATTTCTATATTCAACGCAAGGTTTTTCTCTACATTTTCAAGTTTCATAGAGCCTTTATAATCCTCACTTTTCACCTTTTCCAGCTGCTTCATCCAATATTTCACCGTAGGAAAATCGCGCCAGGTCTTATTGCCACGCGAAGATTTCCGGTTACCGTCCGGCAACAGTTCCGCCAGCCCTTCATGAAAGTCTGAAACGCCTTCGTACTTGAACGGAATCGTCTGATTGCCGTCCGTATCTATGAATCCCCATTTACCTGCAATGCTGACTGCGGCATAACCTTCGTGAAACGGCCTTGCCCCATCAAACTTATACGGAATCACCACATTGCCCCGTTTGTCCACATAGCCGAATTTTCCCATCATCGACACCGGTGCCAGATGGGAGGTGAACTCTCCGGCATACTCGAATTTATACGGTATGACCTGCACTCCGTCCCGATTGACATAGCCCCATTTCCCGGCCATACATACGGCAGCCATATTGTTTGAGAACTCTCCGACATCATCGTACTTCGGATCTATAACCCAACGGCCGTTCTCCATAAAACCCCAAAGTCCGTTCTCATCCGCAGTCCTTTCCTGCGCCAGGAGACAGATGGGTGACAACATAAATAAAACCAATATGATCTTTTTCATCATTTTTTCTTATTACCGTAAAATGTATAAGCCAACTTGAGACCTAATGAATGCCATTCATCACTCTCATAAGCAGTAAGTGAGTATACTACTCCCAGAGAAATGGCATTCCTGTCATTTATATTGAACTGCACACCGAGAGAGGTAGTAGACAGAATACCGCTGAATATACCTCCCAGATCAGCCCTATAACCCAGATCTTCCGATATATAAGGCGACACCTTTTTACGTCCTAAAAAAGGAGACTTCAGATGCAGATATATGTCAAAAGAAGGACGATAGTTGTAATGTGCATACTCCAGGCCCACTCCCGCCTGAAACCAGTTGCACAACCTATAACCGTTGATTATGGCTGCAGAGGCCATCTTTGAGAACTTTGCTGATGACGGGGTAAGTGTACTTCCGAAATCCAGGGAAAGGAAATAGCCGCTCAATCTGTTCTCTCTGCGGAACTCTCTCTTTTGCATCCGCACAGACTGCAGGGAGTCCTTCTTCTGCTGTTTAAACGCCAACTGCTGCTCTTTAACAAGTTGAAGAGAGTCTCTCATACGCTGCCGCATAACAGCCTTGGTCGGATCCTCAATCTCACGGACCTCCTCTTTACTGAAATAGAAGACATCTCCTGAGACACTGACAACCTTTATCATTCCATCCTCTTCGGTTACAGTGCCCTTGATTTCCGTACCGTTCTTCAGATACACTGTCTTGTAAATATCCTGCTGCGAGGCTACCTCATATGAGGAGGCATATGCACACGGCATCATGACAGGGCACATCAGAATCATGGCAATAAGACAAAAAAATGTCAATCCTTTAAGTTTACTGTTCATAGTTTATACACTGCCCTCTCCAGCTCCTGAAAGGATTTAGTCCAAAAAGAAAGTGTGGAGCTGCAATTCGTTTATCTAAAGGAAGGTTGTGGCATAACCTGGAACAAATAAACGGCTTATAACCCCACACTTGATTAGATATGGGGCTATGAGTGCGCAATAGATACGCACAACCGTAATATCTAAACAAGAATGAGTGCTGTCCGTGTCCTTGTTCCATAGAAAACTGCCACATTTTCCTTTAAGGACGTGCGAATAACACTTTCATATGTACGCCGGCATCCGGCAAACGCAAAGATACGAAAATATTTTCTTCCCGGACAGCTTTTATTAAACAGAATTGCAGCTCCTATTAAAATAGAAACAATGCAGATTGGTGAGAATGTATCTCTAGCGGAGGATGATGCGGTGGACGAGGGGGGAGCCGAGGCGGGCATTGATGTCGGATTTCAGGCCCTCCAGGTTAAAATACAGCTGGTTGCGGATGATGGAGGAAGTAATGGTGCAGTATAGCACGCCCTGCTTGAAGTGAGCGTAGGCGGTCGCGGCGGCGGCACGGGGGCCGACTGCGGCACGCCAGGCCCCGCAGACATCCAGGGACACGAAACCGTCCCGGATGCGGACCTCGTCAATATACTGGTTCAGCAATTCTCCGAGCCTGACTGCACCTGTCCTCTGCATACGCTGAAATATTTACATTGATCCGTAATGCTGCCTACGATATCCCGCAGACGGGCCTCGTCTGTGTCCGTTATGAATATCTGGCCGAAGTCACCCTCCACCACCATCCTGATCAGGGACGCCACACGTCCTGCATCCAGTTTGTCGAAAAGATCATCGAACAGCAGTATCGGCTGCAGTCCGCTGACCTGTCTCATGACCGAGTACTGCGCCATCTTCAAGGCCAGCAGGAACGACTTCTGCTGGCCCTGCGAGGAGCATCTGCGGACAGGGTATCCGTCCATGAACAGTTCCAGGTCATCCCGCTGGACTCCGGCCGTGGTGTACCCCATGACCTTGTCTTTCTGAAGGCTGGCCGCAAATACCCCGGCCGCACCGTCAGCACCTGAGAGGTCTGAGCGATAACGTATCTCCACCGCCTCCTTGCCGTCGGATATGAGACTGTAGAAAGAGGCCGCACGCTCATTGAGCATCTCCGAGGTCCTGTTTCTAGCCCGGAAAATGTACTCAGACAGGCCGTACATGCGCTCCGAGACCGTATCCAGCAGGATGTCCGGGACATTGTCCTGTTTCAGAAGCGAGTTGCGCTGCCTGAGCAGACGGTTGTACGAGACCACCGCCCGCAGATACTCCTGGTCCATCTGGGAGATCATCATATTCAGGAACCGGCGCCTTTCCTCTCCTGAGTCATGTATCAGAGCCACGTCAGAGGGCGCGGTCATCACCACCGGAATCTTCCCGATATGTTCGGATATCCGCTTGTATGCCTTGCCGTTGCGGCGGACAGTCTTGGTCCCGTCATTTTTCACGGCGACCGCTATGTCCTCCGCCCCGCTGTCCGTCACATAATCGCCGTGAAGGACGGTCTCCGTCTCGCCGTAGGTAAAAGTGTACCTGTCCGACGTCGAGAGGAAACTCTTGGTCATGGACAGATAATAGACGGCATCCAGGAAATTGGTCTTTCCCTCCCCGTTGTCACCACATATACAGTTGATTTTGGGAGAGAATGTGATATCGGCCCCGGTAATATTCTTGAAATTGCTGACGATTATTCTGCTGAGATACATCGCGGAGTATTTATAATGAGCAAAGATAGGCGAAATCTTGTAATTTTATCTTTGCGATTAGACAATTTGTTGTATTTTTGCATCCATTACAAAAATTATAAATTTTAATATCCAAATGGCAAAGAACATCAATAATCCCAATCAGGAGAAAAACGAGAAAGTCGGCGAAGCCGTATCACAGACAGAGGAATTTTTCAAGAAAAACGGCAAGAAATTATCTTACACAGGAGTCGTCCTCATACTCGTAGCCGCAATTATCGTCCTTGTTATTCAGTTCTATTCCAAGCCGATGAAGGCAGAGGCCGTGAGCCAGACATTCACAGCCGAGCAGTATTTCAGGGCAGAGGACTACGACAAGGCGCTCAACGGTGACGGAAACGCCCTCGGATTCGCCCAGATTATCGATGAATACGGTGCCAAGGCCGGCAAGGCAGTGTATCTCTATGCCGGCATATGCGAGCTCCAGCTCGGCAATGCCCAGGAGGCCATCAGCTATCTCGGCAAGTACAGGACCAAGGAGCCTGTCATGAAGGGACGCGCACTGGCCTGCACAGGAGATGCCTATTCCATGCTCGAGGACTATGAGACAGCTCTCAGCTACTATCTCCAGGCTGCAGAGACCGAGGACAATATCTTCGCCGCCTCATACCTGCTCAAGGCCGGTATCATCTGCGAGGAGCTGGGACGCAACGACGAGGCTCTCGCCCACTACCGTGTCATCAAGGACAAATATCCGCAGTCCTATGAGGGATATGAGATCGACAAGTACATTTCACGCATAGAAGTTAAGAAGTAAAGAACCGTATGGGAAGAGCTTTTGAATTCAGAAAGGAACGCAAGTTCAAACGCTGGGGCAACATGGCCCGCGTCTTCACACGTATTGGAAAGGAAATCACGATAGCTGCCAAGGCCGGTGGTCCCGACCCCGACAACAACCCCCGTCTGAGGACCCTCATTCAGACCGCCCGCAGCGAGAACATGCCCAAGGAGAACATCGAGAGGGCCATCAAGAGAGCCGTCGAGAAGGATCAGGGAGACTATGAAGAGATAGTATACGAGGGCTTCGGTCCCCACGGTATAGCATTCCTGATAGAGACAGCCACCGACAACAACATGAGGACTGTGGCCAACATCCGCAGCTATTTCACGAAAGTCGGAGGCAGCCTCGGCACCCAGGGCTGCGTAAGCTTCATGTTCGACCACAAGTGCGTCTTCAAGGTTAAGAAGGACGGTCCCGTGGACATGGACGAGCTGGAGCTGGAACTCATAGACTACGGTGTAGACGATGTCTATAAGGACGATGAGGAAGACCTTATTTATATATACGGGGAGTTCGAGTCTTTCGGCAATATCCAGAAATATCTTGAGGACAACGGCTTCACAATCGTATCCGGAGGTTTTGAGAGGATTCCGAACGTTCCTCTGAAACAGCTCTCTCAGGAAGAAAAAGAGGGCATCCTGAAGCTCATCGACAAGCTGGAGAACGACGACGACGTCCAGAACGTATATCACACGATGGCAATGTCTGACGAACAATAACATTTTAATACATAATATTATGGAACTGTCACATATCGAACATCTTGGAATCGCCGTCAAGTCCCTTGACGAGGCCATTCCCTACTACGAGAACATGTTGGGCCTGAAATGCTACTCTATCGAGGAAGTGCCCGACCAGAAAGTAAGAACAGCTTTCTTCAAGATCGGACAGACCAAGCTCGAGCTGCTCGAGAGCACATCTCCCGACGGCACCATCGCCGGCTTCATCGAGAAGAGAGGCGAAGGCATACATCACCTGGCTTTCAGCGTTAAGGACGGCGTTCAGAACGCACTCAACGAGATGGAGGCCAAGGGCGTAAGACTGATTGACAAGGCTCCCCGCAAAGGTGCGGAGGGACTCAATATCGCATTTCTCCATCCCAAGTCCACTCACGGAGTGCTCACAGAGCTGTGCGAGGACCCCAACAACAAGTAAACAAAACACTAATTAATAGATTAAGTTATGAGCCAACAGCTTGAACAAGTTAAAGCGCTGATAGAGCTTCGTGAGAAGGCCCGCCTCGGTGGCGGTGAGAAAAGAATCGACTCTCAGCACCAGAAGGGCAAATACACTGCCCGCGAAAGGATTGCAATGCTCCTGGACGAAGGCAGCTTTGAAGAATTCGATATGTTCGTGACACACCGCTGCACGAACTTCGGCATGAACAAGACCACGTTCCTCGGCGACGGTGTCGTTACCGGTTACGGTACTATCGACGGCCGTCTGGTATACGTCTTCGCGCAGGACTTCACTGTATTCGGAGGTTCTCTTTCCGAGACTCTGGCCCTGAAGATCTGCAAGATCATGGACCAGGCCATGAAGATGGGCGCTCCCGTCATCGGTCTCAATGACTCAGGCGGAGCCCGTATCCAGGAAGGTGTGAACGCACTCGCAGGATATGCCGAGATCTTCCAGAGGAACATCCTCGCTTCGGGTGTCATTCCCCAGATCTCAGCCATCCTCGGTCCCTGCGCCGGAGGTGCAGTTTACTCTCCCGCCCTTACCGACTTCAATATCATGGCCAAGGGCACAAGTTACATGTTCCTGACCGGTCCCGCAGTCGTTAAGTCCGTAACAGGTGAGGTAGTTACACAGGAACAGCTCGGAGGTGCATCCGTACATGCTTCCAAGAGCGGTGTCGCTCACTTCGCAGCCGACTCAGAGGAAGACGCTATCGCCATCATCCGCAAGCTTCTCTCCTTCATTCCTCAGAACAACATGGAGGAGCCGCCCTACAAGCCCACCGCAGACCCTATCGAGAGACTTGAGGACTCCCTCAACTCCATCATACCCGACAGCCCCAACGAGGCTTACGACATGTACAATGTCATCGGCGGCATCGTGGATGACGGAGAATTCTTCGAGATCCACAAGGACTACGCCAAGAACATCATCATCGGCTTCGCTCACATGGGCGGCACATCTGTAGGTATCGTGGCCAACCAGCCCAAGTACCTGGCCGGTGTGCTCGACATCAACTCTTCGAGAAAAGCCGCACGTTTCGTACGTTTCTGCGACGCCTTCAACATCCCCATCGTAACCCTCGTGGACGTTCCCGGCTTCCTGCCCGGAACACAGCAGGAGTACGGCGGAATCATCGTTCACGGAGCCAAGCTGCTCTACGCTTACGGCGAGGCTACAGTGCCTAAAGTAACCGTGACACTCCGCAAGTCCTACGGTGGATCACACATCGTGATGAGCTGCAAGCAGCTCCGTGGCGACATCAACTACGCATGGCCTACAGCCAACATTGCCGTGATGGGTGCCGACGGTGCGGTAGAAGTGCTCTACTCCAAGGAGATCAAGGCCATCGAGGATCCCGAGAAACGCGCAGAGCTCGCAGCCGAGAAGAAGAAAGAGTACAACGACCTCTTCTGCAACCCTTACAAGGCAGCCAGCTACGGTTACATCGACGATGTCATCGAGCCCCGCAATACCCGTTTCCGCGTAATCCGCGCCCTTGAGCAGCTTTCTACAAAGAAGCTTACCAACCCTGCCAAGAAGCACGACAATCTTCCTTTGTAACACATCAAACCGACTGAAATGAACAAACTTAGATTCATATTGGTGTCGGGTCTTGCAGTGACTCTGTCCGTGTTCACCCTGAGTGCCCAGAGCCAGAGCGATATGCGTCTCAACGAGCTGCTCATCCACAATGAGACCAACTTCGAGGACGACTTCGGCTTCCACAACGGCTGGTTCGAGCTCTTCAATACCTCCTACGGTACGGTGGATATCGGCGGATGCTTCCTGTCCAATGATCCGGACAACCTGAAGAAATACATCATCCCCAAAGGAGACGTGCTGACCCAGATCAAGCCCCGCCAGCACATCCTCTTCTGGGCGGACAACAACCCCTACCACGGAACCTTCCACATCAATTTCACCCTGGAAGAGTCTGATACTGTTTACTTCGTGGCCAGCGACGGACGTACTGTCATCGACAAGATCGCTATACCCAAGAACCTCGGTGTGGACCAGTCCTACGGACGTATCGAGGACGGCATAGGCTCCAACGACGGCAGCGGCGAGGGCTGGGGCATCATGCCGTGGACCTCTCCCAGCACCAACAACGCAGGAGTGGACGAGGAGACCAAGAGTCAGATAATGGCAAGGGAAGACCCGGGCGGATGGATTCTCACCCTCACCGCCATGCTGGTGGTATTCTGCGCCCTTATCATCCTCTGCTTCATCTTCAAGTTCACCGGCCACATCGCTGTAAACAAGCTGAACCGGAAGTCCACAGCAGCCACAGCCGGTAGCGGAGAGACTGCTGTCAATGTGAAAGAGACCTCAGGAGAGACTTACGCCGCCATCGCCGTAGCCCTCCACCTCTTCCACGAGGAGAGCGAGGCCCATGACAACGAGAGCCTGACCATCACCATGAGCCATACCGACAGGAGCTACTCGCCCTGGAGCTCGAAGATCTACACTCTCCGTCAGACCCCCACACTTAAAAAGAACCAAAGATAATAATACAGACCATGAAAGAATATAAACTCAAAATCAACGGCAATGACTACAATGTGGTCATCAACGACGTACAGGAGTCAGTGGCATCAGTAGAGGTCAACGGCTCCAACTACAAGGTGGAGTTTGAGAAGCCCATCGTCAAGCCTACTGCCATCAAAGTAGTGAAAACCGCACCTGCAGCACCCGCTGTATCGGCTGCCACACCCAAGCCCTCAGCGGCTCCCGCTCCTACAGCCGGCGGCACAACCGTATCCTCACCCCTTCCCGGTGTTATCCTGGATGTGTGCGTGAAGGAAGGCGACACCGTAAAGAACGGTCAGAAGATCATGGTTCTTGAGGCCATGAAGATGGAGAACGTCATCGAGGCCACTGCCGACGGTGTTATCAAGAGTATAAAAGTCAACAAAGGCGACTCCGTAATGGAAGGAACGCCCTTAGCTATTATAGGATAGTATGATTGGTGAAAATTTAAGACAATTCTGGCAGTATACCGGATTTGCGAATTTCGAGTGGACATATCTGCTGATGATCTGCATCGGCTTGATATTCATCTACCTCGCGATCAAGAAGGAGTGGGAGCCCATGCTCCTGGTTCCTATCGGATTCGGTATCATCATCGGCAACATCCCCCTCTTCCCCGGCCTCTCGGTCGGCATCTATGAGGAAGGCTCTGTGCTGAACATACTCTACTATGGTGTGATCAAGGGCTTCTACCCGCCTCTGATCTTCCTCGGAATCGGTGCGATGACCGACTTCTCCGCCCTGATCTCCAACCCTAAGCTGCTGCTCATCGGAGCTGCCGCCCAGCTAGGTATCTTCGGAGCCTACACCGTGGCCCTTGCCCTCGGGTTCTCCCCCGCTGAGGCCGGTGCGATCGGTATCATCGGAGGTGCTGACGGTCCTACCGCCATCTTCCTCTCCTCGAGACTTGCTCCCGACCTTATGGGCGCCATCGCCGTGTCGGCATATTCGTACATGGCCCTGGTACCTGTGATCCAGCCTCCTATCATGAAGCTGCTGACCACCAAGAAGGAGAGACTCATCAGGATGAAGCCGCCCCGTCCGGTATCCCCTACAGAGAAGAAGCTCTTCCCTATCATCGGCTTCCTCGTAACTGCATTCATTGTGCCCTCGGGTATTCCTCTGCTGGGTATGCTCTTCTTCGGTAACCTCCTTAAGGAGAGCGGTGTTACCCGCCGTCTGGCCGAGACCGCACGCGGACCGCTGATCGACATCGTGACCATCCTCATCGGTCTGACCGTAGGATGCTCCACCCAGGCCGACAAGTTCCTGCAGCTGAAGTCAGTGTACATCTTCATCCTCGGAGCGTTCTCCTTCATGGTCGCTACCTTCGGCGGTGTGATGTTCGTGAAGATTTTCAACATCTTCCTCAAGCCGGGCAACAAGATCAACCCTCTTATCGGAAACGCCGGAGTATCCGCAGTACCGGACTCCGCCCGTGTGTCCCAGCTGGTGGGTCTGCAGTACGACAAGACCAACCACCTGCTGATGCACGCCATGGGTCCGAACGTAGCCGGTGTGATCGGTTCAGCTGTCGCCGCAGGTATCCTGCTTGGATTCCTGGGCTAAACAGCCTGATAAGATATAATTGTAATAAAAGTGTCATCTTCGGATGGCACTTTTTTGTTTTATTTCAATAAAAGTTTTACTAACTTTGAAGAATAAAATAAATTATCATACCATATGCAAAACAAATTGCAAGAACTCACCGACAAGCTCTACAATGAAGGGTTGTCAAAGGGAAAGAAGGAGGCCGAGGATCTCAAGGCCGCAGCCGTAAAGGAATCCGACAGAATCATAGCAGACGCACGTAAGGAAGCCGGGAGAATCATAGCAGACGCCCGCAAGGAAGCCGAGGAACTCCGGACCAGGGTCGAGAACGACATCAGGATGGCGTCTTCTCAGACCATCTCCGCCGTGAGGCAGCAGGTTGAGAGCATCATCATCTCCAAGGCCATATCTACCGGCATCAAGGACAGTCTGGAAGATCCGGAACTGCTCAAGTCGCTCCTGACAACAGTCGCAAAGGCATTCAATGCCGCTGATGCCGCTCCGGCAGGACTGGAAGCCGTCCTTCCCGCCTCCATGCAGGAAAGCCTCCGGGAATATTTCAAGAAGAATGCCTCTGACGCGATGGACAAGGGCATCGACGTGACTTTCTCCAAGCAGATTCAGGGTGGTTTCAAGATAGGCCCCAAGGACGGAGGCTATATGATTAGTTTTGCAGAAGGTGATTTTGAGAATATCCTTACCGAATACCTCAGGCCCACTGCAAGGAAACTGCTATTCGGACAGGAATAATGAACAATTACCATTACATCATCGCAGGTCTGCCCGAACTGATGCCTGATTTCCGTGCCGACGGATTCTCCTACAAGGATCTGGAAGCAGCCATAAGGGAACAGCTCTCGGCACGTGACCGCAGACTGGTGGACTGGCTGGATTTCGGGACAGACACATCTCATCTGTCCGGACATTTCTACCGGGCCGTAACCAGACAGAAGTCCGGCTTTCTCAGGAGCTACTTCGACATGGACCGCAGGATGCGCAATGCCCAGGTGGAGTTCCTCTCGGCAAGAGACGGGCTGGACTTCTCCAGATACACTGTCGGGGAGACTGAGTCCTACAAGGAAGATTATGAGCTGCAGGCTGTCTTCCAGTGCGCCGACCTCTATGAGCGGGAGCATCGTCTGGACATGTTCCGTTGGGAAAGGATAACGGGCATGACCCTGTTCCATTATTTCGATATGGATGTCATCCTGGCATTTCTGGCCAAAGGCCTGATAGTAGACAGATGGAGCAGACTCGACAAGGAGCGTGGCACACAACTGTTCCGTCAGTACGTGGATGAGGTCAGGGGAACTTTTAAAGGTGTCAATTTTCAATAAGTCAATAAACATCATCAATATATGAATCCTAATAGAAAAACTGCAGGAAAGGTTACGGGAGTCATTTCCAACCTTGTCACGGTAGAGGTGGACGGCCCTGTCTCGCAGAACGAGATATGCTATATCCAGCTCGGAGACGCGAGGCTTATGGCCGAGGTCATCAAGGTGACGGGCAAGAAGGCATCCGTACAGGTCTACGAGAGCACCAGAGGCCTGCGTGGCGGTGACAAGGTGGAGTTTCAAGGACACATGCTTGAGGCCACCCTGGGTCCAGGACTGCTCTCCAGTAACTTCGACGGGTTGCAGAACAACCTGGCCACTATGGAAGGTGTCTTTCTCAAACGCGGAGAATACACCGCGCCCATAGACGTGAATAAGGAATGGGACTTCACTCCTATCGCAAAAAAGGGAGACGAAGTACGGGCCGCTGACTGGCTTGGAGAAGTCAAAGAGGGATGGCTGCCTCACAAGATTATGGTCCCGTTCTCCTTCAAGGGCACTTATAAGGTCAAGTCCATAGTATCTGCCGGACAGCACAAGGCAGGAGAGACCATTGCCGTCCTTACTGACGAGGCAGGAGAGGATCACAACGTGTCCATGATACAGAAATGGCCGGTGAAAGTGGCCATTACCGCATATAAGGAAAAACCGCGCCCCTGGCGCGTGATGGAGACCGGAGTCAGGTGCATCGACACCTTCAACCCCATCGCGGAGGGAGGCACAGGATTTATCCCCGGCCCTTTCGGCTGCGGCAAGACCGTGCTCCAGCACGCCATTGCCAAGCAGGGTGAGGCTGACGTGATAGTGATGGCCGCCTGCGGTGAGCGTGCCAACGAGGTCGTGGAGATATTCACCGAATTCCCCGAACTGGTCGACCCTCGTACTGGACGGTCGCTGATGGAGAGGACTACCATAGTCTGCAACACATCCAACATGCCCGTGGCGGCCCGTGAGGCATCTGTATACACGGCTATGACAATCTGCGAGTACTACCGCTCGATGGGCCTTAAGGTCTTGCTGCTGGCTGACTCCACATCCCGCTGGGCACAGGCCCTCAGGGAGATGAGCAACCGTATGGAGGAGCTTCCCGGAGCCGACGCATTCCCGGTAGACCTATCGTCCACGATTTCCAATTTCTATGCGAGGGCAGGAGCCGTAACGCTCAACAACGGCAAGACAGGGTCAGTAACCTTCATAGGTACGGTATCACCGGCCGGAGGTAACCTGAAAGAGCCGGTAACCGAGTCCACCAAGAAAGCGGCCCGCTGCTTCTACGCCCTCTCTCAGAACCGTGCGGACAAGAAACGCTACCCCGCAGTGGATCCGATAGACTCATACTCAAAGTACCTCGAATACCCGGAGATTGTATCTTTCCTCAACGAAAAGGTCGCCCCAGGATGGGTTGACATGGTAATGAAAGCCAAGACTCTTGTTCTCAGGGGAAAAGAAGCATTTGAGCAGATTAACATCCTCGGAGACGACGGAGTGCCCGTAAGCTACCACGAGCGATACTGGAAGTCTGAGCTGATAGACTATATCATCCTGCAGCAGGACGCATTTGACAGTATAGACGCCTCATCTCCCATTGAGCGTCAGAAATTCATGCTGACCAAAGTACTGGAAGTCTGCGACCAGGAGCACGACTTCGAGACATTCGAGGAATGCTCGGCATGGTACAAGGAAGTCATCAACATTTTCCGTCAGATGAACTATTCCGAGTTCAAGAGTGAGGAATTCAACAAATATCTCGAACAGATCAATAAATTCATGAGCCATGACAAATAGAGCATTTCAAAGAATATACACTCAGTTGGAAGCCATTACCAAAGCCACTGTCTCAGTCAAGGCTCAGGGAGTTTCCAATGACGAGCTCGCCACTGTAGCCGGACGTCTGGCCCAGGTGGTGAAGATGAAGGACGATACCGTCACCCTCCAGGTATTCGAAGGCACAGACGGCATCCCGACAAACGCCGAAGTGACATTTTTCGGCGAGCCGCCCGCCCTCAATGTCAGCGACGACCTGGCCGGACGTTTTTTCAACGCATACGGACAGCCCATCGACGGAGGCCCGGAAGTGGAGGGTGAGAGACGCTATATCGGAGGCCCGTCGGTCAACCCCTATAAAAGAAAACAGCCATCACAGCTGATTCCAACCGGTATCGCCGGTATCGACCTGAACAACACGTTGGTATCGGGACAGAAGATTCCGTTCTTCGCCGACCCTGACCAGCCCTACAACCAGGTGATGGCCATGGTGGCCCTCCGTGCGGACGTGGACAAGATCATCCTCGGCGGCATGGGACTCTCCAACGACGACTACCTCTACTTCAAGAACATGTTCGAGAGCGCAGGTGCATTGGACAAGATTATCAGCTTCGTCAACACTACCGAGCAGCCTCCCGTGGAGCGTCTGCTGATACCGGACATGGCCCTGACCGCCGCCGAGTATTTCGCCGTGGACAAGAACGAGAAAGTCCTCGTGCTGCTGACCGACATGACCCTGTATGCCGACGCCCTCTCGATAGTGAGCAACCGTATGGACCAGATTCCCTCGAAGGACTCCATGCCCGGCTCCCTGTACTCCGACCTGGCGAAGATCTACGAGAAGGCCGTACAGCTGCCCGCTGGAGGATCGATCACGATTATCGCAGTGACTACCCTCAATGACGGGGACATCACACATGCCATCCCGGACAACACCGGATACATCACCGAGGGTCAGCTTTTCCTGCGTCTGGACAGCGACACCGGCAAGGTAATTGTGGACCCTTTCCGCTCACTGTCCCGTCTGAAACAGCTGGTTATAGGCAAGCAGACCCGCGAGGACCACAACCAGGTGATGAACACCGCCGTCCGTCTCTACGCAGACGCGGCCAACGCCAGGACCAAGCTGGAGAACGGCTTCGACCTGAGCGACTACGACAACCGCTGTCTCGAATTTGCCAAGGAATACTCCACCAGACTGCTGGCCATCGACGTGAACATCTCCATCAACGAGATGCTCGACACCGCATGGGAGCTGTTCGGCAAGTATTTCACCAAGGCCGAGACAGGACTGAAGGAGTCGCTGATACAGAAATACTGGAAAGGCAAAGAATCATAATTTACAATGGCTATCAAATTCCAATACAACAAGACATCGCTGAACGAACTGGGCAAGCAGCTCAAGGTCCGTACACGCGCCTTGCCCACCTTGAAAAACAAGGAGGCGGCCCTGCGCTTAGAGGTCAAGAAGGCCAAAAAGCGCTCGGATGAGCTATTGGAAGAGCTGGCCTCATCCCTGGAAAAATACAGATACATGTCAGGTCTGTGGAACGAGTTCGAGCCCGGACTGATAACCGTTAAGGACGTGGAGCTGGAAACAGCAAAGTTTGCAGGTGTCAAGATTCCGGAGCTCAGGAACGTCATATACGAGGTCAAGGAGTTCGATCTGTTCCGCAAGCCCATGTGGTACAGTGACGGAGTACAGATCCTGAAGGACCTGGCACGTCTCGGTATCGAATCAGAGATCTGTTCGGAGAAGAGCCGCATCCTGGACTGGTCCCGCAAGAAGACCACCCAGAAGGTCAACCTCTACGAGAAAGTGCAGATACCAGGCTACCACGAAGCCATCCTGAAGATAAAGAGATATCTGGAGGATGAGGAGAACCTTTCCAAGGCATCCCAGAAAATAGTAAAGACACGCCACAACTTAGAAGAAGAGGAGGAAGCGTTATGATTACCAAGATGACAAAATACTCCATGATCCTCCTTTCGGGAGACTTGGACTCCTTCCTGTCAGGTATTCAGTCGTTAGGTATGGTGGACATCACCCGCTCCGCCGCAGCCTGCGATGATGCCTCTAAGCAGATGAGCGACCTTATAACCAGATGCAGGAACGCTGTGGACTCCCTTGGCAATCTGACAAAGGAGAACCCGGACCTCAAGGCCGAAGCGCATCCTGAAATCTCAGGAGAGCAGATGCTGTCAGACTTTGAAAGCAATGCTGCCCGCCGCATGGATATAAGTACCGGACTGGCCTCACTGGAGAAAGAGTACCAGAACGCCCTCCCGTGGGGAGAATTCGCCCAGGAAGATCTCGGCCGCATCAGGAAAGCCGGGCTCATCCCCCATTTCTACTGCGCGGGCGACAAGAAGTTCCAGAGCCGGTGGGAGGAGGAATACCCGCTGTGGGTGCTCAACCGCACAGGCGGCAAGACATATTTCACCGTACTGTCCGGACCGGAAGAGGATTTCAATTTTCCCATGGAGCAGGCACAGTTTCCCGTACGTCCGGCATCCGCTGTACTGTCCGAAATAGACCGGCTTAAAGCCGAACGGGACAGACTGCTGGCTGTGGCCGCCGGATATGCGGAACGGACTGCCGAACTGCAGGAGCTTGCCGACAGAACATTCGCCTCACTTGACCTGTATCTTGCAGAGACATCCTCCGTCAAGGAAGGAGAAGGGACCATAAGTATCGTGGAAGGCTTCGCTCCCACAGAGGACGACATCAAAGTCAAGGAATATCTCGACTCATGCAGCGTCTACTACATGGCCGAAGCCGCCAAGGGCGAGGACAACCCTCCAGTAAAGTTGCACAACAACTGGTTCGCACGGCTTTTCGAGCCTGTAGGCAGTCTGTATGAGCTGCCCAATTACGATGAGCTGGACCTTACCCCCTACTTCGCCCCGTTCTACATGCTCTTCTTCGGATTCTGCCTGGGAGACATGGGCTACGGACTGATATTGGTCATAGCCGGCATAGCCGCAGCTATTGCATTACCTAAATACAAGGCATACGGCAAGCTTATCGCATGGCTCGGAGTGGGCTCGCTAATCATGCCCCTCCTCTCGGGAACAGTATTCGGGATGAAACTCTACGACATCTTCCCCATGCGGGAGGACATAAAGAGCCTCTTCTTCTCCGACCTGAAGATGTTCTGGTTCGCGATCATATTCGGACTGTTCCAGATAGTCTTCGCCAGGATGATAAAAGCCGTTTTCGCCTTCTCCAGGCACAAGTGGGACGAGGGGCTGAGTGAGGTAGGCTGGTGCATGGTCATTGTCTGGGCCGCATGCGCGTATGCCGGAAGCCAGACCGGTTCGAGACTGCTGCCTTCCATCGCCGCACAGATACTGCTGTTCGGAGGACTCGTGCTCGTCCTGTTCTGCAGTAAACCGGCCAAGTTCTTCCTGCTGAGACCCCTGAAAGGCATCGTTTCCCTGTACGACATCACCGGTATATTCGGAGACATGCTCTCCTACATCCGACTGTTCGGACTGGGCACCACGGGAGGTATCCTCGCCCTGGTGATCAACTCCATAGCCATGAGCCTCTCCGGCATTCCCTACGTCGGCTGGCCCGTGACTGTCATCTTCCTCATCTTCGGGCATCTGGCCGTCATGGGCCTGTCGTGCCTCGGAGCATTCGTACACCCGGTCCGTCTGACCTTCGTCGAGTTCTACAAGAACGTGGGCTTCGAGGGAGGCGGAAGGGCCTACAAACCGTTGAAATCATATAACAATAACAAATAAAACAACTCAATCTTATGACAACACCACTGATTTTAGCCTATGTGGGTATGGCGGTCATGCTTACCCTCTCCTGCACTGGAAGTGCCATCGGTGTAACAATGGGCGGCAACACCACTATCGCCGCTCTCAAGAAGAAACCCGAGATATTCGGAAAGTCCATGCTCCTGTGCGTGCTCCCCTCTACCCAGGGTCTGTACGGATTCGCCGCGTTCTTCCTGATGCTCAGCAGTCTGGGCGGCATGGAGGATGCCTCGCAGGTACTTACCATGAATCAGGGACTGGCCATGTGCGCAGCCGGTCTGGCACTCGGTTTCGTGGGCCTGTGGTCAGCCATCAAGCAGGCCAGCCTCGTATGCAACGGTATCAACGAGATGTCCAACGGCAACGACGTCTTCTCCAAGACCATGATTCTCGCCGTATTCCCCGAGCTCTACGCCATCCTCTCGTTCGCCTGCGCCTTCCTCGCCCTGCCGTAAACGCAAGGACACAGCACGACTTTATGAGACTGCGTCGGAGATCCCGGTGCAGTCTCACTGTTTATATACATGCTAAAAGTCGAGGGAGAAGATGTCGGAGCGGGGCAGGCAGACGAGCTGGAGGTCATCCGGTATGGTCAGGCCGATGGAGGTCAGGGCATAATACGAGGTGCGGTAAGCCAGGCCGGGGGTGTTGTTGTCCTGACTTAGATGACAGAGAAATACTCCCTTGAGGCCCGGATGCCAGATACGTTTGAGGGCAGAGGCACAGTCATCGTTGCTCAGGTGTCCGTTGTCTCCCATGACACGGGCCTTGAGTTCAGGCGTATAGCGGCCCCGGATGAGCATGTCGATGTCATAGTTGGACTCGATGATGACGTAGTCGGCCTGCTGACAATAGGCATAGGCATATTCCGGCACCCGGCCCAGGTCGGTCATGAACACGAAGCGTGTGCCGAAGAAGTCCAGGAAGTAACCCAGGGTCTGGGTCGCGTCGTGGGGTACCTCGAATGTCACGCAGCCTACTCCGCGCATCTGCTCCGGGAATCCGGGACGCAGCACTCTGCGCGAGCCGGCCAGGTCTGGACCGACTGCGCTGTGACGGGTCAGGGCATCATGCAGCCTGGCCGTGGCATATACCGGCACAGACAGTCTCTGTGCCAGTGACAGCAGGCCCCGTATGTGGTCCACATGATCGTGTGTCACGAATATCATCTCCACCGACGACACATCCACCCCGGCCTTAGCCAGCCGTTGCTTGATGGTACGGAAGCCTATCCCTGCATCCACTACCAGGGCCGTACTCTCATTGCCTATATAGTAACAGTTACCGTTGCTCCCGCTCGAGATACTCAGAAATCTTGCCATACAGATCGTCCTTGGGGTTATAGAGCACTGTGTGCAGGCCCAGTGCCTTGCCGGCCTCTATATTGGCCGGAGAATCATCGATATACAGTGTCTCTTCGGGTACGATGCCCGAATCCTTTATCATCTTCAGGAATATGGCCTTGTCCGGCTTCGCCAGCTTCATCCTATACGACAGATACAGCTTGTCAAAGAGTTCCTTGACATCATATCCCTTGTCCTTGAAGAGCTTGCGGCAGTATGCCATGCCTATGGGATTGGTATTGCTGAGCAGCAGCATACGGTAGTCATTGCGGTAGAACAGCAGGGTCTCTATCTTGTCCTGTGGTATATCATTGAGAAAACAGTTTAGCGAGTAGTCTATCTCCCTGTCAGAGATTATCTTCGGCTTACCGTCCTTGATAATGGCCGAATGTGTCCGGATAATCTGCCGGAACTGACGCGCTGATATCTGCCCCGTCTCGAATTTCTCAAAGAAGCCTATCTGACGGTAAGACCTGAGTACCTCACCGAAATCCCGGTAGCCGACTATATCGTTGAATGCCCTGATACAGGCGACACGGTTCAATGGGACTATCACTCCGCCCAGATCAAAAACCAGATTCTTAATCATACTGTCAAGTCTTTAAGTTGTAAGTCTGAAAAATCGTACGGATATCTGAAGATACCCTTTTCCGTCACTATTCCGCTTATAAGCGAAGCCGGAGTGATGTCAAAGGCCGGATTGTAGACTTTGACACCGTCCGGGGCTATCCTGTGCCGGAAATACAGTTCCGTCACCTCTTCCGCCTCACGCTGCTCCACGGGGATATCCTTCCCGGAAGCCGCAGAAGGGTCTATGGAAGATGTAGGTCCAAGAATATAAAAGGGGATATGGTAATAGGAGGCGAGTATGGCCAGAGCCGAAGTTCCTATCTTGTTGGCAGTATCTCCGTTGGCAGCCACCCGGTCGCAGCCGGTGAAGACCAGGTCTATCCTGCCCGAGGCCATCAGGGACGCGGCCATATTGTCACACTGGAGGGTCGCATCCACTCCGGCCTTGCTGAGTTCAAATGCAGTAATACGCGCTCCCTGCATCAGAGGACGGGTCTCGTCTGCATATACGCGGGGAGCCATACCGCGGCTGTGAGCCAGATATACGGGAGCCAGAGCCGTACCGTACCTGGACACGGCATAATGCCCGGCATTGCAGTGTGTCAGAATCCCCATGCCGGGACGGTCTATCAGAGAGGCACCGTAGCCGGCTATCGAGCGGCACATGGCCATATCATCCGCCTTGACAGCCTCGGCTTCCCGACGCAGAGCGGACAGAATCTCCTGAACCGAACCGTCCTTGTGCGACTCCAGACAACGGGTCATCCTCTCCAGCGCGGCCGGAAGGTTCACGGCTGTAGGCCTGGCGGAGCCGATATATTCCTTTATCCTGTAAAATTCCGCGATAAACTCACTGCAACTGAGAGACACAGCCCTGTTCTTATTGAACAACGAGACATACAGTCCGTATGCAGCGGCCACACCTATGGCCGGAGCTCCCCTGACCCGCAATTTGGCGATAGCCTCATAGACCTCGTGCTCATCCCTGAGGGTAAGAAACCGCTCCTCTCCAGGCAACAGAGTCTGGTCGACTATCACCACTCCGTCACCCGCTGCGTTGAGCGCCACACTGTCGTATGTGAACAGACTGTCGAGCTGCACGGCGTTACATCCTCTCTATCAATGCCGTAAAGACAGTCGTCATACGGTCTGCCGCCGCATCCGCCGCCCTTACGACATCGTCTCCGTTGTTCTCGAAGTCCTCGGCATAGTCATCGTGAGCCTCATTCGTTATCACAGACATGCCGAACACCGGCACAGAGCTGTGGCGGGCCACTATCACCTCCGGGATGGTTGACATGCCTATCGCATCGGCGCCTATCATACGGAAATACTTGTATTCGGACGGAGTCTCATAGCTGGGGCCCGTTCCGGCCAGATAGACTCCTTTCTTCAGTTCTATGCCCTTTTCACGACCTATCTCCTCGGCAAGAGCGATCAACTTGGGATCATACGGACGGGTCATGTCCGGGAAACGCGGGCCGAACTCCTCCAGATTGGGGCCGATAAGAGGATTGGGCAGCTTGTTGATGTGATCCTTGATAATCATCAGGTCGCCCACCCTGAAGTCGAAATTGACACCTCCGGCCGCATTGGAGACGAAGAGAGTCTTGATGCCCAGACGCACCATAACCCTTACCGGCAAAGTCACCTTTTCCATGGGATATCCCTCGTAATAGTGAAAACGGCCCTGCATGGCCAACACGAATTTCCCGCCGAGAGTTCCCGCGATGAAGTTGCCCTTATGGCCTATCGCCGTGGATTTCACAAAATTAGGCACATCGGTGTAGGGTATCACCATCGGTTCCTCTATCCTGTCGGCAAGTTTGCCGAGACCACTGCCTAAGATTATTCCGACCTGAGGCTTCCGGCCTCCGAGGCGGGACTCCATATAGTCCGCAGCCTCGATTATAGCTGTCATTCTACTATCCATATTATATTGAATTTATTTTCCTTATAAAACGTCCGGCTTCCTCCCTTGCGCGTGCCATCACCTCCTTCTCTCCGTCAACCTTGCCGCCCGACATCAGCACACGGCCATCGCAGATAAGCGTGTCGATGCAGGAACTGTTGGCCGCATATATAAGATTGGCCTTGAAATTATGCTCAGGTATAAAAAATGCCGAATCCGTATCCACCAGTATCAGGTCCGCCAAGGCTCCTTCCTCCACGACACCCGAATTGAGCCCGAGCCCCTTCGCTCCGTTCCGTGTTCCCATAGCCAGCAGTTCGTCTACAGGCAGTGCCGCCGGATCCTCCCTCCAGGCTTTCTGCATCAGAGCCGCCGTTTTCAGGGCCTCCCTCATGTCCAGATTGTTGGACGAGCCGCAGCCGTCCGTACCCATAGTGACATTGGCTCCGGCATCCCGCAGTTCATTGTACAGGAAACGGTAACCTGAAGCCAGCTTGAGATTGGAATTTATATTGTGTACCACTGTAGTACCGGACTCTCCCAGCAGGCGGACATCCTCCTCACTGAGCCATAGAGTGTGGGCCGCCACGACATCCCTGCCGAGCAGTCCCATATCCGCCAGACGGCGGGTCGGAGACACTCCATAGCGGGCCGTATGCGACTCATTCTCCGAACGGGTCTCCGAGATATGCGTATGCAGCAGCAGGGAATGTTTCCTGACAAAATCCGCTGCCCAGAGCATATTGTCATCACACACAGTATAATGCGCATGAACCGACACCCCGAACTGTACCCTTGGAGACCAGACCCGGGAAACCTCATACATGGCGGTACACTCCTCGCGCTGACGTCTCTGCCTATCATTATCGCCTCCGTCGAGGAAACAATAAGTCAGATGCGCTCTCATGCCGCTGTCCTCCACCGCCTTGGCGGCCTTGTCAATCCTCCAGTACATATCGTTGAAAGACACTGTTCCGGTCTTTATCATCTCCAGACATGCCAGACGGGTCGCCCAGTAGATAAATTCGTCGTCCAGTACGGTCTCGGCCTTCCATACCGCGTCAAGCCATCTTGAAAGCGGCATATCCTCGCAGATTCCCCTGAAAAGAGTCATCCCAGAATGGGTGTGCATATTGACAAAGGCCGGCATCACGGTCTTCCCGCCACCGTCCAGGACAGTATCCGCTTCCAGGTCAAGTCCCCGGCCGATACTGCTGATCACCCCCTCCTTTATATATATGTCGCAAGGAACTCCGTCCCTGACGACATTCCTTATAAGCAATGTTCCCATATTCATCCATTCAGTCAAATTTACAAATTTAATAAGAACTGCCCGAAATCCCTATATTTTTCTTACAATATTCAACACCCTCATTAAATATTGAAAGCCCCGGGTTTATTTTGGTATAAAATTAGTATATTTGCAAAATTATAGAAGAAATTTTCACACAATGATAACAAAAGAGTTAATCGCCCCCAAAAGCATCGTGGTAGTCGGTGGTTCAGACGACGTCCACAAGCCTGGCGGAGCCACACTTAAGAACCTGCTGGACACACACTATTCTGGCGAGCTGTATGTCGTCAATCCCAAATGCGACTCGGCTCAGGGAGTCAAATCCTACAGGGATATAGAGCAACTTCCCTCTGTAGACTGCGCGATACTGGCCATTCCGGCCAAGACCTGTCTCGCAACCGTAGAGACACTCTGCAACAAGAAGACCTGCAAGGCCATCATCATACTCTCTGCAGGATTCAAGGAGGACAGTGCCGAAGGTGCGGAGTGGGAAAGGAAGATAACGGAGGTCTGCAACTCCACCAACACCGCCCTCATTGGCCCCAACTGCGTGGGTGTGATGACCAGCCATTACATCGGTGCGTTCATCCAGCCCATACCTAAGATCAATCCCATGGGCGCAACCCTCATATCGGGTTCCGGCGCCACCATCGTATTCATCCTTGAGGCGGCCATGCAGCTCGGCCTGCATTTCAACCAGGTATTCTCAGTCGGCAACTGCGCCCAGATAGGCGTGGAGGATGCCCTCGAATATATGGACGAGACATACGTACACGGCAAGAGCTCGCCCGTCATCATGCTTTACATCGAGAGCATGAACAATCCGGCCAAGCTGGCCAAACATGCCAAGTCTCTGATAGCCAAAGGTGCCAAGATAGCAGCCATCAAGGCCGGCTACAGCGAGGCCGGCAGCCGCGCGGCATCATCGCACACCGGTGCCATGGCTTCGCCCGACAAGGCTGTCAACGCCCTGTTCCGCAAGACCGGCATCGTAAGGTGCTACAGCCGCACCGAGCTGGTAACAGTAGCGGCAGCCATGATGTATCCGGAGCCGAACGGCCGTAAAGTGGCGATTGTCACCCATGCCGGAGGTCCCGCCGTCATGCAGACCGACGTGCTCTCCTCCAACGGCATCGAGATACCCAGACTTTCCGGGCCCAAGGCTCAGGAACTGCTTGCAAGACTGTACCTGGGTTCGTCCACAGCCAATCCTATCGACTTTCTGGCCACCGGTACCGCCGAGCAGCTGGGTTATATCCTGGATGCCTGCGAGAACGACTTTGACGTGGATGCCATCACCATCATATTCGGTAACCCCGGACTCAGTACGGTATACGACGTATATGACCTTATCAGTGAGAAGATAAGGACTTCCAAGAAACCTATATATCCCGTCCTTCCCTCTATCGTCAATGCCAGGAACGAGATCGAGGCGTTCCACGACAAAGGCGGTATCAGCTTCCCCGACGAGGTGGCCCTCGGTTCAGCCATCGTCAAGATCATGAACCGTCCCAGGCCCATAGAAGACTGCACCCTGCCTCCCGTGGACAAGAAGATGATACGTGAGGTCATAGACGCAAATCCCAACGGATATCTGGCCCCCGACCAGGTTCAGCTTCTGCTGGACGCTGCCGGCATCAACCGCTCAAAGGAGTATGTCGTAAGCGAGCTCGGAGCTGCGCTTGAGGCCGCCAAGGAGATCAAATATCCCGTGGTGATGAAAGTCGTAGGACCCATCCACAAGTCGGATGTAGGCGGAGTATCCCTCAACATCACCGACGACACCACCCTGTCATCCGAGTTCTACAGGATGATGCGTATCAAGGATGCCACAGGCGTTCTGCTGCAGCCGATGCTCAGCGGCACCGAGATATTCGTAGGAGCCAAGAGAGAGGACAAGTTCGGACATCTCATCCTCTGCGGTCTGGGCGGCATCTATGTAGAGGCCCTGCACGACATCAACTGCGCGCTTTCTCCTGTTTCCACCGTCGAGGCCGACGAGATGATCCGCGGACTGCGGGCCATCAAGCTGCTCGAGGGCATCCGCGGCAAGGAAGGCGTCAACCTTACACTGTTCAACGAGGTTATCCGCAGGGTTTCCGCCCTCTGCGCGGCTGCT
This sequence comes from uncultured Bacteroidales bacterium, assembly GCA_944326255.1. Classification (GTDB taxonomy): domain Bacteria; phylum Bacteroidota; class Bacteroidia; order Bacteroidales; family UBA932; genus Coprenecus. The sequence goes on from CALVDG010000003.1 coordinate 61,032, forward strand.
CCGGAGATCTTCGAGATGGACATCAATCCCCTGCTCGGCAACTCCAAGTCCGTCACAGCAGTGGATGCACGTATAAGAATTGAGAAATCAGACATTTCCAAATAATGAACCCCTTCATCAAGCTCAAGAACTGGTATACGGACCAGACACCTACCACCAAAGGATTCATCTGGATGGGGATTATCCTCATCATCGGGATAATCCTGCGCTGGGACTATATCAGCGAGCGGGTAGTATCATCATTCGGATTCTTAAATTTCAATAACCAATAACAAACACTAATTTTATGGCAACACAAGGAGCTATTGTAGTAGACAAAGAGAGGTGCAAGGGCTGCGGCGTATGCGTCGTCAACTGCCCCACCGAGGCCATTGCCCTGTCCCATGAGGTCAACGGCAAGGGTTACAACTTCCTTTCTCTGGTCAATCCCGAGAAATGCATCGGCTGCGCCAACTGCGCGACCGTATGTCCTGATTCAGTTATTACTGTTTATCGTGTTAAAATCTAAATTTTGAGAATATGGCAGAAAAGATTCTTATGAAAGGTAACGAGGCCATCGCATACGGAGCCATCGACTGCGGATGCGACGGATACTTCGGATACCCCATCACCCCCCAGTCCGAAGTGATGGAAACCCTGATGAAAGTACAGCCTTGGGAGACCACCGGTATGGTAGTGCTTCAGGCCGAGAGTGAAACATCATCTATCAATATGGTATACGGCGGTGCCTGCTGCGGAAAGAAGGTCATGACCTCTTCTTCCAGCCCCGGTATCAGCCTTATGTGCGAGGGACTCAGCTACATCGCCGGTGCCGAGCTGCCCTGCGTAGTAGTGAACGTGATGCGCGGAGGTCCGGGACTCGGAACCATCCAGCCCAGCCAGGGAGACTATTTCCAGGCAGTCAAGGGCGGCGGACACGGTGACTACCATCCCATCGTCCTCGCTCCCGCCTCTGCTCAGGACATGTACGACTTCGTAGGCGAGGCTTTTGAGCTCGCATTCAAATACCGCAACCCTGCCATGATTCTCGGTGACGGTGTCATCGGCCAGATGATGGAGAAAGTAGAGCTCCGTCCCGCCAAACCCCGCCGCACTGATGAGGAGATCCGCGCCCTCTGCGACTCCTGGGCCACCATCGGCAACAAGGGCCGTCACGGCAACACCATCACATCCCTCGCCCTCGATCCTCAGGTACAGGAGAACTTCAACATCAAGCTCCAGAAGAAGTACGCCGAGATAGAGGCCAACGAAGTCCGTTACTCTACCTACATGACCGACGACGCCGAGTACCTCATCGTAGCATTCGGATGTATGTCCCGTATCGGAGAGAAAGTTGTGGAGCTGGCACGCGAGGAAGGCATACGCCTCGGTCTGCTGCGTCCCATCACCCTCTATCCTTTCCCCAAGAAAGAGATTGACTCTCTCGTTCCCCAGCTCAAGAACATCCTCTCTCTCGAGCTCAACGCCGGCCAGATGGTCGAGGACATCAGACTGATCGTCAACGGACGCATCCCCGTCAACTTCTACGGCCGTCAGGGCGGTATGATTCCTGACCCCGAGGAGATCCTGGAAGTCTTCAAAAAAACTATGTAACAAAAGGCAATCATGATGGATATTAACGAAATAATCAAACCTGAGAACAAGGTTTACGGGAAAACCCCCATACTCAAAGACAACATCCTCCATTACTGCCCCGGCTGCTCCCACGGTGTAGTCCACAAGATCATCGCCGAGGTCATCGAGGAGATGGGCATCCAGGACAAGACCATCGGTATCTCCCCTGTAGGATGCTCCGTATTCGCATACAACTATCTGGACATCGACTGGCAGCAGGCAGCTCACGGACGTGCTCCCGCCCTCGCCACAGCCACCAAGAGACTGATGCCCGACAAATACGTGTTCACATACCAGGGTGACGGTGACCTCGCATCCATCGGTACCGCTGAGGTAATGCACGCCTGCAACCGCGGTGAGAACATCGTCATCATCTTCATCAACAACGCCATCTACGGTATGACCGGAGGCCAGATGGCTCCTACCACCCTCCTCGGACAGGTGACAGCCACCACTCCTTACGGACGTAAGGCCGAGCTCAACGGTTATCCCCTCAAGATTACCGAGCTCATTGCCCAGCTCGAGGGAACCTGCTACGTGACCCGTCAGTCCGTACAGAACCCCGCCGCAGTGCGCAAGACCAAGAAGGCCATCCGCAAGGCCTTCGAGAACTCCATGATGAAGAAGGGAACTTCTTTCGTAGAGGTGGTCAGCACATGTAACTCAGGCTGGAAAGTTCCTCCTGTACAGGCCAACAAGTGGATGGAAGAGAATATGTTTCCTTTTTATCCATTAGGGGATATGAAGGATAGGTAATAATCGATTAAATATTTAGATAGAAATATGAAAGAAGAAATCATCATAGCAGGATTCGGAGGACAGGGAGTCCTCTCCATGGGCAAGATTCTGGCCTACTCCGGTATCATGCAGGATCAGGAAGTGGCATGGATGCCTTCATACGGTCCTGAAATGCGCGGCGGTACATGTAATGTGAGCGTCATCCTCAGCGACAAGAAGATCAGCTCTCCTATCCTGAGCAAGTTCGACACCGCCATCATCCTCAACCAGCAGTCTCTCGACAAGTTCGAGTCAAGGGTAAAGCCCGGCGGTCTGCTCGTTTACGACCCCAACGGCATCACCCATCATCCCACCCGTACCGACATCCAGATCTATAAGATCGATGCCGCTGACGAGGCTGCCAAGCTGGGTAACGCCAAGGCTTACAACATGATTGTGCTCGGAGCATTCCTGAAGGTTAAGCCCATCGTGAAGATGGAGAATGTGACAGCCGGACTGAAGAAGTCTCTTCCTCCCCGTCACCACAACCTCATCCCGATGAACGAGCAGGCCATCAAGGTCGGCATGGAGGCCGTCGTAAAGGTGCGCTAATCCGCTAAAACAGACTGTAAGGGAGATGTGTCGAAATGCAAATTTTGGCACATCTCCTTTTATTTTCCGCCCCTCTTCACTTTATGCCTCAGCTTCATCACAGCAAAATTCAGCTCAATCTCTGTCTCCGTCCCGTTCGTCTGCAGATCCTCACCGAAGAGGTCAGCCATGATGTCCCCGCTTCTCTGCATAAGGGACTTCTGCCCGTACTTGTCCGGACAGGCCGACAGCTCACCTATTGTCCGCGACAGCTCCCGCAGCTTGGCGAACGCCTCGATAATCGAGATAGTCGCCTCTATCGCCTTATCCCCCTTCAGAATAGTCGCCAGCATATACAGGCCCTTTTCCGTAAACGCTTTTGGCAGCACAGATGAATACTTGAGTTTATCAAGGCGGTCAAAATTTTTGACCACCTCCTGCTTTTCATCGACATCGAGCTGCAGTATATACCCATACGGAAATTTCTTCGGATTGTTTCTGACCGCCTGATTGATCTCCTTTGTCTCTACTCCGTAAATCTCCGCCACCGCAAAGTCCAGGATGACATCCTGCCCTCTCAGGCGCACGATTTTGTCTTTAACCGACTTATTTTCCAATATTCCCATAGTATCTGATTTTGCCACAAAATTACCTATTGCCAATAACCGAAAACAGAACCTAAAGATTCAGCGCAAGATTTACCTGTTTCTATAATTTTACGTTTTTATAAATTTCCACACCCTTGTGGTATTGGGTGCAGAAGTCAGTGGAGTTGACACGGTGTCAGGGTGGATGCCGGACACGGATGTTGGTGCGGAAATTCTGTGTTTTTTTATAAATTTGCGGCATATTAACGTTCGTTGATAAAATCCAGCAACGAGAAAAGACTAGCCGCCCTCGGCTCTAGAGGGAGGGGCCCGTCGCGGAGCGGTGGGAGGGCCTGGTCTTTTCGACTGCTGGATTTTTATCAGATTAACAAATAACAAACTAAATGGCAACAAATGATATCAAGGTCGGTATATCCGGCACATCGACAACGAAAGTCTGCAAGGAGAACTGCGCCTCGCTTATGGGATCCGGTGCACTGGACGTATTCGCTACCCCGGCAGTAGTGGCATATATGGAAATGGCCGCCTGCTATGCGGTCAATGACCTGCTCGAAGAGGGGCTCTCGACCGTAGGTACAAAGATTGACATCGCACACATCAAGGCTTCCCCGATAGGTGAGACCATCACTGCCAAAGCCACTCTCAAGGAGATTGACGGCCGTCGCCTGGTCTTCGATGTGACTGCCAGCGACTCCAAGGGAGAAATAGCCAATGGTACCCACGAGCGGTTCATCATCAAGGTGGACAAGTTCCTGGCCAAGTTGCAGTAGGAAGGTTTCCAAATGGATAAAGAGGATACCATATCCCGCTCCGGCAGTTCGGAGTCCGACGAAAAGCAGCAGCCTCCCAGGCTCTTCGAGTCCATCCATGCGGGCTTTCCCTCTCCTGCCGAGGACATTCCGGGAACGGCTCTGGACATCAACAAACTGGTGGTCAAGAATCCCGCATCCACTTTCTTTGCCCGCGTCAGCGGTGACAGTATGGAAGGTGACGGCATCCGGGACGGGGACATACTGGTCATAGACAAGTCCGAAGAGCCGAGGGACGGTGCGATAGCCGTGTGCTTCATCAACGGGGAATTTACAGTAAAACGGCTGAGGATCCAGGACAAGAGCATCACGCTCGTCCCCTCCAATCCCCGGTACAGGCCCGTGACCATAAGGGAAGGTGACGACCTGACAATCTGGGGCATAGTGCGTTACGTTATCAAGAAAGTATAACAGGTTATGTTCGCCCTGGCCGACTGCAATAACTTCTTCGTAAGCTGCGAGCGGGTCTTCAGACCGAATCTGGAAGGCCGGCCGGTAGTAGTGCTGTCCAACAACGACGGCTGCGCTATAGCCCGCTCAAACGAGGCCAAGAAACTGGGTGTCAAGATGGGACAGCCGATGTTCGAGTTCAGGCACTTGGTTGAGTCAGGTGCCGTCACAGTCTTCTCTTCCAATTTCTCTCTCTACGGGGATATGTCCAGACGGGTGCAGATGACCCTGTCCAGGTTCGCTCCGGCCATTGAAGTATATTCCATCGACGAGTCGTTCATCGACCTGCGCGGCATGAGCCCGGACACAGACTTTGACCGGTGGGCCAAGAATGTATCCCGCGAATGCCGCCGCTGCACCGGCATCCCGGTCAGCGTAGGTGTCTCTCCTACCAAGACCCTCGCGAAGATCGCGTCCAAACTGTGCAAGCAGTATCCCGCGACCAGAGGCGGATGCTGGATGCACCGGAAGCAGGATGTGGAGAAGGTGCTGAGGACATTCGCGATTGAGGATATCTGGGGCATCGGCCGGCGCTACTCCAAACGGTTCAAGGGATACTTCGGCATGGATACGGCCTGGGATTTCTATACCAGGGAAGAGTCATGGGTGAGCAGCGAGATGGGCATCGGCGGAGTGAGGACCTGGAAAGAGCTGCACGGTATGCCCTGTATCGAATTCGAAGATACGGAGCAGGCGAAGAAACAGATTATGATATCCAGAACATTCGCCAAGGAGATAACCGACCCGGATGACCTGTCCGCACAGGTCTCCATGTTCTGCGCGATGGCTGTGGAGAAACTCCGTAAACAAGGCTCCTGCTGCGGCAGCGTAACCACTTTCATTACGACCAACCGCTTTCACAAGGACAGCGGCAGGTCGCAATTTGAAAGTCGCCTGACACAGTTTCCGACAGCCACGGACAGCACTATAGAGATCAACGCCGCCGTCATGCGGACCCTGCAGGAAATGTTCCGCAAAGGATACGGGTACAAGAGAGCCGGTGTTGTCCTCGGGGACATCATACAGGCCGATAAAGTGCAGATGGCTTTCTTTGACAATGTGGACCGGGAAAGACATGCCAGACTGATGAGCGTCATGGACAGCATAAACCGCCGCGACGGACGCAACACCATAGGCGTGGCCTCACAGTCTCTGGACGGCATAAAAATGAACAGGGAGCACTTGTCTCCCTGTTATACCACTGACTGGAACGACATTCCTGTCGTCCACTGCTGATGTTCCTACTTGGCGAAAGCCACTGAACGGGTCTCCCTGATGACCGTAATCTTCACCTGGCCGGGATAGACCATCTCATTCTGGATCTTGCGGGCAATCTCGTTGGAAAGCATCTCCGCCTCGGCATCGCTCACCTGCTCGGCTCCCACAATAACCCTGAGCTCGCGTCCGGCCTGTATGGCGTATGTCTTGGTCACGCCAGGATAGGACATCGCTATCGCCTCCATATCCTTCAGACGCTTGATGTAAGACTCGATGACCTCACGGCGGGCACCGGGCCTTGCGCCTGAGATAGCGTCACCCACAAGAACTATCGGAGATATAAGAGACATCATCTCCACCTCCTCGTGATGCGCTCCGATGGCGTTGCATACCTCCGGTTTCTCCTTATACTTCTCAGCCAGCTTCATACCCAGGATAGCATGAGGCAGCTCCGAATCCTCTTCCGAGACTTTTCCGATATCGTGCAGCAGACCGGCACGCTTGGCTGTCTTGGGATTGAGTCCCAGCTCAGCTGCCATGGTCGCACAGATATTGGCCACCTCACGGGAGTGCTGCAGCAGGTTCTGACCGTATGAGGAGCGGTATTTCATCCTTCCGACCAGCTTGACCAGCTCGGCGTGAAGACCGTGGATGCCAAGGTCGATGCAGGTCCTCTTACCTGTCTCCATAATCTCGTCGTCCAGCTGCTTGCGCACTTTCTCCACAACTTCCTCGATACGGGCGGGATGAATACGTCCGTCAGTCACCAGCTGATGCAGGGCTAGACGGGCCACCTCCCTGCGGACAGGGTCAAATGCCGAAAGCAGAATGGCCTCGGGAGTGTCGTCCACGACTATCTCCACTCCTGTAGCAGCCTCCAGAGCCCGGATATTACGGCCCTCACGGCCTATGATACGGCCTTTCATCTCATCGTTCTCGATGTTGAAGACAGTCACAGCATTCTCGATTGCCGTCTCGGGAGCTATGCGCTGAATGGTGTTGATGACTATCCTCTTGGCCTCCTTTCCGGCTGTCATCCTGGCCTCGTCCATGACATCGTTGATGTAGGACATCGCCTGGGTCTTGGCCTCCTCCTTCATGGTCTCCATCAGGACATCCTTAGCCTCGGCGGCGGACATTCCGGCCAGACTCTCCAGCTTCTCCACAGCATCCTTATGAAGCCTGTCGTACTCCTCTGCCTTACGGTTCACGACCTCCACCTGAGCCTTGAGGTTCTCCCTGACCACATCAGCCTCGCGCTGCTTGCGCTGCAGGTCCGAATATTGCTGATTAAGCTGCATCTCTTTCTGTTTCAGCTTATTCTCAGTCTGCTGTATCTGGGAATTCTTCTCGTTGATATAACGCTCGTGCTCGCCTTTAAGCTGAAGGAATTTCTCCTTGGCCTGGAAGATCTTCTCCTTTTTGATGTTCTCTCCTTCCTGCTCGGCCTCCTTTATTATCTTGTCAGCCTGCTTCTTTCTGGCAGCCTTGATGACAAAAAAAGTAACCGCCGCCGCTATTGCGGCTACGACTATCAGTAAAATGATTACTAACGAAATCTGCATATCTATAATTTTTATATATTGAGTTAATGTTCCCAATCTATAAAGAATTACGACCAGAAGACTGTTGAAGAAAAAAGCCGTTAGAACACTGTTTATCAGAAAAACCTAAAAAAATAGGATTTGAGCTCCGATTGCGGACTCAGACTTCCAACGTCCGGTAAAACCGAATCCCCTTGCGGGTCACCCAGGCCTGTCTTCATCCATCGAGTTGGCTCTGTATTGTTAAAAATGTTGATTTTCGCAAAGAGCGATCTAACGGCTTAAGCTATTATTCCACATTATTTTCTATATACTCATCCAGTTGACTGTCCAAAAGCTGAATACTGTCCCGCATGTCTCCCAATACTGCCTCCAACCTCGCCTTCTCCACAGCTGTCTGCACCAGAGCCACTGTCAGAAGTTCCTGATTGTCATGAAAATTCTTACGTAGCTTGAAATCCGAAAGCTTTTCCGACAACCCCTTTATCGTATTCCTGATAAGACTCTCATCCTCCTGCGGAACCGTGTACTTGAACTTACGGTCAAGTATTGTAACATTGATTACAACATTACCCGATACCAACTTGTCCTTTTCCTCCTCCATAATCAGTTACTCAGCAATGAAATACATTTGTCAATCTCCCGCACCAGTCTGTTTATGTTCTGTCTAGCTTCTTTAACATCTATCGCAGAAGTCTCAAAGGCTCCTGCCAACTGCAATTTATCTATCTTCTGTTCTAATTCTTTAATTTTGTTATTACTGTTTTCCAATCTTTCCCTGTAAGCCTCTATCTCAGAGTCCTTGCGTCCAAGCTCGTCCTGCATCTCCCGGTTCTTCGCCAGAAGATTCTCATAGCGGGAAATGAAGTACTCTATCTTCCTCTTATGCGCATCGATAAGTATTCTGCAACTCTCGTCCATAATAAACTTACAGCAGGCACAAAGTTATAAAAAATTATTTATCTATCATCATCTGTTATCCCAAACTTGTCCGCATCCATCCAAGCGGGGAATTTTTTCCGGAAACTGCGCAGAGCCTCCATGGCCAGAGATGCCTCCAGAAAGCCTTCCTGCCCTCTCATTTCCCCGCATTGCGCCAGATGTCCGACAGAGCGTCCCTTGTAGTCCACTATAAGGGAGCCTCCGCTGTAACTGTCCTCCGGGCTCTCCCCGGTACGGTTGCAGAAAACGAACCAGGACTGGTTCTCCACCGCCCTTGCATGAGCCAGTATTGATGCCGCCTCTATCCTTGAAGATGGCCACGAAGCCACATTCAGCATCACATCATAGGCATTGTCGCCGGCATTCCTGCTCCAGACCGGGAAACGCAGGTCGTAGCACACATTGAGTCCGATCCGCCAGCCCAGATATTCCACCACCTTCCTGTCATGACCGGATGCGAATACCTCATTCTCCCCGCTCATCCTGAAAAGGTGCCGCTTGTCATAGGCCTCCGCCCTGCCGTCCGGGTACACGAAGTACATCCGGTTATGGACACGGCCGCCATCCGCCACAGGGACGGAACCGGCAAGGGCCGCACCTGTCTCAGCGGCAAGACCACGCATCCACCGCAATGTCGCCCCGGACTCCGGCTCAGCATACTGCACATTGGAAGTAAAACCGGTTGTGAAGAACTCCGGCAGCACCAGCAGATCAGGCCGGAGACCAGGTTTGACGCTATCAATGTGCTCCAGTATCAGACCCTCCAGCCGCTTTCTGTTCCCGTCAGGATTCTCCCAGAGCACATCCGTCTGGCATACAGACACATTGAGCACCCGCTTCATACCTCTGACCGCTTAAATATCCTATCCACTATCATGGCGATGGCACCGTCTCCGGTCACATTGCAGGCCGTTCCGAAACTGTCCATCGCAATATAAAGCGCAATCATCAACCCCTGCATATCCTCGTCGAAACCTAAAATAGAGCCGATAATGCCTATAGAGGCCATGATTGCCCCGCCGGGAACACCGGGAGCCGCCACCATGGCTATACCCAGCATAAATATAAACTCAGTGTACACCCCTATGTCAGAAGGCATTCCTGTCATAATCGAAAGCGCCAGGGCACAGGCCACAATCTTGAGCGTACTGCCCGAAAGATGAATAGTGCCGCAGAGCGGTATCACGAAGTCAGCTACCTCGGCCCTCACCCCGTTTTTCTTTGCCTGAGCCAGGGTCACGGGTATGGTCGCAGCAGAGGACTGCGTACCGAGCGCGGTCATATAGGCCGGCAGCATATTGCGCAAACTCTTCAACGGATTCTTCCCCGCAACGGCCCCGGCTATGCAGAACTGTATCAGCAGCAGGGCCACATGCAGTACGAATATCACGATGATGACCTTCAGGAAAAGAGCGAGTATCGTCATCACCGTTCCCTCCACGCCCATTTTCAGGAAAATGCCGAAAATATACAAAGGCAGCAGTGGGATGATGACCTTGCGGATGACCATCATGATGACCTCCCGGAACTCGCTAAGCATCCCGCGCATGATATTGCCCTTTATAGCAGAAAGGGCCAGTCCCAGCACAAAGGAAAGAACCAGGGCGGACATGACTCCGAACAGGGGCGGCATATCAATTACAAAATAAGGATCCAGTCCGTTGCCGGACACAACGGACTGGATTACCGCAAAGGCATCCGCGTCCAGTATATGAGGATACACCGCTCCGCACACCCCATAGGCGAAATATCCCGACAGGACTGTCGACACGTATGCGATAAGTGTCGTCGCCCCCAGCATACGTCCCGCGCCGCGTCCGAGCTCTGCTATTCCTGGCGCCACAAGTCCCAGAATCAGAAGAGGTATTATGAAGTTCAGGAAATTGCCGAACAGTGAATTGACGGTCACAAATACCCTGGCCAGAGCCGGAGGGAAAAACCATGAGCACCCTATACCGGCCAGAATAGCTATGACTATCTTCAGCAAAAGGGATATCTTTATTTTTCTCATATGTACTCAGTCTGTCTAAAATTGGCCGAATATACCAATATTTTCGTACATTTGTAAAAATGTATGCAAATAGACATGGAGCACAGCAAGATTGTAATCATCCCGACATACAATGAGAAGGAGAATATAGAGAAGATCATACGCAAGGTGCGCTCTCTCGACGGGGACTTTCACATACTGATCGTGGACGACGGCTCCCCTGACGGCACCGGCGCGATAGTCAAGGGATTACAGAAAGAATTTTCCGACACACTTTTCATCATCGAGCGCTCCGGCAAGCTCGGACTCGGTACAGCCTACATCGCAGGCTTCAAATGGTGCCTGGAACACGGCTATGACTATATCTTCGAGATGGACGCCGACTTCTCGCACAATCCCGAAGACCTGATCCGACTCTACAACGCATGCGCCTCAGACGGAGCAGATATATCCATAGGTTCCCGTTACGTGGAGGGCATAGCCGTGAGGGACTGGCCGCTCAGCCGCATCATGATATCCTACGGAGCGTCTTTCTACGTACGCACCGTACTCGGAATGAAAGTGTACGACTCCACCGCCGGCTTTGTGTGCTACAGCAGAAAGGTATTGGAGACCATTGATTTGGACCGGATACGCATGAAAGGCTACGGATTCCAGATAGAAATGAAATACAATGCCTACAGGCTGGGATTCAATATAAAGGAGGTTCCCATCATCTTCACCGACCGCAAGGAGGGCAAGTCAAAGATGAGCAGTTCCATATTCGGAGAGGCGTTCAGAGGAGTAATCGCTCTAAGATTCAGGAAAATAACCCCAAGGCAACACTGATGGGCACACTGATAAAGGACATACGCATAGTAAATGAAGGACGTATGACAGAGGGCAGCGTCCTGATTGAGGGTAAGACAATAGCCTCTGTCATGCAGGCATCGGATCCTGATTACGGACATCAGGTCCATGAGGCAGAAAACTTTGCGGGAGAGGTAATCATTGGGGGCAGTGAGGCGATGCTGCTGCCGGGCGTCATAGACGACCAGGTGCATTTCCGAGAGCCAGGCGCCACCCGGAAGGGCTGCATAGCCTCTGAGAGCGCGGCTGCCGTCCTCGGCGGAGTAACATCCTTCATGGACATGCCCAACAACAACCCTCCGGCAACCACCGTCGGACTACTTGAAAGCAAATACGACGCAGCCACCCGGGAGTCATGGGCCAACTACTCCTTTTATATCGGGGCCACAAACGACAATATCGAAGAGCTCCGGCGTGCCGACCGCAGTAATGTCTGCGGCATAAAGGTCTTCATGGGCTCCTCTACCGGCAATATGCTGGTGGACTCCCAGGAGGCGCTCGATGCGGTATTCTCCCTCGACGGATGGCTTATAGCGACCCACTGCGAGGACGAGGCCGTCATCCGGCACAATCTGGAAGAAGCTAAAGCACGCTACGCCACGGGCATTCCGTTCAGCGCCCATCCGCTGATCCGCAGCCGCGAGGCCTGCCTGAAATCATCGGCAAAGGCTATGGAACTGGCAAGGAGACACGGCACACGCCTGCACGTGCTGCACGTAAGCACAGCCGAGGAAATTGACATGCTGTCGGAGGCACATGTGAAGCATCCGGGCATCAGCGCGGAGGTCTGCGTACACTATATGTGGTTCGATGACAGGGATTACAACCGTTACGGAAGTCTTGTCAAATGCAATCCGGCCATCAAGACCCAAGCCGACCGGGAGGCTATAACCGCTGCTGTGCGTGAAGGCCTTGTCCAGGCTGTGGCTACCGACCATGCACCGCATCTGTTCGAGGAGAAGAAGCAGGATTACCTCCATGCTCCGTCGGGTCTGCCGACCGTGCAGCACTCGCTGGTGATGATGCTCCAGCTGGCCGAACGCGGCTGTTTTCCCATAGAGCAGGCGGTACGTATGATGTCCCACTCCCCTGCCGACCTGTTCAGAATTGACCGCCGGGGATATATCAGAGAAGGGTACTTCGCCGACCTGGTCATCGTACGCCACCGTCCGTGGACTGTCTCCAAGGACAACATCGCCTACCGCTGCGGCTGGTCTCCCCTCGAAGGGACTGTATTCGACTGGGCCGTCACCGACACCTTCGTCAACGGCACACGCACCGTCCGCGACGGCCGCCTCACCAACCTCCGCACCCCCGCCCGCCTGCACTTCCGCTCAAGTACGACATGATGGCCCTTGAGACTGTCAACAACGCCTACCTGATTGACAAAGAGAGCATCACCGGAGAGTAGTTCATGGCCATACCGCATCCAGTATGCTTTATTCACTTCACGCGAGATCCTTCACCCAACCCGTCCCCCTGCATACATCCAGGCATAAACGAAACCGGGTCGTCAGCCGATGAGCTCGAGGGCGATGCGGTTGCGCTGGAGGTCGACGTCGATGACACGGACACGGACATGCTGATGTACTTTGAGGACATCGGAGGGACGGGCCACACGGCGATGACGGCCGTCAGCACCGACCGAGCCCATACGGGAAACGTGAATCAGACCATTCTGCTTGATACCGAAATCCACAAACGCCCCGAAGTCAGTCACATTGGTCACGATACCGGGCAGTTCCATTCCAGGCTTGACATCTTCTATAGTGTGTATGTCCTCGGCGAACTCCAGCACCTTGAACGAGGCCCTGGGATCCCGGCCCGGCTTGTCCAGCTCCTGCATGATGTCGGTCAGGGTCGGCATACCCACCTCGTCGGACACGTATGCCTTCAGGTCTACAGCATCCCGCAGTTCCTTGCGGGCGATAAGCTCGGCCACATCCACACCGGCATCAGCAGCCATCTTCTTGACCAGCGGATAACGCTCGGGGTGAACGGCGGTATTGTCCAGAGGATCAGCCGCACCCGGTATGCGCAGAAAGCCGGCGCACTGCTCGAAAGCCTTGTCTCCAAGCCTTTTGACTTTAAGCAGTTCACGGCGTGATGCAAATGCCCCGTGCTCGTCACGGTACTCTACGAGATTGCGGGCCATGGCCGGACCTACACCCGACACGTATGCGAGAAGGTGCCGTGAAGCCGTATTGAGATTGACGCCCACGCTGTTGACACAGTTCTCCACCACCTCGTCCAAACGCTCTTTCAGCAGAGTCTGATCCACATCGTGCTGGTACTGTCCCACCCCTATCGACTTAGGATCTATCTTCACCAACTCGGCCAGCGGGTCCATGATACGCCGTCCGATGGATACGGCTCCGCGCACAGTCACATCGTATTCCGGGAACTCCTCCCGGCCGACGGGCGAAGCCGAATACACCGATGCCCCGTCCTCGCTCACCGAATACACCCGCACACCCTCCGGCAGGGCTATCTTCTTGATGAATGCATCCGTTTCCCTTCCGGCCGTACCGTTACCGATGGCTATCACCTCTATCTTATACGACTCCACCATATTGGATATCTTCTTCATCGCCATAGTTCGCTCGTTGCGAGGCGGATGAGGATATATCGTATCATTGTGCAGCAAAGCCCCCTGGGCATCCAGACAGACCACCTTGCAGCCTGTACGGAAGCCGGGGTCAATGGCCAGCACCCGTTTCTGTCCGAGCGGAGGAGCCATAAGAAGCTCGCGCAGATTCTCCCCGAACACCTTTATCGACTCTATGTCTGCCCTTTCCTTGGCCGCACGAAGAGTCTCGTTCTCAATAGACGGATGCAGCAGACGCTTGAACGCATCCTCCACCGCATAGTCTATCTCCAAAGCAGCAGCCTCCGAAGGTGACGGCTTCCCGCGCAACACTGACGAATATATCCTGTCCAGAGTCCGGTCCTTGTCCACGTCCACCTTCACGCTCAGCACTCCCTCACGGGCTCCGCGCAGCACGGCCAGCACCCTGTGGGACGGTGCCCGGGAGATATCTTCCGAGAACTTGAAGTAGTTCCGGTATTTCGAGGCCTCCTCGCTCTCCTGGTCCACGCCCTGGGCCACCTTAGCAGTCAATCTGCCGTACTTGCCGTATGAGCGGCGCATCATCTCCCTGACCGGCACCGACTCGGATATCCACTCGGCTATGATGTCCCGGGCGCCGGACAGCGCACTTTCCGCATCGGGAACCTGCTCCGACACATAAGCCGCGGCATCTTTCTCAGGGTTTCTGGATTTGCAGGAAAATATAGCCTCGGCCAGAGGTTCCAGGCCTTTCTCCCTGGCGACAGAGGCCTTGGTCCTCCGCTTGGGACGGTAAGGCAGATACAGGTCCTCCAGCACCACCGGGTCCAGGCACTCAACGATCTGCTTTTCCAGCTCAGGGGTCAGTTTCTCCTGAGAGGCAATGCTTTCCAGTACAGAAGCCTTACGATTGGCCAGCTCATCGAACTTCTGACAGTAATGCTTTATCTCCGCCACCTGGGCCTCATCCAGGCCTCCGGTACGCTCCTTGCGGTAACGGGATATGAAGGGCACGGTCGCCCCTTCGGCTATCAGTTCGACACAGTGCTCCACCCTCCAGGGCGCAACGGACATAAGTTCCGCGATATGATTGACATACAAACTTTCCATACAGTCAATATTTTCACGAATATAAGAAATTTTCCCGAACAAAATATGCGTTAGAATGGGTAAAATGCAAGGCATTGAGGTTCAGGGCGAAGGAGTTTACTGACGTAAATGACTGAGCCATGATACCGATAATGCCGCAGCAGTTTGCCCGTTATAACGCATATTTAATCGCAGGAGACGTCCTGCAGACGCTGCCGATACGACGAGAATATCTTGGACTTGGAGACATAACCGACATAGCGGCCGTCCTCGTCCACCACCGGCAGATTCCAGGCCTTGGTCGTATCGAACTTATCCATCACGCTGTCCATACGGTCTGTGGACAGGACGGTAGCGGGAGCGTTCTTCATCAGGGTATAGACCTTGGTTGTCTCGTACTGGTCCTTATCGAACATTATCTTTCGGATATCATCCAGACCGATGTAGCCGCGATAGACCCCGGCATCGTCCAGGACGGGATAGAGGTTGCGGGTGGAACGGGCCACTGCCTTGACCAGATCTCCCAGAGTGTCATCCAGCCGGACGGAAGTGAAGTCCGTCTCCACCAGATCCGAGGTCTGGAGAAGGGTCAGGACGGCCCGGTCACTGTTGTGCGTGATAAGGTCTCCGCTTTTGGCCAGACGCTTTGAGTATATAGAAAACGGCTCGAACACTCTCATCGTGGCGAATGATATTGCGGAAACGATAATCAACGGCAACAGAAGCGAATAGCCGCCTGTAATCTCAGCTATCAGGAAAATGGCCGTCATCGGCGCCTGCATCACTCCAGCCATAAGCCCGGCCATGCCGACCAGCGCGAAATTGGCCTCCGGCAGGGCATGGAAGCCCATCAGGTTGATGGTCCTCGCCAGGATGAAGCCGGCAATACCTCCGACGATAAGGGTCGGGCCGAAAGTACCTCCGACACCTCCCCCGGCATTGGTGAAGGACATGGCGAACACTTTCAGGACCAATGCCATGGCAAAATATATCGGAATAACCCACTTATACTGGAATATGGCGGCAAATACGGAGTTCTCCAGTACCGAATCCGGATGCCCCTGCAGCATATGTCCGAGAGAGCCGTACCCTTCGCCGAACAACGGCGGAAAAAGGAAGATCAGCACACCCAGCATCGAGGCGCATACAGCCCACCTTTTGAAAGGATTCTGTATCTTCTTTATCCGGTCTTCCAGAGAAAGGGTCGTCCTGAGGAAATACAGGGACACAAAGCCGCAGAGCACTCCAAGCAGGATATAATACGGGATGTTGCCCATAGCGAACGCATCCACCGTACTGGTAAAGGGGACCTCGCGGCCCAGGAACAGATATGAGACCGTCGTTGCGGTCACAGACGAGAGCAGCAGCGGCAGGATGGAAGACATGGATATGTTGAACAGCAGTATCTCCAGACAGAACAGGATACCTGCCATCGGAGCCTTGAATATGCCTGCGACTGCCCCTGCGGCACCGCAGCACAGGAGAATGGTCATCTGCCGGTATGACAGCCCTAGAGAGCGGGCCACATTGGAGCCGATGGCCGCGCCGGTGTACACGATGGGAGCCTCCGCTCCTACCGAGCCGCCGAAGCCTATGGTGACGGAGCTGGACAGGAGGGAAGACCACATATTGTGGCTTTTAATACGCGAATTATTGCGGGATATGGAGAACAGAACCTTTGTCACACCGTGTCCGATATCGTCCCTGACGACATACCGGACAAAGAGCAGGGATAAAAGCATTCCTACTCCCGGATAGACCAGGAGCAGGAGATTGTTCCA
This sequence comes from uncultured Bacteroidales bacterium, assembly GCA_944326255.1. Taxonomy (GTDB): domain Bacteria; phylum Bacteroidota; class Bacteroidia; order Bacteroidales; family UBA932; genus Coprenecus. The sequence goes on from CALVDG010000003.1 coordinate 77,803, forward strand.
CGAGGCATCGAACCATCCGGTCAGAAGCCCCCCGATAAGTTCTATGAGTTTCTTGAGTATTACGGCCGCGGCTCCGCTTCCCAGACCGACGACGATGGCCAGGATTATCATCAGCCTCTGTTCAGGCTGACGCTTGAGCCACGCGAGCGGCTTAGTCATCCAGCCGGTCATCGTCCTCCTGCATCTCCTCCGCCTCACCGGGGAATACGTCTCCCTCTATCTCGGGAACCACCGTATCGTCCACAACATCCTCGTCGAAGAGATCATTCTCAGCTTTCTCGTAATCGTCTATATCCACGTCTATCTTCACAAGATACACCGCATCGGGAATATCCACTTCCACGGCATAGAAGAAAGTTCCGTCAGGCTTGTCCACCTTGAAGATATCGCCCATATAATCCGCATATCCTCTGGGATACTTCTCCTTAAACGCCGCCTGAAGTTCAGGTGACATATTGTCGTAACTTATTACGGCTCTCTTCTTAGGACGCTGAGCCGAAGGTTTCACGTTCTGTGCCATACATTCAATTGCTAAAAACGCTGCAATTATAATGTATTTTTTCTAAAAAAAAGAGATTTTTGGATTTTCTTTCCTTTGATGCTTCTTTCTACGAAAACAGGACGCTTGGAAAGGTCCTTTCCGGTGTAGAACATCACCGACGAGGCCGTCATGGGCGTCGGAGTGAAATCCTGCACCTGCTCCAAGCGTATACCCCTGAGTTCCTTATTCTTAGACAACGCTTTCATATCCTGCAGCGTACAGCCGGGGTGAGAGGATATGAAATACGGGACTATACGGTACGGAAGCCTCTCCTGTGCGGCAATCCTGTCAAACTCTCTTCTAAGTACGGCAAACAACTCAAAGGAAGGTTTCGACATGAGCTTCAGGACATGGGCCTCGGTATGCTCCGGTGCGACCTTGAACCATCCCGAGGTATGGTTGACGACCACCTCCCGGAGGTATTTCCGGGAATACTCGTCCAGAAAACCGTCCCGGTCAAGGAAAAGGTCATATCTGATACCGCTTCCAATAAAGGCCTTTCTCACTCCCGGAATCTCCATTATCCTGCGGTACAGTTCCAGCAGCCGGCGGTGCGAATGTTCCATATTGGGGCATCTGGAGGGGAACAGACAGGACTTACGGGCGCATACGGCACAGCGGCGACTGTCCCGGCCATGAAGTCCGTACATATTGGCGGTAGGAGCTCCCACATCCGATATCACACCCTTGAACTGAGGCATCCCCGTCAGCAGGCGCACCTCAGCAAGTATCGATTCCTCGCTGCGGCTGCGGATAAACTTGCCCTGATGTGCGGCTATGGTGCAGAAACTGCATCCGCCGAAACAGCCCCGGTGGATGGTCAGGGAATTCTTTATCATCTCATAGGCCGGTATCTCCTTGCCCTTGTAACGCGGATGGGGCTGCTTGGTAAAGGGCAGGCTGTAATAAGAGTCCATCTCCTCCTCTGTCTCAGGCGGAAACGGAGGATTGACCCGCACGTATCCGTCCCCGTAGGGTTCGATGAGAGTAGAGGCGTGGAGCCGGTTGGCCTCCTTCTCCTCTATGTTGAAATTGTCTATGAATGCGTCGGAATCAGCCAGGACACGCTCGAAGGAATTGAGCAGGACACTGCCTTCCGGCAGATGCTCCGGCTTGCCTTGGACAAAATACGCTGTCTGCGGAATATCTCTCAGACTCTGCCCTGCCTCTATGGCCCTGGCCACCGCTGTGACGGGACGCTCGCCCATACCGTAGATAAGACAGTCCGCCCCGCTGTCCACCAGCACGGACGGAAACAACCGGTCCTGCCAGTAATCGTAATGGGCAAGCCTTCTTAGCGAGGCCTCTATGCCTCCTATGATCACAGGGACATGCGGATAAAGCCGCTTGAGTATGCGGGTATAGACGGTCACGGCATAGTCGGGACGGTGTCCGGCCTGGCCTCCGGGAGTATAGGCATCGTCACTGCGCAGACGCTTGGCGGCGGTATAATGGTTGACCATCGAGTCCATGGCTCCGGAATTGACTCCGAAAAACAGACGCGGGGCTCCCAATTTACGGAAGTCCCGCAGATCGTCCTGCCAGTTGGGCTGAGGGACGACCGCCACACGGTAGCCCTCCCTCTGCAGCACTCTGGCTATCATTGCCGTCCCGGATGAAGGGTGATCTATGAAGGCATCCCCTGAGAAGAGAATGATATCGATCCACTCCCATCCGAGCCGCTCCACCTCCTTGACCGAGGTGGGAAACATATAGGCCTGTTCTGTGTCCGCGCCCATATACTACATCCTCTCGGGAAGACGGATGCCCAGAATGTCCATGGCCTTGACCAGAACGGATGCAATAGTGGCGATAAGAGAGAGCCTTGCATCCCGCAGGCTCCGGTTCTCCTCCTTCAGTATGGACACGTCGTGATAATACTGATTGAACTCCTTCGCCAGGTCATAGGCGTAGTTGGCTATCAGGGCCGGAGACAGAGCCGCTCCCGCCTCGGCCACTTTCTGAGGATACAGGTTGAGCAGCTTGATGATGCTTATCTCCTTCTCGTTGAAATCCACGTCTTCCGGCACTGAGGGCACATATCCGGCCTCTGCCGCCTTGCGCAGGATGGAGCGTATACGGGCATGGGTGTACTGGATGAACGGACCGGTATTGCCGTTGAAGTCGATGGATTCCTTGGGATTGAATAGCATGGTCTTCTTGGGGTCCACCTTGATGATGAAATATTTCAAGGCTCCCAGACTGAGCGTGCGGAAGAGCTCGTCCTGCTCCTGAGCGCTCATGTCGGCCAGCTTGCCGAGCTCCAACGAGGTCTCTTTTGCTGTGTTGTACATCTTCTCCAGCAGATCGTCCGCATCCACGACAGTCCCCTCGCGGGACTTCATCTTACCCTCAGGCAGCTCCACCATACCGTATGACAAATGGTAGATATGGTCCGCCCACGCGAAGCCAAGCTTCTTAAGTATCAGCTTGAGTACCTGGAAATGGTAGTTCTGCTCATTGCCCACCACATAGACATGTTCGTCCAGATTGTACTCGGTAAATCTCTCCACGGCCGTACCCAGATCCTGGGTGATATACACTGAGGTGCCGTCCTTGCGCAGTACAAGCTTGCGGTCCAGTCCGTCGGCCGTCAGGTCGCACCATACCGAGCCGTCCTCCATGCGCTCGAAGACTCCCTTGCGCAGACCGTCCTCCACCAGCGACTTGCCGTGCAGATATGTCTGAGACTCGTAATATATCCTGTCAAATGACACTCCGAGGGCCTTGTATGTCTCGTCAAAACCGGCATAGACCCATGAGTTCATCATCTTCCACAGGTCTACGGTCTCCTTGTCGCCCTGCTCCCACTTGACCAGCATCTGACGGGCCTCCTGGAGTATCGGAGCCTTCTCCTCGGCCTCCTCTTTGCTCATCCCTTTCGCCTCCAGTTCAGCCACCTCTGCCTTGTAAAGGTCATTGAACTTCACATAAAAGTCCCCGACCAGATGGTCTCCTTTCTTGCCGGAAGACTCCGGGGTAACTCCATTGCCGGCCTTCTTCCATGCTATCATGGACTTGCAGATATGGATACCGCGGTCATTGACGATATTGGTCCTGATGACCTTATGACCGTTCTCCTCCAGCAGCCTGGACACCGACCATCCCAGAAGGATATTGCGGATATGTCCCAGATGCAGCGGCTTGTTGGTATTCGGCGAGGAATATTCCACCATAACTGTCCTGCCGGAGACCGGCAGACGGCCGAAATCCTTGTCCGCCGCTATGGAGGCATAGACCTCCTTCCAGAAAGATGCGGAGAACTTTATGTTCAGAAAGCCCTTGACCACATTGAAGCTTTCCACTTCAGGTACATTGGCCTTAAGCCACTCCCCTATCTCCTGAGCAGTGGCCTCGGGAGCCTTGCGGCTGGTCTTCAACAGCGGAAAGACCACCAGTGTGATATCGCCCTCGAACTCCTTTCTGGTAGCCTGAAGCTGCAGGGGCACATTAACGCCAGAAGCCCCGTATAGGGCTTCCAGCGCATTCTTAACCTTATCTTGGATAAATATTTCCTGATTCATATAGCTGGGTTACACTATTTAAGACCTCTGTTCTCAAGCAGGGGATCGATTGAAGGCTCCTGACCGCGGAAGTTGACATACAGAGTCATGGCATCGTCCTCACCGCCTCTTTCCAGGATGTCCTCGCGGAACTTGCGGGCCACCTCGGGATTGAAGATATCACCGGTCTCCTTGAAGGCCTGATAAGCATCCGCGTCAAGCACCTCTGCCCAGATATAACTGTAGTAGCCTACGGTATATCCGCCTCCGAAGACGTGGGCGAAATACGTAGAGCGGTAGCGGGGAGGTATCTGCGGAAGCAGTCCTCTGTCACCAAGGGTCTTGGCCTCGAAGGCATTGACATCCAGGTCAGCGGGGATATCATTCATGATGAAATAATCCATATCGAGCAGGGAGGCCGCCAGATACTCGGTAGTGGCGAAGCCCTGTCCGTACTTGCCCGAGCGGTCGAGCTTGTCCACCAGTTCCTGAGGGATCACCTCTCCTGTCTGCCAGTGCTTGGCGTAGACTTTCAGGACTTCGGGCTCGAATGCCCAGTGCTCGTTGATCTGCGAGGGCAGCTCCACGAAATCCCTGGTCATGGGGGCATTGCCCTTATATCTAACGTCCTGGAGCAGGGACTGGAGAGCATGTCCGAACTCGTGGAAGAATGTCTCCGTCTCGTCGGGGCTGAGAAGTGCAGGGGTATCTCCGTGTCCGCGTGTGAAGTTACCTACGATAGAGACTATCGGAAGTATCCTCTCACCGTTCTCGTAATGCTGCTCGCGGTATCCGGTGCACCATGCTCCGCCTCTCTTCAGGCCGGGACGGGCAAACATGTCCATGAATATCACGCCCAGCTGGCTGCCGTCGGCATCCTTGCACAGGAAGGCCTGAGCCTCGGGATCAGGTACGGGCACGTTGTTCAGCGGCTCGAATGATATGCCGTAAAGTCTGTTCGCCACATAAAAGATACCCTCGCGGACATTCTCGAACTGGAAATAAGGCTTGAGCTCATCCTCGGAGAAATTGAACTTTTCGGCCTTGGCCTTTTCAAAATAATATCTCCAGTCAGCGGCGGTAAGAGCGTCTTTCATACCCTCCGCCCTGGCTATGGAAGTCATGTCGGCCAGCTCGTTCTCAGCCGAATTGAGAGCGGGAGTCCAGAGCTGGTAGAGAAGGGCGTATACGGCCTCGGGGGTCTTGGCCATCCTGTCCTCCAGCACATACTGTGCGTAATTGTCATAGCCCATGATCTTGGCCTTGCGGTTGCTCAGATTGACCAGTTCCACGATGATGGCCTTGTTGTCATTGGCGTTGTCGTTGTTGCCCCGGTTGAGATATCCGTTGAGCAGCTTGGTCCTGAGAGCCCTGTTGCCGTCAAACTGCAGGAAAGGCATCAGGCTGGCATTGTCCAGACCGAAAGCCCACCAGCCGCCCATGCCTTTCTCCTCGGCACGGCGTGCGGCGGCATCCACAGCCGCCTGGGGAAGGCCGGCGAGATCCTGCTCATTCTCCACGACCAGAGTAAAGTCTGCTGTCTCCTTCAGTACATTCTGCTCGAAAAGCAGCTGCAGCTCCGACATTCGGGAATTGATCTTCCTAAGTTCTTCCTTCTTGTCAGCCGGAAGCGTGGCACCGGCTCTCTCGTAACTCTTGTAGGTCTCGGTGAGCAGACGCATCTGATCCGGTTCCAGACCGAGACCGTCCCTGTCGTCATACAGAGCCTTGATACGCGCAAACAAAGCCTCGTTCATGGATATGCTGTTGAAATGGTCGCTGACTATCGGAGCGAGCTCAGTCTCCAGAGCCATGATCTCTGGAGTGGCATTGATGGAGGCTCCGTTGGAGAATACGGCGTATATCCTGTCAAACAGCTCTCCTGAGTTGTCCAGAGCGACAATGGTGTTCTCAAATGTAGGAGCGTCGGGATTGGCCACTATGGCGTCAATCTCCTTGTTGTGCTCCTCGATGGCCTTGAGAACGGCCGGTTTATAATGTTCCGCTTTGATCTCGGAGAAGGGAGCTATCCCGAAGGGGGTGTTCCACTCTTCCAGAAGCGGATTCTTACTGTTGCACGATGTCATCATAAGCGCAGTTGCAAATATTGCGGTTGCTGTTAATATTTTCTTCATATTTATTGATAGTGTTCTGTGTGTCTGTATCCTGATTATCCGAGATAGCTCTTGAGCAGCTTGCTGCGGTTGCTGTGTCTGAGACGGCGGATGGCCTTCTCCTTGATCTGACGGACCCTCTCTCGCGTCAGGCCGAACTTCTCGCCTATCTCCTCCAGGGTCATCTCCTGGGTACCGATACCGAAAAAGTCCTTCACGATATCCCTCTCTCTCTCGGTAAGCGTGGACAGGGCCCTCTCTATCTCCTTGTTGAGCGACTCGTTGACCAGCCCCTTGTCAGCGTTGGGAGAGTCATTGTTGACCAGCACGTCCAGCAGGCTGTTGTCCTCACCGTCCACGAAAGGCGCGTCCACCGATACGTGACGGCCCGACACTCTGAGCGTATCGGCTATCTTGTCCCTGGGGATATCCAGTATCTCTGCCAGTTCGTCAGGCGAAGGCATCCTCTCGTTGTCCTGCTCGAACTTCTGCAGGGCCTTGTTAATCTTGTTCAGGGAACCCACCTGGTTGAGCGGAAGACGGACTATCCTGGACTGCTCGGCCAGAGCCTGCAGTATGGACTGGCGTATCCACCACACGGCATAGGAGATGAACTTGAAGCCACGGGTCTCGTCGAACTTCTCGGCGGCCTTGATGAGTCCGAGGTTTCCTTCGTTGATAAGGTCCGGAAGACTCAGACCCTGATTCTGATACTGTTTCGCAACAGAAACGACAAAGCGGAGATTGGCCTTCGTCAGTTTCTCAAGGGCTTTCTGGTCGCCCTTGCGGATTCTCTGCGCCAACTCCACTTCCTCATCAACCCCGATGAGTTCCTCCCTGCCTATCTCCTGGAGATACTTGTCGAGAGAGGCGCTCTCACGGTTGGTAATCGATTTTGTAATCTTTAGTTGTCTCATTATATTTTATAAACCTATTCCATAGTAGTAGAGGTTGCCGTCCGGATAAAAGCCCTCAATCAGCAGAGACCTTCTGGATCTCTTGACCTCGGCAGCCACATCCTGAGGCGATGAGACCGGAGTATTATTAATATAGGTGATGATGAATCCCTCCTTAATACCCGCGTCACGTATCTTGCCTTTCTCTACAGACGCAATCTTAACTCCTGCCTCAAGTCCAAGCTTCTCCAGCTCCTCCTTCGGTGCGGGAACCAGCTGCGCTCCGAAAAGATTGACATTGCCCTGACGGTTATAGGCATTCATCTCCTGAGTGTCCTTGCCTATAAGGGTCACGTCCATCTTCAGGGTCTTGTCTCCCCTCTTCACCTCCACCTGGATCCTGTCACCGGGACGGTGGGCGTTGATTATCTCCTGCACCGCCGTACCCTTCGACACCTCAGCTCCGTCGATAGACAGAAGGATGTCTCCCTTCTCTATCCCGGCGGCCTCGGCGGCACCGCCTTTCACTACCTCAGCTATATATACGCCTTCAGTCGTGGAAAGTTTCATTTTCTCCTTCAAAGTTTCATTATTATCCTGCATGGTGATACCGAGCATGGCTCTCTGCACCGAGCCGTATTCCTTGAAGTCAGAGACGATCTTCTTTACGATATTGACCGGCACGGCGAATGAATATCCGGCATAAGAGCCTGTCTGTGAGATAATAGCAGTATTGATGCCCACCAGTTCGCCCTTGATGTTCACCAGTGCTCCGCCACTGTTGCCTGGATTGACGGCGGCATCGGTCTGGATAAATGACTCAATCTTGAACTCCCCGGAATAATTGGGCATCGAGCGTCCCTTCGCGCTCACGATACCGGCAGTGATAGTCGATGTAAGTCCGTAAGGGCTTCCTATGGCGAGCACCCACTCGCCGAGCCGGAGCTTGTCCGAGTCACCCATAGGTATTGTGGGCAGTCCCTTGGCGTCGATCTTGAGCAAGGCCACATCGGTAGCCGGATCCGTACCTATTATCTCCGCGTCAAATGTCTTCTTGTCGCCTATAGTCACCTCTATCTCGGTGGCCCCGGAGACTACATGGTTGTTGGTCACGATAAAGCCGTCCTCGGATATGATCACACCAGAGCCGGTACCGACCTGCTCCCGGGGCATCGAGTCTCCGAATCCGAAGAAATACTCAAACAGCGAGGACGGTCCCTGAGGCTGCTCGCTCCTCTTGACCACCTTTACAAATACCACGGCGTTGACCGAAGACTCCGCCGCATATGTGAAATCCGGATATTCCCCGGATATGCTTACGTTCCTGACGACAGCTCCCGCATTTCCGGGATCGTACACGTAAGTCTGCTGCCCGTTATCAGAGGCAGTCATTCTGACAGTAATGTAACCTGCAAGTCCGCCGGCTATTACGGCGGCAAGCACTATCAGCCAATTTTTCTTTCTCATATTCTGTCAATTTTTTTGGGTTTTGAACAGGATTAACTCAAATTATATGCCAAATTTTTTATACATTTGTGTCCTCAAAAGATCAAAATTATCACGCAAATGAATTTTACGATATCGAGTACAGAACTTCTCCACGGCCTGCTTTCCGGACTGAGAGTGATTTCCAACAAGACCACTACCCCCATACTGGACAACTTCCTGTTTGTCCTCAGGGGAAGCTCCCTGGAAGTGACCGCATCGGATTCAGAAACCACATTGAAGACAGTCATCCCCGTTGACGAAGTCAGGGAGGAAGGAGCCGCGGCTGTCCCCGCCAAGATTCTCACAGACTCCCTGAAGGAGTTCCCGGACATGCCGATAGAGTTCAAGACGCTCGAGGACAATACCACCCTGCAGATAAGCTGGGCGACAGGAGCGCAGAAGATACCTTTCTTCCCCGCCGACTATTATCCCGAACTGCCGGCCATGGACGAGACCGCAGTCTCTGTGAGGATATCCGCCGAGTCCCTTTCGGCAGGACTGGGATACACACTCTACGCTACGGCAGACGAGGTGCTGAGACCCGTCATGAACGGCGTGCTTTTCGACCTGTCACCCGAGTCCACCTCTCTCGTGGCATCCGACTCCCACAAGCTCGTCTGCTACACCAGGACTGACATAAAGTCCGAGAACAAGTCCGCATTCATCCTGCCCAAGAAACCGGCGGCCATACTCAGGGGACTTCTGGCCAAGTCCGACAGCGACGTCACCGTGACGTTTGACGGAAAGAACGCGCATTTTGAGTTCGACGGCTACGTGATGATCGGACGGCTCGTGGACGGCACATACCCGGCATACAGGACGGTGATTCCCAAGAACAACCAGAACAAGATGATCATCGGAAGGACTACCCTGCTCAACGCCGCCAAGCGCGTCTCCGTATGCTCCAACCAGGCCACTTCCAGCATGAAGCTGTCACTGTCATTCAACAGCCTGACCATATCGGCACAGGATACAGGATTCTCCATCTCCGCCCATGAGACACTGCCCTGCCAGTATGACGGAGACCCCATGGACATAGGCTTCAAGTCCACGTTCCTCATCGAGATTCTCTCCAACCTGCCCTACGAGGAGATATGCTTTGAACTTGCCGACCCGGCCAGAGCCGCCCTGATAGTCGCAGCCGAGGACCACAATCCCGACGAGGACATCTGCTCGCTCCTGATGCCCATACGTATCCCCAACTAATTTCAGACAATGAGACTCAATCTTAAAAACCCGATTATATTCTTCGACATAGAGAGCACCGGCCTCAACGTCGCCACTGACCGTATTGTCGAGATTTCCATGGTAAAGGTTATGCCGGACGGTTCCACCGAGGTCAAGACCCGTAGGATCAACCCTACCATACACATTTCCGAAGAATCCACCAGAATACACGGCATACACGACGAGGACGTCAAGGACTGCCCCACATTCAACCAGATAGCGAAGTCCCTGGCAAAATGGATGGAAGGCTGCGACATCGCCGGATACAACTCCAACAAGTTCGACATCCCGGTACTGTACGAGGAGTTCCTGAGAGCCGGAGTGGATTTTGATTTCCGCAAGAGAAAGCTGGTGGACGTGCAGAATATCTTCCACAAGATGGAGCAGAGGACCCTCTCGGCCGCATACAAGTTCTACTGCCACAAGGACCTCAACAACGCCCACTCCGCAGAGGCCGACACCATGGCCACATACGAGATACTCCAGGCCCAGCTGGACAAATATCAGGACACACTGCAGAACGACATCACCTTCCTGTCCGACTTCTCGTCCAAGACCAAGTTCGCCGACTATGCCGGACGCATCATCTACAACGACCAGGACGTACCGGTGTTCAACTTCGGCAAGCACAAGGGGAAACCTGTGGAGGAAGTCCTGAAAAAGGAACCCAGCTACTACTCCTGGATGATGAACGGAGACTTTACTCTGGACACCAAGAAAGTACTTACCGAGATTAAGATCAAGTCCTCCTCACGGTGAACATATTAGTCTCTCCATATCGGAACGGCAGTTTCTATTTCCGGTCAGACTCTACCATGATCAGAGCTCTGACCGACTTTTATATCCCGGATTACATAGACAGCATCTCGGCGGTACCCGTTCTATGCATCAGGTCAGAGAGATCCGGCAAGTCCGTTCCTGCCAGATTCGCCGACAGATATCTCGGACCGTTCACCTGCGGCCTGCTGATTAAAGCTGCGCTGAACAAGGATGCAGTATCGCCGGAGGACCTCATCTTCGTAGAGAACGCCCTGGACTACTCCACTGTCATACCGTATGACCTCCTGCCCGCTGACAGGCTGAGCGGATTCATCTCGGAACAGAGGCCCCTGACGATAAAGATTAACGGACATCCGGCTGTTTCCGTATCCAATACTCCCGGAAAGGATGAACTGAGCAGAAGGTTTGCGGAGATAAGCCGTTACTGCTCCCTTAGGACGGGAGATTTCCTGGCTTTCGAACTGGCAGATGCCGTTCCTGTCCCAAAAGACAGCCGGCTCACCTGCACATTCGGTGTTGAAGGGAATATCAGCATCATCGTCCACTAGCCATCGCCGCATTGACTGCCGCTGCCGCCGTAGAAAATGCAATCTGAAGATTGTAGCCGCCGGTATCTCCGTCAAGGTCCATCACCTCGCCAGCGAAATAAAGTCCCGGAACCACCTTGGATTCCATGGTCTTTCGGGAGATTTCCTTAAGACTCACTCCACCGGATGTGACTACCGCCCTGCTGTAATCCACATAGCTTTTAATGGAGAACCGCCAGTGCTTGAGCCGTACCGGGAGATTGCTGACCGTCAGGGATGAATCCGAGTCCATGAACGGCTTTACCGCCTGCAGGGGCAGCAACCGCTCAAGGTACCTGGACAATTTCATGTCCTTACGGTATTCCCTCTGGATACGGTCCCTCAGCTCTGTCTCCGGCACGGCCGGCTTCAGGTCTATCACCACCTCCACTTTGCGGCCGGCTTCCAGCGCATGTACTGCCTTGCGGCTCACCCGGAATCCCAGAGCACCCTCCAGACCTCCCGTCGTAAATGTCAGTTCCCCGAACTCCTGCTGCACCTGCCCGCCGTCCACCTCCAGAGTCAGGGAGACGTTGCGCAGCGTCAGTCCGACAAGACTGAAATTGTAATTATATGGAATAAGCGCAGTGAGGGACGGCATCGTCTCCACTATGGTATGCCCCAACTTGGATGCGAACTTATATCCGTCACCGGTAGAACCTGTTGAGGGATACGAAAGCCCGCCTGTGGCGACTATCACATTACGCGCATGGATGCAGTCAACCCGCATCCTGTCCTCCAGTCTCAACACGGCGACATCAAAGCCGACGGCTCCGCGGGATATGGAGATTACCTCCGACTTACAGCACAGTTCCACGTTCCCGGCCCTGCTTATGTATGACACCATGGCATTCCGCACGTCCACGCTGCGCCCCGAGAGCGGAAAGATCCTCATACCGCGCTCCTCCACTGTTGCCAGTCCGAGCCGGCCCAGCAAAGAGACCGTATCGGTATTGGAAAAGGCCATGAAAGACGGACGGAAGAACCCTGAATCGGGATGAATATGCTCCTTAAACTCGTCCCATCCGCGGCTGTTGGTTATATTGCACCTGCCTTTGCCGGTTATCAGCATCTTCTTGCCACACTGATCGTTCTTCTCTATCACAGCTACCCGGCAGTCCTTTCCTACTGCCAGTACCGCAGCCATCAATCCGGCCGCGCCTCCGCCTACTATCACTATATCATATTCACAGGAAGACATATCGCTACATGTTTATTTTACAAAATTAAGAAAGTGTTTCAATTTTTTCTAAAATTATTTTTCTATATTTGCAGCCGCAAATAAAAAGCCTCTTTAGCTCAGCTGGTAGAGCAGCTCATTCGTAATGAGCAGGTCGTGGGTTCGAGTCCCATGAGAGGCTCTTCTGATAAAGATGTATGATAGTTGGACACCTCTGTCCAGAAAATTGACAGCACACTATTACCTTAAAACACTTTAAATCACTGACTAGCAACTAGTTATGCATTATGGCATATTTTATGCCTCTCATACCGTCATAAACCAACATCAAGCAGCATGAGATCTTTTCTACGGTTCATCTCCCGCAACAGCCTCTACACGGTAATAGAGGTGGCTGGCATGGCCATTGCCCTGGCATTCATTATATTCATCGGGACATACGTAACTCAGGAGAGCAGTTACGACACGTTCGTCGGCGAGGATATCTACATCGGCTCGGATTCGGAGTTCTTCGGTCTCAGCGGGACGATCAAGGGGTCTGTCGAGGGGCGGTATCCGGACATAGAGGCCATCTGCCGGCTGATCGGCACCAAGTCCCTCAACGGACTGGACCTGAGCACTTCGATAGGCGACGAGACCCTGGTGCAGAATGCCCTGTGTGTGGATTCCAACTTCCTGTCGCTTATCCCCGTACCATTGGTCACCGGAGACAGAGGCAGTGCGCTTGAGGCCGCCGGATCGGTCATCATCTCCCGTTCCTTCGCCGACCAATGGTTCCCCGAGGGCAATGCCGTAGGCAACAGCGTGGACATCACAGCCGGCGGAGAAAAAGCCAGTCTGCTGGTCACCGGCATATTCGAGGATATGGAACGGACGGTGCTGCCGGAGTGCGACATGATTTACCGTCTTGACTTCTTGGAAAGATACATTCCGGATCTGACCCGCAACGGCAACGGCACGACGGTAACCCTCTACAAGATACGCGAAGGAGCTGACCTCAGCACCATCAGCCGGGAGATTCTGGGAATACTGAAAGAGAGCGACGCTCTCTATATGTCCGGTATCTGCACTGAATACCGCCTGGTACCTTTCAAGGAGGTACACTACGGAAGCGGGGCCAATTACCCCTTCCCCTTCGAGAACATCGTAAACCGGGACATGCTGCGGCTCTTCACTGCCGCCGGAGTGCTGCTGCTGGTATTTGCCCTGCTCAACTACATCTCGCTGACCACAGCCCAGGTGGGATTCAGAGTCAGGGAGATGGCGACCCGCAGGCTGATAGGCTCCTCCCGCGCAGGCATCATCCTCCGCTACATCGGAGAGTCCTTGGCCGTGACTGCCGTGGCCTTCATACTCGGATTTATCCTGGCCGAGGCCACCTCTCCCCTTTTCAGCACCCTCATCGGCAAGACATACAGCCCGCTCGCGTCCCTGACCTGGGGCACGGCCGCGCTGTGGGCCGGAGTCATCGTGCTGCTGTCAGTCATCGCCGGCATCATCCCTGCCATGATGGTGTCGCGCTACAGGCCGATAGACATCGTCCGGGGCGAGTTCTCGAGGGCAAGCAAGATGATACTCGGAAGGATTTTCCTGGTAGTCCAGAACGTCGCCGCCATAGGAGCCGTAGCCATCTCCATTGCCATGTTCCTGCAGCTGCGCCACATGGTGGAGAAGCCCATGGGCTATACCAGAGACTCCCTTGTAGATGTGACTGTCTCCAATACTCAGAATCCAGACGACTTCCTCAAGGACCGGCTGAAATCCCTGCCGTGCGTGGCGGAAGTGGGATGGACACAGGGCTGCCCGGCGGGCGGACGCAGAAGCTCGTGGGGTATGGAACTCGACGGCAACCGCTACAGCGTAGTCATGTTTGACGGAGACACCACCGCGCTGCGCCTGCTGGGTGTGAGAGTCCTCAGTCAGAACGCAGAGCCTCTGCCCGGCACATTTTACTTTACCCGCAGGACTGCAGCCGCTTTAGGACTGGACATGAATGCGACTCTATTCGAATATGACTACGGTGCCATCAACGTCTGTGGCATCATCGACGACCTGTGGATGGGCAACGCCAACTCCACCGACAACGACCTGCTGGTATGGGCCGTACAGCCTTCGGAGCCTCAGATGCTCGGAAATATGACCTCACTGGTTGTAAAGGCCAACGGAGACCCGGATGATGCTGTCCGCACGATACAGGAATTCTACGCCCGCGAGAAACCGGACCTGAACGTCACCGTAGAGACCTACGAGAACATCTACCGCCGCACTTACACCGCCGAGGACCGCAGCCTCAGGATCACCGGCCTTTTCGCCCTGCTCACCATCGTCCTGACAGTCATGGCCATGGTCGCCATGAGCACCTACTACGCCCGACAGAGAGCCAAGAGCGCCGCCGTCCGCAAGATCATGGGATGCCCCCGCTCCGAGATATACACCCATACGCTCGCCAGCTTCTTGTCCGCATCGCTGATTGCCGCGGTGATAGCCATTCCCCTGATTTACACCTACACAGGACGGTGGCTGCAGACCTATTCCTACCACATAGGCAACTATTGGTGGATTTACCTGCTGGCACTGCTCATCGTGGCTGCAATCGCCGCTCTCGCCATCACCTACAGGGCCGTGCAGCTGATGAATACCAATCCTGCCATGGCCCTCCGCAAAGACTGATTTGTGCCAGAAAAGGCAAAATGCTGCGTTGTCATCGGTGTTCACCATGAACCTTGACGCCTTGCATTTTGCCATTTCTGACACAAATAGAGTTCGGCACGATTTTTTCAATGTCATACGGCATTAGTAATTAAACAGTTTTTAAATGGGTTTAGAAATTCTACTTATCCTCGTCATCGCCGTTGTCGGCATGATAGTACAGAGCAGACTACAGAAAGTATTCGCAAAATATTCAAAAGTGATGTTCCACGGCGGCCTTACCGGCCGGGAAGTGGCGGAGAAGATGCTGCGCGACCACGGCATCCGTGATGTTCAGGTCACCAATGTACGCGGTCATCTCACCGACCACTACAATCCCGCAAACAAGACCCTGAACCTCTCCGACTCAGTATACAACAGCAACAGCGTGGCGGCAGCGGCAGTAGCGGCCCACGAGTGCGGACACGCCGTACAGCATGCGGAGGGTTACGCCTTCCTGAAAATGCGCTCGGCTCTTGTACCCATCGTGCAGTTCTCCTCGATGTTCGCCCAGATAGTGATTATCCTGGGACTGATTATGATGAATGTCTTTCCTTCCCTGTACTGGATAGGCATTGCGATGTTCTTCATGATCTTCCTCTTCAGTGCCATCACCCTGCCGGTGGAGTACAATGCCTCGTCCCGCGCCCTCGCCTGGCTGGAAAGGTCCAATACACTTTCTCAAGTTGAGCTGGAGCAGGCAAAGACTACCCTCAGTTGGGCAGCCCGCACATATCTCGTCGCCGCCCTCAGTGCCCTGGCCTCTCTCATCTACTATCTGGGATTCCGCAGCAACGACTAGATTTTGCCAAAAGCGAAAATTTCACCTATTCCGTAAGACTTGATATAAGGCAGCCTTTTTGTCAAGGGACATGGGATATGCCCGGGAGGACGAGGGCATTCGATGGAATGTGACAGTACGCTGTGAGGGCTGCAGGGTAAACTGCACGGAGCCGCCGACAGCGGGCACAGGCACGTCGAGGACGGAGGCTATCTGCTCGGCCGACTTGCCGCCTGTGGATACTACGGCACTGCAGGAGGGCATGGAAGAAAGCAGAGACTGAATATCCGTGGGTTCAATGATTTTCAGAAAGTTGTCGGAGGCATTGCCGCGCAGACGCTTGACCATATAGGCGGCATCGTACAGGGCGATACCCTCCCGGCGGCAGAAATCCACCACCCTTGCATAGTCGAAACGCTTCTGACCCGGTACCACAAAATGCTCCTTGTCTCCATAGAAGAGCAGGCCCATGATACGCCACATGTCGTTCTGAAAATTCGGGTAGAAGAACTCCATCGACCATCTTGCGTGAGGCGGAGGAAACGAGCCAAGCAGCAGGACGCGGGCATTGTCCGGAACGAAAGGCCGCAGGGGATGTGTCTCGAACAGCTGGAACTCCCGGCGCATCAGTTCCTCATCCCGCAGTTTCTCCCGTAGGTCAGCCAGTCTCACCGCATTGGGCGAATCGGAAAACTGCAGGCGCATATAGCCCCCGTCCCCGTATTTGTCCAACAGATGGCCGTAGCTCTTGCGGAATATCTCCTCATCGGTCATCTCCGGATAGTTGGCCCTGGCGTAAAGTATGGCACGGGAGAATACCGTATCAAAGTCTATCACCTTGTCGGCTTCGGAGACTATCCGGCCATAGATGGAGCGCGGCCAGCTTTTGTTGGACGAGCGGTGATCCTCCACCGCCTCCCTCATCACGTGAATCTGCTCCGGAGAAAACCACCGGCACAAAGCCGTATCGGCCTCCAGCATACGGCCGGAAACCAGATGATGAGATTCTCTGCCCTCACATATTCCGATATCATGGTAAGCCGCTATCGCATACGCCATGTCGGGATTAAGCTCATACCGGCGGCCTCCGTCCATCTGTCCGGCAGAAAGCTTGCGGAATATCTCCATACTCTGGTCTATGACCGACTGTATATGCCTGCGCGAATGGGCCTTGTCGTAACTGTCATACCGGGGCAGGATGTTTTCTGTCACGTACTGCTGCAAAGACCGGGAGACTTCGGGTATAAAGGACTTATACATAGCCTATCTGTGATGATGGTGCGGATTGTCCGCCTTGGACTTGACCGGAAACTGGAAATTGTTGAGATTCACAACCAGCTGTATCAGCTGCTGCCAGCCCCAGCCGTACCCGTCATAATGATGCACGGATGCCACTTTCAGACTCAGGAAGTCCCTGAAGTCGTATTTATACGAGATCTCCAGACGGTTGTAGATACCAGAATCCGTACTGTAGAACACATCTCCGTAATATAAATTGCCACCATAGATATTACCGGCGATATCCGACTCATGATAAAAAGGCATCAGATTGGCACCGGCATATAATGTATTGCGGACTCCAAAGCCATAATAGCCCAGCGATATCTCTCCCTGGAAGCCACCCGGCAGAGTGTAGCCCTGTTCCCTGATCCGATCATTCTGAAATGTCTGCATCCAGCCTGCCCGCATTGTCAGGTTCATCCTTTCAGGCATAAACTCTGATACGTCAGATGCGAGATGAGGATACAGCCAGATATTGTCCACCACACCTCCGACCGTATTGCTACCGGCATAATGGGTCATCATGAAACTATAGGACAGATTGAGCCACGCGGTACCGAACCGTCCATAGGAATATACCGAAAACTGCTCCTTGGTTTCCTCATCCACGCAGCCTATCCAATCCACGACACCTTCTACTCTCCACCATTTTCCGGCATAGCTCAACAATACTCCCTCCAGACTGCCGTCAAAGAAATACTGCTCGTCAAAGAACGCCTCCGGGTAATAGCCCGTCATACGTTTTCTCGGAAATGCTCCCGCATTGACTTTAAAGCGTTCTCCGTCATACTGATAGTACAGCTGGTAATCGAACATCAGGGCCGGTGCCGACTTTCCGAAATACCGGGTGACATCCACACCTGCATAGACGGCATGTCCCTCACCAAAACCCAGTCCGACCTTAGGCGAGAGCATCGCCCCGAAAATAGTACCGGACGGAGATGTCGTCAAAGACGCATATTCCCGGTTGTCAAAACCGAATTTCAGATCCACGTCCCATAGAAACTGCTGTCCGATAAGTTCTTTCGGCATCAAAAGAGCGGTGACGGCCAATAATACAGATATAATTATCCGATGCATATCATCAATTATTGTCCATTTTTGCCTCAATCAGTACCCAGACAGTAAACACGCCGGTCTTCTTGTCGTGGAAAACGCGCCTGTCCACCAAAGCAGCATCTGCAACAGGTGTCTGAACCGTTGTTCTCTGCACCTTACTGCCGTCCTCACGCTCATAATCAGCTGTATCAGCCGGTGACAGTTTTCCGGCCAGCACTGTAAGGGCATTCATACGGGCTATCTGAGTGGCCATCTCCACCGATGACGATTTCCCGGTACCTTCAGCCCGTATCATTCCCTGCCGCTTGGAACGCAGATCCTCCACTGTAAAAGGAGATTCTGCCCCTGTCCCTGATGTTTCAGACTTCTTCTGCCTGTTACCGCAGGACACTGCCAACACCGCACACAGTACGCCGACAGCAACTATACAGATAATGACAACACTTTTCATACTCATTGATTATTGCTATTTACATTATTCTCTGCATCAAAGTCATCTTCAATGCTTTCACCCAACAGCGCCGCATGGAACGAACCCTTTATCTGCACTCCCTTTTTCTCCAGTTTCCTGGCCGTTGACACCACGGAGACTCGTCCGGAAAGCACTCTGCGGGCCTCCTCGAACTTAGCAGTAGCCTTGCCCAGGACAACTCCCACGTCATCAAATGTATTGGCGAACTTCCCTACCCTGTCCAGAAGCTCCGATGCAAGACGCATCACCTCCTCGGTATTTTTCTGCTGATTAACCCTTACCCAGGTATTCTCGATAATTTTCAGCATAGCGAAGAGATTCGACTCTCCGGTGATGATTATTCTCTTGTCAAATGCCTTGTGCCAGTCCTCGCGGAAATTCTGATAATACAGCTGGAAAGCCCCCTCGTTGGGCACGAACATCACCACATAGTCCAGCGAATCACGGCCGGTCTGACGGATATACTGACTGTAATTCTTGTCGGAAAGTTCTTTTACGTGAGCCTCCACACTCCTGCGGTGAGACGCCAGTGCGACAGCCCGACCGGCATCATCCGTACTGTTGCTGTAGTCGATGTATCCGTCCAGAGACACCTTGGAATCGATGACTACCGCCTTGTTCTCCGGAAGATAAAGCACAACGTCCGGCACGAGTCTCCGACCGTTCTCATCGGACAGGACAGTCCGACCGTCCACATCCTTGATCGTCTCCTGCTTCACATAATCCTTTCCCTCCTGCAAGCCCATCCCCTCGAGAAGATTGAAAAGGATGACCTCCCCCCAGTTGCCCACTGTCTTATTATTTGAGCGCAGGGCAGTGGCCAGATTATCCGCCTGCTTGCCTATGGACATGGTCTGTTCCATCATCGAGCGGATCTGCTGCTCTATGGACGCGCTGTTTTTCAAGGATTTCTCCTTGGAGTCCTCCACAGCGCGGCGGAACTCCTCCATCTTCTTGCCCAGAGGATCCAGAATATTCTTTATCTGCTCGGAGTTGACAGCTGACAGATCACGGGACTTCTCCTTGAGAATCTCGGCAGCAGAATCCTTGAAGGTCAGCACCATCTTCTGGAGTTTCTCGTCATACTCGCGGCGCATGGCCTCTGCCTCCTCCTTGCGGGACTCCTTCTGCTCTTCCAGGCTCTTTTCCAACATTTCAGCCCTTGCCTGAGCCACTTTCAGGTCTGCCTCGGCCTGAGCTGCTTCCTTGCTGCGGGCAGAGGCCTGGATAATCCAAGCCCCCGCCGCTCCTATTAACAGTCCTATGACCGCTGACAGAACCCAGAGCATACCTTTCCTATTGTCCTAGAAACTGCTCTTGAGTCCGGTGGCACGGTTGAATACCGGCAGTTCCGGTGTAGAGTCCTTGTCCTTGATGTAGTAGCCATTGCGCTCGAACTGCACGGCGATGCCAGAGTTGTCCTCCAGCAGGCCGGGCTCGGCGAGAGCATCCACCTCCTTGAGCGAATCGGGGTTCAGATATGCCTTGTAGTCTTTGCCCTCGGGGATGCCGCTCATGTCGGCCTCGGTGAAGAGCCGGTCGTAGAGTCTCAGGCGGACCTTCTCGCACTGAGTAGCGTTTACCCAGTGGATGGTGCCCTTGACGGAACGCCAGGTGCCGCTGCCGGGCTTTGTCGTCGGATCGTAGGTGCAGCGTATCTCGGTGATATTGCCCTCGGCATCCTTTACCACCTCCTCGCACTTTATGATATAGGAATATTTCAGACGCACCTCTCCGCCGGGACGTAGACGGAAGAACTTCTTGGGAGGCTCTTCCATGAAGTCGGCCCGCTCGATGTAGAGTTCGCGGCCGAAGAGGATGGTCCTCTGTCCAGCCTCGGGGTCCTCGGGATTCTTAGGGGCTGCGCAGTATTCGGTACGGCCTGTTTCCACCTCAGTGGCTGCGCTGCACTCGCCGTCGTTCCAGTTGGTGATGACCAGCTTGACGGGGTCGGTGACCACCATGTATCGGTTCGAGCGCTTGTTCAGGTCCTCGCGCAGGCACCACTCTAAGAGCGAGAGGTCAATGAGGTTGTCCCTCTTGGCCACTCCCACCTTCTCGGCGAAGTTGCGGATGCTCTCGGGGGTGTAGCCCCTGCGGCGGATACCGCAGATGGTCGGCATGCGGGGGTCATCCCAGCCGCTGACAAAGCCGTTGCGCACCAGTTCCAGGAGCTTGCGCTTGCTCATGACGGTATAGGTGAGGTTCAGGCGGGCAAATTCGTACTGATGCGAGGGGAAAATGCCCAGCTGCTCGATGAACCAGTCGTAGAGCGGACGGTGTACATCGAACTCTAAGGTACAGATTGAGTGGGTTATATGCTCTATCGAGTCGCACTGTCCGTGGGCATAGTCGTACATCGGGTAGATACACCATTTGTCCCCGGTACGGTGGTGCGAGGCATGGATGATGCGGTACATCAGGGGATCGCGGAACATCATGTTCGGATGAGCCATGTCGATCTTGGCCCTGAGCACCTTGCTGCCGTCGGGGAACTCCCCGTTCTTCATCCTCTCGAACAGATCCAGGTTCTCCTCCACGCTGCGGTTGCGCCATGGGCTGTCCACACCGGGCTGCTGTACGGTACCGCGATTGGCGCGTATCTCTTCCTGAGTCTGATCGTCTACGTATGCCAGGCCCTTCTTGATGAGCACTACAGCCCAGACATAGAGCTGCTGGAAATAGTCGGAGGCATAATACTCACCGGCCCAGTTGAAGCCCAGCCACTTGATGTCCTCCTTGATGGAGTCCACGTACTCGGTGTCCTCCTTCACGGGGTTGGTGTCGTCAAAGCGGAGATTGGTCCTGCCGCCGTATTTCTGAGCCAGGCCGAAATTGAGACAGATGCTCTTGGCATGGCCTATATGCAGATAACCGTTCGGCTCCGGCGGGAACCGGGTCATCACCGACTCCACTCTGCCGCTCGCCAGGTCATTCTCGATAATCTCTTCCAGGAAATTCTTCTGCACGGTCTCTTCCGCCGCGCTCTGCTGCTTGTTCAAGTCTTCCATCTTCACTGTATTTTAACAATTGACAAAGATAGAAAGTTCTCTGCAAAATATTATTACAGACGTACAAAAAAATCACCACAGAGCCTACAACTCTCTGCGATGATTTCAAACCATTATGACATCCAGTGCTTTACAGGACGTTCAGGACCTGCTCCTTTATCTTTTCCAGCTCATCCTTCATGCGGACGACGCATTTCTGCATCCCGGCATGGTTGGACTTGGAGCCGAGGGTATTGATCTCACGGCCCATCTCCTGGGCGATGAATCCCAGTTTCTTGCCCGGACACTCCTCCACGTCCATCGTATCGCGGAAATACCGGCAGTGCTGCCTCAGCCGCACTTTCTCCTCATTGACATCCAGTTTCTCCAGGTAAAATATCATCTCCTGCTCCAGGCGGTCACGGTCAGGTGACAGGGACAGTTCCTCCATCCTGGAGAGTATTCTCTGACGGATGAGCGGTACCCTCTCGGTCTCAAAGACCTCGGCCTCAGCCAGGATGCGTTCTATATTGTCCACACGGGTAAGCAGGTCAGTCCGAAGCACATCCCCCTCCCGTGTACGGAAAGCCACAAGAGCGTCCACCGCCTCCTCCAAAGCCCTGTCCAGAGCCGATATGTCCTCATCCGTCATCTCTTCCTTGTCGGCAGACACGACATCTGGCATACGGAGCACAGAGGACACCAGCACGGATGACATACAGTCCTCCTTGCTGTCCAGTTCCAAAGACGACACTATATCTGCCATCTGACTGAAATAGTCCCTGAACACCTCCCTGTTTATCCTGCGGGCCTCAGAGCCCGAGACAGCCTCCGAAGTCAGAAAGACATCAATATTGCCCCTCACCAGACGGCGGGTAAGGTATTGCCTGTATTCCAGTTCCTTATCCTTTGGCAGAAATGAGGACTTGAGCGAGATGTCGCTGCTCTTGCCGTTGAGCGAGCGTATCTCCACAGTATATTTCTTGTTGCCGGACGTAACTTCGGACTTGCCGTATCCGGTCATGGACAGCATCATAATCGATCTTATCTATTATAGTTAAACAATCTTTCCGAACGGGTCTTCCACTCAGCCGCCATATCATCCATTCCCAGCATCTCACACGCCACCGATATATTGTAAGCGGCACAGGCCGCCTTGCGTGTATCCGGACTGGAAGCCTCCTCCAGCCATATATTCATGGCCTTCTCCCACTCGAAGAGATAAGCCAGCCGGCAGGCCTCGGTCCACTGCGCGTTGTCGTACACATACAGAGACACATTCACCGTCTCCCAGCGGGGAGTAAGTCCGCCGGCCATCGTCACACCGATGGTCCTGAAATATTCATCCAGCTCACTGTTGACTTTCTCTATAGCCTTCAGGTCCGCTATCTCCGACTCTGCCATAAGCGTCCACTCAAAGACATCCGACTCGCTGAGATCGGCCACGGGCGGCAGCGAATCCACATTGAATACCTGTACCTTTACCGAATAAGGCAGACGCACCTGGGTCTGCTTCAGGAACTGGCTCTGGACATACGCCTGTTCCTGAACATGCTCTACCGAGAACTCTCCGACAGAAAGAGAGTCGGCGACTATCAGGAAATCCACACCTGTCAGAGCATGGACATACTGTTTCTGAGCACTGTCCCTGAAATCCACATCTCCGGCTTTCATGACAAACACCGGCACCGAGCCGGAATCCAGTCCCAGATCCACTTCCAGTCCCTCGGCTATGCCGCATACCAGAGCGGACATAAGTGTGGAATCCGCACTGCCGTCCTGAAGAACAGCCATGACCCCGGGTAACGCGCCGGCGAAATCCACGTTTGCATCAGACTGAACTCTCTTCTCGACGGGCAGCGTGTAGGTCAACGGTCCGCACGACACGACGGCCAGCATCGGAAGAAGGATTGAAAACACCCATTTTCTCATATCTCACAGATTTGAATATCACTTTATCAGTTCTCCGCTGAGATCGTACTCGTCAGCCCCCGTAATCCGGACATCCACAAAAGTTCCCGGAGCCGGGCACTCACCGGCACACTGCACTATCACCTCTCCGTCCACCTCCGGACTCTCCCGGGATGTCCTGCCGGTGAAAGTTCCGTCCTCAGCCGAGACAGAGTCCACCAGCACCCTCTCCACGCTTCCGATACGGCTTTCATTGTACCTCAGCGAGATATCCGCCTGCAGTTCCATCAGTTCATCCAGTCTCTCCTGCTTGACGGACTCCGGTACCGAATCCTTCAAATTCTGTGCCCCCCAGGTGCCCTCCTCCTCGGAATAGGCGAAAGCACCTAACCGTTCGAAGCGGTACTCCTGTACAAATGACAGCAGATCCTCGAACTCTTTATCACCTTCGCCCGGATGTCCCACCATCATAGTGGTCCTGAGCACGATGCCGGGGACTTCCTTTCGGAACTTCTCCACCAGGGCACGGGTCTGCCTGCCGTCTATGGAGCGGCGCATGGCCCTGAGCACCGGGTCCGCCGAATGTTGGAGAGGTATATCCAGATACCTGCACATCTTGGGGGAAGATGCCATGATTTCCAGCACATCCTGAGGGAATGCCGCCGGATAGGCATACAGCAGTCTGATCCATTCTATCCCGGGAATATCATTGAGACCGGTCAGGAGACGACCCAATCGCCTCTGTCCGTACAAGTCAAGACCATAGAAGGTAGTGTCCTGAGCGATGACTATCAATTCCTTCACTCCACTGTCCGCAAGCGAGCGGGCCTCGTCCAGCAGCTTCTCCTCCGGCACAGAGACATGAGGGCCGCGGATGCCGGGAATAGCGCAGTAGGAGCAGTGACGGTCACAACCCTCGGATATCTTAAGATAGGCATAATGCCCTGGAGTGGTGAGATACCGCCTGGTCTCCAGAGCGGAATCCTTCCTCACCGACAGTTCCCGCAGCAGAGGGTCGATGGAGAATGCCCCGAAAAAGCCGTCCACCTCGGGTATCTCAGCCGGAAGTTCGTCCCGGTATCTCTCCGACAGACAGCCCATCACATAGATCTTGCGGATAACTCCGCGCTTCTTGGCGTCCACCGCCTCCAGTATGGCCTGCACCGACTCCTCCTTGGCATCCAGAATAAATCCGCAGGTGTTGATAATCAGAATATCCACACCTGCGTCCTCCAACGGCACCTCCTCAGGAGACACCTCATATCCGGCTGCGGAAAGCTGCTTGAGAAGATGCTCGGAGTCCACACGGTTCTTCGAGCATCCCATAGTCACTACCCGGACTCTTTTTCCGCCGGTACACATAGGCTATTTCTCCTCCTTGGGTTCCTCTCCGCCCTCAGCCTGCTGTCCTTCTTCCTCAGCGGGCTCCTCAAAATCCAGAGAGGCGTATTTCTTCAGGAGATTGTACCATGTGACCACTTTCTTCATGTGCGACACATAGAAACGGTCGGCATCGTATCCGGGCAGAGCCTTGTCGAAGAACTCCTTGATGACCTTGGGATCAGACTTGGCATCCGGAGCATCGGCCTCACCGAGCACTTCCTTCATCTTCAGAAGCACTTCCTTAAGGGGTGTCTCTCCGTCCTCAGTATAGATGGAGATATCCGAAAGGGATGATACCTTGGCGTGAGGGCCGAACACACTGCGGCGGCCCGTAAGCATGGACTCGGCGATCATACCGTTCCTGGCCTGTGACACATAGGTAAACAGGCCCTGTTCGCCTGTAATTGCCAGTATTTTCTGCAAATCTGTTTTCATGTCTTTAATTTTTAACAATATCCATTAATTGTTGTCTTTCATGTCAATATATACATTTTCCACCTGCGGCAGAAGCGGATGCCTGAAATCGGAGACTATCACATAATCCGAAGCCGCCGTCCTGCGCTCATCGCTCCACTGATTGGCCATCCGGGCCAGAACCTGCTCCCTGGACATGCCGGAGCGGGCCATTACCCGCCCTATCCTCACATCTTCCGGGCACAGGACCGTCAGCACCTTATCAGCAACACCGGCAAGGGCAGGTTTCTCCAGATAGATGGCGGACTCCATAATGGCAAAGGGAGCATCTGCCACCCTCTCTTTCCATGTCCTGAAATCCGCAATGACTTCCGGAAACACCAGTGCCTCCACCTTCTCCAGCAGACATCTGTCCGAGAATATCCTGCCGGCCATATACTGCCTGTCCAGACGGCCGTCCTTGACAAGGTCAGGTCCCAGAAGTTCCTGCAGGGCAGCGAGCAGTCCACGGTCTTCGTCGTAAAGCCGCTTGGTCCTCGAATCCGCATCATAGACCGGAATTCCCAGAGCGGCGAACATCCGTACCACGTAGCTCTTGCCGCTGCCTATACCTCCTGTCACTGCAAGGGTCCTCATAGTTCAGTCCCGTCACTGCCCCGGTCCAGCAATATGCAGTCCACGTATCTTGGCGTAATCTCACACGACATCACTCCGTCCGGCTTGTACACCAGCTCCGGCACCAGTTCCGAATCTATGGTCCTGACAAAATCTGCATAATCCACAGCCAGTACAAAATCCTCCGGCTGATAACGGAGCGAGCTGAACACTCTCTTGAAGGTAAGAGTTACTGTAGAAGGCAGGACTATCAGATCCTTGTCCTCAGGCACCCCTGTCACCGTCACCGGCACTGTCAGGGACTCCTCCGTATAGCGCACCACATTCATGGAGTAATACACGGCGCTTTCGGAATAGCTGACGCGGCGGATCGGGACTATATCGCATATACCCTGAATAGGGCCGTCCACGCCTTTCTCCGAGATGGTCTCGGTAAACACGGAATCCACTGTCTCCAGCAGCCGCGCATCACCGTATATATCCACGCTGTCAGGACGGATGGTCATGTCTCCCAGAGACATATACTGCGGTCTGAAAGTCACGGACGAGCGAGGCACCACAGGCACCCTCTTGCTGGTAATCCTCGGAAAAGTGAAATCCAGCGAATCCGTGACGATGAACTCCAGGTCAACACTTCCGCCCAGAGCCTCGACTATATTGCTCTTTATACTCTCGCTGAGCACATAGAAATCATCTCCGTCACGATGTCTGAGATTGTCCTGAGATGCCGACACCTGCAGCGTCTTGCGCCTGCCGATCCTCTGCTTGAGGATATAGTAGCCGTCAGACTTTCCCCGGACTATCAGGACATCCTGGGAGACAGAGCTGCGCGCCCTGCCCTGGAGCGTGGAGTTGAGTTCCACGTTGTACTCCAGAAAAACGGAATACTGCAGCGACAGACTGTGTATCAGCCACACGATAAAAGCCAGAAGGAGAGAAAGGAGCAGCATCAGCCACTCTTTCCTGTCCTTCCATCCGCTTTCTTTCTCACCGCCTGATATCCCGTTTTCCAAGGCCATCTTCTGACAGGACTATTTGTTCTGAGCGTCAGTTATATCCTTCACCACAGAAGTCTTGTCAACACGTAGCTTGACGTTGTTGTCCACCTCCACAAGAAGGAAAGTGTCCTTCACCTCGGCTATCGTACCGTAGATACCGCCCACTGTAACGATCTTGTCGCCCTTCTTCAGGGATTCTCTCCACTTGACTATCTCCTTCTGCTTTTTCTGCTGAGGTCTCACCATGAAGAAATACATCACCACGATGATGAGAACCATCATTATTACAAACGAATACTGCTGCCAGAAAGAGCCCTGCTGAGCGGCAGGCTGGGCCTGCGTCTGAAGTAAAAATGTGATAAGATTCATTTTCTTGTCGCTAATTTAAATTGAAATATGAAACAAATATAGTAAGAATTTCTAACTTTCTATGAGACCGCGGCCCGTCTTTACGATTTCTCCCGTATCCACCATCTTGCGCAGAATCCTGTCCAGAAGGCCGTTGACAAAGACGCGGCTGTTGGCCGTACTGTAGAACTTGGAGATGTCCACGTACTCGTTAATCGTGACTTTCAGGGGGATGTTGGAGAAGCGCACGGCCTCGGCGACACCCTGGATTATCATCACCAGATCGGTAATGACCACCCTGTCTGGATCCCAATTGCTGGTATTGGCCACCACTATGTCCATATACTTGTGATAGCCCGTCACTGCTGCCCTGAGCAGCTCATAGGCGAACTCCCGGTCGTCATCCTTCAGGAACACATCCGGGAACGGCATATCACCGCGCTTTTTCAACGTCTCAAGATTGCGCACTATCACTCCGAGCACATAGCCGAGATCGTCTATCCAGAAAAGCGACATGTCCTCCAGGAACGACTCCAGCTCCTCATTGTCCTCAAAGAGCTCCGGGTCGGAGAATATCCTGACAAACAGGTCACAGTCCTCCGCCATCGACCGCGTCTCCGAGGCCATGTACTCCTTGAAATAGTCCTTCCCTGACAAGGCCGTCAGTATCTTCCTTATCACCAAGGCCAGATCCTCAGTCCACACGAGTCCGTGATCCTCGCAGTATTTCGTGAAACGCTCATTCTGCCTGAGCCAGGCCGACACTTGATTGTCTGCGAACTTACGGTTGGGGTTGCGTTCCTCGGGAGTAGGATTGAATTTCTTGAGACCGGTCTGAATCCTGGCCTCGGCGGCATTGCCGAGAGCAACCGCCGCATTGAGTATAAAATAATAAAGGTGCAGTGTCTTATCGCACGAATATTTGAGAGCTTTCTCGGCTTCTACCAGAGAATCAGAGCCGGAAGCTACCATACTGTAAAGAACTTTAAAGACTTTTATCCTTATCAGACGACGGTTTATCATACATTATTTTTAAAACATTTTGCAAATATAACTTGAACATGAGAAAAAACTCTATATTTGTAACAAATTTTGTAAAATTTAATAAAAATGTATTCAGAGGATATTGATAACTCAGCTGCCATGGAGCGCAGCGGCGACGATGTGTACTCGAAGCCTGTCCGCGCTGGAAAAAGGACATACTTTTTCGACGTAAAAGCCACCAAGGGCAATGATTACTATCTCACTATCACCGAGAGCAAGAGAAGGATCGAAAAGGACGGACGCTTCGCATACGACAAACATAAGATTTTCCTGTACAAGGAAGACTTCGAGAAGTTCTCACAGGGACTTGAGGAGGTCATAGCCTACATCAAGGAAAGATGCCCTGTCGTAGAGCGCACGGAGGAGGACAGACACATTCCCAGAGAAAGAGAGGAGGGTGATCAGTTCTCGGATGTGAATTTCGAGGAGCTTTAGTCCCGGTACTAGAACATGTCCTGGTAAGGCCTGAAAAAACGGCCTCCCCAGTTCCACAGCGGAGACGGAATAAGACGCATCAGCAGGCCCAGCGCGGCCCAGCGTCCGTCTATCACCGCTGTTTTTTTCTTGCGTCTTATCGCACGTACTATCTTAGCGGCGGCATCTTCCCTGCGTATAGTCATGGGGAAATGCCGCCCGTGTATGAAATCAGTATCCACAAAGCCCGGCTTGATGACTGTGAACCCTATATCGGCTTTCCGGATTACGGCCAACTGCCTGAGAGCTTTCGTATAAAAAGCATCAAACTCCTTAGTGGCCGAGTATGCCGGACACACTCCCAGCGGCAGTATGGAAGCCACGGACGAGAGCACGGCCAGGTGTCCCTTAAGTCCGTTTCCGGCCCAGTAGTTGAACAGCCACACGGCGCAGCGGACAAATCCTTCCGCATTGACTTCCACCTGACCCAGCTCCAGAGACGGTTCCAGAGCCGTATTGGTGTGCCCGAATCCGGACGAATACAGGCAGATATCCACTCCGCCCATCTCCTCCACGAGAGCGGCCAGCTGAGCGGCGGCATCCCCGGACGACACGTCGAATGTCCTTGTAAAGACCCTGCCTGCAGGTGCCGCCGAGGCAAACTCCTCCAGCAAGGCAGTACGCCTGCCGGTAACTCCTACCCTATGCCCCTGAGCCAGATATATCTCCGCCACTGCCCGGCCTATACCCGATGTGGCTCCTATGACTATCACATTCATCATTGCATTGATTTTATACGCAAATTTAAACCATTTATCCCATATCTGTAAAGAAAAAGGCCATCGGCGGACCGATGACCTCTTTCATATCCGTTCAAAGAGATAGGACTAGAGCTTTTTGGCTTTGAGCTTGGAGTTGACCTTGACATTTACGACCTTGGCCTCCATCTCACCCATCTGAGGTACGACCATCTTCATTACCGAAGGATACTTGACACCATATTTGGTCGTCATGTACTCTACATAATAGGTCTCGGCTGACTGGCCCATAGCTGATTCTACAGTCTTTACCTTGGCTCCGGTCTCGACATCGTAATAATCTACAGTCACAGTGCCGGCAGCATCTGTACTCTTTACCTTATAGGCATCGCGTCCGTCCACGGCCTCGATACCGGTCAGTTCATAGCCGTCAGTGCCGAGCATCTCAGGGTAAGGATACAGGTCACTCTCGCTGACCACGGTTGCAATCTGAGCCGGATCAGTCAGTTCCTGGGTTCCGCCCATAGGAGAGCCCACTGTCAGGGTACCGTTCACAAGCTTTATAGATGACATCACCTGACCGCCCATGGACTGTGTCTGCGAGAAAGCCTTCTCGGCAGGAATCATCTTAACGGTATTGGAAATGGTCATCCCCTGGACAGTCATGTCTGTCTGCACGGTTATGTCCTTGATGCCCTCGATAAGCTCACGGCCTCCGAGATAGTTGAAATAGTTGTCGAACACGGTCTGGACTGTCACGTCGGCTGCAACCTCCTTGCGTTCGATGGGCTTGCCCTCGAAGTCAAGCTCTACGACCACTCCGTCTGAGTCATACTGGGCCAGAGCGGGAAGCACTGAAGGATCACCCACGCAGAACCAATACATGTTGTCGGGATCGAAGTACTTGGCCACCACGGCACGGATATCGTCAAGTGTCAGGGCATCCAGTCTCTGAAGATAAGTAGCGTAGTAGTCATCGGGCAGACCATAACGCTCAACCGAGTAAGCGAAGCTGGCGATGGTTCCTGAAGATTCCAGCGAACGGGAGAAGTCTCCGGCATACATGGTCTTGAACTTCTCCAGATCAT
The DNA here is from genome assembly GCA_944326255.1 of uncultured Bacteroidales bacterium. GTDB lineage: Bacteria > Bacteroidota > Bacteroidia > Bacteroidales > UBA932 > Coprenecus. The sequence continues at coordinate 108,342 of CALVDG010000003.1, forward strand.
CCTCGGTATAGTCTCCGTCCATCATGTTCTGCAGCTCAATGCGCATCTGCACGAAGGAACTGTCGGTAGCGTTGCCGTTGACATCGCCGCCGGCGCTGAACGAACCGGATATCTCATCTGAGCTTACGCTGGAGTAGACTCCGTAGGTATATCCGTGAGTCTCACGGAGGTTGCGGAACAGCTTGGCGTCAAATCCGCCTCCGCCATAGATGGCATTGGCAATACTCAGGGCCATACGGTCCTCAGAGTCAGGAGTGAGGGTAATGGGAGCCATCATCTCGATCGTGGACTGCACTGCGCCGTCCTTGGGAGAGAATACTACCTGGATGCCCTCGGGACGGTTGACTGCGGGGTCCTCATGGGTGAGAATCTCGCCCTTCTCCCACTTGCTGAGATATTTCTCGCAGATAGCCTTGGCCTGCTCAAGATTCATGTCACCGACAATGATGACAATCGCGCTGTTGGGAATGATGAAGTTCTCGTAGTACTCGCGGCAGTCATCTGTCGTGATGGCCTCTACAGTAGCCTCTGTCATGATGTCGCTGTAGGCATGTCCTTCAGGATATACCGTCGCGGTCATGATATTGCTAAGAATGGCACCCGGAGATGTACGGGACATCTGGAGTCCACCGAGAGCCTGGTCCTTTATCTTGTCCAGCTCTTCCTGAGGGAATGTGGGGTTGTAGAGCACATCTGTGAGGATGTCCATCATCTTGTCAGTGTACTTGGTAAGGGTCATGAAACCGATGGAGCGGGAACCGGTACGGAATGTGGCGCCGAGGAAATCCACCTCGTTGTTGAGCTGGTCAGCAGTACGGTTTACAGTTCCCCTGCCCCAGAGGTCACCGAAGAAAGAAGACTCGCCTGCTTTCTCCCCTTCCATATACGGATCTACTATAAAATTGATATTGAAGTTGACGACAGGACGGTCATGGTCCTCCACGAGGATGACGCGGAGACCGTTGTCCAGAGTGAATTTCTCGAAGTCACCGAGCTGAACCACGGGTGCGGGACCGGCTTCGGGAGCCTTGCTTCTGTCTATCTGCGCGCTCAGCTGGAAGAGGGACAGCAGGGCGGCCGTCAATGTAAGTGTAAGTATCTTTTTCATATCGTTGTACATGTCTTAAAATTAGTTCTGTTTGGGAAGATAGTAGATGGATATCTTCTGGGTGGGGTCAATGTATTTCTTGGCGACCTCAAGGACTTTCTCCTTGGTCAGTTTGGAGTACTGCTCCATAGTCTCATTGACGGAATTGGTGTTCTTGAGATAGGTATAGGCTGTAGCCAGACTCTCGGCAACACCTTCAATAGTGGTGTTGGAGGTAGCCTCGCTCATCTCCACCATATTCATCACCTTCTGGAATTCCTCATCGGTCATGCCGTTCTCAAGCAGGCCGTAAACCTCAGCGTCTATATCAGCCTCCAGGACTGACAAGTCTACGCCGTTGGGGATTCCCTGGATCATGAACACACCCGGATGCTCGAAAGGCATCACGCCGCCTGCAGCCATCAGACCGGTCTTCTTGGTATCCACGATCTGCTTCTGCAGACGGGCGGAGTTACCGGCGGAGAGGATGGAGTTGAACACGGTCATTGCATAATAGTCATCGGTACCGTATGCGGGAGAAGGATAAACCTCAATCAGCATGGGCATCTGGATATTGTCATAGACGGTATCCTTGATAGGCTCAGTACGCCTGGGCTCCATATTGGGATCCGGACGGCGGGGCTCCACAGTACCGGCGGGGATGTCGCCGAAGTACTCCTCGATCCACTCCTTGGTCTGCTTGGTATCAAAGTCTCCGCAAACTACCAGCACAGCGTTGTTGGGTTTGTAGAACATATCGTGGAAATCCTGGAAATCCTGGATAGAGGCATTGCGGATGTGCTCCTCAGAGCCGAGAACGTCGTGATTGTAAGGGTGAACCTTGAAGGAGTTGGTCAGAATCTTGGTAAATACGGTGCCGTAGGGCTGGTTGTCGCGGGTCTGGCCCATCTCCTGGCATACCACGTCCTTCTGGGTATTCACACCGATCTCCTCAATCTTGGGATGCAGCATCCTCTCGGACTCAAGCCACATTCCGAGCTCCAGCTGGTTGGAGGGCAGCAGCTCGAAATAATAGGTACGGTCATTGGAGGTGTTGGCATTCAGAGAGCCGCCGGCCTCGGACACATAGGTAGCATACTCGCCGCGGCCGATGTTCTCGGTGCCCTCGAACATCAGATGCTCGAAGAAATGGGCGAAGCCTGTCAAATGGGGCTCCTCGTTCTTGGAACCCACGTGGTACATTACGGAGATTACGACATTGGGAGTCTTGTGGTTCTGGGACAGAATCACATGAAGACCGTTGTCAAGGTCGTACTCCTCGAACTGGATATTCTGCGCCGATGCGGCCACTGGCAGAAGTACTGCCGACAGAATAAGGATTAAAAGGTTCTTCTTCATACTTTGTTTGTTGTTGATTAATTATTGTGTTCTATTAGTGTTACTTTTCCGTCTTTTAAAAGATATTTCTCCCCTGTTCCCGGACATACGGCCGTGCCGTCCTGACCGAACTCCAGACGATAACCGGCCCTGCTCATCCATCCCGTCTGCCTGGCAGGATTGCCTACCACCAGGGCATAGTCAGGCACATCCTTGGTTATCACCGCACCGGCTCCGACAAAGGCCCACCGGCCTATATCGTGACCGCAGACCACCGTAGCATTGGCACCTATCGTAGCTCCCATCCCCACTCTGGTAGCGGCATATTCACCCCGGCGGCACACAGCACTGCGGGGATTGACCACATTGGTAAACACACAGGAAGGCCCGAGGAACACATCATCCTCACACGTAACTCCCGTATAGACAGAGACATTGTTCTGTACCTTCACATTGTTTCCCAGCACTACTCCAGGAGATATCACCACATTCTGACCTATATTGCAGTCCCGACCGAGAACCGCTCCGGTCATAATATGGGAAAAATGCCATATGCGTGTCCCTTCCCCTATGCTGCATCCGTCATCTATGACAGCAGTCTCATGTGCGAAATATCCTCGTTCCATAGTCATCCGTTTATCTTTTGAAAAACCCGGCCACCTCCCCTGCAATCCGTTCCTGAACCTCTACTGTCAGTTCCGTATGCATCGGCAGGGACAGCACGGAGTCAGCCAGAGACTCCGCAATTTTCAGGCCAGCCCCGCCACAAGCATACGCTTTCTGACGATGCAACGGCAGCGGATAATATATCATGGAGGGTATCTCTCTGGATGCCAGATACTCTTTCAAGGCATCCCGCCTACCGTCCTTAACCTTGACCGTATACTGATGGTAGACGTGTGTGGTGAAAGAAGCCTCCACCGGCAGCTCTATACCGTCCACTCCACGGAGAAGAGCATCGTATCTGTGCGCGGCAGTCCGTCTGGCCCTGCTGTATTCATCCAGATGCCGCAGCTTGACCTCCAGCACAGCAGCCTGCATGGTATCGAGACGGGAATTGCAGCCGATTACATCGTGATGATACTTCACGCGCTGACCGTGGTTGGCCGTCATGCGGATGCGCTCCGCCAGAGCATCATCGTCCGTAAAAAGAGCACCGCCGTCTCCGTAGCAGCCCAGATTCTTCGAAGGGAAAAATGAAGTGCAGCCGATGTGCCCCAGAGTACCGGTATGCCTGCTGCGGCCGTCAGGATAAGTGTAGACGGCTCCGAGGGACTGGGCATTGTCCTCGACAACATAAAGGCCATGGGCTGCCGCAAAGTCCAGTATCGGAGCCATGTCACAGCTCTGCCCGAACAGATGCACGGGAATGATGGCCCTGGTCCTGGGAGTAATGGCCTTCTCGATAAAACGTATATCCGTATTAAAGGTATCGCAGTCCACATCCACCATCACCGGTCTGAGACCCAACAACGCTATCACCTCGGCCGAGGCCACATAGGTGAATGCGGGAACGATGACCTCGTCGCCCGGCTTCAGACCGAGGGCCATAAGGGCTATCTGGAGGGCATCGGTGCCGTTACCGCAGGGAATGACATGTCTTGCCCCCGTGTACTGCGCCAGGGCCGAGGCAAAGCGACCGACTGCCGGGCCGTTAATAAAAGCCGAACTGTCGATGACCTCCGCTATGGCTGCGTCGATCTCCGCCTTAATCCTCATATACTGACCGTGAAGGTCTACCATCTGAATCTTCTGCTGCATCGTACCCTCCATCATTTTACCAGCCGAAAGGATGCGGAGCCAGAGGCAGTTTCGCAAGGGGATGGTAATCACCCTTGAGGCCAATGGGCACGGCCGTGCGTATCTGGCTGACTATCTCGATGCAGGGACGTGCCTCGCTGATACGGAAACCTTCGCCTGCCAGTATCTTCTCATAGCTGCGCGTATGCAGTTCGGTGAATCCGGCACTGAACTCGAACTCCTCCCCGTCGATCATGATCGTGCGGTAGGTACGTTTCTCGCCCTGCACGGCGTTCTCCGGCAGATTGTCCGCATTGATGCTCAGAAAGTAGCGCACGCGGGCCTTCTTCAGGCCGAGATAGCCGGCCACGCGGTCGTGGCTCTTGACGTGCACGATATTCTCGCTCACCGGGCCGAATATCCACTGGAGCATGTCGTAGAAATGCACGCCGATGTTCGTTGCCACTCCCCCGCTCTTATGCTCGTCGCCCTTCCATGAGGCGTAGTACCAGTTGCCACGGGAAGTAATATAAGTCAGATCCACGTCGTAGACCTTGTCCGCCGGACCTTCGTCTATCTTCTTCTTCAAAGCCACTATCGAGTCGTGCAGACGGAGCTGCAGGATATTGTAGGCCTTATGTCCGGTATCCTCCTCTATCTTCATGATGGCGTCTATGTTGTGAGGGTTGAGCACTGCAGGCTTCTCGCAGATGACGTCAGCGCCAAGCCTGAGACCGTAGCGCATATGCGCGTCGTGCAGATAGTTGGGGGTGCAGACCGAAAGCATCTCTATCTGCCTGTCCGTACCCTTGAGTTTCGAGCAGTGACGGTCGAACAACTCCTGCTCAGTAAAAAAAGCAGCATCGGGGAAGAAACTGTCCATAATCCCGACACTGTCGAAGCGGTCGTAAGCCGCCTGTAAGATATTTCCTGTATCCTTTATCGCCCTGAGGTGCCGCGGCGCGATATAGCCACCGACCCCTATCAGGGCAAAATTCTTTCCTGGCATTTCAATCAAATTTCAATCCTGCGAAGATAATAAAAATTTCCTCAAATTCTACCGTCTGCTACTCTTTCCCGCTCCTTTACATACTGCTCCTCCATTGAGAGTTCCTTTAAAAAGTGTCATATTTGTGTCATTAAAAAACATTACCAACCCATAAAAAACCTTAAAACCTTGCGCTACAGATTCATCATACTCAGCTACAACACAGGTAAGGACGGAAAGACAGCCGTCACCCTTCGTGTCACCAAGAACAGAAAACGCAAATACATCAATACCGGACTGCGGGCCAGTCCCGGTCCTCGAAAAGACGCGCAGGCTATTTCTCTTCATGTACTACTGTTACGGCATCTCATTCATAGACGCCGCAATGCTCACAAGGAGCAATTTGGAGAACTGCAACTGCGGCACATACATAGTCTACAAGCATTTCAGCAGAAATCTCAACAACCTCGGGCTCGCTATCGGACTCAAGGGATTCAGGCTCACGAGCTACGTGGCACGACACACCATGGCCATGACCCTGCAGGAGCATCATGTGCCACGCGAGATCATATCGCAGATTCTCGGGCACAAGGACCTCTCCACCACTTCAGTCTACCTCGACAGTTTTGCCGACAGCATCATCGACGAGGCTGCCCGGGTCCTGTAAGAAGCCGCCCCTGTCACTTTCACCCCTGCCACTTTTACTATGTCCAGCACATCCCTCAAATATATTACGCTGATTCTCATACACATACATCTCGACAACTTGCCGGACTACCCGTTTTTTCCACAAAACATCTATTTTACCCCAAGTCCAGCAGACACCCATTTTCAAATCATCTGATTACTAAGTTATTGCATTAAGCACCCATGTTGGACTTCTACAGAAGCCCAATGAGCGATATGGGATAAAGCCTGAACCGACATTTTTAGTTTGCGACATATAAGTGTCATATATAGTTATTGCCATCACCAACTATCTTATGTGTATCACCTATATATCATATGGTTACAGCAGTAAGACCATTCTTTACATACGCGTCCCACGAGCGCATCCTCGTCGCGAAGGTTCGCGAGTACGACTACACCACTGCCTGCGGCGTGTGCGGGTCCCTGCTGTCGCTGTCCCAGGCGGTGGACATCCCCTCGGCCGTCATGCTGATGAAGCGCACCGTGCCGGAGTTCAAGTCCAAAAACTCCCCCTACGAGCAGTACGACCTCCGAATCGAGCGGGAGCGGCAGGCCGCCGGGCAGCAGCCGTCCTGACCCGGAGTTTTTGACGAAAGTGGTTTTTTTCTTAGCCCCGAATGACTTACCTTTGCATTAAAGGAGGACTGTATTATGAAACACACATCACAGAAAGACAGACAGGAGTACGTCAGTGTTCTGAAATTGGCCGTCCAGCTCCCTGACGAGGAGAAGGCCCGCCTGTCGAGGGACCTGATGTCGGAGGTGAGGAGGTCCCGTCTGGAGAGACTGCAGAGGGAGGTGCTGGACACAGACCTGTCCGAGGACGAGATTCGGGCGGAGGTTGAATATGTCAGACAGACAATGTATATGGAGAGAAGAGGCGATGAGGATTATAGTGGATACAAATCTGTGGATTAGCATTCTGATAAAACACAGACTGCGGAAATTGACAGCCGGGCTGTCAGACGGACAAATCACGCTTGTTGTTTGTAACGAGCTTGTGGATGAGATTATCCGCGTATTCAGACGGCCCAAATTCAGCGGTTGCTACTCGGAGGCGCAGCTGATCACTCTAAGGGCATTTTTAGATGAGAATACCGAAAAGCATATCATCAATGGCGCGGTCATGGGATGCCGTGATCCAAAGGACGACTTTCTGCTGGAGCTGGCTGCGGTCTCCTCGGCGGACTTCCTTGTGACTGGTGACAGGGACCTTCTGGAACTCAGAGGTATCGGCGAGTGCCGCATTATCAGCCCGTCTGATTTTGACCTTCTCCTCAGAGGAATGGACGCGCCCGGGATTTTCCATGACATTGACTGCTCAGGACTTTACAGAAAATCCTTTCCCCAGCCAGAATGCTGACAGCGACTGGCTGCGGACGTCAGGCTGTCAGGGACGAAATACAACAGAGTAAAAAAGCAAATCATACAATGAGAGACTACAGAATATCCGTGGCCGGGACCGGCTACGTAGGGCTCAGCATGGCGACGCTGCTGTCCCAGCACCACCACGTGACCGCGGTGGACGTCATACCCGAGAAGGTGGAGATGATAAACTCCCGCCGCTCGCCGATCCAGGACGAGTACATTGAGAAATATTTAGCGGAGAAGACCCTCGACCTGACGGCGACACTCGACGGACGCAGCGCCTACTCCGGCGCCGACTTCGTGGTCATCGCGGCCCCTACGAACTACGACCCTGTGCGCAACTACTTCGACACCTCCCACGTGGAGGAGGTCATCGACCTGGTGCTGGAGGCGAACCCCGACGCTGTGATGGTCGTCAAGTCCACGGTCCCCGTGGGCTACTGCCGCAGCCTCTACGTAAGGTACTGGAAGCGTGGCGTGAGGAGGCTGAACCTGCTCTTCTCCCCCGAGTTCCTGCGCGAGAGCAAGGCGCTTTATGACAATCTGTATCCCAGCCGCATCATCGTGGGAGTACCGAAGACGATAGACGGCCCAGGGTTTGAGGAGGAGAACGGCGCGATAGAGGCCATCGCCGACATCCCGTTCCTGGAGGAGGCCGCGCACACCTTTGCCGGACTGCTGCAGGAGGGAGCCGTAAAGCAGGACATCCCCACGCTGTTCATGGGGCTGAAGGAGGCCGAGGCCGTCAAGCTCTTCGCCAACACGTACCTCGCTCTCAGGGTGAGCTACTTCAACGAGCTGGACACCTACGCCGAGGTCAAGGGCCTGGACACCCGCGCCATCATAGACGGCGTGTGCCTCGACCCGAGGATAGGGACGCACTACAACAACCCGTCGTTCGGCTACGGCGGCTACTGCCTCCCCAAGGACACCAAGCAGCTGCTGGCCAACTACGCCGACGTGCCCCAGAACATGATGACTGCCATCGTGGAGAGCAACCGCACGCGCAAGGACTTCATCGCGGGCCAGGTACTGAAGATGGCCGGGGCGCACGAGTACGACGGCGGCTGGGATCCGTCAAGGGAGAGGGACGTGGTCATCGGGGTGTACCGCCTGACGATGAAGTCTGGCAGCGACAACTTCCGTCAGAGCAGCATCCAGGGCGTGATGAAGCGCATCCGGGCCAAGGGCGCCACCATCATCATCTACGAGCCTACCCTCGCGGACGGCAGCACGTTCTTCGGCAGCAGGGTCGTCAACGACCTGGAGGAGTTCAAGCGCCTCTCCAAGGCCGTCATCGCCAACCGCTACGCCCCATGCCTCGACGACATCAGGGACAAGGTCTACACCCGCGACCTCTTCTACAGAGACTGATTGGGGGATTTTGTCAAAAAATTGTCAGAAGTGGTTTTTTATTCCGCCCTGAAAGACTTACCTTTGCGGAAAACAGTAGAGAGCTATGGCGATATTGGGGAACAGATGCGCGCCTGTCCTGACCGGTGAGTCGGCGAGGCGCTTTTTGGAGGCGATGGAAAAGGCTGACCGTTTGCCCCGCAGGGAACTGCCTGAGAACTTTTTCAGCGATATAGAGAACTGTCTGAGAAGGTCTAAGGAACAGGCCGAAAAAGACAAATCAGAGACTGCAACCGTGGGAAGGCATGAGGAGAGCGGATATAAGACTGACAAGTGACTGCACAATATCGGTCATCAGCGACAATATTAAAATCGACTCATTCTCGTGCGGAGACAGGGAGCTGGATGAGTATTTCAAAGAACGTTCTGTCAGGTATACGTCAGAGCTGCTGTCAAAAAATTACGCATTTGTGACTGACAGCGGAGAAATTGTCACCGCTTTCTCATACTCCAACTACTGCATCAATTCACAGCATCTGCCAGGCAATGTCAGAAACAGGCTGCGGAGAAAGATACCGAACTTGAAATTATAAATAAATCTGAATTAAAGGATATACGAATGCCAAGAACTTTATAAGAATATTTCACATAGAAATGGAGGGGGAACATCAGGAAAGAAATGTACTCAACGATGATGATACCATCTTTAAGCGTCTCAGCGTATTCATCCATCCTATAACAAGGAAATAGCCATGTGCCAAATGGTTAAAAAGTTTTACAGAAGTGGTTTTTATATTTGATATTATCTTTCTACTTTTGCAACAAGTAACTATATTTGTTGGATAAAAGGAATAGATATGTTCACAGAACAGATTATACAGAAAGTATGGGAGAAAGCAACGATAGTCAAAGGATATAACGCAGCAACGATACGTAAAGACAGTTGTGGCGCATGGATTATACGCTCAGACTATGGTAATGTAAATTCCATCTACGGATGGGAGATTGATCATATTTATCCAACAGAAAAAGGAGGTAAGGACGATTTTGATAACTTGCGTGCTCTCCAATGGGAGAACAACAGGTCTAAGAAAGATGACTATCCTTATTATTCTGCCAGTGTTCAGGCTGAGGGAAGCGCGAATGTACATAGGGAAAGGCAATTATCAATCAATCAGCAGGTTCAGGACAGATTACGCGTAATATATAATTTATGAGAATCACTCATTTGGGCATAAAGAAACTTTTTAATGATTTTGATTACGATTTCAATATAGAAGGTAATCAGAATGTTTTTATACTGACCGGGCCTAACGGATATGGAAAAACGACTATATTGGATATTGTTAAACAGCTGTCAGAAAAGAACCTGGACTATTTCTATCAACTTCCATTTTCTGAAATTAATATAGAATTTGACAATGACAATGCAATATCTGTAATTTCTAAAGACCTTGAAGATGAAAATGAGACAACGGATACCGAAATCGTAAAAGAACGCAAATTAAGCCTTATTTGGAGTCAAAAAGGAGAAAATATATCATCTTTGGACTTTAATGGTCAGACATTGAAAAACGCGCATAATGTTATTGATAGATATTCCTACCGCGGACTCGCAAATACCGCTTTCGACTATCTTGCAGAAGAGCAGCATGTCGGTCAATTATCATTGTTTATAAGCGGTTTATCTGTTTATATGCTTCCGTCAAGCCGACTGTCAAGTGTGGAATTCGATGAAGAACAGCACATGGAAATTACAATACTGACTATTAAAGAAGTATCCGACAAATTAAAACATCTGCTAAACAGTTATTATCTTAAGTACCTTAAAACAGTAAACAACAGCAACAGCGGTATATTCGACAAATTGCTTCAAACCCAGACATCTATCACGGAAGATGAGTATAAAGAGATATCATCGAGATTGTCTCAAGAACTTAGGCAACTGCATGACTGGGGGTTGTCCACAGAAAAGAGTATCCGTCCTTATTCAGAGGAACACAAAGATATACTGACGGTTTATATCCATGAATTGGAAAATAATTTAAGTATCTATCATGGGTTATACAGCCGACTTTTGCTATTTAGGGAGATTCTCAATAGTAAACATTTTACAAATAAAACCATTTTATTCAGTCCGACGGAGGGGTTGATTGCAAGAAGAAAGGACGGCAGCAAACTCGATTTAAGCAAACTCTCAAGTGGCGAGCAACATGAGGTTATTATGTTGTATCATTCTATATTTGAGGCAGGAAAGAAATCCATTCTGTTAATCGATGAACCGGAAAATTCACTGCATGTAGCATGGCAATTGGATTATTTGCGAGAAATTGAGTCTATTGCCAAAAGTATAGACATACAAGTGCTGATAGCGACACATTCTCCGCAGATAATAGGGGAAAGATGGGATGAGTGTTATGATTTATATGAAGCGGCAAACCATGATGAATTCAGTAGAGACAGCTCTTCGGAAAGGTGAAGAAAAAAGTAAATTCATAGATGGTATAGCTACCGTTCTCTTGACATTAAGGAGTAATGTTGCTAAGGACAAGATTGTAATTGTTGTTGAGGGCCCGGATGATGTGCAATTATACAGGCGTATGTATGATTCGGACAAGGTAATCGTTTATGCAGCAAATAATTGTCGTCATATATTTGAGATTCTCAACAATCTAAATGCTAAAGGTTATAGTAATCATCTTATTGGAATTAAGGATGCTGATTTCGATCATGTCAACGGAAAGAATTACAATGAATACAACAATCTGTTTCTTACAGACTGGCATGATGCTGAGATTGCTGAGTTGGAAAGTAGGACTGTCGTAGAAACAGTGTGGAATAAGTATACAGCATCAAATGCTTCTGTGAATCTGAAAGAAAGCATTTACAATGAGCTTCTGGAATTAAGCATGCTGAAATGGTATAATAATAACTTCCACTTAAACATTCTTTTCAAGAGGAACAAGATTGGAGCATCAGTCTCCTGCAATGATGGAGTCTTTGATTACACATTGTACAAAGCAAGTGTTTTTGCCCGCAGTGATAATGCAGAAAAGAATTTTCCTGAGACAGCATATCGTTTATGGTACTTAAACCATATTACAGATATTACATCAGATGTTTTGCCTCAGATAACCAATGGCCATGATGCTGTCGAGTTGATGTACAGCAAAATAAAAGCGTATAAGCCTCAGAATCTTGTATATAGAGGTTTTACTCAGAGCATTAGAGACTGTTATCCAATAAGTGAATATCACCAGACAAAATTGGCAACAGCTATAGACAAGTGGGCTAGGGAAAATCTGGGAACACCTTTGTATTAAAATAGCTTTATATAACATTATAATTTCATTGTTGTATGATGCTTAATATCATGCAGTAATGGAATCATTCGACTGTGTGTAAGAATCACGCTTACCTGAACTTTAATTCTATTTTATAGTTAACAATAATTTATGGGAAAGAGGATTTATCTCTGTCTGGCTCATATGAGCGGGACGGAGCAGGCCTTTATTAAGGAGGCCTTTGATACTAACTGGGTCGTGCCTCTCGGGCCCAATGTCAACGGCTTTGAGGAAGACTTGAAACAATTTGCCGGAGGCGGCAAGGAGGTTGTGGCCCTGTCGTCCGGAACCGCTGCGGTACATCTGGCTCTCATAGCCTGCGGGGTAAGACCCGGGGATGAGGTGATTGTGCAGAGTTTCACTTTCTGCGCGTCATCGCACCCTATCACTTACCTCGGTGCAGTGCCGGTATTCGTTGATTCTGAGAAGGATTCGTGGAATATGGACCCGGACCTGCTGGAGGAGACCGTCAAGGACCGTATTGCCCGGACAGGAAAGACCCCTAAGGCCATTATACCCGTGGCCTTATACGGCATGCCCTACCGGATAGACCGCATCATGGAGATTGCGGACAGGTACGGTATCCCCGTCATCGAGGATGCCGCAGAGGGTTTCGGATCCCGGTTCGACGGGCGGATGCTCGGAACATTCGGCCGGTACGGAGTGCTGTCGTTCAACGGCAACAAGATGATAACCACCTCAGGCGGAGGCGCGCTTATCTGTCCGGACCAGGAGAGCAAGAACGAGATTATGTTCTACGCCACCCAGGCCCGTGAGGCTTATCCCTACTATCAGCACGAGCGCATCGGATACAATTACCGTATGTCCAATATCTGCGCGGGTATAGGCCGCGGCCAGATGACCGTTGCGGACGAGCATATCGCCCACCACAGGCGTCTGTGCGGGCTGTACAGGGAGCTGCTGGCCGGAGTGGACGGCATAACCCTGCATGAGAACCCCTCGGACAGGTACGACAGCAATTACTGGCTGAACACTGTCGTCATAGATCCGGAACTGCGTGTCAGGGGCGAGGAGCATGTCTATGAGGTGGCGGTCAACGGAGCTGTCGGCGGTGCGGCGGGAGTGACGCATGCGGCTTCAACCCTGCACACCGACTGCGAGCCGAACCGCAATGTCGAGGCCATGAGGATAGCCCTGGATGCAGCCGGCATCGAATCCCGTCCGCTGTGGAAGCCCATGCACTGCCAGCCCGTCTACAAGGACGCTCCGGCATATGTCAACGGGGTGAGCGAGGCGCTTTTCAGGACAGGTCTCTGCCTTCCCAGCGGCCCATGTGTCACCGATGACGATGTCCGCTGCATCGTGGACAACATCAAGGCCGCCCTTATTGACTGATGTCATACAGAAAATCGGCACCTGAGATTTTTCGTGTTTTTATTGACTTGATTTGAAAAAACACATTGGCAGAGCTTTATTCCCTGTTCTCCTGACCGGATAAGTCGCAGACGGGAAATGCACAAACCGTAAAATGTTGCTGTTCAGCGGCTGGAAAGATTTGGAGGATTCGAGGCGAATGCATATTTTTGTCTCCGGTTAGTTAACGGAGTCGCGGACTTTTAAGTGAGACAGAGATTATGGGAGAAAAGAAAGACCTGTACGTGCGGTTCGACTGGGCCATCAAGCGCCTGCTGAGGCAGAAGGCGAACTTCGGTGTGCTCGAGGGGTTCCTTACGGTGTTCCTCGGTGAGAGAATACGGATAGTGGAGATCCTCGAGAGCGAGAGCAACCAGGAGGGGCCGGACGAGAAGTACAACCGCGTGGATATCAAGGCTCTCGACTCCAAGGGTGAGATAGTCATCATAGAGGTCCAGAACACCCGCGAGCTGAATTTCATGGAGCGTCTCCTCTTCGGGACATCCAAGGCCGTCACGGAGCACATCGACAAGGGTCAGAAGTACAGCAACGTGAAGAAGGTCTACTCGATAAGCATCGTGTATTTCAACATCGGCGAGGGCAGCGACTACCTGTACCACGGTCAGACCCGGTTCATCGGTGTCCACACGCACGACGAGCTCCTCATGCATGAGAAGGACCGCGACGCTCTCGTGCCGGTGCCCGAGCCCGCCGCGAAGACGTTCCCCGAGTACTACATCATCCGCGTCAACGAGTTCGACCGTGTCGCCGTGACTCCCATGGAGGAATGGATGCGCTACCTCAAGGACGGCGTCATAGAACCGGACACGACGGCCCCCGGACTCCAGGAGGCCAGGCAGCGCCTTCAGTACTACTCAATGACCAAGGAGGAGCAGCGTTCCTATCTCGACCACATGGATTTCGTCAACCAGATGGACGACGCCATGGCCGCGAACCGTCGGGAAGGACGCGAGGAAGGCCTTCAGGAAGGGTTGGAGAGAGGACGGAAAGAAGGGTTGAAAGAGGGACTGGAGAAAGGATTGGCGCAGGGACGCGAGGAAGAGCGCCTGAGAACCGCCCGTGCCATGATGGCCAAAGGCTACCGCCCTGAGGAGATTGCGGAACTGCTGTCCATGGACATCGATACCCTCCGGCAGCTGTAACACCCCATAAGCATATTGGGAATTTGTCATGCTTTATTACAAAAAAGCACCCGTAGTTGTGACTGCAGGTGCTTTGGCATCCACACGGCGAATGTTGTACAGCTCGTCCGGCGGGAAGTCAACGAAATTGCCCAGGCTGCCTGATGTTCGTGAGTGAGAAACGGCCCTTTCACTGGAGTATTGGCTCCAGTTGAGTCCAAAAATGAAAAAAGGGGCTCCGAAACGGAGCCGAAAATATAAAAAGATGAGTTCGATCGGAAAAATTACAGGGACAGTCTGCCGATTGACTCATAATGACGGAATTTAACGACAGTCCCTAGAATAGATCTCAACGGAGTGAGTATGAGAAAATAGATATATCTTTGCCATATATCCAGAGATACAGGTAATCTTAGTGGGTGGTTATGACTGAAATCCCTGGGTGGCTATCGACCGAAATACGCAATCAAAGCCGGCTTCTTCACATGCTGGTTTAATTAAATATTCATAAACTCTATTAAAATGCCCTTTGTCATACCCATCCGCATCGCTAATCGGCATAATCACAAAACATTTTTTATTGTTTGAATTTGCCATAACCATCTATTTATTATGTATTGAGTGGCAAACTTACAACTTTTATTCTTTATTTAAGAATGTCCAAGTATCTTTTGGAAGCCAACCTTGCTTATTGCTTTTTGAAATTTCCGTAATAAAGAAACGGGTATTCGGTCTCCGCTCTATAATTAAATCCGCCAGTTCGTCTGCTGATTTGACGGACTCTATATAAAATGCGTTAGGTAAGTCATAACGCCAATTGGTAATCTGGGGAATACTGTTCAACAATGCCTTTACGGTTTCTCTATTCCCCATATCGTCACTATATATAAATAAATACACCATATTTAATCTTCAAAAATAGCATCTTTACAAGAAAGTAACGAAGAAATTACAACATCCTCATTCTCTAATTTGTGTTTGGTCCTTTCATATATTTCACACATTTCTTTGCTCATATGCCCCTTACTGTAAAACGGGAAACAAACTACAATATCTTTTAATGAGTCAAGAAAATTCTTTCCTGCTGTAAGAACATTTGGGGCATTGGTCTGCAGTAAAAACAGAATAGACTGAAATGTATCATACAGCCTTTGTCGTGTAGAGTCAGGTATTGTTTGAGATGTCGGTTGTTTAGATTCTGCGTCAAATTTAGTAGTGCTATCATTAATAGGCATTGCACGTAATTGTGAAGCGTCATTTTCTCCGGCAGCAAGCAAACAATCTACATGTAGACGAATAATATTGCCATTTATCTCGCTCATTCTTTTAAGGGCCTCTATAGTACACATTCCTACTGATTTTTACTTGTTTTTGACTCTGATTTATATGACGTAATTGTATTTACTATTAACTCAACAAATGTTTTATTTGCCTCACTGCTTTTTGATAATTCATCGACATATTTTTGATATTTTTCTTCAAACTCACTAGCTTTCTGGTCCACTATAGTCTTGAAGGATTTGGTTATCTCATCTATTTTACCCTGTATCTTATCTAATTCATCATTTGTTTTCCCCTTTAAATCATCAACGGCTTTTTCCCTCTCGCTTTCAAGATGAGACATGATGTCTTGTATTTTATTGTCCACCTTGCTTGCTGCATCATCTGCATGCTGCAAAGCATCGCGGCTTTGTTTCATTAACTCATCAATTTTGAATACAGAATATATAGAGAATATTAAAAACACTATCATCAGAACACTTGACCATAACGAGAGAACCGTGAAATCGCTTTGAAGTTTGTTGAATTGAAGTTCCAGTAATTGGGATATATTTTGCTGAGACTCATGTAGATTTTCTAATACTACGTCATTAATAAAATAAAGACTGTCTTTTACAACAATACCATTGTTAATTGTGTTTTTAATTTCTGTACAATAATCATCATGTAAAGAAATGATTTTCTCCTGATTATTAAGATAATGCAGTGTGTGAAATATAAAAACACCTATTACGATAATAGTAAAAATAACAATAATCCACAGTGCATATTCCGGCGGATACCCGTTCAGCATTTCCGGTGATATCCGTTCAGTCCCCAGTTAGTATTCAGTGTTGTTGGCAAAGTTAATACTTCTTTCTTAGGCTCTCTCCTTTAAGGTCAAATTTTATTGCCTTATGCACGATTCTGTCCAGACAGGCTTCTGCAATGAGTTCGCTTTGGAACACATCATACCAGTCTGCAACGGGAAGTTGGCTGGCCAGGATGAGTGCCTTCCGGTTGTACCGGTCATCTATGATCTGTTCAAAGTCATGCTGTATCTGGCCGTCAAGCTTGACCATCCCAAAGTCATCGATAATCAGCAGGTCATGTGCGTTCAGTTTCCGGAAGAAGTTTGTCTCCCGTCCTTCCAGATGTACAAGCTTCAGGTTCTCAATGAGCATGTTCATCGTGAAGTACAGTACCTTCCGGCCGTTCCTGCATGCCCTGTCACCCAAGGCGCAGGCGAAGTA
>CALVDG010000004.1 GCA_944326255.1 uncultured Bacteroidales bacterium
CCTTAAAGTTACGAAAAATATTCCAATTAACCTACTGATTTACAATTAATTATAAATAAATTTAAACAGTTTCTTAGCATTGTAGAAAGGTGTCCTGTCGAGGTTTAAAAGCCAGACAGGGCACCTTTTTATTTTGCAAACCACTGCAAATAAGCACTTTAAGCAAATACGGCTTTCCCAAGCAGGAAGGTGACTGGAGGCAAGCATGGCAAGCAGGAGAACCGGTAGCGGCTCATGATTTTTCGCAGGTGACAATGCCGATGGTTCCTGGCCGGTCAGCGGGGTCGGAACATGACAGACCGATATAGTCAGCAAGTAAAAGCTGACCCACAGGAACGGTTAAAGCGCAGAACTGACAGATGCTCCGTATGGGACTGGGATGCGGCTTCGCAATCATCACTATTAATTGGTATTGCACCGGTCGGAAAAGTGTGGTAATTTTGCCTGCTGGAATTTCGAGCGGAACCATTATGAGATTATCGGATTTAAAGACAGGCGAAAGAGGCATCATAGTCAAGGTAAGCGGCCACGGCTCCTTCCGCAAGCGCATCACCGAGATGGGATTCATCAAGGGCAAGGAAGTCAGGGTCGTGCTCAACGCCCCGCTTAAGGACCCCATAGAATACGAGATAATAGGTTACAAGATATCCCTGCGCCGGGAAGAGGCCGAGGAGATAGAGGTCATCAGCGAGAGCGAGGCCAGGGCACAGGAGGCTGCGGAAACAGCAAAGGCAGCGGTTTCCGGCAATGCAGACACGTCAGATGCAGGTCATGCGGCAATGCATGATGCTGTCGCAGAATCCGATGCCGGATCCGGCAATCTGAGCCGGAACGAGACTGGATGCGGCGATGCTGAAGCTCTGGACAGGAAGATGAGGGAACTGGCCGAGGAGCGCCGCCACATCGTCCGCGTCGCCCTGGTGGGCAATCCCAACTGCGGCAAGACCTCTCTGTTCAATGTCGCCTCCGGCTCACACGAGCATGTCGGCAATTACAGCGGTGTCACAGTTGACGCAAAAGAGGGGCATTTTGAATATAAAGGCTACCAGTTCGTGCTGGTGGATCTGCCCGGCACCTATTCCCTGTCGGCTTACAGTCCCGAAGAGCTGTATGTCCGCAAGAACCTGATAGACAACATACCCGATGTAGTCATCAATGTGGTGGACGCATCCAATCTGGAGAGGAACCTCTACCTGACCGCCCAGATAATCGACATGAACCTCCGCGTGGTGATGGCCCTGAACATGTACGACGAGCTGGAGAGCAAGGGAGACAGGCTGGATACTGTCACATTGGGACATCTGCTCGGTATGCCCGTAATCCCCACAGTGAGCCGCAGCGGCAAGGGCATAGACCGGCTGTTCGACACAGTCATACACGTCTACGAGAACAACGATCCTACCGTGGCCCGTCATATCCACATCAACCACGGACAGGAACTGGAGACCAGCATAGACCGTCTCCAGCATCTTATCTGGAAAAACGAGGACATCCGGGCCCGGTATTCCACCCGCTGGCTGGCCATCAAGTATCTGGAGAACGATTCTGATGTGGAGAAGACAGTGGAGGCCCTGCCCAACCACGATGAGATCATCGCGGCCCGTTTCGAGGAGAACAAGCGCATAGAGGGCCTGCTGGGAGGCACCAACGCCGAATCGGCCATCGTGGACGCGAAGTATGCGTTTGTCCAGGGAGCATTGAAAGAGACATATACTCCGGCCGAAGTCAGGAAGAAACACACTATCACCGACAAGATAGACGCGGTGGTCACCAACCGCTGGGCAGCTTTCCCGATATTCATTCTGCTGCTGTATATCATATTCGAGGCCACATTCCGCCTCGGGGACTATCCGATGCAGTGGATAGAGTGGCTGGTGGAGCAATTCGGGGCCTTCGTGGCCACCACCATGCCGGAGGGTATGCTGAAGGACCTGATAGTGGACGGCATCATCGGCGGAGTGGGAAGCGTACTGGTATTCCTGCCCAACATCCTGATACTATATCTGTTTATCTCCCTGCTGGAGGACTCGGGCTATATGGCCAGGGCCGCTTTCATCATGGACAAGCTGATGCACAGGATAGGCCTGCACGGAAAGTCGTTCATCCCGATGATCATGGGCTTCGGCTGCAATGTGCCGGCCATCATGGCCACCCGTACCATTGAGAACCGCAAAAGCCGCCTGATAACCATGCTCATCATCCCCATGATGTCCTGCGCGGGCCGTCTGCCGGTGTACATACTGGTGGCCGGGGCATTCTTTCCCAGACAGGGCTCGCTGGTACTGCTGGGGCTCTACGCACTGGGCATCATCATGGCCATCATCTCGGCCAAGATCATGAGCCGTTTCATCAAGGACGACAACCTGCCCTTCGTCATGGAACTGCCGCCCTACCGCGTTCCGACCTCCAAGTCAGTCTTCCGTCACACCTGGGAGAAAGGCAAGCAGTACCTGCACAAGATGGCCGGCATCATACTCGTGGCATCCATCATCATCTGGTTCCTGGGATATTTTCCCCACCATGACAGGTACTCTACCCCGGCCGAGCAGCAGGAGAACTCCTACATCGGCATGATAGGCAAGACCATAGAGCCTGTCCTGAAACCTCTGGGCTTTGACTGGAAAATGGGCGTGGGCATCATCTCCGGAGTGGCCGCCAAGGAACTCGTGGTCAGCACCATGGGCGTACTCTACAGCAGTGAGTACGACCGCTTCCCCTCAGCCGACAGTGATCCGGGCACAGCCTCCGCCGATATTGCCGATTCTGTGACAAAAAACGACCCGTCTGTGAATTTCACCCCCGCTTCTGAGACCTCTGAGGCCACTTCTGTGAATTTTGATATTGCCGACGCGACCGATAAAACCGATGCTGTGACCGCCGGGTCTGAAACCGAAAACGTATCCGGTGACACCATGCTGCAGAACGCCCTGGCCCGGACCACCACCCCGGCCGCAGCCCTTGCCTTCATGGTATTCGTCCTGCTCTACTTCCCGTGCATCGCCACATTCGTAGCCATCAAGAACGAGAGCGGCGGCTGGAAATGGGCCATTTACTCAGCCGTCTACACCATCGCCCTGGCCTGGGTCATCTCCTTCATCGTCTACCGCATCGCCCTCCTGCTGCTCTGACCCCAGAGCAGCACCACCCGGCCTACACCACTACCGGTGTCACCGTCCGGCACTGCACACCAGCCATCACCCGCTGGTGGCCGAAACCGCTTATACCCAGTTCCTTCCGAACCGCTTCTGTATTCCTTTTTCCACAACGGCAGCATTTCCCATGATTCCTGTCGTTGCAGCATAGCTCTCAGCATGACCCTTAAGTCACAATTTCACGTTGCTTTTTAGTTATATTATACATCCTTGATTACAAGGTGTTTACCATTTTACAAGATTTTTAAGTGAGCTGCTTCTTGCCCTAAACCACCCCTTTTCACCTCATGTAGAATTGCTGCATTACTACAACATCTTCATTATAAGTAAGTTGCATTTCAACTAAAAAGCAACGTGAAATTTACCCACCACTTACTTCCAGGCATTCCCAACCTTATTTTGCCACTGCGGTAAATTAATTTACACCACCTCTTGATTATCTCGAATTGATTTCCGTACTTCGCAGCACAAACATCAAAATGAAGCAGAATGAAAGAGGCGAGCGAAAAGATGTACCATCTGGTCCTGTCTTCCGGTACTCCGGAGGTGATATGCAGAGACGATCACGACTACACGGCATTGGAGAACAGCATTGCGTTGACCGTTTTCAAGACAGGCATAACCTTGCTGGCCTACGCAGTAATGTCCACACACTGCCACATTGCGCTGGTCTGCACCTGTCCCGATGACTTTATCAAGATTCTCAAGATCACTTACACCAAGCATTTCAACTCGAAATACAGACGCCGCGGTATCCTGTTCGAAAGCGACACATATTGCCGGTCTGTAACGGGATACCTCCGCCAACGTGTACTTCTCAGCTACATTCTGCTGAATCCTGTCCACTATGGAGTTGCTGAAACCGCTTTCAGATACCCTCACTCCTCTATCTCCTCATACTTCAGGGACGGGGACAATGGAATTCTGCTGCCTGGAATCAGCAACTCCTGCTCAGGACACGGCAGGCTCAAAATAAAGAAGGGTACCGGATACGTCTACTACGACCTGGATGAAAACGGCAGGATACCGCTCAGATATTTCGTCAATGCAGGAAGGACTGAGTACCTGTATAGGACGGAGAGAAGTTTCATTCACCAGCTGAACCGCTGGAACACTGAGGATTGGGAACGCGAACAGATAAAGGAGTATCCCCAGGACGAGATTATCACCCTGACTGGGGCCGAGCCCGGTTTCGAGTCTGAAATCGAGGAGATGAGAGCCTATGAAAAAGGAGCCTGGCGGCTGCGTATCACCGACATGGAAGTGTGCGGATATATAGACCGCGTCCTGCTTCCGGAGACAGGCATACAGTCCTACACAATGCTTGACTCCCGACAACTACCGTCAGTAATAAATGCAGTGCAGCGGAAATTCCATGTACGGGACGAGCAGATAATGCGCTGCCTCGGACTGTATACTATGCCCAACGCCGTCCGCTGACCCGACGACACTACAGCACCCATACCAGGAGGGGCCGGGAAACCCGCCTCCCGTCAGGCTTCTTTTCTCAGCGTCCATGCTCAGCAACACATCTCAGCCACCTTGGCCGGTCTTTCTCATCAGCCACCATTGTACCGGTCTTTCTCATTCTCACGTTGCTTTTTAGTTGTAATATAACTTACTCTTAGTATGAGACTTAGCAAATCAAAGACTTTTTAAATGGTGCTAAAATAAGCGATTTGGGGCAAAAAACGAGACACATAACAAATAAGCACTTTTAGATATTACTGATAATCAAAAGTATACATTGTAACTAAAAAGCAACGTGAGAATAAACGCACGAGGAAGGGAGGAAATGACAGAAGAATCGAGAAGGGGGAACAATAAGCGCACGAGGAAGGGAGAGGGGAAGAGAAGAATCGAGGAGGTGGAGCAAGGGGAGTCAGGGCCCTAAACTTCCAGAATACCTACAATGTGGGAAGGCCGGTAAGGCAAATACCTATTTATGAGGATTGACGGGCATGAGACAGGGCAGTACCTTTGCACCCGTTATATCCATAATGTAGTGTTGTTATTTCAAGATATCACGGACCCTTTACCTGCGACAGGCCCCGGGGTCCGTTCTCTTTTCAATACCGCGCTACAGAAACGGTGCAACGACAATCCGTGGAGCTGCGGGTCACCAGTCCCGTCCCGATTTTAGACAGAATTGGCTATATTTGTGGAAAATACTGAACAATGAGAAAGAATATGAAAATGGCCGACCTGCTCGGCATAGACTACAGACTGCTGACCGTCATCTACCGCCTGGGCATCAGGCTGGGCTTCGGGGAGAAGACCGTAGAGGAGACCTGCCGCGAGAGCGGGGTCAACTGCGACACCTTTCTTCTCATAGCAAACGTGTACGCCACCGAGGGATATGTTCCCACCACGGAGATGATGACGGCCGCCTCGGCCATTGACCTGGTCCGGTACCTGCACGCCTCGCACTCCTACTATCTTGACCACCAGCTGAAAGAGCTGGACAATCTGTTCGAGGAACTGCTCAGACCATGCACGGCGATGCAGAAGGACGTCATCATGCGCTTCTTCTCGGAATACAGGAAAGAGGTGGAGAATCATTTTGCCTACGAGGAGGACATCGTCTTCCCCTACGTGCGCTCGGTGGCCGGCGGACAGAGCGTGGAGGGCTACAGCATGGAGACATTTGAGGAGAACCACAACAACATAGACGAGAAGCTCAACGACCTGAGGAATATCGTCATGAAGTACCTTCCGCCGGTGTGCGACACGGTCGCGGCCATCCGTGCCCTCTCGCGGCTCTGCACCCTGGAGGCCGACCTTGAGAAACACACCATGATCGAGAACTCCATACTAATCCCCATGGTAAACAGACTGGAAGAGAAATGTCAGTAACGAAGAAGAAAATATTGCTCATCACCCCCTCGCGCATCATCGCACGCGGTATAGCCGGCATCCTGGAGGAGCACGGGGGCTTTGTCATCGAGACGGTCCTGACCGATCTATCGCGCGAGAACGAGGCCACGGTACGGGACAGCATGGCCGACATCGTCATAGTGGACCCGGTCATCTTCGACTATGCCTCCAGACCGCTGGGACGCAGCCGCATATCGGATCTGACCGATGCCGCCGTGGTAGCCGCGCCCACTGTCCTGCCGGACGACGAGGCCATGAAGAACTACGACGAGACCATCAGCATATACGATAGCCCCGCAGCCGTCATCAGCAAGCTCCGCAACTCTCTGACACACACCTCCGGCAAGTCGCCGGCAGACAGTCGGGAAGAGCTGTCCGCCCGTGAGAAGGAGATCCTGGTATGCGTGGCCCGGGGTATGCTCAACAAAGAGATAGCCGACCGCTACCATATCTCAATATACACCGTCATCACCCACCGCAAGAACATCACACGCAAGACCGGCATCAAGACCGTAGCCGGCCTCACGGTCTACGCCCTCCTCAACAACCTCATCGACCCGGCCGCGATGGAATAGGGAATTTTGCTATCTTCGCGGCAAATTCCGCATGAAGATGAGAGCACTGCTGACCGCTGCCGTCATGGCGGCCATACTTTCAATCATACCCTTGAATACTCTGGCATCCGATAAGGCCGACAGTTCCGCATTCCGTTTCCGGGGCTACACGGGGGGCATGATGCTGCACAGCGGCTACATACAGAGCGGCCGGTTTCAACTGCACAGCGGTAGCGGTACGGAACCCGTAACCATGCAGATCAAAGGCGGGGCCACCGGCATCGGCGGTCACGTCAAGTTCGCGTTCGGCACATCCACGGACATGATACGCATAGGAGCCGAGGGTCACAGCTCCAATGTCTCCTACCGGCCCTCCCCGTCCTACTCGCACACCGGATGGGGCGGACTGCTCGTGGATTACATCCACCGCAGCAAGGGCCGCGTACATCCATTCATAGGCTGCCTGGCAGGAGGAGGCGGAGTGAAGAACCACATCATAGCCGAAGGCTCTACAGATGACTTCGTCACCGAGCCTCAGGCGGCCATGCACAGATATACATTCATGGCCATAGCCCCTTTCGCCGGCATGGAGGTATCCCTTACTCCCAAACTCAGCCTGGTAGTCAAGGCCGACTGGCTTCTCAATGTCTCCTGCCGCCAGAGCGACTTCTCCAGCGGTCTCCGGCTCTACGTCGGCATCCTCTTCAACCGCCTCCAACACTGAGGTCATCCTGGCCCGAACTCTTGCCGAAACCAACCTTTTTGGCTACTTTTGGCAAGTTTTGATATATGAACTCTTGCCAAAATCAACTTTTTTGACTACTTTTGGCAAGCTTAATCTGATATTATGACGAAAATAATAGGACGAGATATTGAGCAGGCGACTCTTAACAACCTGTACCACAGTGGTAAAAGCGAGTTTGTCGCTGTCTATGGAAGACGACGGATCGGGAAGACTTTCCTGATAAGAGAAATGTTCAAGGACAGATTCGCATTCTACCACACAGGACTTTCGCCTTTTGAGCTGAACGGCAAGAAACTGCTGTCCGAACAATTACGCAACTTCACATTGTCACTGGCGCGTTACGGTTCAGGCAACACCACTGCTCCTTCCAGTTGGATGGAAGCATTCGGTCTACTGATTGAATTGCTGGAAAGTAAGGGAAAAGAAACAAGACAGGTTGTTTTTCTGGACGAAGTACCGTGGATGGATACTCATCGCTCAGGCTTTATAACCGCCTTGGAACATTTCTGGAACGGATGGGGTGCCGGACGGGACAATCTCATGCTGATTGTATGCGGCTCCGCCACCTCATGGATCAACGACAATCTGATAAACAATACAGGAGGCCTTTACGGACGTCTCACCAAGCAGATATGCCTGTCTCCGATGACATTGGCAGAGACTGAAGAACTCTTTCGACTCAATCAGGTCAGAATAGACCGGTACGATATCATACAAAGCTGGATGATATTCGGGGGCATCCCTTATTACCTGAACTGCTTGACAAAGGAACGGAGCCTGGCTCAGAATGTGGATTATCTTTTATTTAGACACGGATCTGAATTATCAAATGAGTTTGACAGGCTGTTCAACTCACTGTTCGTAAATCCGGAAGACTACAAGCACATCGTACGGTTCCTCTCAACCTCCAGCAACGGTTATACCAGGGAGGAAATAGCGGCAAAGGCCCCGTCATCAGGCGGAGGTCTCACTAAAATACTCAGAATCCTGAGAGAGAACGGTTTCATATCCGTGTTCCAGGACTTTTCCGGACGCTCCATGGATCTGCGGTACAGACTGACAGACCCTTTCTGCCTGTTTTATCTCAAATTCATAGACGGTCACAAGACCAACGATGAAGCGTTCTGGGAAAACAGTCAGTTTTCCCCGGGCATAAACGCCTGGAGAGGTCTTGCCTTTGAAAATGTCTGTTTCGCACATATCCGTCAGATCAAATCGGCACTTGGAATATCCGGAGTACACACGGAAACATATTCCTGGACATTCAAAGGAGATGAGACACACGACGGCACACAGATCGACATGCTGATAGACCGGGCCGACAGGATCATCAACCTGTGCGAAGTCAAGTTCAGTCTATCCGAATATACTATCACAAAAGACTACGACCGTAAGTTGAGAGACCGCCTTCAGACATTCCTCGATGTTGCCCACCCTAAAAAGGCCATTCATCAGACATTCATCACGACGTATGGTCTACGGGACAATGAATACGCCGGAAAGATCCAGAGTATCATAACAATGGAAGATCTCTTCCGATAGGAGCACGGCATATACGGCACAAAGATTTCTTACATTTTATGTACTTTGCGATACAAGGTAATAATATTTTTATATATATTTGCATTGTAGAATAATAAACAAACCACAATACTAAAGTTATGAAACAAGTACTCAACGTAGGAATCGGAGGCCGCAGCTTCGTCATAGACGAGGATGCCTTCGACAGACTCAACTCCTATCTCAACGCATTCCGCTCCAAGACCGGCATGGGCTACCAGACAAAGGAAGTCATGGACGATCTGGAAATGCGGATTGCCGAAATCTTCACCGAATCCCTCTCTTCCCGTCAGGAGGTGGTGGACATCTCCCTCGTAGAGCGGGTCATCGCACAGCTCGGTATGCCTGACGGCTCTGACATTCCGGGAAATACCGGCTACAATGGCACCGGCAGCACCGCAGACTCAGGTGAATACTGGCACTCAGGCCGCGATAGCCGCCCGGTAAAGAAACTCTACCGCGACACAGACCACAACTTCATCGGCGGTGTGGCTTCCGGCCTGGCCTGCTACTTCGATGTGGACGTGCTGGTCATACGTATCCTCTTCGTAATCCTCTTTCTCTTCGGTTCCTTCGGAGGCTGGATCTACATCATCCTCTGGATCGCTGTCCCGGCTGCCCGTACCAGTGCGGAGAAATGCCGGATGCACGGCCTTCCTGTCACGGCCGAGAATATGCGCAGATTCTACAACACAGCTAATCATTAGGAGACACAGCCATGGAAGTAATGAACAATGTCGAGAACGTAAAGACCCAGATGCGCCGGGGAGTGCTGGAATACTGCATCCTCAGCATCCTAAGCAAGAAGGACTCCTACGCATCGTCCATCCTCTCCGAACTCAAGGACGCCCGGATGATAGTGGTCGAAGGCACCATCTACCCGCTGCTGATACGGCAGAAGAACCAGGGACTGCTCACCTACCGCTGGGAGGAATCCCCCCAGGGACCGCCCCGCAAATACTATCAGATCACCGACAAGGGCCGGCAGGCTCTCGCCGAGATGGACTCAGCATGGCAGGAGCTCGTCGAGACAATCCGTCTTTTAAGAGAAAAATAACTTTTTTTGATTTTTTTAGAATTTATAAAAATGCAACAAGTTGTTAAAGTCAGTATAGGAAACATAGCGTTCACTCTGGACAAGGACGCACATGAGTTGATGGAGGATTATCTGGACCGTCTTGCCACGCACTACGCTGGAAACGCCAACTGCAGCGAGATACTCTCCGAGATAGAATCCAGAATCGCAGAACTCCTCACCGAAAGGGGATACCGCGACAAAGTCATCCCCGCCGACGCAGTGCAGGGAGTCATCAATACCCTGGGCCGCCCCGAGGACTTCGACGGAGAGAGTGAGGAGGAGCACAGAACGACGAAAAAGAGAGTGTACCGCGACCCGGACAACAAGATAGTGGGCGGAGTCTGTGGCGGACTGGGCGCGTACTTCTCGACCGACCCCCTGATATTCCGCATAATCTTCGCCGTCTGGATACTTTTCTTCTTCTGGCTGGAGATATTCGAAGACTGGGGATGGGGAATGTCCGTACTGGGTATGTTCGCCTATATAGTACTGTGGATCGCCATGCCCGAGGCCCGCACCGTAGAACAGAGGTACAATATGAAGGGCGGTTCCGTCTCCCTTAAAGATATACAGAAGAGCATGGAAAAAGAGGCTAAGGACGTCAGCAGAAAGGTAAGCAGAGGCGTAAAGGAAGGCGTAAGGAACACCGGCGGCTTCTGGAAGGCCTTGGGAAGATGCTTCGGCATCATCTTCGGTGCACTGCTTTTCCTCACCGGCATGGCCGGCTGCGCCGCTTCGCTCCTGGCAGTCTTCGGCATCGGTATATGGAACGGACTGCACGCATTCGGAACATCGTGGTTGCTCTCCGTAATTACAGACACCCCCGCATGGGTATCCGTACTGATATCCGTCCTTACCTGCATCACCGTCATCCTGCCGTTCATAGGTCTGCTGTACGCCGGTATCCTTATACTCTTCAGACTAAAGTCTCCTAAATGGAAACCGGGACTCATCATCTTCATTGTCTGGGTAGTGTCACTGCTGGGTCTTATCGGAGTATCCGCAGGCAGCCTGTCGACCGTCAGGAGCATGGACCGTTCTATCCATGAAAACCGGCTGCCCATCCGGGACACCCTGTTCATAGAATTCGCCGGATGCTCCCAATGGAAAGATTTTGACGTCCTCGTCGATGCCGACCGCAGCAGCTACGACTTGCTCTATATGGGCAAGAACGGCTCCGACCCCTGCCTTGTAATCTACCCTGATCTGTATGTCGGCTCCTCCAGGGACTCCGTCTCCAAGGTCGTTTCCTATGCTGAGTATGTGACCGACGGCATGAGCCTGAATGACATGACCGAGAAGAAAAGCAGCAGATTCTGGAGCTTCGACGCTGACAGCCGCACACTTAGGATAGAGCCGATAATCTTCTCGTCCGATATCCGCACTACGGACATTGACCGGCAGATGCGTGTCTTCCTCAGAAAAGGGACTTGCGTGATAGTCCGGGAGCCGGTCCATCACGAGTTCGACAGCAACTTCGAATACTGTTCCAACCGATTCCTCAAGATAGTAGAGGAATTAAGGTAAGTATTCCGCGATACATAAAATAAGCCTGCCTCGCGCTGTATGTGCAAGGCAGGCTTATTTTCTACGGCTTCCAGGATTACTCGACAGGTGCGGCGGCGGGATCAGCCACAGGCTCTATGGGAGCGGCCTCACCACCGGGAATGGTAGTAGGGAACTCAGGTGCGCCTGTCGTCGTTCCGGTCTGCTCAAGCTTCTGAAGCACTGCGTTGTCACTCTGTTTCCTGGTAGGAGTAAATGCTGTCGCCAGAATACAGAGAGCGAGTATTATAATCGCAAGTGTCCAAGTAGCCTTCTCAAGAAAGTCAGCTGTCTGGCGCACTCCGAAAGTCTGGTTGCCGGCTGCGAAATTGGCTGCGAGTCCGCCACCCTTGGAATTCTGAATCAGAACCACGAAAGTGAGCAGAAGGCTCGCAATGATTATCAAAATTGAAATTGCTATGAACATAACTACAAATATTTCTTAATATCGTTTTTAAGGGCTGCAAAGTAAGCACTTTTTTCTGGATATAGCAAAATAAGTTTCTCATAAACCTCATTTGCCCTGTCATATAGCTCCTGATCCGCATAAATTCTGGCCAGCGTCTCGGTATAGAACGCCTCGTCGGTAAACTCGGAACTGTCCGAGGACACCTGACTTTTCCGGGAACTGTCCAGTGAAGAGAGATCCTGTCCCTGGACATCCCTGAGGTCATCCGGCATGAAATAGTCTCCCCCGACGACATATATCCGCTTCCGCTCAGGCTCAGGTCCGGCTGTCTGTTCTTCGGCTTCCACCTCGGAAACTGTCACGGAGAGTCCGGCATCCGCAGAAACAGCGGATACTGCTTCCTCATATACGCCTTCGTCCACTTCGGCGGCGGAAGAAAGCACATACGCCTCCCTGAAGGCACTGTAGTCCGGATAGATATACAGCACAGTCCGGTTAAGGGCATCCCTGCGGTACTCCTCGCCCATAGCCGACATCCTGAGAAACAGTTCCTTGCGGGCTGCGGCGAACCAGGGGTACGACTCCACCAGTTTCTCCAGCTCGGCGATAGTGTTGTTTTTCAGATTGACCGCTTCCATGACTGACACTACCAGTTGGCCACAGTTGCGTTGAATATATCCTCCACCAGTATGTCGATGATCTCGTCGCAGAGAGATCCCTCGACGGCATCCAGCAGCTGGTTGGAATCATAGTCGGCATAGGCGGAGAAAGACTTCTCGAAATCCTCCTCAGGATGCAGACGGTTAGTGAAATATATCTTCACATTGACGGTCAGACGGTTCTGTGAGGCCACCTCATCGGCGGTTACGGCAGTCGGACGGGTGTCATACGAGGTAATCTCGCCGGACACATTCATGTCTCCGTTCTCAGTGAGAATATCCAGACTGGTAAGCCTGCGGTACTGGTCAATAAGCGCGTCCGTAAGATTGGCGGCAAGCGTAGGATTGACCTTCAGGGCATTGTTCTGGAAATACTCCACCGCTATGGTCTTGACATCCGGCTGGATGGATGTTCCCGAGAACGAATAGATACCGCATCCGTACAGGGAGAAGCACAACAGCAGCGACAGAACTATATTCCTAATCTTTCTCATCTTGTTTATCATTGTCGTTTATTTTCAATTCCTTTATCTTTCTGTACAGGGTTCTCTCGGAGATTCCCAGCTCGGCCGCAGCGGCCTTCCTGCGCCCCTCGTGCTTCTCCAGGGCCCTGCGTATCATATCGTCATTCATATCGTGGATTGTCAGCGGAGTCTCTTCCTTTACAGGCACCACCTCGGCTGAGGGAACTACTATGGAGAAGTCCGGCATGTCGGACAGCTTGGCCGGCAGGGCGTGTACCTGAGGCATCTCCGGGACACTGCTGTCGGGCTTGCCCACCATGGCCCTGAGCTCGTCCACCTCTTCCCGGAGCTGGAACAGCATCTTGAAGATAATGTCCCTGTCCTGGATATTTCCGGCAGTACCGCTGTCGCAGTTACGTACAGGAAGGTTGTTGGGGTCATCCGCCGGCAGATACTTTCTGAGCACATCCGCCGATATCTGACGGTTGCTCTCCAGAACAGATATCTGCTCCGCCACATTCTTCAGCTGACGGATATTGCCCGGCCACCTGTATGCCTCCAGAAGAGCCCTGGCATCCGGTTCCAGACGCACGGCCGGCATCTTGTATTTGTCTGCAAAATCCAATGCGAACTTCATGAACAGCAAGTGGATATCACCCTTCCTCTCTCTCAGTGGAGGTATATATATAGGAACGGCATTCAACCTGTAATACAGGTCTTCCCGAAACTTTCCCTCGCGGACGGCGTGCATAAAGTTGATATTGGAGGCCGCTATGACCCTCACATCCGTCTTCTGGGCCTTGGAGGAGCCCACTCTTATAAACTCGCCGCTCTCCAGCACCCTCAGCAGCCTGGCCTGCGTAGGAAGAGGCAGCTCTCCCACCTCGTCCAGGAAGATGGTACCCTTGTCAGCCGCCTCGAAGTAACCCTTGCGGGCCTCGTTTGCACCAGTGAAAGAGCCTTTCTCGTGGCCGAACAATTCGGACTCGATGGTTCCCTCCGGTATCGCACCGCAGTTGATGGCTATGTAGTTGTTGTGCTTACGCGGGCTGAAAGCATGGATAATCTTGGGGATCACCTCCTTGCCCACACCGCTTTCTCCGGTGATGAGCACTGACAGATTCGTCCCGGCAATCTGGACGGCAGTATCTATGGCACTGTTGAGCCTCGGATCATTGCCTATAATCCCGAACCTGTTTTTGATTTCATTGAGTTCCATATCGCAAAGTTATCAATTTTTATCATCAAAAATCAAATAATTATTATATTTGCATTTACGAAAATCCATAAATAGAAAACAACAATCTTAAAATATTCAAAATGAAAAAGATTTTTAACGTACTTATGATCGTTGCGGCAGGATTGCTGATTCAGTCCTGCGGCAGTCCCAAGAAAATGGCTGAAAGCGCCGAAGAAGTATCCGTAAGCTGCAACCCTCAGGTTCTCGAGGTAGTTGCCGGCAACATCAAAGCCGACGTGACTGTCACATTCCCTGAGGATTTCTTCCATCCTAAAGCAATTGTCGAAGTCGTTCCCGCTCTTGTATATAATGGTGGTGAGACCGTACTTGACCCTGTAATGCTCCAGGGCGAGGATGTTACCGAGAACTATCAGGTAGTAGCCGAGACCGGAGGAACCATAACAAAGACATTTGAGTTCGCATATGAGGAAGGCATGGAAAACTCTCACCTCGAGCTGAGGATGACCGTTATCCACAAGGACAAGAGAATCCCCTTCACTGCTCCCTATAAGGTGGCTGACGGTGCCAACACCACTTATATGCTCGTGAAGACTGACGGCAGCCTCGCATACGCTCCCGATGCATATCAGGCTGTTATCGCCGAGCAGAACGAGGCTCAGATCCTCTATCTGATCAACAGCGCGACAGTACGCCCCTCACAGTTGAAGTCCGATGAGATCAAGGCTTTCCAGGAGTTCCTCACCAACCTCAAGGCCGATGAGCGCAGAGAGCTCGTAAGCACCGACATCATCGCTTACGCCTCACCTGACGGAAAGGAAGATTTCAACGCAGAGCTTTCTGAAAGACGTGCGAAGACCGCCAGCGATGCCTTCAACAAGAAGATCAACAACAAGAAGATCGATATCGAGACCACTGTCAACACCACCAATGTGGACGAGGACTGGGAAGGCTTCCAGGAACTGGTATCCAACTCCAGCATTGAGGACAAGGACCTTATCCTCCGCGTTCTCGACATGTACAGCGATCCCGCAGTACGTGAGAGAGAGATCAAGAACATGTCCGAGGTATACACCACTCTTAAGAAGGACATCCTTCCTGAGCTCCGCCGTGCAAGATTCATCGCCAACATCGAATTCACCAACTACAGCAACGAGGAGCTCACCGCTCTCGTAAACGACAATATTGAGATTCTCGACGAGGAGGCTCTTCTCCGCGCAGCATCTCTGCTCGAGGACGCAAACCAGAAAGTGACAGTTTACCAGAAAGCCGTTGAGAAATTCAACAGCGACCGCGCAAAGGTCAATCTCGGTGTCGCTTATCTCACTCTCGGCAAGAACGCAGAGGCTGAGAACGCCCTCGCTTCAGTATCCGACAAGAACTGCGCTTACTACAACAACGCCATGGGTGTCGTAGCACTCCGCAAGGGAGACAACGAAGCCGCAGCAGCCGCATTCAACAAGTCTTCTCTGAAAGAGGCCCAGTACAATCTGGCTGTCATCGACATACTGAACGGCAACTATGCTGACGCCGCATCCAAGCTCAATGGAGAGGCTTCATTCAACGAGGCTCTCGTCAACATCCTCAACGGCAACCTTGACGCAGCTTCCAGGATTCTCGGTGACGCACAGTGCCCGTGCAAGAGCTACCTGAAGGCCATCATCGCCGCCCGCCAGGGCAATGTCGAGGCCGCTAACGCAGCTCTTGAGACCGCATCTCAGGACGAGGCTCTCGCAGAACGCGCCGAGAACGATATCGAATTTGCAAAGATCCGTTAATCCAACGATCAACCTGATATAAAAAAAGCGGAAGGGAAGTCTTCCGCTTTTTTTATGACCATATGCACCTTAAACTTATTTGCCCAGTCCGGACAGATGCTTGGTGTAGAGACCGTCGATTATCCCATCAGACAGACCTATGACAGGCACGTAGATGTAGGAGGCACCGGTGATGGCCGCGATAGTCAGGAATATCTCCCCTGCAGGAACGATCACATCGGCCCTGTCCGGCTTCAGGTCGTACTCGTCCATTCTCTCCTTGACGGACATCTCCTTAAGCCTGTCGTGCAGAGCCTGAAGCGATGAGGTGTGCATACGCGGATAACGCTTGTCCCTCCTCTCCACCAGTTTGTAGAGCTTGTTGATATTGCCGCCTGAGCCGATGATATTGATTCCGGGATACGATGCGGCCAGATCCTCGAGGTCGGAACGGAAACGCTTCCACTCCCCCTCCGAGACCGAGCTGTTGAGCATCCGTACAGTACCGATGTTGTATGAGCGGGAACAGATCAGCTCCCCGTCCGCAAGCAGGTTGATCTCGGTACTGCCGCCTCCCACGTCCACATACATATAGTTGCCCTTACGGCTCTTCATGGCCTCGATATGATTGTTGTAGACCATCCGGGCCTCCTCCTGCCCGTCTATTATCTCAATGCTGATACCGGTCTTTTTCCTGACCTCCCTGATAATATCAGCACCGTTGGCCGCGTCGCGCATGGCAGAAGTGGCACATGCACGGTAATCGGTCACATCATAGATCTTCATCAGCTGCTTGTAGGACTTCATCAGCCTTACCAGGTCCTTGCGCTTGCGGTCCGAGATACTGCCGCCGTTGGAGAAGACATCAAAGCCCAGACGGAGCGGCACGCGGAGCAGCAGCACCTTGTTGAAACGGGGCTGAAAATCGTCCTCCAGCTGCTTTATGAGCAGGCGCACGGCATTGGAGCCGATATCTATCGCGGCATAAGTGACCGCATGACCTCTACTATCCATTGCATCCATATTGACGTTCCTTTTCTTCAAGTTCATGATAATACCTGTAGAGCGCATACTGAGAGCCTGTCTCCAGAGGATTGCCGCAGGTCCACGGCAGATTGGCACCGGTCCCGTCCACTGTACGGCCCTGACGGACATCGCGCAGGGCATAGTCCACGATCCGCTTCATCTCCTGCTTGACAGTCGGGTCATAGACCGGGACGACCACCTCTATCCTGTTGTCAAGATTGCGGGGCATCCAGTCCGCCGAACCGATAAAGACCTTCTCCTCCCCCGCTGCAGCGAAGATAAATATCCTGGAGTGCTCGAGATAACGGTCGATGATGCCGTTGATCCTCAGATGACAGTTTTCAGGCAACCTGTCAGTGACCAAGGAGCAGTTGCCGCGGACAGACAGATCTATCTCCACTCCGGCATAAGCCGCATCGTAGAGCTTGCCGACCATCTCCGGATCGGTAATGTGGTTGACTTTGGCTCTGATGTACGCCGGCTTGCCGTTTTTCTTATTCTTGATCTCGTTATTGATCAAGGTGATGAACCTGCTCTTCATCTCATTGGGAGAGACAAGCAGCTCCTTGAAGCGGATCTGGGCATAGGGTCTCTCGATGAAGTCGAAGACCTCCTCCACCTCCTTGACGATACGCCTGGATGAAGTCATGAGGATACAGTCCGTATAGGTCCTGGCGTTGCCCTCATGGAAGTTGCCTGTACTGATGCAGGCCAGGTCGGCACCGCGCTTCATGCCTATGTGAAGTACTTTGGAGTGTACCTTGAGGCCTTCCACCCCGAAGATGACCTTCACACCGGCCTCCTCCAGTTTCTGAGACCACTGGATGTTGGACTCCTCGTCAAAACGGGCCAGCAGCTCGATCACCACCGTCACTTTCTTACCGTTGCGGGCAGCCGCTATAAGAGCCCTCACCACCTTGGAGTCCTTGGCCAGACGGTAAAGCGTAATCTTCAGGCTCCGGACATTGCGGTTGGTCGCCGCTTCATGGAGCACGCGGATGAACGTGTCGAAACTGTGATAAGGCACATGCAGGAAGCGGTCCTGGATACGTATCTTCTCCAGGATGCTTTCCGGTCCGTCCAGCGAAGACCTGTGAATGGTCCGCATGGGCGGATATTTCAGAGTGCTGTCAGGAAAATCGGGGAACTTCATCAGATCCTTGTGGTTCTGATACCGGCCGCCTTTCATAACCGTATCCCTTTCTCCAAGATCCAGCTTGCCAAGTACCCTCCGCAGCAGGTCCTCCGGCATATCCTCATCGTAGATGAACCTCAGAGGCTCACCCTTCTTGCGGCTTTTAAGGCCCTTGGATATCTTCTGCAGGATACCGCTGCGCTGATCATTGTCTATCTCCATCTCGGCGTCCCGGGTAAACTTGAATGTATAGGCCCCGAACGACACGTAGCCATTGCCCTCGAACACTTTCGGCAGACAGCAGCGGACCACGTCGTCAATATACATGATATAGCTTCGGCCGTCCCTGTCCGGAAGACGGACAAAGCGGCCGCAACTCCGTACCGGCAGACTGAAGTACGCATAGTCATACAGCATCTTTCCGGTCTGACTGTACCGGCCTGCCTTTACTGCCAGATATATCTTCTCGTCCGTCTCGTAATCCAGGTGCTTGACTGCAGAGAGCCAGACCGGAACTATGAAACCGTCTATCCGTTCCTGATAATAACGGCGGATATACTCCTTCTGCTCCTCATCCGCCTCCGTATCCGGGATGATGTATATCCCGTTCTCCGCCAAAGACTTGTTGACCTGCTTGACCGCCAGCTCAAAATCCTTGACATACCGGTTGTTGATCTTATTGATCTGCCTTACTATACCGGCGGCGGCCCTGGACTCGCGCAGTCCGGCCCTGCCGTCCCACTCAGCCACACGGTTCTGAGAAGCAACCCGGACGCGGAAGAACTCGTCCAGGTTGTTCGAATATATTCCCAGAAAATTAAGTCTCTCCAACAGGGGCACTTCCTCCTTGCAGGCCTCCTGCAGCACCCTGCGGTTGAAATACATCCAGCTGATGTCCCTCTCCAGATAGGGTCGGGACTCCTTCTTCTTTCCCATAATTGTCAAATTTGCCGCAAGTTATATATTAATTGTTACAAATTAATGACAATTACGGGAAATCAGGTACTAGAACACCAGCCAGGCCCTGACCTTGTATTCCTTGGTCTTCTGCTGGGCACTGATGTATCCCGGATCAAAAACCGATGAATCCAGACACACCATGTAGGACCAGTAACGGCATCCGTTCTGGGCCCAGTGCTCTGAGCTGGACCAATATCGGGCACCATCTCTGTAAATGGGTGTAGCCGCATCACCGAGTTTTGCCAGAGACCCGCCTATCACCTCGTTGTACAGGAAGGTATAATGTATCTGCTGCGCCGAAGGCAGGAACCAGCCTGAGGATATTTCCGGAGCAGGGATCTCATCCTCATAAAGCACTACAGCGGCATATGCGGCGGGATAATTGTTCACCGGATCATTGCTGAGTCCTCCGGCCTTCTGCTCGGCCTTAGCCTTTATCTGGGCAGTATTGTAATATCCCATAAAGTCGGTCTCGGAATGCGTGGTGCCGGCACCGTTGTCACCGTCCACATCATGCGAGCCCCAGGCGAAAGAAGCTCCGTCCGCCACATCGTTGAGCGCAATGACATATCCGTTGATATTGTCCATTCTGGAATTACCGTTCTTGGTATAGTATACTCCGGAATCCTCTCCGTAAGTCACGGTACTGCGTCCGGTCAGGACAACTATTCCGATACATTCCTTGCCCTCGACCGGGTCCTGGGAGCCGCTGCTCCATGTACCGTCGCTGTAATAGAAGTCGCCGACAGCCACCGGCTCCGGTTCAAGTGTCTCTACCGTCTCACTTTGCACATCACAGCATGTTCCGTCCACACTTTCAGCTACTGCCGCTATGACATACTCCGTCAATGATGCGAGACCGGCCGCCACGTACTGGTCAGTCTTGCCGGGATCAACCTGAATACCCTCCTCCAGTATTGTCTCCGCATCAGGAATTCCTTCCGTTGCGGGTACACACATATAAGCGAGCCTTGCCGCCTTGTCCGGCACAAGGGTAAACCTAATGGAAGTAGAAGCAGCCACCACATCCCTGAGCACCAATGCGGGAACAATGGCCTGACTTGCCACGGTCCTGAATGATTCTTCCCGCACGGCGGACTCGCTGCCGTCAGCATATCTGGCCGCTGCTACTATGCGGTATGTCGTCTCAGGTTCAAGGTTGCGGACAGTGTACACCTGGAAGAGGTCCGGATCAGCCATGGTTCCGGATTTCAGCAGTTCCGAAGCTGACGGAAGTGCATCGTATTCCGTAAGAAGCCTGTAGGTCAACAGCGATGCGCCCGGTGCCGACACGGCAAACTCAACGTAGGTATCATACGTATTCCTGATTTCAAGGCTGACTTCAGGTACGGAACCTTCTTTCTCTTGTTTCTCACAGGATGCCAGAGATATCATAAGAAGGATCATCAGGCTCAATCCAGCCCACTGCATCAATTTATTTTTCATTTTCATGATTTTATCGGGTTACTCTAATTATTAAACTCAGAAACGGGTGAGGCACCCTCTTCGGTAATATTGAAAAACGCCCTGTAAATACCGCCGTAGACCCCGTCGGAGTCTATCGCGAAACCAAGGACGGAAAGATCTCCGTAATCGACGACTATGGCCAGACGGTCACGGTCCTGCATACCGCCCATCATAACAGCATCGTACACACTGCCGTCAGGGTATTTTTCAGTGTCCCTGTAGTCTCCGGGCAGAAGACCGAGGAACCATGACATAGCATTGTCCGAATGAACTACATCAGCGGTGAAATAAGCACGGCCTCTTATGTCCTCATAATAGGAATCCATGTCCGCAAGATCATCTCCGTTGAACCATTTCACATTCTCTACGGCTACCGAAACCTCGGAGACATATGCCGTAGCCGTAAACTGCTCCTTGAATACAGGACCGGCGGCTTTCCCGTCAGAAGACAAAGCGTAGGCGAATACATAATAGTCCATACCCTCCTCCAGGTCTGTGTATGTATAGTTGTCAGGTCCGTTAATGGCAGTCATCTCCACAGCCTGGCCGAGAGTTATCTCATATTCTCCGGCCAGATACACGATGGACTCATAGACCCGCTGTATCAGGGCTTCGTCCGACACATACTCTTCCAGAGACACTACGGAAGTAAAATATCCTATACCGTCATCACTGGGCGTAACCGAGATATCCACTCCTGAAGGGCTGAAAATGATATCAAACGAGAACTCGCAGTCCTCAGGCTTTCCAGGAGCCTTTGTGCGGAAGTCCTGCATCCCCGGCTCCCCGTAGCATGTACAGTCATCATTAAGACCTATGGCATAGGCCACCATCTCGGTGTCCGACGGCAGACCGCGTATACTCTCACTCTGAGGCCCGCGCACCTGTATTGACTGCACAAAAGCGGTCTTGTCCAGTCCGGTTGACTCAAGTGTAGCCTCTATGGCCTTGAGCAGATAAGCCGCGACATCGCCTCCGTATGAGTCGTACTCCTCCTTGGTCATGATATCGTAATAATACGGCAGTGTATCATCCGAAGGTTTCACTGACACTGAAGCAATAGTGGCCGTAGCCGATACTTCCATCGTAAACGACAGATCTACGACAGGCTCCTCTTCCGCCAATGTCTCAAACTCCGCAGTAAAGGCTTCGGTAGTGTACAGTCCCTCGGCATTTACTCCCACCGCATAGCACAGATATCCAGTCTCAGAGGCGAGCGTATCAGGTGTCATGGAATACTCCCCCTGTACGCTCATGGCGGAAACAGCCGCGGCCCTGGTAAGACCCTCCTCCGACATCATTGCTGCAATCCGGTCATCAAGATACCGCTTTACATCCGAAGATGCCATACCGCCCGGTGCTGTCTGCATAACATATCCGGCTATGTACGGAATCTCTTCCGAAGACGGGGTAAATACTATTGATGCCGAACTGTCGGATATATCCGCAACATTCACCGTTACCGTCAGTTCATCAGCCGTTCCACCACCATCTGTGGCTTGCTGTTCCGATTTACTGCATGATGCCAGTGCAAGAAGCACCGGCATCATCAGGATAAAAACACATCTTCTTATCATATCAGAATGCTATTACAGGCCTTACTCTCCAAAGTCTCGCAATATTATCGGATTCTACTGCCAATCCGGAATCCAAGAAGTTGACTTTATATGCAGAACCGCTGTCATCCACCTCCGTACTGCTCCAATACCAGTCTCCGCTGAAGTCATACAATGTGTCTCCGTCAACCATATCCATAGCAGCATATACTGTTGCCTTCACACTGTACAGTTCCTTAAGCTGCCCCAGGGAAGGCAGGTACCAACCGGTACTTGACTCAGGTGTCTCCACATCATAAAACTCTGTAACATAATATATGACATCACTGGACGCTCCCGCAGCCACGGCCTCCTCAATACGGCAGGTATTGTACCAACCGCTGAAGTCATCCTCATCCGTAGAGGTAACTCCCAGAGGGCTGTCAGACCATTCAAAAGCGGTCTTGGGGGAGAAGATATCCGAATCATCCCTGACATCTTTAAGAGCCACCGCAAAACCGTGTACCTCATCGATACCGGCTGTGGTATAGTCAGACATATCAGACTCAGCCGCACCTGACTTGAATACAATACCTATCACTGTCTTACCGTCAAGAGGCGCCTCGCTGCCGGTACTCCAGGTTCCGTCACTGTAATAATAATCTCCGACAGCAGGAGGAGCAACAGGGGCCTCTCCCGTCTCGAATGCAGACTGTGCCACTTCTGAATATTCCTCATCAACACTCACTGCTACGGCATATACCACATACGATGTCTCGTACTCCAGATTATCTATGGTCAGCGGAGCGGAAGCATCCAGAGGCAGTTCACTGCCGTCAGCGGCAAGCACATCAGCGGAAGGTGCGGACTCGGATGCAGGAAGGCACATATACCATGCCTGCTCCGCGTCTTTCAACGAATAAGTGACTGTAGCCGTTGTTCCGTCAACTGTCACTTCGCTTATCGTGATTTCCGGCACCACAGGCACATGTTCCCCCGTGGTCATCTGTGCACTTGCGACCATAGACGTAAGTCCATCGGAATTCTTCGCAGCGGCAAATATGGCATACTCAGTAGACGGAGCCAGTTCCGACACCGTGTATTCTTTCTCGGCAGCAGGTTCTGCCTGTTCTCCCTCATTCATGATACCGGCAGCATCGGGAGCCTGCTCTGATGCAGGCAGAACCATATAGCGTACCTCAGCCGCATTCTCCGGCAGAAGCGTAAATGTCAGGAAATCCTCTCCCGACTCACCGGTTGTTATTTTTACGGAAGGTACCTCCTCTGTCACCGTAGGCTCATCACCACCGCCATCATCGTTACCGCCCGTTGTCACTCCGTCAGCCTTGTCGCAGGATACGGCAAAGCACAGCATACCGGCGAACCATTGTCCATTAATAATTCTTTTCATGAGTTGTATTTTAATTTGGTTAAAATGCTGGATTAAGGTTACTACAAAATTATTGCAGCCGTCCGGCCTTCTCCAAATTTTATTTTTCCGATTACTTCAAAATCACGAATCAGGAACAATTTTACGATTCTGCAGTTCCTTGCGGTAGCGTCCGGGGGGCAAACCAGTCTCCTTACAGAACGCATTGTAGAACACACTCATGGACGCATAGCCGACTTCGTCAGCAATCTGTTTGAGGGGAATCTCCTTGTCCGGCCTGGAGATGAGCCTGGTCGCCTCCGCTATACGGTACATATTGATATATGATGAGTACGACTGACCCGCATAATGATTGATCGCCTTGGATACATAGGTGCGGTTACTGTCCGTCATCTCCGCAAGGCGGTCGAGAGTAAGATCTTTCTGCCGGAACACCTTGTCCACGGACATCAGAGCATCCAGCTTCCGGAAAAGCTGTCTCTCCGCCGCATCCTTGTCCTCAGATGCCGATGCGCTGACTTGAGATACACCGGCCTGCAGCATCTCTATCTGCTGAACATAGTGAATATGCTGATCCACCAATATTCTGTACATCCGTTTCTGCCTCCTCCACAGAGAGTAGAAAGATACGACCAACAACAGTGCGGTCAGTGACAAGAACATCCAAAGCATGTTTCTTCTCCGCACCTTCATCAACTCCAGTTCATTTGTACTCAATTCCAGTTCATGCCGCATCCGCTGATTGGAGAGCAGAAGTGAGTTGAATTCTCTTTCCCGACCGATAATGACATCCAGACTTTCGCGCAACTGCCTATAATAATAAAGAAATCTGTCCG
This sequence comes from uncultured Bacteroidales bacterium, assembly GCA_944326255.1. Taxonomy (GTDB): domain Bacteria; phylum Bacteroidota; class Bacteroidia; order Bacteroidales; family UBA932; genus Coprenecus. The sequence goes on from CALVDG010000004.1 coordinate 24,348, forward strand.
CCGAGCCCCTGTCGCAATATATATCAGTCAGCCTGCGCAGCAATTCCAGACGGAATTCCACATTGCCATGGTTATTGGATATCTCAAGTCCCTGCTCATAAAGTCCGACTGCTTTATTCGTCTTTTTCCTTAACTCACAGTACTTTCCATAATTAAGATATATTCTGGAAATAATGCCCGGCTCGGTATTGTAGGAGTGTCTGAGTGCCACGCTATAGTGCTCCTCTGCCTCATCGTATCTGCCATAAACAGAGCACAGATCCCCGAGAAGCAGTTCCACCGGGGCTGTCAAAGACCGGTATTCTTCCTGATGCACAGTTGAATCGGCACGCTTAATCCAGAATCCGGCAGACGAGAAGTCTTTCTGCATATAATGCATCTGCGCCATAGCCAGATACGTCAGTCCTTTTGAAAATTCCGAGATTCTGCACGAATCCACAATGCGGAGAGCCTCCATGGCATACGACATGCCGCCGTCATCCGAACGGAGATAATAGACATTGGCTATATTGGTCAACAAGGCTACCCTGTAATCCTGATTATCCATAGCCGTAGCCACCTCATACCCTCTGAGAAAATACTTCAGTGCCTCGGAATAATCCAACTTGAACTTGACTGCATATAAAGCCTTTGTATTATAATACACTGACTTAACCGGCAGACTGCCGTCCTCTACTCCCAAATCCTCCAGAGTCCGTATCCAACTCTGAGCGGAATCAGCTCTTTCCGTAAACATATAGGCCTGAGCTATCATGACTGACGGTATCAATGCAAGACTGCGGTCTCCGCAACGGAGAGCCGAATCCAGTACAGGCCGGGCAGATACAATCACAGAATCATATTGTCCGCTCTGATTGTATCTTGACCAGCGGGACATATACATCCTGCCTCTTGATGTATCCATATCACTTCGGGCACTTACCGACAAAGACAGAAATGCCAGAAGCACTGTTGCAGACAATATAACCCTGCGAAGACTCATCCGTCAGTCGAGTTTGAGGACGGCCATGAAGGCGGACTGGGGCACTTCCACGTTACCTATCTGGCGCATACGCTTCTTGCCCTTCTTCTGCTTCTCCAGCAGCTTGCGCTTACGGGTGATGTCTCCTCCGTAGCACTTGGCCAGCACGTCCTTGCGCACGGCCTTGACGGTCTCGCGGGCGATGATCTTGGCACCGATGGCAGCCTGGATCGCTATCTCGAACTGCTGGCGGGGGATGAGTTCCTTGAGCTTCTCGCAGATACGGCGGCCGAAGTCGTAGGCCCTGTCCCTGTGAATCAGAGAGGAGAGTGCATCCACGGACTCTCCGTTGAGCAGGATGTCCAGCTTTACCAGGTCGGCCTTCTGATAGCCGATGATATGGTAGTCGAAGGAGGCATAGCCCCGGGAGATAGACTTGAGCTTGTCGTAAAAGTCGAACACTATCTCGGCCAGAGGCATGTCGTAGGTCAGCTCCACCCTGTCGGCCGTCAGGAAATGCTGCCCCTTCAGCACTCCCCTCTTGTCCAGGCAGAGCTTCATTATCTGGCCGAAATACTCGCTCTTGGATATGATCTGAGCCCGTATATACGGCTCCTCTATGTAGTCGATCAGGGTCGGGGCAGGCAGTCCGGACGGATTGTGTACGTCCACCACCTCGCCCTGAGTGGTATATACCTTATAAGATACGTTGGGCACGGTCGTTATTACGTCCATGTCGAACTCCCTGTACAGCCTCTCCTGCATGATCTCCAGATGAAGCAGCCCCAGGAAACCGCAGCGGAAACCGAAACCGAGGGCCAGGGATGACTCGGGGTCGAAGACCAGGGAAGCGTCATTGAGCTGGAGCTTCTCCAGCGAGGCCCGCAGGTTCTCGTACTCGTCCGTCTCCACCGGATAGACTCCGGCGAACAGCATCGGCTTTACCTCCTCGAATCCGGCTATCGACTCCGCACAGGGCCGGTCCACATGGGTGATGGTATCGCCGACCTTCACCTCCACGGCTGTCTTGATGCCCGAGATGATATAGCCTACATTGCCGGTGGTGACTTCTTCCGTTGGACACATCTTAAGCCTCAGATAACCCACCTCGTCGGCCTCGTATTCCTTGCCTGTGTTGAAAAACTTCACCTTGTCACCCCTGTGTATCACGCCGTTGACCACCTTGAAATAGGCTATCACACCACGGAAGGGATTGAACACCGAGTCAAAGATCAGGGCCTGGAGCGGAGCCTCCGGGTCGCCCTTGGGTGCTGGGAATCGCTCGACCACAGCGTCCAGGATGGCCGGCACACCCTCGCCTGTCTTCGCGCTGCACAGCAGGATGTCCTCACGGTCGCAGCCTATCAGGTCCACTATCTGGTCGCTGACCACGTCCACCATGGCCGCGTCCATATCTATCTTGTTGAGTACTGGTATAATCTCCAGGTCATGATTGATGGCCAGGTAGAGGTTCGATATCGTCTGGGCCTGTATGCCCTGAGTGGCGTCCACCACCAGAAGGGCTCCCTCGCAGGAGGCGATGGCACGGGACACCTCGTAGGAGAAGTCCACGTGGCCCGGAGTGTCGATGAGATTGAGGATATACTTCTCACCTTTATAATTGTACACCATCTGGATCGCGTGGCTCTTGATGGTGATGCCCTTTTCCCGCTCCAGATCCATGGAGTCCAGCACCTGATCCTCCATCTCCCGCTCCGTAAGGGTGTGGGTGTACTCCAGCAGACGGTCCGCCAGCGTACTCTTTCCATGGTCTATATGGGCTATTATGCAAAAGTTACGGATATTTTTCATCTCAATGGCAAAATTAGATGCAAAGATACATTATTTTCACAGTTTCTAAAATTCATACTATCTTAGCGCAATAAACATTTTTAACTGATATGACAGATACCGAAAGACTGACTCAGACAGCGTCCCAGGTCAGAAGGGACATTGTGAGAATGGTCACTCAGGCCGGGTCAGGGCATCCCGGCGGCTCCTTGAGCAGCACTGACATAGCCACTGCCCTGTTTTTCAAAGTAATGAAACACTCCCCGGAGCACTGGGACCGCAGCGGAAAGGGCAACGATATGTTCTTCCTCTCAGCGGGCCATATGTCCCCCCTGTTCTACAGCGTACTGGCACGGAGCGGATACTTCCCCGTAAAGGAACTGGCCACCTTCCGCCACCTGGGCTCCAGACTCCAGGGCCATCCGTCCACGGATCACGGACTTCCCGGCGTGTACATGCCCTCAGGCTCTCTCGGACAGGGACTGTCTGTAGCCTGCGGAGCAGCCCTCGGCAAGAAACTGGACAAGGATGACCGCATGGTCTATGTCCTCGTAGGCGACGGCGAGAGCGAGGAAGGCCAGATATGGGAGGCAGCCATGTTCGCCGCCCATCACAGGATTGACAACCTCGTAGCCATGACCGACTGGAATCACCAGCAGATAGACGGCACGGTGGAGTCCGTCATCGGACTGGGCGACCTGGAGGTCAAATGGAAAGCCTTCGGATGGGAATGCATCACCGCTGAGGGCAATGACATGCAGGCAGTGCTGGAGGCCTTTGACAGGGCCCACAGCCTCTGCGGACACGGCAAGCCGGTGATGATTCTGTTCAAGACCGTCATGGGCAAGGGCGTGGACTTCATGGAAGGCACCAACAAATGGCACGGCAAGGCCCCTTCTGCAGAGCAGTGCGAGGCCGCCCTGGCTCAGATTAAAGAAACTCTCGGAGATTTTTAAGATTTTTGAAAAATGGAAAAATTTATAAATACAGGAAATAAGGATACCCGTTCCGGTTTCGGAGCAGGACTCGCCGAGATAGGCAACGAGGACGAGAGAGTCGTCGGACTGTGCGCCGACCTCACAGGCTCGCTCAAGATGGACCAGTTCGCCAAGGAGCATCCGGACCGTTTCTTCCAGTGCGGCATAGCCGAGGCTGACATGATAGACGCGGCCGCCGGCCTGTCCCTCAGCGGCAAGATTCCTTTCGCCGGATCATTTGCCAACTTCGTGACTTCCAGGGTCTATGACCAGATACGCCAGTGCGTCTGCTACGCCGGTGCCAATGTAAAGATAGCCGCATCCCACGCCGGCATCACCCTCGGCGAGGACGGAGCGACACACCAGGTGATGGAGGACATAGGCATGATGAGGATGCTGCCCCGCATGACCGTCATCAATCCCTGCGACTACAACCAGACCAAGGCAGCCACAATAGCCGCCGCCAGGTACAACGGTCCCGTATATCTGCGTTTCGGCCGCCCGTCAGTACCCAATTTCACCCCTGAGAATCAGACATTCGAGATAGGCAAGGCCCTGCGCCTGACGGAAGGCAGGGACGTATCCATATTCGCCACCGGTCATCTGGTATGGGAAGCCCTGCTGGCTGCCGAAGAACTGGAGAAACAGGGAATATCCGCAGAAGTCATTGACATACATACCATCAAGCCGCTGGATACGGAGGCCGTACTCGCATCCGCAGCCAAGACCGGAGCTGTAGTCACCGCCGAGGAGCACCTGATAGCCGGAGGTCTCGGAGAACTGATAGCCGGAGTACTCATACGGACCCGTCCGTGCCCTATGGAATTCGTAGCCGTGGACGACCAGTTCGGCCAGAGCGGCACTCCTGCCGGACTGATGGAGCTGTACGGTCTGGACAAGGCCCACATAGTATCGGCCGCGCTCAAAGCCATAGCCAGAAAATAACCGCAGATGGACGACAGGGAGATACTCGCCGCACTGAGGGAAGAAGGCAATGAGAACTATGCCTTCAACCTGCTGGTGCGCAAATACTCCCAGCGTCTGTACTGGCATATCCGCAGGGCCGTCCTGGATCACGACGACGCGGACGACCTGTTGCAGAACACCTTTATAAAAGCCTGGAAGAACCTTCCTTACTTCAGGGAGGAGTCCAGGCTTTATACATGGCTCTACCGGATAGCCACCAACGAGACCATCAATTTCCTCAAAAGCAAACGCCTCAGGACCATGCTGTCCATGAGCGGGCATGAGTCATCCATCGCCGACAGGCTGGCTTCCGATCCGTATTTCACCGGAGACGAGATATCCCGCAGGCTGTACCAGGCCATATCCAAGCTGCCGCCCAGACAGAAGATGATCTTCAACATGAGATACTTCGACGAACTGAAATTCACCGAGATAGCGGAGATTCTCAACCGGTCGGTCGGAGCAGTGAAGGCCTCCTATCACCATGCCTTCACCAAGATGCAGGACATTTTAAACGAAAACGATTAATCCAAACCGCCTGATAAGTGTCTAAAGTACAGTATGAGTGAAGAGATAAGACATAGCAATCCGTTCACCGTCCCCGAAGGCTATTTCTCCGAACTGGAGGACAGGCTCCGGGAGATAGCCGTGACACCTGAGCCGGAGCATGTAGGATGGCTGGCAAAAGTCAAGCCTGCCATAATGCTGACTCTGATGTTCGGTGTCATCGCCGGATTCGGATGGGTCGTATCCAAGGTGACCGGCCTGCTGTACACCGATCCGGTGGAATCCGACGACCCCATCACGGCCATGATAGAGGAAGGATGGATTGAAAGCAGCTTCATATACGCCTACAGTGACGAGATAGATGTAGAGGAAGCCCTGAGCAATTCTCTGGAGAATACCGTCACGATGGACGAGGAACTGTCCGAAGACATAGAGGCCTCGCTTACCGAAGATGACATTATCAGATACCTGAACCTTGAATAGACAACGCAATGAGACGATTTATCCTTATTATCGCCGCTGCAGCCATATCCCTGTCTGCGGCAGCCCAGCCGGAACCTTCCGGACCAGGATGCAAGACTCCCGGAGAGTCCGGCCCCAGGAACATGGAACAGCTTGAGAGTGCCAAGATAGGCTTCTTCACTACCCGGATGGAGCTTACCCCCGAGGAGGCAAGCAAGTTCTGGCCCGTCTACAACGAATACAACAAGGCCCTGTGCGATGCCCGCAAGGCCACCCGCGACAACTACCGAGCCATCAGGGAACTGGCCGACAAAGGCTCTTACTCTGAGGTGGAGATGAAGCGGCTCCTTATCAAATATACGGAAGAGTGCGTCAAGGACGACGAGCTTGAAAAGCTGTATCTGGACGAGTTCCTGAAGATCCTGCCCGTGGACAAGGTCGCCCGGATGTACATAGCCGAGGAGGAGTTCCGGGACAAGATGATCAAGATGTGGAAGAAGCCCGGAAAAGACAACGACCCACAGAGGCCGGAAGACAGACCCGGCCGTGAAAAGCCTATGCCGCGATGATACAGGCAACAGGCATCACTAAGAGTTTCGGCCCCGTACAGGTACTACGGGGCATTGACTTCAGTGCGGCTGACCGCGAGGTCATATCCATCGTAGGAGCCAGCGGTGCCGGCAAGTCCACCCTGCTTCAGATACTCGGATCGCTCTCCAGGCCCGATACCGGAACGGTGCTCATCGACAGCACTGATATCTTCTCCCTTTCCGCAGACGCCCTGGCCGACTTCCGCAACCGGAAGATAGGCTTCGTGTTTCAGTTCCATCACCTCCTGCCGGAATTTACGGCCCTGGAGAACGTCATGATACCCGCGCTCATCGCCAGGACTCCGGTCCATGAGGTCAGGAAAAAGGCGGAGGAGCTGCTCGGCACACTCGGTCTAGGACACCGGATCTCCCACAAACCGTCCGAGCTCTCCGGAGGTGAGCAGCAGAGAGTGGCCATAGCCCGCGCCGTCATCAACAATCCTTCGGTAATCTTCGCTGACGAACCCTCCGGCAACCTGGACAGCCACACCAAGAAAGACATCCATCAGCTTTTTTTCGACCTGCGCGACAAGTTCGGACAGACTGTCATCATCGTCACTCACGACCGTTCTCTGGCCGCCATGTCCGACCGAATGCTGGAGATGAAGGACGGCCTTTTCTGCAATTAACCTGCAATTAGATTTCAGTATTCTTGCATTTGTCTTACAGATTCTCTAAATTTGTGAGATATTGACAAAATTTACTAACTAATATTAATCTTTTGATAAAATGAAAACCTACCAGACCGGAAACATCAGAAATGTCGTGCTTCTGGGAAGCTCTAAATCTGGGAAGACCACCTTGTCGGAAGCCATGATGTATGAAGGCAAGGTCATTGACCGCAGAGGAACTGTAGAAGCGAAGAACACCATCAGCGACAACACCGAAATCGAACAGATCAACCAGAGATCCATCTATTCGACTCCTCTTTACACGGAGTTCATGGACAACAAGCTGAATATAATGGATACTCCCGGCGCAGATGATTTCATCGGAGGCGTTGTCTCCTCATTCAAAGTCTGCGACTCAGGTATCCTTGTAGTGAACGCACAGCAGGGAGTAGAGGTAGGCACGGAGATCTTCGCAAGATACGCCGACAACTATAAAAAGCCCGTAGTGGTGGCAGTCAACCAGCTTGACGCGGAGAAAGCCAACTGGGAGAACACCATCGACTCCCTCAGGGAAGCCTTCGGCAACAAGGTGGTCCTCGTACAGTTCCCCGTAGCCGTAGGAGCCGGATTCAACGGCTTCATCGACGTGCTGACCATGAAGATGTACACCTTCACCGATGACAACGGCACCAGAGTCGAGGCCGACATACCTGAGCAGTTCAAGGCCCAGGCCGACGAGGTGCTCTCAGCCCTGACCGAGATGGCCGCCGAAAGCGACGAGGCCCTTATGGAAAAATATTTCGACGCAGGTGAGCTCTCCCGCGAGGAGATAGAGAAAGGCCTCAACCTCGGCTTCCTGCAGGGCTCCATCATGCCGACATTCTGCATCTCGGCCAGAAAGGACATCGGTGTCAAGAAGCTCATGGAGTTCATGATCAACGTGGCTCCCTCACCCGCCGATGACAATGAGCCCACCAAGGACGGCGGCTCCGTACCCTGCGATCCCAACGGCCCTACAGCCATCTTCGTCTTCAAGAACGCCCTCGAGCAGCACCTCGGAGACGTGTCGTACTTCAAGGTCATGTCCGGCAAGCTCACCGAAGGCATGGATCTGGTCAATCCCGAGAACGGCAATAAGGAGCGCATCTCCCAGATATTCGCCGTAGCCGGCAAGAAGAGGGAGAAAGTCAGCGAGATGGTGGCCGGAGATATAGGCTGCACGGTCAAGCTCAAGAGCGTCAAGTCCAACCAGACCCTCTGCGTTCCCGGACAGGAGATAGTATTCGCTCCCATCGTATATCCTCAGGCCAAGTTCCGCACAGCCATCAAGGCAGTGGACGAGAAGGATGAGGAGAAGCTCGGCGAGATTCTCAACAAGGCAGCGGCCGAGGATCCCACCTACATCGTACAGTACGCCAAGGAGCTCAAGCAGACTATCCTCAGCGGACAGGGCGAGCAGCATATCAACACCCTCAAATGGCAGATCAACAACATCAACAAGATGGAGATCGAGTTCATGGCGCCCCGTATCTCATACCGCGAGACCATCACCAAGGTGGCCGCAGCCAACTACCGCCACAAGAAACAGTCCGGCGGTGCCGGTCAGTTCGGTGAGGTTCACCTCCTCCTGGAACCCTACGTGGAAGGAGCTCCCCAGAACAATCGCTTCAAGGTAGACGGCAAGGAGATGGTTCTCAATATCAAGTCCAAGGAAGAATACACCATGGACTGGGGCGGAAAGCTCGAGTTCTACAACTGTATCGTCGGCGGTGCCATCGACGCACGCTTCATGCCCGCCATCCTCAAGGGTATCATGGAGAAGATGGAGGAAGGTCCTCTGACCGGATCCTACGCCCGTGACATCCGCGTCTACGTGTACGACGGAAAGATGCACCCGGTGGACTCCAACGAGATCTCCTTCAAACTGGCAGCCCGCAACGCCTTCAAGGAGGCATTCCGCAACGCCGGTCCGAAGATTATGGAGCCTATCTGCAACATCGAAATCATGGTGCCAGGCGAGTACATGGGTGACGTGATGTCCGACCTTCAGGGCCGCAGGGCCATGATCGAGGGCATGAGCAGCGTCAAGGGCTTCGAGGTGCTAAAGGCCCGCGTGCCTCTGGCAGAGCTCTACAAGTACTCCACCACCCTCAGCTCCCTGACTTCAGGACGCGCTTCCTTCACCATGGAGATGGCCGAGTACCAGCAGGTACCCGCCGACGTCCAGGAGAAGCTGCTGAAGGCTTATCAGGAGGAAGAGAAAGACGAATAACTTACGGCATCATAGCTGAGAAACAAGGCTGCATCGAACCGGTGCGGCCTTTTTATATATTCATAGCGGCTACTAAATTTTTGAAAAAAGTTTTTTTAGTTTAACTTTGAAGGGGATTTACAAACAGATTTGCTTATGAAAAAGCTTTGGATCTTCTGTATGGCCTGCACCGTATGCCTGAGTTCTCTGCCAATACAGGCACTCAGTGCCGGAAAGGATACGCTCAGGACGGCTGAGAGCGGAACTTCAGTGAAGCACTGGGAGTTTACGCTGGAGGACGTGATAGTGGCGGCGCAAAGCAAGTCATTGCCGGCAATGATCGCCAAATACTCGTTCATAAGCAGTTACTGGGAGTTCCGCTCGTATAAGGCGCAGTTTCTGCCCTCGCTCAATCTCAATGCCGGACTGGGACAGTACAACCGCTCGCTCGTACCCCTGCAGGACGCGGAGACCGGCGAGACACACTACGTGCAGAACGACAATATGAACAACTGGCTGCAGCTCTCGATAGACCAGAACATCCCGTGGACAGGCGGTATCATATCCCTGAACACCTACCTCAACCGCTTCGACCAGTTCTCACCCTACGGCAGCATGACCTGGAACTCCAACCCGGTCAATGTCTATCTCCAGCAGCCTATCTTCCAGTACAACAGGCTCAAATGGGAAAGAAAGACGGAGCCGAAAAAATATGAGAGATCCAAGAAGAAATATCTGGAGGATCTGGAGGACATAGCCATAACGGCCACAACATATTTTTTCACCGTACTGCGCACCCAGGAGAACCTGGAAATGGCACGCCGCCGTTACGAGAACACCAGGCAGCTTTACAGCATCGCTCAGGAACGTTTCAACATAGGCACATACACCAAGGACGAGCTGCTTCAGATGGAGCTGCAGGTGCTCAACGCCGAGATAGCCGTGGCCAGTTCGGAAGTCGAGCTGCAGCAGGCCATGCTTTCCCTGAAGTCCTATCTAGGTATGGGAGATGACACCGATCTCACACTCATCAGGCCTCAGCACTACTCGAACATCGAAATCGACGAGGAGGAGGCCGTCCGGCGCAGCCTGGAGAACACCACATTCAGTCTGGACAACGAACTCAACCTCATAGAGGCCGAGGCAGCCATCGCCCAGGCCAAGTCCGAGAGGGGATTCAGCGCGATGCTGACGGCCCAGTTCGGACTTACCCAGACCGGCAGTGAGTTCACCTCATCTTACCGCAATCCCATGGACCAGGAGATAGTAGGTCTGACACTCAGCGTCCCCATACTGGACTGGGGACTCGGAAAGGGCAAGGTGCAGATGGCCAGGACCCAGCAGGAAATCGTACTGGTACAGGTAGAGCAGGAGGTGATGCAGCGCCGGCAGGACATATACATCCGCGTGGTGCAGTTCAACGCCCAGTCGCAGCAGTGCGATGTCTCCCAGAAAGCGGACGCCATAGCCGGAGAAAGATACGAACTGGCCCTCCAGAGATTCCGCAACGGGACCATAGGCATACTGGAGATGAACACCGCGCAGAATGAAAGGGACGAGGCCTCCGCCCAGTACATAGAGGAGCTGGCCAACTATTGGTCCTACTATTACAACTTGCGCAAGGATACGCTCTACGACTATATCTACGGTAAAGACCTGGATGCCGAATTTGACAAACTCATTGAAGACAGACAATACTGACTGCTATATGAAAAGACTTATGATACTGCCGCTGATAGTGCTTACAGCCGCATGTGGAAACAGAAATACAGTAGAAAAAGACACTCTGACCCGCCTGTCACAGGCAGTGGAGACCAACTACGTGGACACCATGACCCTGAGGCTGACTGATTTCAGAAGACAGACCATAAGCAACGGCAAGCTTGTCGCTGCCCGCAAGAGCGGCCTGAGGTTCAATACGTCCGGCACCATATCCGAAGTGAATTTTGCCAACGGACAGACAGTACATGAAGGCGAGCTTATAGCGTGTCTTGACCCGGAAGCGGCTTCCATAGCCCTGGCCCAGGCCGAGAATGCCATGCGCAAGGCTGAGATAGACCTCAACGACGTGCTCATCGGCTTCGGATACGGAGATGCCGATACCTCGGAAGTACCGGCTGCCACAATGGCCATAGCCAGGACCAGGTCGGGATATGCAGATGCGGAACAGAACTGGCGCAGGGCCCTGTACGACTACAACGGAACCCGGATTGTGGCTCCGTTTACCGGGAAAGTGGCGAATGTCAAGGGACGGGTCTATGAAAGTGCTCCGCCCGAGAATTTCTGCTCGGTAATCGATGACAGCAGCTTTGACGTGACATTTCCGCTGCTGGAGTCGGAAATCGGCTCGGTCAGAACGGGTATGCCGGTGAAAATCTCCCCGTTCAATGCTCCGGACAAGATATACGCCGGTCATATCATCTCAGTCAATCCCACGGTGGACGACAAGGGCCGGATAGAGATAACTGCCTCGGTGAGCAATGCGGACGGAGGTATGATGGACGGCATGAATGTAAGGGTCATGGTGGAAGAGATCATCCCGTGTCAGCAGGTGGTGCCCAAAAGCGCGGTGGTTATGAGGGACAATCAGGACGTGCTCTTCGTCTACCAGAGCGCGGACAGCACGGCTCGTTGGGTGTACGTGGATATCGTCATGTCCAACAGCGACAGCCATGTCGTCAAAGTGAATGAAGAGCGTACGGCGGAACTCAACTTAGGAGACGCAGTCATCACATCTGGCAATCTCAACCTGGCCCATGAGTCCAAAGTAATCGTAAGGCAATGATACGGCAGCTTATCAGAAGACCGGTGGCGGTATCCATGGTCCTGTTCGCCGTGGCCGTCCTGGGAGCAGTGTCCATCAAGCTGATCCCCATATCGCTCATGCCGGACGTGGATATCCCTCAGATTACCGTTCAGGTCAAGGTGGACGGCAGTTCGGCAAGAGAGATGGACCGGTATCTCCAGACCCTCCGACGGGAACTGATGCAGATACCGTCCCTCACTGACATCCGCTCCCAGTCCGAAAGCGGTACAGGCATCATCCGCCTGTCGTTCGAGTACGGGACGGATATTGACTTCACCTTCGTGGATGTCAACGAGAGGATTGACCGCTCCATGTCCTCCCTACCCGAGGGAGCCGAAAGACCCAAGGCCATAAAATCCAGCGCAACTGATATCCCGGCCTTCTTCGTCAATATGAGCGTGGACGATCCTTCCATGGCAATGGAGATGAGCCGTCTGGCTTCCAACGTGATATCCAAGCGGATAGAACAGATTCCGGAAGTGGCTATGGTGGACCTGAGCGGACTGGTGTTCCCGGAATTGCTGATAATACCGGACAACGAAAAGCTCGCGGCCATCGGAACTGCCCCGGACGTGCTGGCCCAGGCCATCGAGAGCAACAACATCCAACTGGGCAATCTCTCTATCCGTGACGGCCAGTACCACTGGAACATACGATTTCAGTCAGAACTGACTTCCAGAGAGGATATAGAACGTATACGGCTCAATATCGGAGGCCGCATATACCTTTTCAAGGAACTGGCTGAAATAATAGAGCAGCCGGGAACGGACAACTGCCTCATACGCTCCGACGGAGACAGGGCGGTGAGTATGGCTATCATAAAGCAGAGCGATGCCAGAATGAACACACTGCGCAAGGCCCTGCATGATAGGATTGGACGCTTTGAGACAGAGTACCCGGAAGTACATTTCACCATCACCAGGGACCAGACCGAACTGCTGCGCTACACTATCGACAACCTGGAGCAGAACCTGGTGGCCGGCATCCTTCTGGCCAGCATCGTCATCCTGCTGTTCATGCGCAACTTCCGGTTCTCCATGCTCATCATCCCCACCATCATCGTCTCGCTGCTGACCTCTATGCTCGCCCTCTACCTGATGGGCATAAGCATCAATATCATCTCCCTTGCCGGCCTCATACTGAGCGTCGGCATGATGGTGGACAACTCGATTATCGTCATAGACAACATCACCCAGCGGTGGGAGAGAGGCGACACCCTCGAGGATGCCGTGGCCATAGGCTCCGGGGAAGTATTCGCCCCGATGCTCAGTTCCATCCTCACCAACTGCGCCGTATTCGTACCCCTGGTGTTCCTCAGCGGCATAGCCGGAGAGATATTCTTCGACCAGGCGGTGGCCATCACCGTCGGACTCTTCTCCTCCCTGCTGTTCGCAGTACTGGTGGTACCGGTATATTACTACGCTCTGTATAAGAAGAGAGGACGCAGGATGGACAACAAATATCTGGCCAGAATCGCCAGATATACCGAGCTGGGACCTTCCTATGAGAAAGCTCTCAAATGGACTTTCAGGCACGGCAAGGCCGTAATGGTCATGATGCTGGCAACCATACCTCTTTCCGTACTCCTGTTCATGAACTTGGAGAAAAGCACTTTCCCCCCTGTAACCAAGAGCGACATCATCCTCAACGTGGACTGGAACAGTCCGCTCACCACCGAGGAGAACGATACCCGCAGCTGTTCTCTGGCCTCCGTCGTGGCGCAGCACGCCGTACAGACCACTCAGATGTGCGGAACGCAGCAGTTTCTCATGCCCCACACGCGGGACATGAGCAAGAGCGAGGCCCAGATATACTTTATGGCCCGGACTCCGGAAGGTCTGGACAGCATCATCAACGGAACTTCCGCTTGGCTGAGAGAGCGGTATCCTGAAGCTGCATTCAGTTTCTCTGATGCAGGCAACCTGTTCACCCTGATGTTCTCGGACAACTCTCCGAAACTCACCGTTCGGATCAGCGGACGCGACGGCCGGACTCCTGAGCCGGACAAGCTCAACTCCATCATCACCGGCATCAGCGATGCCGTGCCCGGGATACACCCCAACCCCATCCGCTGGCAGGAGCAGATAATGCTTACCCTGGACCCTGAGAAAATGTCCCTCTACGGCATATCCTACAACAGTGTGCTGAGCGCCCTGCGCAAATTCACCCGGGAAGACCATATTTTCTCCATCACCACCGGCGATTATTCCATCCCTGTGGTAATCGGAGACAGAAACTCCTCATCCGACCTGCTGTCAGTAACGGTGCAGAACAGTTCCGGGACGGAGATTCCCATCAGCACATTCGCCACCGAAGGACGAAGCCGCGACCTGAAAACCATTGTCTCAGGAATGTCCGGCAACTACTACCCTCTTGAACTGGACATATCCGACAGACTTGTCCCCGCCGTAATGGACGCCTCCAGGGATCTGGCCATAAAGGACGGAACCTACGACGTGGCATTCAGCGGCTCGTATTTCTCCAGCAGGGACATTATAAGCGAGCTGATGCTCATTGCCGTAGTCTCCATACTGCTGCTGTACTTCATCCTCGCCGCACAGTTCGAGTCTCTCATACAGCCCCTGATCATCCTGTCCGAGATAATCGTGGACATCTTCGGAGCACTTCTGCTGCTCAAGCTGTGCGGAGGCAGCATCAATGCCATGTCGATGATAGGTATCGTAGTCATGAGCGGTATCGTCATCAACGACTCCATCCTGAAAGTGGACACCATCAACCGGCTGCGCAAGGAGAACGGCTACAACCTGCTTAGAGCCATCATGACCGGCGGCTCCAGAAGACTCAACCCGATCCTGATGACCACCCTCACTACAGTTCTGGCCATGGTGCCCTTCCTCACCAAGGGTGATATGGGCTCGGATCTGCAGTTCCCCTTGTCGATAGTGATGATCGGCGGCATGATTGTCGGCCTCATAGTCAGCATCTTCGGCATACCGCTGATATATTATTTGATATACAGGAAATCCGACAAGACGCGCAGGAGATGAAAGGTTTCAGGATACCGTCATTCTCAGTACTGCTGATATTCGCCGTGCTGATTACCGTAGGAGCCGCGCTTATACCGTCGCTCAACCTCCAGTATCTGCCACGGGAGAAACAGCAGAGCCTGTCGATATACTGCTACTGGCAGAATGCATCCGCCAGAGTGATGGAAAGTGAGGTCACATCCAAGATCGAAGGCTATATATCCTCGATAAAAGGCATTGAGTCGATAACATCAATGAGCCGCAAGGGCAGCGGGACCATCTCAATGCGGCTGAAGAAAAACGCGGATATGGACGCCGTCCGCTTCGAGGTCTCCTCAGCCATCCGCTCCCTTTACGACAAACTGCCGGAAGGTGTCTCATATCCTGAGTTGTCAGTATCCGCAGCAGGCACCGACATAGACCCGGTCATCATGTACACAATCAACGCCGACCTGCCGACCAACCGCATAGAGCAATATATCAATGACCATATCATCAAGGACCTGGCCATCATAGATGGAGTTCATTCCGTGGAACTTTCAGGTGCAGCTCCCGACTATACGGAGATATCTGTCAATACTGAGAAAACCAAGTCCGCCGGCATCAGTGCCTCGGATGTATACAGCTCGGTCTCCCGCTATCTTGGGGGCAGTACTGTTATCGGAAGTGCCCCCGTACAGGACAGGACGGACGAGCCGGACATAGTGGTAAGGAACGCACCTATGGAGCTGGAACTGCTGCCGGTGGCCAACACGGACGGCCGCATCATACGGCTCATGGATGTGGCTGCGGTAAAGACCCGCCAGGCCCAGCCGACCTCATACAACCGCATCAACGGACTCAACACCATCAACGTCATCATCTATCCGGAAGAGTCCGTCAACACCATAAAGCTGTGCTCAGAGATAACCGGGACCATGAAACGCCTGGAGGCAGGCTTCCCGGAGACATTCTCCGCCCTGAAATCCTACGATGTGTCCGTAGACATACAGAAAGAGGTCAGCAAACTGGTGCGCAGGAGCCTGCTGTGCGTGGTCATACTCCTGGTATTTATCTTCCTCACCTCGCTGAGTCCCAGGTACACCATGCTGATAGCCGTTACTCTGGCCGTGAACATCATAGTGGCCGTCATCCTGTACGTGCTGCTGGACATCGACATCCATATCTATTCCCTGGCAGGAATATCCATATCACTGAGCATCATCATCGACAACTCGATTATCATGGTCTCACACTATTCCTACTACAGGGACAGAAAAGTCTTTCTGGCCATTCTGGCGGCACTTCTGACCACCATCGGCTCACTGGCCGTGATATTCTTCCTGCCTGAGGAACAGAAGCGTATCCTCTCGGATTTCTCGGCGGTAATCATCATCAACCTCTGCGTGTCCATGATGGTAGCACTGTTTTTCGTACCGGCCCTGCTGGACTATTTTCCCATACGCTCGGAAAGCATTTCATTCCCCATACGCAGACGCAGAAAGATAGTGCGCCTCTCACAGAGATACGACCGTTTCATATTCTATATCAAGAAATTCAACTGGGCCGTCATACTCTTCTTCCTTCTGGCTTTCGGAGGCTCGTTCATGCTTTTCCGCAAGAGCCTGGACGGCTTCGCCTCCATGTTCCGCCAGCCGGAAAGGCCCGAACTTTACATCAGCGCAGGTCTGCCGGACGGATGTACTGTCCAGCAGCTCAATGACATCATGGTGTACATGGAGAATTTCCTGGCCGGATTTGACGAGATCAAGCACTTCCGCACTCAGATCAGCTCCTACTCGTCCGGAAGGATAACGGTGGAGTTCACCGACGAAGCCATGAAGACCTCTTTCCCGTCCATCCTTAAGCAGCAGGTCATCCGCAAGGCAAACGTCTACGGAGGAGCCAACTGGCAGGTATATGGCGTGGACGACCAGAACTTCAACAACTACGTCGGACCCAGTCTGTGGAAGAACGGGACCATAGAACTGACAGGGTACAACTACGACATGCTGTACCGGTACTGCCAGGATTTAGTGGACAGGCTCTCCGGCACCCCCCGCGTGACCGACCTGGGCATAGAGGGGCCGAACGACTATTATTACGGCACTTCCTCCAAGGAATACCTTATCACGTATGACTACGACAGGATGGCGCTTTACGGCATACATCCGGTGTCCGCCTTTCAGATTCTCAGCGACAGGCTTTTTACCAGCACGGCCGGATATCAGGTGGACAATGACGGGACCCGGACAGAGGTGCGCATAGTATCCGACGACTACGAGGACTTCGATGTGTGGCATCTGGAGAACGAGTACATCCGTATAGACAGCACCGATATACGCTTTACCGAGATAGGCTGGATAGAGAGCCGCAACTCCGGCAACAACATCTACCGTGCCGATCAGGAATACATCCTCTATGTCAAATACAATTTCATCGGCTCCTACAAACTGGAGGAAAATCTCATGGAATCGGAGATAGACCGGCTCAACTCAGGAGTGCTGCCCATAGGTTTCAAGGCCTCGTCTCCCCAATATGACTGGTACCAGAAGGCCAAAAAACAATGGATGCTGCTGATACTGATAACGCTCATCATCTACATGATCTGCGCCGCGCTGTTCGAGTCCCTGCTGCAGCCGCTGGCCATCATATCCCTCATACCCGTGTCGTTTATCGGCATCTTCCTGGCATTCAGGCTGACCGGGACGACATTTGACCAAGGAGGATTCGCCTCCATGATCATGCTGGCGGGCATTGTGGTCAATGCCGGCATCTACATCGTCAACGAATACAACAGGATGCCGGCACACCGCCGCACATTTGTAAGAGCCTACAACCACAAGATCATCCCCATCTCGCTCACCATCCTGTCCACGGTACTAGGACTGGCTCCTTTCCTGATTGACGGCAAGGATGAGGTCTTCTGGTTCGCCTTCGCCATCGGTACCATCGGCGGTATGCTCTTCTCCTTCATCGCCCTCATCGTGCTGCTGCCGATGATCATGCCCGGCCGCCACTCCCGTTAAGAACCGGACATCAAGAGGCCTATTTACCGCAAAAAAGGAAAGCGAAATACCGCAAAAAAGGAAAATAAAATGCCACAAAAAAGGAAAATAAAATAATTGTTTGTACCTTTGCCAAACTAAGAACCACGACCATGCGTTATTTTAAAAGAATATCAGACAAAGTTCTTGCTGAAAGACTTGATGCTTTCGGGGCTGTTCTCATCGAGGGGCCCAAGTGGTGCGGAAAGACTACCACAGCCGAACAACTGGCCAAAAGCGTCATAAAAATGCAAGATCCGAATATGAGCAACGAGTATCTTGCTACTGCGGAATCCAAACCATCACTTCTTTTATTAGGAGAAACTCCACGATTGATTGATGAATGGCAGGATGCTCCGGTACTGTGGGATGCCGTGCGCACTATGGTTGACACGAGACAAACTCCCGGTCAGTTTATCCTCACAGGGTCCAATGCTGTCAAAAAGGACAGGATCAAGCACTCCGGGACAGGACGCATCAGCCGTATGAAAATGATTCCAATGAGCCTATACGAATCAAAAGAATCCAACGGAAAGATATCTTTGTCTGAATTGTTTGACTATCCGAATCTTGATATCGACGGCATCAGTTCCGATATGGAGATAGAAGACTTGATTTTTTCAGCTTGCCGCGGAGGCTGGCCTGCCTGCATAAACATCCAGTCCCGTAAAGCACAACTGATGATAGCTCAAAACTATGTAGACACAGTTTGCAAGGAAGACATATCCCGGATCGATGATGTCAAACGCGATGAGTTTCTTACAAGACAAATCTTAAGATCCTATTCCAGGAATATCTCTACACTGGCCAAGAATTCATCAATACTGGAAGACGTTGTCGCTTCCGGAGAAGTCAGCTGCACAAAGCCTACTTTTGAAGACTATGTAAATGCTCTTACACGCCTGTTTGTTATTGACAACATCCAGGCGTGGTGCCCTGCCATACGAAGTAAGACCGCTCTCAGAAGCGGAGTTAAACGCTCGTTTGTAGATCCGTCTATTGCAGTTGCCTCATTAGGACTTTCCCCTGATGCACTTATGACTCAATTAAAGACTTTCGGATTCATCTTTGAGCAGATGTGTGTCCGTGACCTCAGGGCCTATACTCCGGATTTCAACAGCCACATTTCTTATTACCGTGACCGATATGGACTTGATGCCGACTTTGTACTTCACCTGTCCGATGGAAGATACGCACTTATAGAATGTAAGCTGGGCGGCAAAGAGATTGAAGCGGGAGCAAGGCATCTGAACGAAATAAGAAAATTAATCCGGTCTCATAATGAAGATGAAAAACAGGTTCCGCTGCGGGAACCGGATCTCTTAATCATACTTACAGGGAGCAAGATGGCATATACCCGCACTGACGGGGTAAAAATCATACCGCTCGCCTGCCTGAAAGATTAGCGGTTTCTGTCTTCCGTTATTCGACACGGTTGCGGTGGAAGTGGGGAGAGGCGTAGAAGACGAAGCCGAGCAGGGAGATGAGGCTGAGGCCGGCTCCCATCAGATAGGCGTAGGAGAACGAGCTGTGCTCCCCTATGATGCCGCCCAGCACCAGGCCGATGCCGATGCCTATATCCCAGGAAGTAAGATAGGTAGAGGTGGCCGTGCCGCGCTGGTCGTGGCGGCCGAGGTTGACGAACATGGTGTTGAAGGCCGGGAACATGGTTCCGAATCCGGCTCCGAGCACAAGTGCAGTGGCATAGAGCATCAGGGAAGCGGCATGAACCGATACCGACGCCACCCTCTCGCAGAAGAACAGACTCAGGAAGCATATAATCACCGGATAAAAGGCGATGTGTATCACTTCGGTGATGTGCCCGTGATCCACCTGCTTGCCTGAGAAAAGCCTGGATATCGCCAGGCCGACAGCCATGCAGGTGAAGAACAGGCCCGTGCCGCCGGTGATGCCTATGTGCTTGGCGTACATCGCCACGTAAGTCGTAGTCATGCCATACGGTATCGAGAGCAGCAGCAGGTCGATGCCCAGAGGGATGCCCTTGAGCAGGATGAAACGGTCCAGGGACAGAGCCGCCCGGGGCATGGGCTGTTTCTTCGGAGTCCGTATCAGCGAGGCGCATATCAGTCCGGCCAGACAGCAGCACAGAGCCGTGATGAATATCGTGTCGAAGGACACATGGTCGTGCATGAACAGACCCGTCATGGGCCCCAGGGACATGGCTATGTTGTTGGCCAGGCCGTAGTAGCCCACTGCCTCTCCCCTCCGCGAGGACGGAGTGATGTCGATCACTATGGTATTGCCGGCCACGGTCACGGTCCCGAATGAGAAGCCGTGTACTATGCGCAGGGCGATGAACATCAGCACCGTACCGGTGACGATATAGCCTCCGAATATCAGGGTGAAGACCGAGAAAGCCAGCAGATAGAGCGGCTTTCGGGCAAATGTGTCCAGCAGGTAGCCCGAAAACGGGCGGACTGCCAGAGCGGCGACGGTATAGCAGGCAAGTATCGCACCCACAGCCCCCTCGGTGACTCCGAACTCCTCTACCAGAAAGAACGGAAATACCGGCATCAGCAGGTAGAAGCCGAAATACAGCAGGAAGTTCGCTGCAAGTATCAGACAGTAGCTCGGTGATATGAGCTTATCCTGGGCGGTATGGGTCATCTCGGCTGTTTTCTCTTGTCGGCAAATAAGACTGAATACAGAACGGCTCCGGCCAGCAGTACCAGGATCGCAATGGACGATGCCAGGGAAATGTTTCTGCCGACAGTGAACGAGGCCGGATCGAAGACGAACTCCACCTCGTGGTCTCCCTCCTCGATCATCAGGGCCCGGAGCGCATAGTCGGCTCTGAGTACCGGCACTTCATTTCCATCCACAAAAGCCTTCCACCCGGCCGGGTACCAGATCTCGCTGAATACCGCAAGGCCCTTTGCGGGAGCGGACACATCATATCTGAGACGGTTGGGAGAATAATAGACGAGTTCCACCCTGCCGCTGTCAGCCCCGGCATATTCGGTCACGGTGCCCTCCGGAGCCTCAGGGTCAAATATCACGGCCTCCACCGCAGGGTCAATCTCCCCGAGCGCGGCCATCTCGGCATCGGCGGTCGGGGCGGTGCGGACGCGGCTTACCAGCCATCCGTTGCCCAGCCGTCTGTCATAGGTCAGCGGCAGACTGCCCGGATCTATCACGACATACTTGGTATTGAGCATGGACAGCACCGGATAATAGCCCAGAGCATTCTCCAGATCACCGACAGTCCTGGCCGTTGACATGGCCGAATTGACGTCATCTATCATCGCCCTCATCTCCGGAGCGATATGGAAGTCTATCAGGTCCTGATACCGCTGGAGCTTTGCCGGGCTGTATCCGCCTATGGTCTTGTGGTGGTAGCTGACGATGGCGTCGTTGAAAGTATTGACGCTCAGGTCGAGGACGCGATAGGAGAGGTCCGTGTCCTGATGTATGGCATTGTCCACCGGACGGGGGTTGAACGGCGAGTCAAAATTACGCTCAGTGACGAAATGCTCCTTATTCAGATACCGCTTGTCCACACCCCAGAGGTCCACCAGCAGCAGGATACCCAGCAGGGCCACGGCAGGCATGGTCTTGAGCTTGCCTTTCCACGATGCAAAGAATACTCCGGCCGCCAGTACGATGAATATCAGAGAGCGGAAGGCATCCGAGCGCAGCAGGCTGCGGCGGTCGTCCTGGAGGGCCCTGATGAGCTGCTCATTGCCTCCGAAGACAGCAGCATCGCTCGCCGAGGAGAAGTCACCCGCCAGGCCCGGGAAGAGAGCAAACAGCAGGGATATACCGCCCGTCACACCGAGAGCCGTCAGCAGACCGTTCCTGACCTTCCTGTCGGGCAGCGGCTCCTTGGCGAACAGCGCGGCATTGACCCCGAGTATGCCCATAAGCGGCACCGTAACCTGCAGGATGACCAGAATCATGGATACCGTCCTGAACTTATTGTACAGCGGTGCGTATTTGAAGAATATCTCCGAGAACCACATGAAGTGCGAGCCCCAGCCCAGCAGCAGGGCCAGCAGGGAGACTCCGGCTATCCACCATTTGTACCGGCCTCTGATCACGCACAGGCCGAATACAAAAAGGAAAAGGGATACGGCTCCTAGGTACATCGGTCCGGCGGTGAAGGGCTGAGGACCCCAGTACAGGGGCATGCCCTTGCGCATGGACTCGGCATTGACCCCGTAGGACTGCAGGACCCTGAATGTCTCGGAATCACGTGAGAGCTCGCCGGAGGATGAACCGCCGTTGAAATCAGGTATCAGCAGGTTGGGTGTCTCCTCTATGCCATAGGACCAGGCGGTGGCGTAGTCGAGTTTGAGTCCGTCACCGGTCTGGTTGTGCTCGTCGTGGGTCAGCTCCGAGCCGCCGCGCATGGTGTACCCGGCATATTCGTAGGTGGGCATGAGCTTGTTGGCGTTTGTGGCTATGCCGAGCAGGCCGCCGACCAGCACCAGTACGGAGGCTATGAGCCAGCGGCCTACAGGTGTCTCACGGAACGGAGGCTCAACAGTTGTTCCAGATGTCAGAATGCTGTCGGATACAGGAACTGCATTCCTGACAGCCGCCTTCCGTCTTCTCTGAGCAGCAACCGCTCCGCAGAGTTCTGCAATAGCGTATCCAAAGACGATGAATGCCAGATAATAGGTAATCTGCGGATGGTTGGCCTTGATCTGGAAGCTCAGTGCCAGAGCAAAGAATACGGCTCCGAGCAGAGCCTTGCGTCTGTAGGCATAGACCAGCGCCGCGAGCACCCAGGGCATGAAAGCGATGGCCACCATCTTGGTATTGTGCCCGACCTGGACAATCTGCATATTGTAGGAGCAGAATGTGACGGCTATCGCACCGACTGCCGAAAGCCAGGGATTGACCCCGAAGGCCAGGAACAGCAGGAAGCCGCCGAGCAGCGAGATTATCAGATAACTGGGCGGACGCTGTCCCCAGAAGAGCAGATTGTAGAACGGGTCGGTCGCATCTCCTCTGTAGTCCACCGATATCTGGGTGGCCGGCATACCGCCGAACATCGAGCCGGTCCACAGAGCGGGGTCATCCGGATGCTCCTCATTCCACTCCAGTATCTCGTGCGACATTCCCTTCCATGAGGATATGTCCGACTGATTGACCACCTTACCCTGCAGCACCTGCGGCGCATAGGCATAGGCTATCACCACGAATCCCGCCACTATAACCGCATACGGCAGGACTTTCTTCAATATTTCCTTTATCTTCATAATCTTCACTGCTGATTGTACTCAACCTGCAAAGATACTCTTTTTCCCCCAACTGCCATATTGTACAATTACTTTGTGCGGAGGCGGAGGAAGGAGAAGAGGGCGGCGCAGACAGTGAGGGCTCCGGCCAGGAGCATGGCGTCATGGGGAGCCTTGTCCCCGAAAAGATGGAAGAGCAGGGCCACCAGGGAGGCTCCGACAGCCTGACCTGTAAGGCGGGCCGTGGAAAGCATACCGCTCGCGCTGCCGGCCCGGTGATTGGGAGCGGAGCTGAGCAGCATGTGGTTGTTGGGCGACTGGAAGAAACCGAAGCCGGCCCCACACATCATCAGCCTCCATGCGATATCCAGATGTGAGGCATCCTCGGGTATGTACGAGAGCAGGAAACAGCCGGCACTCATCAGCAGCAGACCCAGTCCGCCCAGCAGTCCGGGATGTACACGGTCGCTGAGCGAGCCTGAAAGAGGGGCCACGAACATCACGATGAACGGCCAGGAAGTCATCACCACTCCGGTCTCCACGGCATTCATTCCGAAAGTATGGAGCAACAGGAAAGGCATACCCACCAGGGCCAGCATCTGGGCCGTATAGGAGACTATGCTGGTAATCACCGACATCGAGAACATCGGAATACGCAGCAGGTCGAACGGCAGCATCGGATACCTGCGGCGGAGCTGGGTCCTGACGTAGAACCAGCCCGACACCAGCAGAAACGCCGCTCCTATAAGCACCGTACTGAACCGGCCGTCATGCGAGTACAGCTCTATGCAGCCTATCAGCAGGCCGAATACGAGCACATTGAGCAGCGCGTCCTTGATGTTGAACTTCCGTCCGAGGACATGAGTGGGATTGTCCGGCAGGAAACGCCAGCCCATCATAAAAGTGACGATGCCCATAGGGATATTGATCGCAAACAGCCACGGCCAGGATGCCACGGACAGTATGGCGGCCGCTATCGAAGGGCCGGAGACCGCCGACAGGGCCACCACAGTAGCGTTGAGGCTGACGCCTTTTCCGAGATGCCGCTTGGGAAAGACCAGCTTGGCGATGGAGGTATTGACGCTCATCATCATCGAGGCTCCCAGGCCCTGGAATGCGCGGGAAGCTATCAGCATCGGCAGACTGTGCGAGAGCGTGCAGAACACCGATGCGACAGTAAAGACCGCTACACCGCCTAGGTAGACCCGCTTGTAGC
This sequence comes from uncultured Bacteroidales bacterium, assembly GCA_944326255.1. Taxonomy (GTDB): domain Bacteria; phylum Bacteroidota; class Bacteroidia; order Bacteroidales; family UBA932; genus Coprenecus. The sequence continues at coordinate 48,706 of CALVDG010000004.1, forward strand.
TGTACAGCTCCCCCAGTGTCGAGAATGGCAGCAGGGTCATCATGATCACCAGCTGAAAGGCATTGACCACCCAGATAGAGTCGGCCGAGGAGACACCCAGCTGCTGCGCGATAGTCGGCAGGGCGACATTGCAGATATTGCCGTCCACCACCGACAGGAAGATGCCGCAGAAGATGGATATCATCGCATAGATGAGCTGAGGCCGGCGCAGACCGTCCCACTCCAGATTACCGGTGATTCTTTCCTCTTCCATTTGACTGCAACAAAAGTACGCAAAATAGAGAAACGGTAAGCAAGAGAGCATACTCTTTTTGTAACCTACCAGCAATCAATGGCTTAGCGACACAGCGCGTTCTTTTGGGGGTGTGCGGACTGCTCCGAAAGCACGCCTTGGTCTGGTAACACACTGATCAGCGAGTGGTTACATTTTCGTGGCGCTGCAGTACCTACCGTTCATTCACCGGTGGACGGAGGCCTAGACGGCTGACCGAGGACAATGCCCCGCAGATGGTAAGAACTCCGGCCAGGAGCATGGCATCGTGGGGAGCTCCGTCCCCGAAAAGATGGAAGAAGAGGGCGACGAGAGCCGCACCGGTGGACTGTCCCACGAGACGGGCTGTTGCGAGCATGCCTCCAGCACTGCCGGCACGGTGGTTGGGTGCGGAACTGAGCAGCATGTGGTTGTTGGGCGACTGGAAGAAACCGAATCCGGCACCGCACATCATAAGCCGCCATGCTATGTCAAGATGTGAGGCATCCTCCGGAATAAATGAAAGCAGGAAGCAGCCCGCGCTCATCAACAGCAGGCCGAAGAGTCCGAGAAGCCCCGGATGCACCTTGCCTATGAGCGAGCCGGCCAGCGGGGCCACGAATACTATGACCAGCGGCCATGAGGTCATCAGCAGCCCTGTCTCCACGGCATTCATCCCGAAAGTATGCAGCAGCATGAACGGTATGGCCACCATGGCCATCATCTGCGCTGTAAACGAGACAATACTGGTAATTACCGACATCGTAAACACCGGTATGCGCAGCAGGTCGAAAGGCAGCATGGGATACTTGCGGTCAAGCTGCGAGCGGACGTAGATGTAGCCGAGTATCAGCAGAAGCGCCACACCTATAAGCACTACAGTTGGCCCGGTTCCATGCGAGTACATCTCGATGCAGCCTATCAGCAGACCGAACACAGCGGCATTGAGCAGGGCATCCTTAAAATTGAAACGCCGACCCTGAATGTGGGTAGGATTGTCCGGCAGATGCTTCCACGCCATGAAGAAAGTCACTATCCCAACAGGTATATTGATGGCGAAGAGCCAGGGCCATTCGGCTAGCGAGAGAATACCGGCAGCTACAGTCGGGCCGGCCACCGATGCCAAAGCCACCACCGTCGCATTAAGTCCTACGCCACGGCCCAGATACTTTTTCGGATAGGTGATCTTGACAAGAGTGGTATTGACGCTCATCATCATCGCCGCACCGATGCCTTGAAAGACTCTGGAGGCCACAAGCAGCGGCAGGGTATGCGACAGGGCGCAGAAGAGCGAGCCGACGGTGAACAGCACCACCCCGGAGACATAGACACGCTTGTAACTCAGCAGCTCCCCTAGCGAGGAGAACGCCAACAGAGTCATCATGATTACCAGCTGGAATGAGTTGACCACCCAGATGGAGTCCGCGGACGACACCCCCAGCTCCTGCGAGATGGTGGGCAGGGCCACATTGCAGATATTGCCGTCCATCACCGAGAGAAATATACCGCACCACAGCGAGGCCACCGCATAGTAAATCTTCGGGCGGGACAGACCGTCCCACTCCAGATCGCCGGTGATGTGCTCTGCATTATTCTCCATAACGGCTGCAAATGTACACAAAATCATGACAATTGCTTATAAATTCTTTCCATTGTCTTACAGATTGGAAAGAATTTTCTATTTTTGTAAAAATCTTAAAAGTATGGAAAAAGCCCCTGACATACCTCAGCACAGCCTGCTTCAAGCCATTATGGAACTGCAGCGAAATAAAGAACTGCGTTCTTTTATTGAAGACTTGAATGATGAATACGAATATTGGGATAAAGTAAAGTATAGCAGAAATTCCTCCCGCAAGTCTCCGGATGAGTTATGGGCTCTGATAAAAGCCCAAAGATTCATTTCCAACGTATCCGTCAGAAATTGGGGAAAATACAATATCCACTTCGCATTGACCGACAGAATGCAGCGGCAATGTCATTCTTTTGATATAAACTTCGGGGGAAGATGGGAGTATGAAACCACTATACCTGAAAAAACAAAGGAACGGTATCTTATAAGTTCCCTTATGGAAGAGGCCATATCTTCAAGTATGATGGAAGGAGCTTCTACAACACGCAGGATAGCCAAGGAAATGCTGCGCAAGAAAATGTCCCCCGCTGATAAGTCCCAGCAGATGATTTTCAACAACTATGAGACAATTCAGTTTATCGTCACGCATAAGTCGGAGCCGCTTACAACAGAACTGCTGCTCCAGGTTCACCGGCTGATGACTGACAGCACGCTGGACAATCCTGAAGATTCCGGCCGGTTCCGTCAAAATGACCAGGTCGTCGTGGAGAATGCCATTACCCATGAGATTGTACACACACCTCCGACATATACAGAACTGCCTCATTTCCTGGAAACATTGTGTGATTTTTTCAACAACCATGAATCCAGACCATATATCCACCCTATCATAAAAGGAATTATCATCCATTACATGATTGCATACATGCATCCGTTCGTTGACGGGAACGGACGGACTGCACGGGCAATCTTTTACTGGTATATGCTGCGTCAGGGTTACTGGCTGATGGAATATCTGTCAATATCCCGCATCATTTACCGCTCCAAACCCTCTTACGAAAAATCCTTTCTGTACGCGGAAATCGAGAACAATGATCTGGGCTATTTCATAACATACCATATGAGAGTTCTCGAGTTGGCATTCAGGGATATGCAGGAATACATAAAAAGAAAGACCAAAGAGCGGGAAGCCGCTCATCAATATCTGGGGAAGTCAGGCATCAACGAAAGACAAGCTGAAATCATAAAGATGTTTGATGACAATCCGAATGAGGTTATGACTGTAAAAGATGTCCAGGTCAAGTTCAGAATAACTCCCACAACTGCAAAATCTGACATCATCAAGCTTGTACAGCTCGGATTATTGAAAGAAATTGCCGTGAACAAGGTAAAAAAGGCATATATCAAAAGCAATTCCTTTGAGCAGATTCTTTCCAATTTGTAAAATAATGGAAAGAATCTCAAAAATTTTTCATTTGCTTCGAAATCCATATATTTGCAAAAATGAATAAACACTACCGACAAATGAAAGTCAACATCACAGCCAAATCCGTCTGCGCTGCACTGATAGGGGCGGCGGCAGCGGCAGGAGTGTCTTCCTGCGGAAATCAGAATCAGACAGAATCACCCATGAAACAGAAAGTTGAGGAGTACGCTCCCTTTGAACTGACATCGCCGCTGGCCGCCCAGCTGAGCGACAATGAGCGCCAGATAGTGGAGATATTCTTCCAGATCGGCCAGATCGCCGATGACCTGTTCTGGCAGCAGACATTCGGGGACAAGAGTCTCATAGACCAGATTGCAGACCCGTATGCCAGGCAGTTCGCCTACATCAACTACGGTCCATGGGATCGCCTCGATGACAACAAGCCCTTCATCGACGGCTACGGCGCCAAGCCCGATGTATGCACCTACTACCCCGAGGACATCACTCTCGATGAGTTCAACGCCTTCGATGACCCGGACAAGTCGTCCTGGTACACAGTCCTGCGCCGTGATGAGAACGGAAAGCTGAAGACCGTATGGTATCACGAGGAATACGCGGAGGAAGTAGCCGAGATGTGCGCATTGATGCAGAAGGCGGCTGACCTGGCCGAGGATCCCGGCCTGAAGAACTACCTGCTCAAACGCATCGAGTCTTTCAGGACCGACGACTACCTTCCCAGCGACCTCGCCTGGATGGACATGAAGGACAGCAGGATAGACTTCGTGATAGGCCCTATCGAGAGCTACGACGACAAGTTCCAGGAGACCAAGACCTCCTACGAGTCATTCATCCTGCTGAAGGACACCGAGCGCTGCAAGGACCTGGCCAAGTTTGTGGCCATGCTCCCTGCCCTGCAGAAAGAGCTGCCCTGCAAGCCCGAGTACAAGACCTTCGTGCCCGGCACATCCTCCGACCTCAATGTCTATGACGTAGTCTACTACGCCGGAGACTGCAACGCCGGCAGCAAGACCATCGCCATCAACCTGCCCAACGACGAGCGCGTACACGCCATGAAGGGCACCCGCCGTCTCCAGCTGCGCAACTCGATGCAGGCCAAGTTCGACAAGATTCTCCTCCCGATAGGCGAGCTGATCCTCGCTCCCGAAGAGCACGAGCACCTGAAGTTCGACGCCTTCTTCTGGAACGTGACCTTCCACGAGGTGGCCCACGGCCTCGGCATCAAGGAGACCATCAACGGCAAGGGCAGCGTGGACGCGGCCATGGGCACGGAGAAGACCTCCTGGGAAGAGGCCAAGGCCGACATCCTCGGACTCTTCATGGTATGCCGCCTGATAGAGAACGGTGAGATTACCGGCATCACAGTAGAGGACGCCATCACTACCTACATCGCCGGCATATTCCGTTCGGTACGCTTCGGAGCCGCATCCTCCCACGGCAAGGCCAACATGATGTGCTTCAACTTCATGGAGCAGCAGGGAGCATTCACCCGCAACGCCGACGGCCTCTATGTCATCGACTACGCCAAGGCCAAGAGCGCCATCAACGCATGGGCCGACCTCATCCTGACCACCCAGGGCAACGGTGACGTCAAGTTCGCCACCGAGTTCCGCGAGAAGAACGGCGGCATCACCCCCGCCCTCCAGGCCGACCTCGACCGCATCAACGCAGCCGGTATCCCTAAGGACATCTTCTTCATCCAGGGTCCCGATGTTCTCTTCGGAACAAAGTAAATCCGCGGCACGGCTGCTGACGGCACTTTCTGTCTCGGCAGTCCTGTCCGCAGCACTCACAGTATCGTCCTGCCGCACCAACAGCGGCGGGACTGATGCTTTTATACCAGCAGCTCCCGACTGGTCAGACAAGGCGGCCTGGTATATCTCAGAGCCTGCAACGGCCCAGGAAGCGGACATTTTCTACATCCTCCCCACCTGCGTATGGGACTGGACCACAGAGGACGGGCTGACCTGCCGCTACTCCGACTACACCCGCACGGACCATATCGAGGCATTCCGCCCCTCCGTAGAACTCGCGGAGGATATTTTCGCCCAGGGACAATACGGGTTCTACTGCCCCTACTACCGGCAGATATCCCTCAATGTCTGGATGGACGGAGAGGAGGCGGTGGAAGAGCTCTTCCCCCTGTCGATGGAGGATATCAGCGCGGCATTTGACTATTATCTGGACAATTACAATAAAGGACGGCCCTTCGTTCTCGCCGGTTTCAGCCAGGGAGGAAAGGCTGTGGTGGAATTAGTCAAGCATCTCCCGGCAGAAGCCTATGAACGGATGGTGGCCGCATACGCGATAGGCTACCGCATCTCTGACGAGGAAGTGGAGCAATACCCGCAGCTGCACCCCGCCACCGACTCGACCGGCACCGGCACCATCATCAGCTACAACTCCGCAGCCTCCCCCGAAGCGGCCTGCGCTGTCCTCTCCCCCTCCGACGTCTGCATCAACCCGGTCAACTGGACCACCGATGCCGTTCCGGCTGCCCTCAACGACTCGGTGACCGTCACCGTCGACACCCTGAGCCACCTGCTGATAGTGGACGGCCTCGACCCCGAAGCCTATTTCCTGTCCTCATTGGCCCCGATGTTCCCCTTGGGCAACTACCACCTGCAGGAACTTACCCTGTATCAAGAGCACCTAAGGCGCAACACAGCCCTCCGTGTAAGAAATTTCACACTTTAGTTTCAGATTTTCCGTAAGTCTGCAAAAAGGAGGGATTTATGGTTTATTATGGAGATGAGATAATCCGTAGGCTCCCTGCTGTTACCACAGGAAAAGAAATGGGAAAATTTTATAGAACTTTTGCTCATTATTGGTGACAAAAGCACACTGCCTCACTAAAGAAACGTAAGATTTTACACGGGCTGTTTGCTTTTTATGGATCTTTGAGTTACTTTTGTAACGGACGCTAACAAACTGACAGACCATGAGACACAGCACTATCTCCAAAACGTCCGTTTACTCTTCCTCCATGCCTGCCCAAGGCATGGAGTACTGCAATGACCTCTCCGCCATCGGAGACGGAATCTCCCGCCTCATACGACCCTCCCGTGAGCTAATATGAGGAATATTTAACTATTCAAAACCAAAAACACTAACAGTATGAGAAAGTTTATTTTAATTTTAACGGCAATCATCACCATAGCGTCCCTGCTCTTCGCAGGCGGATGTGAGAAAAACAAAATCGGTACGGACAATAAGGCTAATCCAGACATTGTGGATATTGGCACAAGTGTTACAGGGCATTTCATAAACCTATATGTCATACCTGACAGCATAAGTATCGGTAATACTACCTACTTTGATACAGACAGTACCTGGACTCTGATATTCAAAGGCGATGACATTACGCATCAGTACAAGGACTCGGCCATGCTCAGGAAGCTCTCTGAGTCACTGGGAGACACATCCTACACAGAATCGACTACCCCTAGTTATGCAAGGGCCGTTGCGGGGACTGTATATTCGGTGGACGTCGTCTGCGACAGGGACTTTCTCGGTGTAGAGGCCGGCAAGAGTCTCGGCGGTATAGTGATGCTGAGGGCCCTGTCGGCATACGAGTTCATCCAAAGCGGCTATACAGCCACATTCGACATGCCTTATTGGATAGACTATCCAAAGTCGAATCTTTATCCGATAGAGACCGTCGGAACGGAGATAGGCACTGACGGACTGAAAGCCATAGAGCCAAGGTGCCGACTGCATTTCACCGAGATACCCGAAGGTATAGGCGAGTGTACTTTCACCGTGACAGTCAGTGTAGATGACAGACAACTCCAATGCTCAGTCACGCAGAGTTTCTAAGCCACAAAGCAAATAGGCTGATATTTACGGAACTACACTCCTGTCACCCTCATCTTCAATGCCTTGCATTTTACTGATTACCTTAAAGGGGCTGTGCCAAACGTTCATTTTGACACAGCCCCCTTCGTTTTGTGGAGCATACCGGAGTCGAACCGGTTACCTCGACACTGCCAGTGTCGCGCTCTAGCCAAATGAGCTAATGCCCCGTCACCCACTCTCCTAAGTGGGACTGCAAATATAAGGCAATTTTTTTATTTACAAAAAATATTCATTTATGCCACAACTACCCTATTCTCTGCATTTCTCCAAATGGAATACCGGCAAATACTATCCGAGCAGTCCGTCGACGGCATTCCAGTCTACAAGACTCCACCATGCGTTGAGGTAGTCAGCCCTGCGGTTGCGGTAATCGATATAGTAGGCATGTTCCCATACATCCACAGTCAGCAGGGGACGCAATCCTTTGCGCATGGGATTGCCGGCGTTCGGTTCTGAGGCGATGGAGAGTCGTCCATCTCCGTCAGATACCAGCCAAGCCCATCCTGATCCGAAAAGTGATACGGCGGTCTGAGTGAACTGTGTCTTGAACTCTTCAAAACTCCCGAAGGCTTTCTCTATGGCTTTCAACAGCCTTTGAGGAATCTCCGGCTGTGACGGGGTAAGACCTTTGAAGAAGAAAGTGTGGTTCCAGGTCTGGGCGGCGTTGTTGAGAATGCCGCCGTCGGCCTTCATGATGATCTCCTCCAGGGAGGAGTCTTCAAAGGGCGTTCCCTGAATCAGTCTGTTCAGATTGTCGATGTAGGTCTGCAGGTGTTTTCCATAATGGAATTCCAATGTCTCGCGGCTCATTGCCGGTTCCAGTGCCTCAAGCGCGTAGGGCAGTTCTGGTAATAGATGTTTCATGATACTAAATGGTTAAGTGCATTAATGATATCCCAAGATACGGACAATCTTCCGGCTTTCCAAGAAAAATCAGGTATTTATTACATTATCGGGGAAAGAGAACCGTTTTCGCCGAAAAACCCGGCACTTTCCCCGCACCCCATTCACACCCTTTAAGAACCTGACAGCATAGACTCTATGAAAATTCCAGCAACGAGAAAAGACTAGCCGCCCTCGGCTCTAGAGGGAGGGGCCCGCCGCAAAGCGGTGGGAGGGCCTGGTCTTTTCGACTGCTGGATTTTCATAAGAACACCACACAGGGGAAAGTGTCGTTTCCCCAAAGGCTGGCTTAATAAGAACTTAGAACTTTTACAATGTCCAACACACCGCTCAAATGTATTGTGCTGATTATTAGGCGCATACAATCTGGCGATTTGCTGGACTGCCCGCTTTTAGCCATAAAAACGCCATTTCACCCCAAGTCCAGCAGATGCTTTTTTTCAGAGTGCCTGTATACTAAGCACTTCCCAAAGCAGGCCCTGCTGGACCTCCTCAGAAGTCTCATGCCGCGGGGGAAAGTGAACCGTTTTCGCGGAAATTCCCGGCACTTTCCCCGGGGGTGAGTATTCCTTTATTCCTTAACGCCTGACGTAGGTTACAAATGAATAGTCATAGCCGGAGCGGTCATCGTGCCGGAGCTCTGAGCGCGTCATCTCCTTCCAGACAGCCGGGTCTATCTGAGGGAAAAACACCTCGGCATCATCTATTACGGCCTCCACTTCGGTGATGTAAAGCCTCTCCGCCAAAGGCATGGCCTGACGGTACAGCTGTCCGCCGCCTATGACGAACACCTCCTCAGAGCCGGGACCCGAGGACTGAGCCAGCGCTATACCATCCTCCACAGAGGCGCAGAATTCAGCAGCACAGCCCTCCGGAGCCGGATGACGGCTGCTCACCACTATATTTTTCCTGCCCGGCAAAGGTCTCTCCCCAAGCGAAAGCCAGGTATTGTATCCCATAACGACAGGATGACCGTAAGTAACCTGCTTGAAGTATTTCAAGTCCCCGGAAATATGCCAGGGCATCTTGTTGCCGCGTCCTATAGCGTTATTACGGGCTTTTGCAACTATAAGCGATATCATAGCCTTTTCTCTTAAACCAACATATATCAGACTGCTACGGGAGCCTTGATGGCCGGCCAGGGATCGTAGCCCTCCAGAGTAAAGTCGGGATAGTCGAAATCAAATACCGAGCGTACATCCGGATTGAGTCTCATCACTGGCAGCTGTCTCGGTGTACGGGAAAGCTGCTCGCGCACCTGGTCGAAATGGTTGAGGTAGATGTGCACGTCCCCGAACGTATGCACGAAGTCTCCGGGAGTATAGCCGCACTCCTGGGCCACCATCATGGTCAGCAAGGCATACGAGGCGATGTTGAACGGCACTCCCAGAAAGACATCAGCGCTGCGCTGGTAGAGCTGGCAGGAGAGCCGCCCGTCCGCCACGTAGAACTGGAAGAGGGTGTGGCATGGCGGCAGGGCCATCCGTTCCACCTCTGCTGGATTCCAGGCCGATACGATGTGACGGCGGGAGTCAGGATTGCGTTTGAGAGAATCCAGTACCTGAGAGAGCTGGTCGATGGTACGTCCGTCGGGAGCGGGCCAGGAACGCCACTGATGACCGTAGACAGGTCCCAGGTCTCCGTTCGCATCGGCCCATTCGTCCCAGATGGTCACCTTATGGTCATGCAGGTATTTGATATTGGTATCCCCCTTGATAAACCACAGCAATTCGTATATAATCGAGCGCAGATGGACTTTCTTCGTAGTCAGAAGGGGGAAACCCTCCGAAAGGTCAAATCTCATCTGATAGCCGAAAACGGACTTTGTGCCGGTACCCGTCCGGTCGGACTTGACATGTCCGTTATCCATGATATGCTGCAAAAGCTCCAGATACTGTTTCATGAGAAAATTCTAAAGTTCCTTCAAAGATAGGCAATTTCTTTGAAAACGCCACTTCTCCGGCCAAGTGCCACATCAATTTCCGGCCAAGTGCCACATCAATTTCCGGCCAAGTGCCACAATGAATATTGTTAATATTTTGAAATTCAAAATATTATCTTTATTTTTGCTTCCACTAATTCTAAACACATGAATGATTATAAACCCAGAGTTGCCGACAGCCGTCTTACCGACCTTCTGGACGCTATGGGCGCAGTCCTGATAGAAGGCCCGAAATACTGCGGCAAGACTACCCTTGCCGAACAGCATTCCGGCAGCATCCTGTATATGGCCGATCCCGAGATCAGGGAACAGAATATCACCATGGCCCAGACCAATATCAGCAGGCTTCTTCAAGGGACTGCACCGAGGCTCATAGATGAATGGCAGATAGCCCCACAACTCTGGGACGCGGTCAGAAATGAAGTGGATAAAAGAAAAGACGACGGACAATTTATACTGACAGGCTCGGCTGTACCGCCGAAAACCGAAGAGATCTTTCATACCGGTACGGGCAGGATAGCGTGGCTGAGACTACGGACGATGAGTCTTTGGGAATCCATGGAGTCCACAGGTGATGTCAGTCTCGGAGCACTGTTCAGATCTGCCGACACTGTAGACGGAGCAAGTAATCTGGACATAGAACAGCTGGCATATATTATCTGCCGGGGCGGCTGGCCGAAGGCAGTACTGAAAAAAAGCCGGAAAGCCGCCTTGATACAGGCTGAGGAATATTTCGAGACTGTAACACGGTTTGATATCTCCAGGGTGGACGATGTGGAGCGCGACCCTGAGACGGCACGGCGTCTCATGCGGTCCTACGCCCGCAATCAGGGCAGCCAGGCCAGTGCCGGTACAATACTGGCCGACCTGAAGGCCCATGAGGGCGACACTGTCAATGAAAACACTGTCTATTCCTATATCAAAGCCCTGAAGAAGATTTTCGTAATAGAAGACTCGCTCGCATGGAATCCCAACCTCCGCAGCAAGACCGCTGTACGTACTTCGGATACACGTTATTTCACCGATCCGTCCATTGCCACAGCCGCTCTGGGCCTCGGTCCGGAAGATCTTCTCAACGACCTCAATACTTTCGGGCTGCTGTTCGAGACACTGTGCATCAGAGATCTTAGAGTATATGCAGAGGCTATTGGAGGAAAAATATATCACTACAGAGACAAGAACAACCTTGAATGTGATGCCGTCATACACCTTAAGAACGGCAGATACGGCCTCGTAGAGATTAAACTCGGAGGCCACGACCTCATAGAGGAAGGAGCTGCGACTTTATCTGCTCTGGCAAATAAAATAGATACAGTCAAAATGCCTGCCCCGGCATTTATGATGATTCTGACCGGCACAGGCCAATATGCCTATAAACGTCCGAAAGACGGCATCCTAGTCGTACCTGTCGGATGCCTGAGAGACTGAGGGCAGCAGGAGAACTATGGGCAGATGGTCACTGGCACCGCCGTGCCACATGGGACCGTAGTAGGAACGGAGAGGCTTGACACCTAAGAACTTGTCATCTTCCTCAAGCAGCATAGAATGAGAATATATCTCCATCACGGCCTCCCCGACAGCGGGGCTTACTAAGAAATGATCGATCAGCTCCCATTTCCCGTTGTATTTCAGAGTCCCCTCCCCTCTCCTGTGCAGGCTCATCGCCAAATTGACAAGGCCGGTACCAGAAGTCAGGGACAGCACAGGCGGAGCTTCCGGAATATCATTGAAGTCTCCTGTAATAACCACGGCCGGTAACTCCCCGGAAAGACTGTCCCTCAGCCCAAGCACGGCCCGGCGCAGAGTATCCGAGGCCGCCTGCCGGAAAGGCCGGGTGTACTCATCCCCGCCGAACTTTGAAGGCCAGTGATTGACAAATACATGAACGGTCTCCCCTGTCCCGGTCAGCACGCCCGCAACATAAAGAATATCCCTTGTGGGCCTGTCTCCACCTGTCAGCACTCCCAGCGTCCTGACATCCAGCACCCGGAAGCTGTCCTGCCTGTAGATCAGAGCCACGTCTATCCCCCGGCGGTCCGGCGAGTCACGGTGTACTATATCGTATCCGAGCTTGGCCAGCGGGGTCCGCTCGACCAACTGACGCAGCACCATACGGTTCTCAACCTCGGCAAAGGCCGCCAGGACAGGAAAATCTCCGTACCGGTCATGCATGGACAGCAGTGCCTTGGCTATCATGTTGCGCTTGTCCAGGAACTTGCTCCACGTCCAGTGCCTGTAGCCGCCAGGGGTAAACTCCTCGTCCACGGTAAGGCTGTCATCAAAGGGATCAAAATAATTCTCCAGATTCCAGAAAATCATATAGGGCCGCTGCCAGGCGCACGCGGTTGCGGTCAGAAATACCGCAAATATCATCACAATTATCCTTCGCCTCATATCATACATGAATTTGGATACAAACATACGAAAAACAGCCGGTCCCACAAAGTGAAACCGGCTGCTATATCGGAAAGCCCGCTCTCCTAGAAGAATCTGGCTCTGTTGTCCACAATCTTGGCCCTTTCTGTGAAGATGGCGGGAAGGTTGTTGATCTGATAGCTCTCTACCTGAGCTGCCTTGATCTTGGCATCATCCTCGGTATAGAAAGCACCAGTCTCGCGGTTGTCCACCTGAAGCACATATACTCCGATGTTGCCTGCCACAGGACCGGCTATCACACCGGGCTCTGCACCGGCCACAGCACCTATAAATGCAGGCTCATTAGAGTTGCCGCTCATAGAGCCGAAAGTAATACCGGTCTTCGTGCTCACTGTCTGGCCGAGAGTATCGGCTATCACATTGATGTCGGTAAGTCCGGCTATCTTGTCAGCCACCTCATTCCGGACTTTCTCCGCCCTCTTCTCATTGGTCAGACGATACCTGATAGAAGAGGCCACTGTATTTACAGGAGTATATCCCTCTTCATGTATCTGCTTGAGAGCAACCACGAAATAGATGTCGTTATTGACAGTAATGATGGGAGATACGTCACCCTCCTTGGTCTTGTCGTCATAGATCCAGCGGATAACCTCCCTGACATCGTCGTACCTTGACAGCTGACGCGCACTCTCTGCGACTCTGTTGGCAGGGATGACGGGAAGATCCTCTTCCATGGTTATCTTGTCAAAGTTCTCTATCTTACCCTCGCAGCGTGAGGCCAGATCATTGGCCTGAGCATAGAAGTCCTGGAATGTCTCCTTGCTCGGAAGAGCCTCCTTGGAAAGGATAGCAAGCTGTACCTTCTTCATCGGAGCCGTCCTGTCTGTAACGGTAACGATGTGCAGACCGTAGTCCGTCTCCATCCTGGCTATCGCACCGGGCCTCATGGTCAGGACATCCTGCATTCCGGGAATCATCGAAGTCTGGGTCATCCAGCCTATGTCACCGGGATTGGCCACATTGGGATTCTGATCCAGGGAGAAACGGGATGCCAGGTCAGAAAAGTCTCCGCCGTGATTCAGCACGTTGAGCAGACTGTCGGCCAGAGCTCCGTCCTCAAATGAGAGAAGGATGTGGCGCACATACGCAGAGTCAGACATTGTCTTGACATCATTGACGCGGGCCGCATAGAAGGTATTCTCTTTCTGGAATACGGGGAGCACCTTGGGATTGCGGCTGAATGCAAACTCGTCCACCTCGGGGAACTGACCTGCAAGCTCGCCTTCCTTATAGTAGTAATCCTGAAGAGGAGTATCGGAGTTGAACGAGAGGAATGCCTTGAGATTGTCCGTAGCCGCGAACTCATCGTACAGAGAGTTTATCTCTTCCTCGGCAGCCTTGATATCGGCCTCGGAAGGCACTACCTCATAAGCCACAAACTCCACATCACGCGAAGCACTCTGACGGTAGTTGTCCTTATGGGCATTGTAATAGTCCTGTACCTCTCTGTCGGAGACCTTGATGGTAGTATCACGCTGGAAACCGAAAGGTACGAGCACGAATTCGGCATCGGAAGAAGTATTGTTCTCCTCTATCTGTCTGCGAAGCTCCACGGGTGTGATAATATCGCTGGCTGCAATCAGGGAAGTATATTTGGTAAAATACTGCTGCGAGGTCATGTTCTGCTGCAGGAAACTCCAGTAAGCGGCCAGATTGCCGGAAGCGTCTCCGGGAATGGCATGTATGAAATCCAGAAGCTTAGTCCTGCTGAACTCACCGGTAGCATCGAGGAAAACGGGATCCTGCTGCAGTATCGGGGAGATCTCCTTTCCCTGACTGAGATCCACAAGCTCGTCGTCTCCTACCTTGATTCCGGCTTTCTGAATCTGAGGTATCACATACCACTCGGATATCAGATTCTGCCATGCCGACTCATTTATGGCCCGCATTGCCTCCTCCGATACGGACTGAGACCCGGTAGTAAGGGTATAGATATTGGTGTAATAGTCCACTTCTTTCTGGAACTCATTGTAACGCACCTTCTTTCCGTCTATCTTACCTACATCGTACTTGGATGAGAAGTAGCTGAGAGTTGTTTCCAGAGTACCTGGATCTATAATAAACGATAACAGCGCCACTGCGATGAGCACTGTAATAAGAACACCGAGCTTGACTCGTATTTTCTCTAAAACTGCCATTGTATATCTATTTATAACATTCTGAAAATAGGATGCGAAGATAGTAATTTTATTTTATCTCCTTACACTGGGGCCGATAAAATTAACAGTATCCACGTATCCGGAGCCTGCTGAATCGTCCGACAGTATGCCGTAACTGTCAAAAGGACGCAGCAGCTGGGCATCCCTGGCCATCTCGTCAGACTCCAGTCCATAACCCTGCATAAAACCCTGCGGTGATGACAGTCTGACGTAACAGTCAGTATATATCATCTTGTTCTCCCGGTCCCAATACAGTGTGTCCGTCTCTATCTTCTCTCCCTTTATATAATTGTTGATCACCACATTGCCATATGCAGACCACTGCTCCTTTCCATCGGTCACTGTATGCAGGGCCTCGTCGGAGACAATCCTGGTCTCCAAGAGTCCTTCCTCATTATATGCCAGAACACGGAATCCTTCCTTGAACACTTCCCGGGAGTTGTCCTTGTCGCTCTCATACCTCTCCATCCTCTTGGCTTTAAGACGCATCTGGACCTGTCCGTTCTCTGTCTGGGCAGCATCCATGTCCAGGACTACCTGCGTGGGAGCCTCGGATATCTTGTCGGCATCGATATTCTTCAGCTTATTGCCGCATGATACGACAATGGCAGCAGCCGGAAAGACTGCCGCCATCATCATATATCTGTAAATTGCGCTTCTAAAGCCCATTACTATTTCTGAGTCCTTACTGTAGTGGATTCACTCAGGCCGTTGCAGGATACCTCATATCTGTTACCGTCAACCATGTCATACATAAATGCGGTAGACTGCTCGGGATAGTACTGGCTGTAAGTGGCTATCTGCTTGTTGGCCTCCTCTGCGAGCTCAGAATCAGCATTTCTGGCCTTGATCATATAATCGGTGGCTACCCAGTAATGGGCACGTGACTCTATCTCGTTGCCGTCGCACTTAGACACACTCCAGATGGTTCCGATGAGGAAATAAGCCTTGCCGGCATATGCCTGGGAGAGAGAAGCAGCCTGCTTTGCGGCTGCAACAGCATCGGGTCTTCTGTCAAGTTTTGAGAACAGATAGGTGGCCAGCTCATAGTAATACTGGGCATCTGTCTCGACATCCGACTCATCGGAGTCAATAGCCTGCTGCATATACATTATGGCCTTGTCGGCTCCATCGGGATGAGATGAGAAAAGTCTGAAGAGCTGGTATGAGTAATCTACTGAAGGCTCCAGTCTGTTCAGGTCCTCGAGGGCATTGCTGAACATATCCAGGTCGGTACATCCTGCCGAATGGAACAGAGCCAGCATATTCTTCAGAAGCTCAGCGTCTGAAGCATCGTAACGGGGCTGGAATACGGCCACGAGGTTATCGCAGCTTGCGACACCGCTCTGTGCGAAGATACTCTCCACATCGCTGATGGCCTTGTCCACCATATTGGAGGGCTTTGCAGCCTTGACAGCCTCAAGGGTAGAGATACTCTTGTCAAATGCGGCGAACACGTCCTGGTCAACGAGACGGCCGAGCTTGTAGAGCTGCACGGCGTAGTTCATATACCTTACCGCAATGGTAGTGGAAGTCTTCTCCTTAGCTACGTCCATAGCCTCTCCCAGAGCGTCGAATACCACCTGCTCACTGCCTGCCTCCGCATAATTCATCATATCCACGGCCCTATTGGTTATAGCCGTAACCGCATACTTGGGATAGTTGTCGATTCGCAGCTGATGCAGCATCATCAGTGTGTCCACCAGTTCCTGCTTGCGGATAGGGTTGTTGCGGTACTGATTTATCTCCTTTCTCATGATCTTCATACCGTCGAGAAGCATGTTCTGACTGGCTGTGGGAGGGCAGTATCTGAGAGCATTACGCCAGCTGGGAGCTGCACCCTCAAGGTCTCCCTGCTTTACATACTGCTGATAGAACGAAAGATATTTGACACATTCGGCACTGTCCGCACCGAATCTTCCCTGTCCGAACGCAAGGACAGACACCAATAATGCAAATGCTGTTAAGAGTATACGTTTCATGTGTTTAGAATTAATAATTTATTGCCGTATTTTAATCATATCTGTATTTGACAAACCAAAGGTCGTGAAGGTTTATATTGACTATGAAATTTATGTATCTTTCCCTCACCATATTGTGCCGGAGCGTTCCGCGCTGTCCCATATCAATGGCCACACTTACTGCATTGTGCCATCTGTATATAGGGAATGAGGCTCCGAAAGTAATACCGAATGAGTTGACCTGGTGTCCGTTTACCTTGACATACGATTCCTCAAAATATGCTCCCACACGATAGGTCACTCTTTTCATGTAATACCTTATATCGTACATATTGGGCGTTATCTCAAAACCGGCCCTGTAGTATCTGGCGTTCTCAGCGGAGAAGTTGCTCCACATACTGTTGTCGGGGAATGAGCTCCCGCGCCAGTTCTGCTGGATGAAATCCGCACCGACAGCCCACTTGTCATTGACCCGGTACGACACTCCTACTCCGAACTCATCGGCTATGTCCATGGACGTATGTCCGCCGCTGCTGTAGAGAACTGTATCCGCCGCTGAAAAGGCATACTTGGCCACATCGCCCTTAAGGCTGTTGCCGATACGGTATGTTCCGCCTATCACTATCTGGGAATTGTTCCTGGCTATAGGCTGGATATACTGGAGTCCGAACTTTCCGGAAAAACAGTGAACCTTGTAATCCCACCCGGTGGATATCGTGTTGTACAGCGATGAGGAATTGAACAGAATGTCGTTGTGCTTGTTGATATAACCGAAATAATATATGCCCTCGGCTCCTATGGATATCCGGTCAAACAGCATCACCGCTCCGCCGAAAAACAACTGGTATATACTGCCCGTCCCGAATTTCTGATACTTTACGTCACCTATCTGAGAAACGATGCCCGGGTCTGTCTCGGTGGACTGGAACTTATATCCCACATTGCTGAACGGCGCAATGCCTACTATGAACGCGGACTTCTTGTATATGGGAAAAGTCAAAGCCACGTTCTGCATATTGAATACATTGTACGCGGCTTTGGTCACATTGTCGTTGGTATACAGATTCTGCTGATTGATACCGAAATCCAGCATAAAGGCGAGTGTATCCCTGGCTGTTATGGCAGCGGGATTGGTATAGTTGATGTAACCGTTGTCCCTCATACCTATGCCTATGCCGCCCATGGCCTGGTTGTAGGCCGTGCCGTCGTAAGCCATACGGCCTACACCGAACACTGAATAAGGGGAATAAGAACCGAGCGCGTCGATGTTCTGTCCTCCGGCCTTAAAGCCGCTGAGACCTAGAATCAACGCACTTAACGTGACAATCAGGATCTTATTTCCTTTAAACATTATTTAATTGCGCAATTTTAAACAATCCTTTCAAAACAAGATTGAAAGTTACAAATATCGGGGATTTTAACTTCTTTGCAAAAAAAAGTGAGTCCCCTCCGGTAAAAATAACCCTGCACTGCGGATTGTTCTCAAGGTACTTTTCCACTTCAAACATTATGCCTAACACGACACCGTTATTGATTGCTTCCGCAGTATTTCCGCCGTATGTCCTTACAAGAGCTGCAGGAGACACAAGCGGAAGCCGCCCGGTATGCTCGTGCAGAGCCTTCAACCTGAGACTGAGTCCGGGAGAGATATTGCCCCCCATGAATCTTCTGTCCGATGTCACCAGGTCCACTGTTATAGCCGTTCCGAAATCAAAGATCAGACAGTTCTCATCCGGAAAAAGCTCAGCAGCACCCAGGGCGGCCGCGATCCTGTCCGCACCAAGAGTACCCGGAGTTTCATAATCCACTTTCAACGGCATCGGAGTGGAAGCACTGACCATTACGAGCTTTCCGCACACCGTTCTCAGTCCGGCCTCCAGAGCCGGGTCGTCCTGAGCCACGGAAGAGACACATACCACATCTATCTCCCCGCCGGTATGCTCTTTCTCTACGGCAGACAGCAGTTCCGCCTTTTCCAACCTGCGCACACTCAGAATCGAACTGCCGTCCGAGACCGCCAGCTTGCAGTGGGAAGAGTTCCCTATGTCTATCAGCAGATTCTTCACAGACAATGACTTTAAGGCCGGCAAAGATAGTTACAATTTCTGTATGAGGTTATAAGCACCTTCGATAGTTTTCACATTTTTCACCGTTATGTACAGCTTGTCATTATTCTCCTTGAGCATGTACCTGGACGGATCCCGGTGCTGAATATTCTTGATGATATCCGAGAATCTGCTGCTGCGGTAGAACGGAGACATGGAGTTGGAGATAAAATACATCACCATCGCACCGTTCTTGAGCACTATCTTCTCGAATCCCCTCTCGCGGGCGGCCATCCTGAGCCGAACCACGAATATGAGCTGCTTGAACTCCTCCGGTATGGGACCGAAACGGTCCTCTATATCGGCGATGAAACGCTGCAGCGAGGCCTCGTCTGATATCGAGTCCAGTTCCTTGTAGAGCCTGATCTTCTCAGCCGTAATATTAATATAGGTATCGGGTATCAATATCTCCAGGTCTGTATCCACAACACAGTCTGTCACATAGGTTTGATCTTCCTCCTTCATGCCAGGCAGATCCGGTACTGTGCCCTTGATCTCCTCAAAGGCCTCGGCCAGGATACGCTGGTAGGTCTCGAAGCCCATTTCGGCGATATATCCGCTCTGCTCGGCACCCAGCATATTGCCCATACCGCGGATATCCAGGTCACGCATCGCTATGTTGAATCCGCTGCCCAGGTCAGAGAAAGCCTCTATGGCATCCAGCCTGCGTTTCGCGTCATCCGAAAGGCTGGTCATCGGAGGCACTATCAGATAGCAGTAGGCCTTGCGGCTGGACCGCCCTACCCTGCCCCGCAGCTGATGCAGGTCGCTCAGACCATAGTTCTGAGCCTGGTTGATGATTATCGTATTGGTATTCGGAATGTCTATTCCGTTCTCTATGATAGTGGTGGCTATCAACACGTCATAGTCTCCGGACATATATTCGATAATCTTGTTCTCCAGCTCCTTCGGCTCCATCTGACCATGAGCCACGCAGGTCTTGATGCCGGGCACTATCCTACGGATGATATCCTCCACCTCGTAGATGTCCTGTACCCGGTTGTGCACGAAGAATACCTGCCCTCCCCTTCCGGTTTCCTCGTTGATGATATCCCGGATGGTATCCTCGTTGAAGTCTATGATCTCCGTCTGTATCGGAAGCCGGTTGGGCGGAGGAGTGTTGATGATCGAAAGATCCCTGGCACCGAGCAGGGAGAACTGAAGTGTCCTGGGTATAGGAGTAGCCGTCAGTGTCAGAGTATCCACAGACAGTTTCAGACGCCGCAGGGCTTCCTTGGCCGCCACTCCGAATTTCTGCTCCTCGTCGATAATCAGCAGACCCAGATCTTTGAAGGCAATACTCTTGCCCAAAAGCCTGTGAGTACCTATTATGATATCTATCTTACCGTTTTTGAGTCTCTCCGTTATATCCGCCACTTCCTTGGCAGTCCTCAGACGGCTCAGATAGTCGATTGTACATGGGAAATTACGCAGTCGGTCCCTGAAAGTATTGTAATGCTGCAAGGCCAGAATGGTGGTCGGCACCAGCACGGCAACCTGCTTGTTGTCGGCCACGGCCTTGAAAGCCGCCCTCATGGCCACCTCGGTCTTACCGAATCCCACGTCGCCGCATACCAGACGATCCATCGGGCAGTCGCTCTCCATGTCCTTCTTAACGGCTTCGACAGCCTTTATCTGGTCCGGGGTCTCCTCGTACTGGAACGAGGACTCGAACTCATGCTGCAGGAATGAGTCCGGACTGAATGCGAATCCCTTGGCCACCCTGCGCTGAGAGTAAAGCCGTATCAGATCCTCGGCTATGTCCTTGACCTTGGACTTCGCGCTGCTCTTGAGCTTCTCCCAGTTGCCCGTACCGAGCTTGTTGATCTTGGGAGGCTTGGTCGAGTCTCCGGAACGGTACTTGGATATGCGGTGCAGCCCGTGTACCGACACGAACAGTACATCATTGTCCCTGTAGATAAGTTTTATGGCCTCCTGCACCTTACCGTTGATACGGTTCTTGACCAGACCGCCGAAACGTCCTATACCGTGGTCGATATGGACGATATAGTCTCCTTCTTTGAACGAGTTGATATCGTTCATCGTCAGTCTCTCGCTTCTCTCGACTGTCCTCTTCAGCCTTATACGGCGGTAACGGTCGAATATCTGATGGTCGGTATACAGGCATATCTTAGAGTCATGGTCTATGAAGCCTTCCTGTATCGTGTACTCCATATACTTGAGACTCAGGTCAAA
Source organism: uncultured Bacteroidales bacterium (assembly GCA_944326255.1). Taxonomy (GTDB): domain Bacteria; phylum Bacteroidota; class Bacteroidia; order Bacteroidales; family UBA932; genus Coprenecus. Next base: position 69,530 of record CALVDG010000004.1, read on the forward strand.
AGACGAGAATATATTGCGCAGACGTTCTATCTGACTGCGGTTCTCGCTCATGATGTACACTTCATAGCCGTCACTTCTGCGGGACTTTATATCGGAAGCCAGAAGCTCGAAATTCTTGTTGAAAGCCGGTTGGGGAGATGTATTGAACTCTATCTCCACATCCGCTTCAGGCTTGTGCAGCGGAGAAAGATACACTCTCTTATGCCTCGAATCCCCGTCCTCGGTAAAGTTCTCCACACCAGAAATCCATATCACTGAGTCATCGGGAAGAACACTGTATATGGAACAGAAATCATCGTTTCCGTCAACCTTGGTTGAAGTAATATTGGGATAGACATTCAGCACCTCAAGCTCGTTTCCCGCAGTATGCTGGGTGTTGACATCGAACATACGGATCGAATCCACCTCGTCTCCGAAGAAATCCAGACGGTACGGCTTGTCATTGTTGTACGAGAAAAGGTCTATGATACCTCCTCTGACAGCATACTCACCAGGTCTGGATACAAAATCCACTCTGGTAAAACCGAGTCCATACAGATCATCCTGCAATTTCTCAAACGAAACTGTAGTTCTTTTTACTATCCTAAGCACTGCCGTAGACAGCTCTTTCTGACTGGGAACGTACTCGTCAAACGCATCCTTATAGCCGGCTATTATCAGAAAGTCACCATTGTACGTCCCTTCCCTATAATCGGCAAGGGCACTTATTGCAGCAGTACGCTGTACCTTGGCCGACATATCCTTCATCGTCCCCTTGACGGTCCTGACATCGGAAGTCGGAAAAAAATAAACATTGCCGTCACCTATTATATTATACAGGTCATTGACACAGGCCGCGGCCTCGTCCTTTCCCTGGAGCACTACCAGATGGACTCCGCTCTCTACAGTATCAGATATCGCAAAAGCCTTGGCTGACGAATATAAACCATTGACATTAACCGACTTAATACTCTTATCCTGTAAAGATTTACGGAGCAGTCCGACACTCTCGCTTTTCAACAATCCTTCTATTTTACGGTTCATTTCCTATTGATAACCCTGTTAATATCTTATGACAAATTTTTTTCTGTTTTTGAAAACATTGTATAATGAACAATTTTTATCAAAATGCTAAAATTTTTTATCAACAACTTTTCATCACAGCTTTTTCACATAACAAAAATACCAAGTTTTATTAAAATTACTGATTTTATGAGCGGTTTTTCAAAACTTCGAACATCATTACAGATTTTGTCAACATATTGACAAGCATAAAACATAATCAAGAAATTTTTAAAAAACTATATCTATATTTGTATTTATGTTTACGAGCGGTATGAATAACGGTGATTTTGATGCCAGGACGCAAAGTGCCGTCAAAGATAGCGATTTTGAAGGAAAGATCAGGCCACAGGACTTCGGAGAGTTTTCCGGCCAGGACAAGATCATCGAGAATCTGAAAATTTTCGTAAAGGCCGCCCTGCTCAGGGGAGAGGCCCTGGATCATATTCTTCTGCACGGGCCTCCGGGACTGGGAAAGACTACTCTTGCTCATATAGTAGCCAATGAGCTGGGAGTCAATATGAAGATAACCTCAGGCCCGATACTGGACAAGCCCGGGGACCTGGCCGGCCTGCTTACAGGACTGGAGACCGGGGACGTGCTGTTCATAGACGAGATTCACCGTCTGTCGCATGTAGTGGAGGAGTATCTGTATTCGGCCATGGAGGACTTCACTATAGACATCATGATAGACAAGGGGCCCGGTGCGCGTTCCGTGCAGATAGGTCTCAATCATTTTACCCTTATCGGAGCCACTACCCGCAGCGGTCTTATTACTTCTCCGCTCAGGGCCAGATTCGGCATTACCGCCCATCTGGAGTATTACGATGCTCCGGTATTGAAGAATATCATCAGGCGCAGTGCCTCCATCCTTAACATAGAGATAGAGGACAGGGCCGCGATGGAGATAGCGATGCGCAGCCGAGGTACACCCCGTATAGCCAATTCGCTTTTGCGCAGGGTCAGGGATTTCGCGCAGGTCAAGGGCTCCGGTTTCATCGATCTGGAGATAGCTTCCTATGCCCTCGACGCACTGAATATCGACAAGCGCGGACTGGACTCTATAGACAACAAGATACTCAATACCATTATCTACAAGTTCAAGGGCGGCCCTGTGGGGCTGGGTACGATAGCTACCGCCATAGGTGAGGACCCCGGTACTGTGGAAGAGGTATATGAGCCTTATCTGATAAAAGAAGGTTTTATCCACCGTACTCCCCGCGGACGCGAGGCCACTGACCTGGCCTATCAGCATCTCGGAGTGGATAAATATGCTCCTGACAGTTTATTCAATACGTTATGAAAGTATTGATGACAGCGGATGCGCGCAGTGTCCATACCCGCAGATGGGCAGTATCGCTGCAAGCCGGCGGTGTGGATATTGTTTTGTATTCGTTATACCCCCCGCCTGATAATTTTTTCGAGGAACACGGAATAAGGCTCTATGTATTCGATTTATTTACATACAAGTCGGATAAGGGATTGAAAGCCGTGGCAGGGATGCTCTCGAAGCACTGGAAAGCTGTCGAAGATCTTAAGACTGTGATCAGAATCGAAGCTCCGGACATTCTGCATGCCCACTATGCGACCAGTTTCGGGCTTATTGCCGCACTTACAGATTTTCATCCGTTTATTATATCGGTATGGGGCAGTGATGTGTATGAGTTTCCCTATCTGTCTCCTGTTAATGAAAAAGCGCTGAGATATATTTTCCGAAAGGCAGACAACATTCTTTCCACAAGTTATGCCATGGCACGGCAGGCTATGAATTTTACAGAAAAATTAATATCAATTACGCCGTTCGGGGTGGATACTTCAGTTTTTAAGAAGTTCGATAAATGCGGTCCGGGTGAGGGCAGGTTTGTCGTCGGCAATGTGAAGACTCTGGAACCGAAATATGGTATAGATGTTCTGATTAAGGCGTTTAAGATCCTAAAGGAAAGAAATGGTGTTTTGGATCCTGAATTGGTTATAATCGGTGATGGTCGGTGTAGGGAAGAATATGAGAGGCTTGCTGAGGATTTGGGGATATCCCGGAATGTAAAGTTTGTAGGAAAGATTCCCAATCATGAGCTGCCGCAGTGGTACAATTCATTTTCAGTAGCAGTATCATTGTCCAGAAGTGAGAGTTTCGGAGTTGTTGCAGTAGAGGCCATGGCCTGCGGATGTCCTGTGGTGGTTTCAGATGCTGATGGTTTTAAGGAGGTGGTTCTTAATGGAGTTACCGGATTTGTAGTTCCAAGAAATGAACCTGGGATGGCCGCATTGGCTATTCAGAAATTCATAGATGATCCTGATTTGAGGGAAAGATTGGGAAACAAAGGCATACAGCATGTAAAAGAGCTGTATTCATGGGATGATAATGTTGCAACAATGATAAGTATCTATTCTGATGTCAGAAAATTTAAAGACTAAGACAGCGAATGGAGTGGGCTGGGGATTTGCCGACAATATACTCGGTCTGGGAATCACGGCTGCGGCAAATATTATACTGGCCAGGATTCTCTCGCCTGCCGATTTCGGTATCATCGGTATGACTGCTATCTTTATGACATTGTCTACATCTCTGGTGGACAGTGGCTTTACAGGTGCTCTTACAAGAAAGAAGGATGCTGTCAAGGCTGATTTCGATACTGTATTCTATTTCAATCTGGCAGTAAGCTGTCTTTTATATGCCGTACTGTTTTTCTGTTCACCTTTCATAGCAAGGTTTTTCAGGGAACCGATACTGGTCCCCGTTATCAGAATATTGGGTATATCCCTTGTCATCAATGCTTTCGGAATAGTACAGAAAATTATCCTGGTGCGCAGGATTGACTTCAGGACTCAGGCTTGGATATCTCTGGTCTCATCATTTGCCGCAGCAGTTGCCGCTGTTGTAATGGCATTTTACGGATTCGGGGTATGGAGTCTCGTAGTGCTTCAGGTAGGCAAACTGGCTGTGAATACTATTCTGCTTTGGTCTGTTTCGAAATGGCATCCGGGCCTGTGTTTTTCCCGAAAGAGTTTCAGGGATATGTTCTCATTCGGAGGGCGGCTTTTGATAACCTCCATCATCAGTGCGATCTGGAGTGAGATGTATTCGTTCATAATAGGAAAGATGTATTCTTCATCCGTTCTCGGTCAGTATTCGAGGGCTGATAAAGTCAAGAATATGGTCACCTCCAATGTAAGCTCGGTTATGCAGAAAGTAAGTTATCCTGTTCTTGCCTCTATCCAGGATGAAGGTGAAAGACAGATCAATGTCTATAGAAAAATCTTGAAAACCACTGTGCTTATATCATTTACCGCTGTTTTCGGAGTATGGGCAGTAGCGGGTCCCTTTATACTCACTTTTTTCGGTGATCAATGGCTTCCTGCTGTTGGTTATCTCCGTATCATGTGTTTTTCAGGTCTTTTTCTGCCATTGATGATGTGCAGTGTCAATGTCATAAATGCCGACGGGCGTTCCGACATAACACTTGTTCTGGAGATTTTAAAGACTGTAATGGGACTGATTCCTGTAGTTTTCGGAATTATATTCAGTGTAGAGGCTCTTTTATGGAGTATGGTGGGTGTCTCTTTCATTCTGTTTGTCGTCCATGCCGCATATGTGTCGAAGGTGATTCATTATTCCGTGGGCCGTCAGCTGGCTGACATTCTCCCCACCTTGTGTGTGTCTATAGTCATGGCTTTGATTGTCAATGCTATGAATATGCTTGCCATGCCTCAATGGTTATTGCTGCTGCTTCAGATCTGTGCTGGGGTTACGATAGTTGTCCTTGCATACGAGTTTGTGTATAAAAGCACTGAATACAAGGATATTAAAAATGAGCTGTTCCGCTTGATAAGAAAGATAGGAAAATGAGAAAGGATGTCTCGATAATTATTGTCAATTACAATACCTCAGAGTTGCTTTGCAACTGCCTCAGAAGCATCAGGCGCAGTCTGTCCGTAGACTATGAGGTCATTGTGGCTGATAATGCATCTACGGATGATTCAATTGCCCTGTGTTCCGATTTTAAGGAAGATCCCAGGTTTATTTTCAAGATACTTGACTCCAATTATGGATTTGCCAAGGCCAATAATATTGCTGCCGGTGCTGCTTCGGGAAAGCTCCTGCATTTTCTCAATCCGGATACGGAGATAGAGGAGGGGATGAGTGACGATTACAGGACAGCATTGAACATGCCAGAGACAGTTTTTGTCAATCCTCTTGTCAACAGAGACGGTTCTGTTGAGAACAGGCCAAAACCGATACCGGTGCTCAGGGATATGTTTTTCTGGTATTTCTGCAGGAAAAAGGCGAGGGTGTGGTATAAGGGAGCATCGGTAATTATGTCTCGGGAAGTCTTTGAAAAAGTGGGAAAATGGTCTGAGGATTATTTCATATATGCGGAGGATCTGGATCTGTTCTACAGTCTGTCGCTTGCCGGAATCCCGGTGCGGAGTCTTTCTTCGGCTATCAGACATTACGGTGGAGGAAGCAGTTCGAGAAGATGGACAAATCTGGAACGCGAAGTGGTAGTGCAGCGTTCAACGAGACTGTTCTACAAGAAGTATTTTTCTAATTTTCAGTATGTTGCAATTAAATTATATTTCGTTTTCCACTATCTTCTGAAAGACCCCGGGAGGGTTCCTGCAGATATAAAGGCGTGGAGGTTGAGCGGTAAGAAGTGAAAGTTTTGCAAAAGTGCTGAAAAGTAAGTAACATTGCACCAAATTTTAATTCTATTGATACATTATGGAGGATAAGTTAATTTCCAAAGTACCCGAAGGTCCTTTGGCTGAAAAATGGACTAAGCATAAAGCCGCTATCCGTGTTGTCAGCCCTGCCAATAAAAGAAAGCTGGACATCATAGTCATCGGTACCGGCCTTGGCGGAGCCTCAGCAGCTGCCACTCTCGGAGAACTCGGTTATAATGTCAAGATTTTCTGCATCAGCGACTCTCCTCGCCGTGCGCACTCTATTGCGGCTCAGGGAGGTATCAATGCAGCCAAGAACTATCAGAACGACAATGACTCTGTGTACCGTCTCTTCTACGACACCATCAAGGGAGGCGACTACCGCAGCCGTGAGGCCAATGTCTACAGGCTTGCAGAGGTCAGCAATCTGATTATCGACCAGTGTGTGGCTCAGGGAGTTCCTTTCGCACGTGACTACGGCGGACTGCTCGACAACCGCTCCTTCGGCGGTGCTCAGGTAAGCCGTACATTCTATGCCCGCGGTCAAACCGGACAGCAGCTCCTCCTCGGAGCATACGCTTCCCTGAACCGTCAGATCGCAAAGGGTACTGTCAAATCCTATCCCCGTCATGAGATGCTGGAGCTCGTGGTCATCAACGGTGAGGCACGCGGTATCATCACCCGTAACCTCGTAACCGGCGAGATCGAGCGTTTCGGAGCCCACGCAGTAGTACTTGCTTCCGGAGGATACGGCAATACTTATTTCCTCTCTACCAATGCCATGAACTCCAACGGCTCGGCTGCATGGCACTGCTACAAGAAAGGCGCATACTTCGCCAATCCCTGCTTCGCTCAGATTCACCCTACCTGTATTCCCGTACACGGTGACCAGCAGTCCAAGCTGACCCTTATGAGTGAGTCCCTCCGTAATGACGGACGTATCTGGGTTCCCAAGAAGATGGAGGATGTCAAGAAGCTCCGTGCAAAGCAGATAAAGGGCTCTCAGATTCCCGAGGAGGACCGCGACTACTATCTCGAGCGCAGGTATCCCGCTTTCGGTAATCTCGTTCCCCGTGACGTGGCTTCCCGCGCCGCAAAGGAGAGATGCGATGCCGGCTACGGTGTAAACGAGACAGGTCTGGCGGTGTTCCTGGATTTCTCCTCAGCCATTCAGAGACTCGGAAAGGATGTCATCACAGCCCGTTACGGCAACCTCTTTCAGATGTACGAGAAGATTACAGGCGTCAATCCCTACGAGGAGCCGATGATGATATATCCCGCCATCCACTATACTATGGGCGGTATCTGGGTAGACTACAACCTCCAGACCACCATCCCCGGTCTGTACGCCATCGGTGAGGCCAACTTCTCCGACCACGGCGGCAACCGTCTCGGTGCATCCGCCCTCATGCAGGGTCTTGCAGACGGATATTTTATCCTTCCTTATACTATCGGAGATTACCTTTCTCACAAGATTCAGGAGCCCAAGGTCAATACAGACACTCCTGAGTTTGCCGAGGCAGAGAAAGCCGTTAAGGAGCGTATCAACTACTTCCTCAACAACAAGGGTACTCAGCCTGTGGACTACTACCACAAGAAGCTCGGTCACATCATGTGGGAGAAAGTCGGCATGGCCCGTGACAAGAAAGGTCTTGAGGAGGCTATCAAGGAGATTCACGAGCTCCGTGCCCAGTACATGAAGGACGTATATGTACCCGGTACCAACGAGGAGTTCAACCAGGAGCTGGAGAAAGCCCTCCGTGTGGCTGACTTCTTCGAGATCGGTGAGCTGATGGCCCGTGACGCCCTCAACAGGAACGAGTCCTGCGGCGGTCACTTCCGCGTCGAGATGCAGACTCAGGACGGAGAGACCCTCCGCGACGACGAGCATTATCAGTATGTAAGCGCATGGGAATATGCAGGCGAGGGCAAGGAGCCTATATTCCACAAGGAAGACCTTGTATTTGAATTTGTTAAGCCTTCAACACGTAACTATAAAGACTAAGGAGGGGTATTATTATGAATTTTACTTTGAAAGTATGGCGTCAGCAGAACGCTAAAGCAAAAGGACATTTCGAAACATACAAGGTATCCAATATCTCACCGGATACCTCATTTCTCGAGATGCTCGATATCCTCAACGATCAGTTGATACGTGAGGGCAATGACCCTGTTGCTGTCAACAAGGGCTGTAAGAATTCAGGACCTATAGCATTTGACCACGACTGCCGCGAGGGTATCTGCGGTATGTGCTCGCTCTATATCAACGGCCATCCTCATGGACCTGACAGTGAGATTACTACCTGCCAGCTCCATATGCGTAAGTTCAAGGACGGCGGCACTATCACCATCGAGCCGTGGAGAAGTGCCGGTTTCCCTATCATCAAGGACCTGGTAGTCAATCGCGGAGCCTTTGACAAGATTCTTCAGGCCGGTGGATTCATCTCCGTCAATGCCGGTTCTGCTCAGGATGCCAACGCAATACCTATTCCCAAGCAGAAAGCCGACGAGAGTATGGATGCGGCTGCCTGCGTAGGCTGCGGTGCATGTGTGGCTACCTGCAAGAACGGTTCGGCCATGCTCTTCGTAGCGGCCCGCGTAAGTTCTCTGGCTCTGCTGCCTCAGGGCCGTCCCGAGGCTGCACGCAGGGCAAAGGCCATGGTGGCCAAGATGGACGAGCTGGGCTTCGGTGCCTGCACCAACACCCAGGCTTGCCAGAGCGAGTGCCCTAAGGGTATCACTGTCAGCCATATCGCCCGTCTGAACCGCGAGTTCCTCTGTGCGAAACTGAAAGACTAGCTATGGAGTACTTTGTCACCTGCAACGGTATACCGGTTCATGTTTCCGAGACTGGAAAGGGTGACAAGGCTATAATTTTGCTCCACGGCTATCTGGAGACACTGTATATATGGGAAGAGTTCCGGAGTCTTCTTCCGGACTCTTCCCGTATTGTTTCCATAGACCTGCCCGGGCTTGGACTGACCGGCTCCGATCCCTATGTCAATTCAATGCAGTTTGACGCCAAGGTTCTACTTGACCTGCTGGACAAACTGTGCATCATGCGTCCTTATATTATCGGTCATTCCATGGGAGGATATGTCGGTCAGCGTTTTCTGAGGGATTATCCGGGACGTCTCGCAGGTCTGGTCAATATCAATTCTGTCCCGTATGCCGATGATCCGGCCAAGCAGTCCGACCGGCAGAAGGAGATAGACTTCATTCTCAACGGCAAACTGGTGCAGCTGGCTCAGATAGCGGTGCCCAATATGTACTGCAAGGATAATCTCCGCAAGCTGGACGAGAAGATCACCGAGACTCTGGAGATATGCGAGATGCATGATCCTCAGGGAGTCGCAGCTGTTGTCCGGGGCCTGGTCTCCAGGGATGACAATGTGGATATACTCGCTTCTCCGCAAGTACCCGTTATGTTTATCCACGGCGATTCGGATGTGTATTGTCCTATAGCAAAAATAGACCGTATAATGGCCGATTTACCCGGCTGTAATCACGTCGTAGTTCCCCGGACGGGACATAATACCTTTATCGAGGAACCGGCCTCTACAGCCGCTCTAATCCTCGATTTTATTCAATAAAGAAGGTTGTTGAAGGGGTATCTCCTTTCGTGTATAGAGCGGACCATCCCGTAGAGGTCCTTCCGCAGTTTCTCAATGTTGATCTTCTGCCTGGCCGATATGAATATGCAGGCAGTGTTCTCCTTCGCTACCCACATCTTCTCAAGACGCTCCAGCGATACATTCTCCGGCTTCTCCTCCTCAAAGTCAAACTCGCTCTGTTCCCGATAGTTATAGGCATCTATCTTATTGAATATCATGTAGATGGGTTTGTCTTTGGCCTCGATATCCATAAGTGTCTCATTTACGGCCCTTATCTGCTCTTCAAAGTCGGGGTGGGAGATGTCCACTACGTGCAGCAGTATGTCGGCTTCACGTACTTCATCCAGAGTGCTCTTGAATGACTCAATCAGCTGTGTTGGCAGTTTTCTTATGAAGCCGACAGTATCTGAAAGCAGGAACGGTACGTTGTCTATGACTACCTTCCTGACGGTAGTGTCGAGGGTGGCGAACAGCTTGTTCTCGGCGAATACGTCGCTCTTAGAAAGCAGGTTCATCAGCGTGCTTTTGCCTGCGTTGGTGTATCCGACGAGAGATACGCGCACGAGGGAGCCTCTGTTTCCGCGCTGGGAGGACATCTGGCGGTCTATCTTCTTAAGCTGTTCTTTAAGCAGGCTTATCTTGTTGAGGATTATTCGGCGGTCAGTTTCGATCTGACTCTCTCCCGGGCCTCTCATGCCGATACCGCCGCGCTGTCTCTCAAGGTGAGTCCACATACGGGTCAGGCGGGGTAGGAGGTACTGATACTGAGCCAGTTCCACCTGTGTTTTCGCATAGGCTGTCTTGGCCCTCTGAGCGAATATGTCCAGTATGAGATTAGTCCTGTCCAATATCCTGCACTGCAGCTCTCTTTCCAGGTTTCTAAGCTGTGACGGTGACAGCTCGTCGTCGAAGATGACCAGCTTGATCTCATGCTCCTCTATGTAGGATTTGATCTCCTCCAGCTTTCCAGTGCCTACGTATGTCCTGGAATTGGCCCGTTCGAGTCTTTGCGTGAATCTTTTCTCGCTCTTTGCACCGGCAGTCAGGGCCAGGAACTCCAGTTCGTCCAGGTTCTCCTTTATTCTGCGTTCGTCAGTGCCTTGCGGGATGACGGATACGACGACAATCCTTTCAAATTCTTGCTCTTCTTTCTTCATTCTTTGAATCAAAAAAATGAGGCTGACTCTTTTCAGGGACAGCCTCACATAATCTTTCTGTGAATTGATTTAGTTTCTCAGCTGGAATACGATAGGGAAGCTGAATGATACGCGCACTGCCTTGTCCCTCTGCTTTGCAGGAGTCCATTTGGGTGAGCTCTGAACGACTCTGATGGCTTCCTGATCAAGAGCGGGATCCACGCCTCTGAGTACTCTTACATTGGTGACAGTTCCGTCTTTCTCTACGGTGAACTGGAGGAATACACGACCGGAGATACCGTTCTCACGGGCTACGTCGGGATATTCCAACTGTGAGTACACCCATTTCGGGAACTCTTCTTTGGCGTCACCGCCATTGAAAGTAGGACGCTGCTCAAATGAGATGGCATCGAAAGGAACGGCTTCCTCTATGATGGTCTCCTCAGCGACTTCGGCCACGTAGTCCATAATCTGCACACCCATGTCCGCATCGTCCTCAAGGCTGATAAACAGGTCGGTATCAACTACGATATCGTCATCAACGACCTCAATCATGTCTGACAGTTGGGGAACTTTGGGAGCTTCCGGGGGTGGAGGAGGGGCCTCAGTTGTAACAGGTATCTCTTCTACTTCTACTATTACGGCTGTCTCCTCCTGTATGACGGACTCAGCTTTCTCTTCTGTGCTCCACTCGAAAGCAGCAAGTATGATTACGAGAGCGATGATAAGTCCTAACTCTCTGTAAAACAGCTTCCTGTTTTCAAGATTAGCTTTTTCGGATTTTTTAACTTCCATGCTATTTTAGTATTTTCTAATTTTCCAACTGTAAAATTAGATATTATTTCTCAAATACAAGCAAAAATTGTTGAAAAATCTGTTAAAAACTTAAATCAGTCCGAGGTCGTGGAGTATCTTGTTGGTGTTTCTCTGCTTCTCCGCACCTTCGTGGAATCTCTTCTTCTCGTCTTCGGAGAGTTTGATCCTGACGATCTTCTCAACACCTTTTCTGCCGATTACGATAGGCACTCCGAGGCAGATATCCTCCTCACCGTATTCTCCGTTCTGGGGAACGCTGCAGGGGATGATTCTCTTCTCGTCGTGGAGTATGGCCCTTACGATGCTTGCAGCACATGCGCCGGGGGCGTAGAATGCAGATGTACCCATGAGTTTGGTAATGGTGGCACCGCCTACCATCGTGTCGGCGATTACCTGCTCTCTCTTGGCTTTGCTGAGGATCTTCTCCACGTCTCCGCCTTTATATTTAACGCTGCTCATCAGAGGTACCATGGTGGCGTCACCGTGAGCTCCGATAACCATGCCGTCGATATCGCATACCGGGGCGTTCAGGGCTTTGCTCAGGTAGTAGTTGAACCTGCTGCTGTCAAGCGCGCCGCCCATACCGATGAGGTGGTTCTTCTTGATGTTGCAGGTCTTGTATGCCAGATAGGTCATAGTGTCCATGGGGTTGGATACCATAACTATAAAGGCGTTGGGAGAGAATTTCACGATATTGCCTACAACTTCGCTGACGATCTTGGCGTTTGTTCCGATGAGGTCTTCCCTGGACATACCGGGCTTGCGGGGCATACCGGAAGTCACAACCACTACATCTGAACCTGCAGTGGCCTTGTAGTCGTTTGTTACGCCTGTGATGCGGGAGTTGATGCCCATTATTTTAGCTGACTGCTGGAGGTCGATGGCCTTGCCTTCTGCGTAACCCTCTCTTACATCGAGAAGTACGATTTCTTTTGCAATATTCCAGCCTGCGAGTACGTTGGCGCAGGTAGCTCCTACGTTGCCGACGCCGATAACACTAACTTTTGACATAGTTGTAATTTGTTATTAAATTTACCAAAATTTTTAAGCAAAAATCAGACCGCATGATAAGATTTGAAGTCATAGACGCGACCTTCAATTTGCGCCACAAAAATGCAATTAAAAATTGGATTAAGGAAATCATTTTGAGCAAAAATCGCAGAGTAGGGGATATCAACTATATTTTCTCAAACGATGAATATGTTCTCGAGGTCAATCGTAAATATCTTGGCCACGATTACTATACCGACATAATAACGTTCGATACTTCTGAATATGATGAGCAAATAGCAGATAACAAGGTAGATACAATCTCTGCCGATATCATAATCAGTCTGGATACGGTAGCGGCGAATGCCGTCACTTACAGTGCGGATTTTCCGCAGGAGCTTTACCGCGTCATAATACACGGCATCCTGCATCTGGTCGGGTATGATGACTTGAATGAGGCGGACTCCTGCAGGATGCGCAAGGCCGAGGATGAGGCGCTGGCTCTTCTTCCCAAGTTTGGTATCCTCGGTGATCAGGCTTATATTTGCCGCGCAAAATCCCAAAGTTAATGGACTTCAGGTACGATATCATAGTAATAGGTGCCGGTCATGCCGGATGTGAAGCTGCATCGGCTGCTGCCAGGCTGGGTGTCAAAGTGCTTCTTATCACGATGGATATGAACAAGATCGCCCAGATGTCCTGTAATCCTTCCATTGGCGGAATCGCTAAAGGTCAGATTGTCAGAGAGATAGATGCTCTTGGGGGATTTTCAGGAATCGTTACAGACGCTTCTACGCTTCAGTTTCGGATGCTCAACCGCTCCAAGGGCCCTGCTATGTGGAGTCCCAGAGCCCAGTGTGACCGTATGGCCTTTTCCATGAACTGGCGCTGGATACTGGAGAATACGCCCAATCTCGTTTTCTGGCAGGATACCGTTACGCATTTCAATTTTTCATCCTCCGGGGATATAGATTCTCTCGAGACATCGATGGGGGGGCATTTTTCAGCATCGTATTATATCCTGACAGCGGGAACCTTTCTTAATGGCAGAATCTTCGTCGGTGACAGGACTACCGAGGGGGGTAGGGTAGCGGAACCGTCATCGTATTTCGTTTCCCGTCAGCTGTGCGACCGGGGTATAGCAACCGCCAGGATGAAGACCGGTACGCCTCCCCGCGTGGATATTCGCTCAGTCAATACTACTGAGTTGATCCTGCAACAGGGAGATGAGAGGCCGGAAAAATTCTCATTCCTGCCCTATCTTTCCTCTGCGCAGCGTTCGGACATTCCCCAAATGGATTGCTATATCGCCCATACGAATGCGACTGTGCATGATATCCTGCGGTCGGCTTTTGATAAGTCGCCCCTGTTCTCAGGCAAGATAACCGGTATCGGGCCGCGCTACTGTCCGAGTATCGAGGACAAGTTGCGGACATTCGCTGATAAGGACTCACATCAGATATTCCTGGAGCCCGAAGGGCGCAATTCGACTGAGTATTATCTGCAGGGCTTCTCTTCATCGCTCCCTTTTGAGACTCAGATAAACGCTTTGATGCATGTGCCTGGCTTTGAGCACGTTCATTTGTTGCGTCCTGCTTATGCCATTGAATACGACTATTTTGATCCTGTGCAGTTAGACCACACGCTACGTTCCCGCGTAGTGTCCAATCTTTTCCTCGCAGGTCAGGTCAACGGTACGACCGGTTATGAAGAGGCCGGCGCACAAGGTATCATAGTCGGCATCAATGCTGCGCTCCGTGTTAAGACAGGTCAGGAGTTTACTTTGTCGCGTGATACTTCCTACATCGGAGTCCTCATAGACGATTTGGTGACTAAAGGTGTGGATGAGCCTTACAGGATGTTTACATCCCGTGCCGAATATCGGATTCTCTTGCGTCAAGACAACACTGATGAGCGGCTGACGCCACTCTCACATCAAATAGGCTTGGCTTCCGATTACAGGATGAGGGTTCTGGAGTTAAAGAGCAAGATTAAGACGCGGATAAATTCTGCTCTTTCATCAACTCGGCCTACACTTGATGACCTTAACACCTATTTAGGTACAATCGGATCATCTCCGCTTTCTTCTACTAGACCGTTACTTGATTTAATATCGCGCCCTGGTGTAACGATAAGAGATTTGTATCGATTTGTTCCACGTGGAACAAAGACGTCTATCACGAAGCACTCTTATGTGTCTACACAAAAAATATCATCAAGTTTACCTGCTGCTCTTCCTGATTATTTCAAAATACTGTTTTCTGACAAATATTGCCTATTGAGCGAATCGCTTGATTCGTGCGAGATAGAATTAAAGTATAGAGGCTATATTGACCGTGAGATTCAGCAGGCACAAAAGCTAAAGCGGCTGGAGAACCTCTCTATTCCTGATGATTTTGATTATGCGGCTTTGGAGTCATTGTCAATAGAAGCCCGTATGAAGCTGACAAAGCACAGGCCGCGCAATATCGCCGAGGCTTCCCGAATACCGGGTGTCTCGCCATCTGATATATCGGTTCTGCTGGTCTACTTCGGTCGTTGAATGTGTTGTTCCACGTGGAACATTATTCATTCCATAGTGAACGTAAATAGCGGGTGCTTTCCTGAAAAGAGATCCAGCCTTGTCTTACATAGCATATGCGCTTCTTTTTCGTTTCCTGCTGGAGTAGTGATAATAGCAGTGCAGGAGTTCGGATATATGCCTTTAATCCAGTAGGGGGTTAGAGAAGAACCGCTGTCCGTGGCTTCTCCGTGCTCTTCACAGATAATGGTTCCGTTGTTCTCTGGATCAGGATAGCAGATTACATAACCTTCTCCATAGTTTATTGCAAATGCTTTGCCGTTGCAGTATTCGGTATATGAGAGCTGGTATCTGCACATATTCCGACTTGATTCAAACAGCAGGCCGTCGCGGCATTGTCTAGCTCTGGCCGTATATAGTGTCTGGTCGGAAAGGGGCTCCAGAACGATTTCCGGGGGAATTAATGGCAGGGTTACTCTTTTGACACTACGATATAGAGTCGTATCATAGCCCTGTTGCCTATAGTACTCAAATAAGGAATGTGAGGCCGGCCTGAGTATCATAAAGTCCAGATCTTTGTCCAACAACTGCTCCTCTGCATGTCTCAGCAAGGACACTGCGTGTCTATGTCCGCGATGTTCAGGGTGAGTGCAGACACCGTAAACATATCCTCCGCTGTGTCCTGCATATTTGACAGGAAATATGCTCAAGGCAGAGACGATGCCAGTCTCTGTCTCCATCACGTATGTCCTGGTCAGTCCGTATCCCTTCTCAAAAAACAGGTCTAGAAATGTCCTGTCTGCATCAAAACACTTTCTCCAAAGCGTCCTTAACTCCGGAACATCATCACCTTTGGAAAGCCTGAACATTATTTGTAGATATCATTGACTATGCCGGCATATCTGGACATTATCTTGGCCCGTTTCAGTTTAAGGGTCTGGGAAAGCATATTGTTCGCTGTGGTCCATTCGTCGCAGACAAGTCTTTCCCTCTTTATATTCTCGTGGGGAGAGGTCTTGCAGTTTACCTCTTCCACCACGCTGTGTATCTTGGCCAGAACTTTAGGGTCTGTGATAAGTTCTTTGTTGTCTGTATAGTTGACACCGTGCTTTGCGGCCCAGAAGTGCAGCCTTTCAAAGTCGGGTACGATGATGGCTGATGCGAATTTCTGATTCTCTCCGATGACTATGCAGTTCTGTATGAACGGGGATTCCTTCAGCATATTCTCAATTACCTGCGGAGCCACGTATTTTCCAAGCGATAGTTTGAATATTTCTTTTTTGCGGTCGGTGATTTTCAGATATTTTCCGTCTACCAGATGACCGATATCTCCGGTGTGCATGAAGCCCTCGCTGTCGATGACCTCTTTCGTCGCCTCCGGATTCTTATAGTATCCCAGCATTACGTGAGGGCCTTTGGTGAGTATCTCACCGTCCTCGGCGAATTTCAGAGTCGTGCCTTCAAGCGGTGTGCCTACTGTGCCGATAACGTTGATGCCACCTGCCGGGTTGTTTACGGCTATCACCGGCGAGGTCTCAGTCATACCGTATCCCTCGAATATATGCAGTCTGGCGGCGTTGAACAAGCGGATGATCCTGGCTTGAATGGACGAGCCTCCGGATACAATCAGCATTTCGTGGCCGCCCAGATTCTCCCTCCAGCGGCTGTATATGAGGCGGTCATACAGGTTGCGTCTCCAGTTGTAGAGCCGGCCTTTATGATAGTTGTCGTAATTGTTGGCAAAGTTCCAGGCCAGGTTATAGATGATTCTTTTGACACCTTTCAGGTTTTTCCCTGCTGCCTCCAGTTTGGAGTACATCATCTCAAGCACTCTCGGCACTGAGCAGAATCCGTCAGCGTGACAGTCGGCCAGGTCTCTGGCGATAGTGCCTAAACTCTCTGCGTAATAGATACTTATACCGATATACTGGTACTCGTAGTTCATGCTCCTCTCGTAGATGTGGCAGAGAGGCAGGAAGCTGAGCATCTTCTGGTCAGGGCCTACTGTCTGCTTGAGAGCATGGCCGTAAGCATTGAACATCATATTGTGGTGGGAGAGCATTACGCCCTTGGGAGTTCCGGTAGTTCCAGATGTGTAGATGATGGACGCAAGTGAGTCCGTATCAGTCTCGGCCTTAATCTTCTCAATCAGCGGTCGCATCTTCTCTTCAGAAGCCTCACCGATGCGATACAATTCTCTGATACACAGTATATTATCTGAATCATCCATAAGGATAATGCGGGCAGGGGAATCCATCTTGGCTATGATCGGCTCCAGTTTCTTATACTGGCTCTGAGTACCTAGAAAGATGATCCTGGCATCGCTGTGGTTGAAGATGTACAGATACTCGTCCGCGCTCAGGGTAGGGTAGACCGGCACATGCACCATTCCGGCCATATTGAGTCCCATATCTACGAAGTTCCATTCCGGGCGGTTGTTGCAGATCGTTATGGCCTTGTCACCGTTTCCGTAACCCAGTGAGGCCAGCGCGTAGGCTATAAGGTGTGAGTTCCGGACATAGTCCTTGACACTGAACTTGATCCAGTCCTTTCCGCTGCGGCGGCAAAGCATGTCCTGTTTGTCGGGGAATCTCTCCTCCAGCTTCGTCAGGAGGTCAAAAGTGCGGGCAACTTCTTGTATCATAGGCATCGCTTTTTGACAAAGATAAAAATTATTTACATAAAATAAGCAATGCCTTAAGATAGTATCATTATTTATAGACTGGGACAGAATGTGTAAAAAATAAGCCGGACCAAGCACCAAGCTGACAACAGGTCCGGCTTTATCTGTATATGTCCCGAATGAGTTTAGAGGATGGCTGCGTATGCGTCCGCATCCATGAGCTCTTCAACTTCGGCGGGGTTGGACATCCTGATCTTGATCATCCAGCCTTCTCCGTAGGGATCGCTGTTGACAGTCTGGGGAGCCTCCTCCAGAGCAGCGTTGACCTCGATGATCTCTCCGGATACAGGCATAAAAGCGTCTGCAACGGTCTTCACAGCCTCGATGGCTCCGAATACTTCTTCTTTGGCAAGATTCTCGCCCTGAGTCTGAATGTCTACGAAAACGATGTCTCCGAGCTGGTCCTGAGCGTAGTCAGTGATACCTACAGTAGCGATATCGCCCTCTACTTTGACCCATTCGTGATCTTTTGTGTACTTCAAATTGCTAGGTATATTCATAACCGGTTATAATTAAATGTTAAACTGCTGCAAATGTATTAAAAAGTAAAAGACCCTACAAGATTTTTAAGGCTTTTTTGATGATGTCCTCCAGACTCAGTCCAGGCTCCTTGCGTACTATGGACGCAACGGCTTTTTCCACAGCGTTTTTGGTAAATCCGAGCATTATCAGGGCCGAGCAGGCCTCCTGTGTATTGGCTCCTGTGCCGCCGGATGTCAGGTCCAGTGCCGCTCCGCTGCCGCGGGCGATCTTGTCCTTCAGCTCGATTATGACCTTCTGGGCGGTTTTGAGTCCGATGCCCTTGACGGCCTTGATACGGTTGACGTCCCCCGAGGCCACAGCTGCCGACACCTCGTCCGGGGTGAGGGACGAGAGCATCATCCTGGCCGTGTTGGGCCCGATGCCCGATACCGAGATAAGCAGGGTGAATATCCGCCGCTCCTCCTTGTCGAAGAAGCCGTACAGCGTCTCCTCGTCCTCCCTCACGTGATGATATACGTAGAGCCGTGCCTCGCGGGCATCCCGGAGTCTCTCGTAGGTATTCAGAGATATCTGCATCAGATAGCCTATGCCGCAGCATTCTATCACGGCCTCCGCCGGATTGAGCTCCTCGATGCTGCCTCTTATATAGTCGTACATAATCCTGATATGTAAATATTATTCTGCAAAATTAATTACTTTTGTGAAATTTTTGAAAGACGGTATGAACGCAGTAATAGAAAATATAAGAGCGCAGTTTCCGTATCTTGAAAGTACGGCGAGGGACGGCAGGCCGCTGGTGTATATGGACAGCGCGGCCACCTCGCAGAAGCCCCGCAGCGTCATCTCCTGCATGAGTTCATGGCTGGCTGAGGCCAATGCTAACGTACACAGGGCCATATACGGTCTGGCGGCAGAGGCCACCGACCATTACGAGGCCGGCCGCGAGGCTGTACGCTCTCTGCTCAATGCCGCATCGAAGGACGAGATAGTACTGACTTCCGGCACTACGGCATCGATTAATCTGCTTGCCAATACTTTCGGAGCAAAATATATCAAGGCCGGGGACGAGATCCTGGTCTCGGAGGGCGAGCACCATTCCAACCTGGTGCCCTGGCAGATGCTCTGTGAGCGCAGCGGTGCCCGCCTGAGGTTCATTCCGGTGGACGGGAACGGCGAATGGGATCTGCGGGAGGCTGAGCGGATACTGTCCGAGGGCATGGTCCGGCTGGTCTCCGCCGCTCACATCTCCAACGTCCTGGGCATCGTCAATCCCGTTGAGGATCTTGTGGCGATGGCGCACAGGCACGGTGCCGCCGTGCATCTGGACGGAGCGCAGGGGATCGTCCATGAGGAGGTGGATGTAAGGCGCATAGGCTGCGATTTCTACTCGTTCTCGGGACACAAGCTGTATGCAGCCACCGGCTCGGGCGTGCTCTATGGCCGGAAGGATCTGCTGGAGACTCTGCCGCCCTGGATGGGGGGAGGGGAGATGGTCGATACCGTGACCTTCCAGAAGACCACGTATGCTCCGGTGCCGCTGAGATTTGAGGCCGGAACTCCAAACTTTATATCGGCAGCCACTTTAAAGCCGGCTATTGATTTCGTTACCTCAATACGGATACCTGAAGTCAGGTCCAATGAGAAAGAGATGACCTCCTATCTCATCAGTGAGATGAATGCTATAGACGGGTTGAGGCTGTACGGTACGGGCGGCAGGAAATGCCCTCTGCTGTCTTTTACGGTGGACGGGGCGCATCACAGTGATATCGCCACTCTGCTGGACAAGATGAACATCGCGGTGCGTTCGGGCCTGATGTGCTCGGAACCGCTTATTGGCAAATTCGGCCGGACCGGCATGGTGCGCGTATCCCTCGGGCCGTACAATACCCTGGAAGAGTGTGAGTATCTTATCAAGTCACTTAGAAGAACCGTTAAAATGTTACGATAATGGAAGCAACTGTACAGGATGTCCAGCAGGAGATAGTGGACGAGTTCTCCGCATTCGACGACTGGATGGACAAATACGAATATCTCATTGAGCTGGGCAAGTCCCTGCCGGTGATAGACGAGAAAAACAAGCAGGAGGACAGGCTCATCAAGGGCTGTCAGTCCCGGGTGTGGCTCAATACCGAGCTGCGTGACGGACGGCTGTACTTCACGGCAGACAGTGACGCCATCATCACCAAGGGCATAATCTCCCTGCTTATAAGGGTGTACAATGGACGGACTCCAGAGGAGATTCTGGCTGCGGACAACAGCTTCATCGACCGGATCGGTCTCAAGGAGAACCTTTCTCCGACCCGGGCCAACGGACTGGTGTCCATGATGGAACAGATAAGGGAGGACGCTCTCCGCTACAGTAAGGAACAATAGACTGAAGGATATGGACAAAGCAACGCTTACCCGCGATGTCGTGCGGGCCCTCAGACAGGTGTACGACCCGGAGATACCGGTCAACATCTACGATCTCGGCCTCATCTATGACATCACTATAGACGATGACCATAAGGTCTTCATCAAGATGACTATGACCGCGCCCAACTGCCCTATGTCGGACATACTGCTGGAGGACGTGCATACGGCTGTGGCCGATACGCCGGGAGTTACGGACGTGGCCATAGAGATAACATTCGATCCGCCATGGGACAAGTCCCGTATGAGTGACGAGGCATTACTGGAGCTGGGACTGCTATGACACCTGAGAAAGAGCCGATAAGAGTCTACCTTATCCTGGGCAGCAACATGGGAGACCGGCGCCGCAACCTCAGCATAGCCGTCTCGTTGCTCGTTACTGAACTTGCCCCTTGGCTGTTCTCTGACGTGCGTGAGTCCGATGTGCTGGAGACCGAACCGTGGGGTATGCCCGATGGGACTGAGCCGTTCATGAACCAGGCGATATCATTTGAGACCACTGTCCCGCCCGAGGATTTGCTTAAGGTCTGCAAATGGGTGGAGCACAAGCTGGGCCGCCCCGACCACGAGCCGGAGTTCGACGGGACCGGCCACCGCATCTACCGTCCCCGCGTCATTGACATCGACATCGCCCTCTACGGCGACCGTACGGTGAGCACCCCCGAACTCACCATTCCGCATCCACAGGTCGAGGAACGGACCTACGCCAAACATCTTCTCTCCCAGATTATGACCGAAAGTTAACTTCTGGATTTTGTCACCGGCCGGGCTTTCTGGTCTCATCTGCCAAAGGCAAGCCCTGGCCGGGAGAATGTTTTGAGGCACCGATGCCTGTCGCAGCCCTCTGCAGCATCCCGAACAGCGGGAGAATCATCCATGAAGCACCGCCCGGCCCATCTCTCGGCCTCATTCTTCAGGTCCAATTCTCCCGGCATCCTCACGTTGTTTTTTAGTTGTATCGCAACCGCCTGATTGACCGGGCATTGCATTTTGCGTAAAATATTAAGTGACGGCAAAAAGGCTCATTATGAGCGTAATTCACTCCACTTAAAATATCGGCTGACAGATAAAGCGTTTATATTCAAGCGTATACAACTCAACTAAAAAGTAAAGTGATAATGCCGGGGATATCTTAGCGGATTGTCATGGCTTTTTGCGTATTTTTGGCCTGACGGCCACAAATACTGTTGCGCCTCGGAAGTGCAAATCGAACAAGCTCATTTGCACTTCTCTCAGCTTCTGCGTATTTTTGCCCCGATAATTAAAAATAAAGAAATGATACTGAAAAGATTCGCAATCGCTATGACAGCCTGCCTGATATCCGTATGCGCGGCGGCTCAGGGCGTAATATCCGTGGACACCAAGTCCAATGTCCTGCCAGACGGCAATGTGGAGCTGATACTCACGGTCAATCTGGCTCCCCAGTGGTACATGTACAGCACCGAACCGGTCAAGGGAGGCCCCATGGCCACGGCCCTGACCTCTCAGGAAAGCCCGGACTACAGCCCCGTAGGCGGCCTGGAGAACGTGGAGGAGCCGCACGTGAAGTACGACCAGGGCTTCAGGATGGAGGTGGACTACTTCGAGGGCACTGCACGGTTCAGGCAGATAATCAAGCCACTGACAGAAGAGACTTTCGCATTCAGGGGTTGGCTGGAGTTCCAGACCTGCAACGGACTGGAGTGTACCCTCAACGAGGAGGAGATATCCGTCACCGTCAATCCGTCAGCCGCCTCGGTGGAAGAGAGCATTGCTCCGCCAGCAGCAGATACGGACAGGGCTGACGGTGGCCGCAGCTTCTGGGGCTTCCTGCTCATAGCATTCCTGGCCGGACTGGCCGGAGTCATCACCCCATGCGTCTTCCCGATGATACCTATGACCGTGGGCTTTCTCATCGGCGGAGGCAGCACCAGGCGGGCCGGCATCCTCAAGGGTGTCATCTTCGGCCTCTCCATCATGGTCATCTACACCCTGCTGGGCCTGATCGTGGCCCTCTTCCAGAGCACGGCGGCTACCGACGCAATAGGCACCCACTGGATTCCGAACCTGATATTCGCCCTGCTGTTCATAGTCTTCGCGGTATCCTTCCTCGGAGCATTCGAGATTACCCTGCCCTCCGGCCTGGCCAACAAGGCGGACCGCGAGGCCGACAAGGGCGGCTACATTGCCGCGTTCTTCGTGGCCCTGGCGATGGTCATCGTGTCCTTCTCCTGCACCGGCCCATTCGTGGGCTCCATCCTCGCAGCGGCTGTCCTTGACGGCGTGGCCCTCAGACCCATCATAGGCATGGCCGTGTTCGGACTGGGCTTCTCCCTGCCCTTCGTGGTGCTGTCACTCTTCCCCGGAGTGATGAAGAAGCTGCCCAAGTCCGGCGGCTGGCTCAACATGGTCAAGGTCGTATTCGCCTACATCATGCTGGCCTTCGCCATGAAGTTCCTCTACAACATCGACGCATACTTCGGATGGGGCATCATCACCCGACTGGGCTTCATAGCCTCGTGGGCAGTGCTCGCACTGCTGCTCGGCCTGTACTTCCTCGGGGTGTTCCGCACCAGCCACGACACTCCCTCCGAGGGCATTGGCTGGGGCAGGCACATCGCGGCGATAGTCTGCATCACCTTCGCATTCTACCTGATCCCCGGCCTGTTCGGAGCCCCGCTGCAGAGCATCTCGGGCCTCATCCCTCCGATGGACGGCTCCACGCTGACCATTTCCTCCGGGGACAATGCACCGAATACAGGGGACAATACGGCATCAGGCTACTCTACCCTGAAAAGCTATACCGACCTTGAAGAGGCATTGGCCGAGAGCAGAGCTACAGGAAAACCCGTATTCATAGCCTTCAAGTCCCACACGTGCAGCGTCTGCAAGCAGATGGAGGCCACTGTGTTATCCTCCGCAGCGGTCATGGAGCGGCTTTCCGGTGACTTCGTCATCGCCAACCTCTATGTGGACGACAAGACTGAGGACGCGGAGTTCCGCACCCTGGGCAGAAGATACCGCGACCTGGAACTCAGGCAGTTCGGCTCGGCATCCCAGCCCCTCTACGCAGTGGTGGACTCCGATGGCAACACCCTCTCCGGACCCGTCGGAAGCTGCTCCGAGGACGAGTTCCTGAAGTTCCTGGCCTTTTAACAGGTGCTGCCTCGAACCGGCTATAATCATAACGATCAAGTTCAGGCATATTCTGTCCGTTACCACAGCCGCTTTCCTGCTGTCAGCCGTATTCTCCTGCTCCGGCAGAAGGGACGCGCAGGTGCGTCAGGTCCTGACTGCAGCCGACTCGCTGATGATGACTGAGCCGCAGGCCGCGCTGGATACCCTGATGACCATCGACAGCTCCGATGCCGAGAAACTGCCGCGTGCCGACAGGGCTTTCTACACCCTGCTGCGTACTGAGGCAGAGTACAAATGCTGGCTGCCTGTGGCCGAATACCGCCATAGCAGAGGCTGCGGACTACTACCGCCGCAAAGGGCCGGAGGACAGGCTGGCAAGGGCACTCGTCATGCATGGTGCCGTCCTCTCGGAGCGCGGTGATGCCGAAGGCGCCATGTTCGCCTACAAGGAAGCCGAGCCCCTGCTCGAACGCTCCGGTGACCTTGAACAGCTAGGACTACTTAACACCCGCATCGGAGAACTCTACCAGACAAGTGCCGTCAATGACTCTGCGGCCCTGGCAAGATATTGCAGGGCCCTGGAATGTTTCGAGAAAGCAAAACATCATGACCACCAGATGACCACGTACCTGTCAATTGCCAAAATGCTGTTCGTCCTTGATTCTGCTGACAACAATGCCATACCTTACCTTGAAAAAGGTCTGTCAATGGCTGAAGCTGAACATGACACCCTCAGCATGCTTTCCGCTTACAGCCTGTATGCTTTCAAAGAACAGAATACTGCCAATCTCGTAAAATTGGTAAAGAAAGCAGAGCAGCTGTATGACGGAATACCTGCACCAGGCCCAATGGAGACAGACATCCTCAACAGTATTTACTATTGCTGCGCAGAACTTTTCATAAATAGCGACAAGCCGGATTCAGCCCGGATGTTCTTGAACTGCATCCGCATGAGAGACGAAGTGGACAGTCTCGGCTACTATACTGTCATGGCAGATTTTTACGAAAGGGAAGACAATACAAAAAAAGCGACAGAATACCTGAGAACTGCCAATAACATGACACTGCGTATCCTGAAGGAAGGATATGACAGCCGGTTGGTAGAGATTGAGAAAAAATATGACAACGACATTCTATCCGAAAGACTGAAGATAGCCAGAAACAGGATACTGGCACTGACTGCACTCCTGCTGCTGGCAGTTACGGTATCTCTCATAATATACCTTGCAGCCAGAAACAGGGCAGGGAAACGGGAACTGGCACTGCGCGATGCTGTCAATGACCTGCAGTCGCTCCGCGCGGATCTTCTCTCAAAGCGGAACGAGGCAGAACAGCTGCAGTCCGTCATACATGAGAAGGAGACTGCACTCGGCAATCTGAAAAAGCAGATTGAGACCGAGGAGAACAGACACAACCATGAGGCGAAGGAGATCAGGATTCTCCGTGAGTCTCTGGTCAGCAAAGTCTCTTCCAATCAAGAACTGCTCTCGGTCAACGCAGAGATGCTGAGCATGGCCAAGACTCTCGCAGATATCTGCTACGTATATGAAGGCTCCCCAAATATGCCGGGCAAGGTAGAGGATGTCCTGAAGTCCACACTGTCGGATAAAAGCACCTCCGACAAGATACAGAAGATGTTTGAACTCGCCTATCCCGGCTTCATGGACAGTCTGAGCAAGGAATATCCATCGCTCAACGACAGCGACCGCAAGCTGACAGCACTGGTATGCTGCGGTTTCACCCCCAATACAGCCAGCATCATCATGGGCACCGGAGTGCAGAGCCTGAACGCCAGAAAATACAGGCTCGCCCGCAAGATGGGTCTTGACGGACGGATCTCCACTTTCCTGAAAAAAAGATTGTCCGAATACAATCTTCAGACAAGTCAACACGCTGAGAGCTAATACATTGCGACGATGTTGACAGATCCTGAGCCTAACGGGTTGCAAATCAGTAACATAACTTAAAAACAAAAGTAGCGTCACTTTTGCAGTCTAAGTATTCCACTTAGTGTCATCAGCTTGCGTAAAGTCACCGTCACTAATCCGATTTGGAGAAAAGAATGATGTAAGTTATATTTGTAGTCGCAGACAAACATTAACCCAATGAGACTTACATCCATCCTCGCAACGGCATCCTCACCGTCTCCTTCGACGGCTCCGGCATCGGAGAAGGACTCTTCCGCCTCATCCTTTCCGACAGTGAGTATGAGTATGAAGGCTATCTCACTATCCACTAAAACACTAACAGTAGGAATAAGAAAGTAACTCTAAATTGAAGCAATATATGAGAACATTATCATCAATAAATATCACAGTCTTATCCGTGGTGGCCTTGCTCTTTGCGAGCGGATGTCAAAAGGACGAGAAAGTCTTTCCTGTAAGCGGTACAGATGTTACAGGGCATTTCATAAACACATATATCATACCTGACAGCATAAGCATCGGTAATGCCTACTTTGACACAGACAGCACCTGGACTCTGGTGTTCAAGGGCGATGACATCACGCATCAGTACAAGGATTCCGCTATGTTCAGGAAACTCTCGGAGTCATTGGGAGACACATCCTATACAGAAGAGACCACTCCGGATTATGCATGTGCCGTTGCAGGAACCGTATATTCGGTGGACATCGTCTGCGACAGGGATTTTCTCGGCATAGAGGCCGGCAAGAGCCTTGGCGGTGTAGTGGTACTGAGAGCACTGTCGGCGTATGAGTTCATTCAAAGCGGATATACTGCCTTATACGACATGCCTTCATGGATAGACTATCCAAAATCGAATCTTTATCCGATAGAGACCGTAGGGACGGAGATAGATACGGACGGATTGAAAGCCATAGAGCCAAGATGCTGGCTGCATTTCACCGGAATACCTGAAGGTATAGGCGAGTGTACCTTCACCGTGACGGTCAATGTGGACGGCAGGCAGTTTCAGTGCTCCGTCACACAAAGTTTCTAAGGCACCTTTGTGGAGCATACCGGAGTCGAACCGATTAACCTCGACACTGCCAGTGTCGCGCTCCAGCCAAATGAGCTGATGCCACGTAGCGCACCATGTAGAAGATGACATCGAACAGCCGCCTGACAGGATGTAAGGCTGCTGCAAGGGAAAATTTCAATGGACGGTTGTCACTGATGGTCAAAGACTTAATATCATAAAAAGGTGCCCTGTCGGACTTTCAAACCTGAACAGGGCACCTTTATAAAATGCAATAATTTGATAATAAGCGCGATGTAATTTATCAACTTGCCCGGCCTGCTGTTTTTTCAGGTGACGGTTAAGGGCGCAGAGCTGACAGATGCAGAGTCGGGAAGAAGGTGCGGCGCAGAAGTTAATTATGTCAGGTGGGTGATATATCTCAATGTTTCTGTAGAAAAAATCAAAACAGTTTCTTATTTTTGCGAGATAAATCAATGATGCGATGACACAGGAAGAAGTATTCAAACAACTTACCGCCCATGCCAAGGAGTACGGCTTTGTATTCCAGTCAAGTGAGATATATGACGGACTGAGTGCCGTCTACGATTACGGACAGATGGGCGTCGAGCTCAAGAACAACATAAAGAAATACTGGTGGGACGCCATGGTGCGCCTCAATGAGAATATCGTAGGCATCGACTCCGCCATCTTCATGCACCCGAAGATCTGGCAGGCGTCAGGCCATGTCGGGGCATTCAATGATCCCCTTATCGACAACAAGGACTCCAAGAAGCGTTACCGTGCCGACGTGCTCATCGAGGACTATATCGCAAAGCTGGAGGAGAAGATAGCCAAGGATGTGGAGAAAGGCCGCCGCAAGTTCGGCGAGAGCTTCGACGAGGCCCAGTTCCGCGCCACCAATCCCAACGTGCTGCGCAATCAGCAGAAGATGGACGAGGTACGCTCCCGCATGACGGAGGCGTTGAATGCCAACGACCTGCAGGCGCTGCGCGACATCATCATCGACTGTGGGATAGTATGTCCTATTTCCGGTACCAAGAACTGGACCGAGGTGCGTCAGTTCAACCTGATGTTTTCCACCCAGCTCGGCAACATCTCCGGCGAGGACGGCATCATCTACCTGCGTCCCGAGACAGCGCAGGGTATATTTGTCAACTTCCTGAACGTTCAGAAGACCGGCCGTATGAAGGTGCCTTTCGGCATTGCCCAGATCGGCAAGGCCTTCCGCAACGAGATAGTGGCCCGTCAGTTCATCTTCCGTATGAGGGAGTTCGAGCAGATGGAGATGCAGTTCTTCGTGCGTCCCGGCTCCGAGCTTGAGTGGTTCGCCAAGTGGAAAGAGGCCCGTCTGCAGTGGCACAAGGCCCTCGGACTGGGCGATGAGAAATACCGCTTCCATGACCACGAGAAACTGGCCCACTATGCCAACGCCGCCACCGACATAGAGTTTGAGTTCCCCTTCGGCTTCAAGGAACTCGAGGGCATCCATTCCCGTACCGATTTTGACCTGAGCAATCACCAGAAATTCTCCGGCCGCAAGATACAGTATTTTGACCCTGAGACCGGCGAAAGCTATACTCCCTACGTCATCGAGACATCCATCGGTCTGGACAGGATGTTCCTGGCCGTGCTCTCCGCATCCTACTGCGAGGAGAAGCTGGACAACGGAGAGGAGAGAGTGGTTCTCCGTATTCCGCCCGTATTGGCCCCTGTCAAGCTGGCCGTATTGCCGCTGGTCAAGAAAGACGGTCTGCCTGAGAGGGCCAGGGCCATCATCGATGACCTTAAGTTTGACTTCAACTGCCAGTACGATGAGAAGGACAGCATAGGCAAGCGTTATCGCCGGCAGGACGCGATAGGCACGCCTTACTGCATCACAGTGGATCACCAGACCCTGGAGGACAACTGCGTGACCATCCGCGACCGCGACACCATGGCCCAGGAGCGCATCCCCATCGCCGAGGTTGAGCGTATCATCAGGGAGAGGACGGATTACAAGCCCGTATTACGGAAATTGAATAAAATAGGATAACATTATGGCTACGACGGAAGTAAAGTATCTCGGCCTGGACCTCAAGAGTCCGGTGATCGTCAGCAGTTGCTCATTGACCGCTGATGTGGAAAAAGTAAAGGAAATGCAGCATGCCGGAGCAGGTGCCGTGGTGATGAAGTCTCTCTTCGAGGAGCAGATCCGCGGCGAGGTGGAGTTCATGGCCTCGGCCGGACACTCCTATCCGGAGATGGACGACTATCTCCACGCCTATATCCGCAGCAATTCCATAGCCCAGTACACCGAGAAGGTAAAGGCCCTCAAGCAGGCCGTGACTATACCTGTCATCGCCAGCATCAACTGCTACAGCCCCGGAGAATGGGTCGAGTATGCCCGTCAGGTCGAGGCTGCAGGCGCGGATGCCCTGGAGATCAATCTTTACGATCCGGCAGTAGACCCCAGGACCTCTCCCGCTTCCATAGAGGAGGGATATATCAGCGTGATACGCTCCATCGTGTCTGAGCTGCGCATCCCCGTGGCTGTAAAGATAGGCCAGCACTATACCAGCATAGTCAATTTCGCAGACCGTCTGGCTTCCTGCGGCGCGAAAGGAGTGGTGATATTCAACCGTTTCTTCAGACCCGACATTGATATAGAGAACTTCAGGCTCGTGCCGGCGGCACCCCTGTCCCACGAGGGAGAGTACGGAGAGACGCTGCGCTGGACGGCTATACTCTCGTCGGTGGTCAAGACCGATATAGCTGTCACCACCGGCATCCATACTCCGGAGACGGCCATAAAGATGATACTGGCCGGAGCCGCTGCAGTGCAGATATGTTCGGTGATATATCAGAAAGGCGTGGATGTGATTGCCGGCTTTAACGACAGGATTCAGAAATTCCTGGAGGACAACAATGTCGGAAGCCTTTCCCAGATCCGCGGCCGTCTGGACTACTCCACCATAGCCGATCCGGCCTTGTACGAGCGCGTCCAGTTCATGAAGACTTTCGGTTCCCTAGCACTTTAGTTGTCAGCAATTCAGCGTAGCGGCCGGCGAGGGAGCGGCGGGTGTAGGCGGAGATGGCTCCGGGGTCGGGGCTAAATGTGAGGGTGCGGGTGTACAGGGCCGTCAGGTACTCCTTCAGCGGGGCCTCCTCCTCCCAGTCGAATATCCGTCCGGTGCGGGTGGCGGCGAGGGAACGCTCGAGGATGCTGCCGTGGGGGCCGAATGCGGCTATGGGGCGGCCGGCGGCGAGGTACTCGAAGTATTTTCCTGTGAGAATGCCGGCGGCCTCGGGCTCCTCGCGCAGGGGCAGCAGGAGCAGGTCGGCGGCCTTCTGCAGGCGGTTGGCCTCGTGGTGGGGGATGTAGCCCCGGTCGGTCAGGCGGTCGCCCAGACCGGCCTCACGCACTGCGGCGAGGATCTCCGGGTCGGTCTTTCCGGCAAATGTCAGATGCAGGTCGCGGCCGAAGCCCGGGAGGTCGCGGCAGAGCTCCGCGAGGACCTTCCAGAGCCTGCGGGGATTGCCCTCCGCAGAGAAAAGCCCGGTGTGCACGAGGTTGAATCCTGCCGGGAGCTCCGCGGCAGTGATGCCGGTGAAGTCCGCCTCGTCGTAGCCGTTCTCTATCACGTGGAATTTGTTTTTCTGCTCAGTCACAGAGCTGTCACCGGCAGTCTGCCGTCCTGAGGTGCCGCGCTTTTTATCTGCATCCAGTTCCTCCAAGAAGTCCCGAATCATATTGTCCGTGACGGCCACCACATGGTCCGCCTCGCGCAGCACCGAGAGCTCCATGGCGGCGTACCTCTTCCGGCTCCGGCGGGTCAGAGGAAGGTGCTTGAAGTAGAATATGCGGGTCCACGGGTCGCGGAAATCGGCTGTCCAAGGGATACCGGTAGAGCGGTGCAGTGCCCTTGCTATCAGGTGCATGGAATGGGGCGGACCGGTGCTGACGATGGCATCGACGGGGTGCTCGCGGAGGTATTGTTTCAGAAATTTGACGGAGGGGCGGATCCACAGGAAGCGGGGGTCGGGGACGAAGACATTGGCCCTGAGCCAGAGGGAGAGGCGCATCAGGGGGGACTTGTGGCCGACGGCGTTGATGGGATTGACTGCCGTACCGCCTGCGTTTCCCTTGGATTTCCCACCTTTTTTCTTTCCTGTCAGGATATTGAATACGGTGTATGGTTCGAGGATGGGCCGCTTGATGACCTCCACCTCCGGAGCGATGTCCCTCAGCAGGGATTCGTCCGTCATGCCCGCCTCCGGATTCTCAGGAGTGTAGATGACCGGCTTCCACCCGTACTGCGGCAGATATCTGGACATCTTCAGCCACCGCTGCACGCCCGAGCCTGATGTCGGCGGCCAGTAGTAGGTTATGATCAATACCCGTTTCATATTTTATCCTGATATTCTTTGATGAATTCGTCGGCGATGTACAGGTCTCCGTAGAGATACAGGCCTGTCTCCTTGTCGTGCAGATCGGCGCATGTCTTGCTGCCGTAGAACAGCTGCAGAGCCTCTGACGGGGATATTTTAAGTCTTTTTGACAGTTCCGCCGATATGATGCCTATGCGGTTGCTCAGGATGGTCTCCTGAATTTCAGGAGACTTGACGGGATCGTTAAATGTGTTCTGTCCGCTCATAGATGAGATATTTGTCAGTAAGTTCCTGATTTAACAGGCAGATTTGGTTGTTGGGCCGGTGAATCGCAAGTCTGCGTAGAGCTGTATCGGAGTCCATCAATCCGGCCATATAAAGGTTTATCGTGTCTATGACACGGTCGTTTGCAACTCCGCCCTCTATGTAATCGTACGGGGCGGCAGGGTTGAGGCCACGGCGGCTGGCGACTATGAAGTCCAGCCATTCATGGTCGTATGCGTTGAATATCCTGCATTTGCCTTCTTTGATAACAGCTTCTCTGTCTAAACTGTAGACGTTGATGAGAGCACTGCTGTTCCGGCGTTTGGCAGTAGCGGCAGCCCAGTCGGAGGCCTGTTTCAGCAGAGGTGTTACGTAGAATCCACGGCCAAAGTCCAAGTTCTCTCTGCCGAACATGCAGACCGGCCGCTCCACGGTCTGAGTACCTCCATGATATACCGTAATCATTACTGTGTTTCTTTATTGTTCAGATACTCAATCATATCATCTGTAACGCGCTCACGGCTTTGGGTGTGGAGCGCATCGTAGCACGGAATGATGAAATCGTCTATCATCCTCACTTTCTTCATCCGCTCATATATCTCCATATAGGACTTCCCAAGCCGTCTGGCCGTACTCTCAATGCAGAATGCAGCGAAGGCGAGAACGATTTCTGTATGTGATAATTCAATCAAGTTACTCATGATGGGTACAAAAATAACGATTATATCTTAATTTTTTAATTCAGCCACTTGGAGAGATCGTAGAGGCTGACGGTCTCCTCGTCGTAGGAGATGGTGGCGAGGATGCCGGTGTCGGGGTCGATGGCGGAATAATTGGCCGGGGCGATGCTGTAGGATGCTTCGGGCTTCAGGTCCAGGTCGAATATGACGATACGCGAGGGGACGGGGCTGTATCCGCCTTCGTCGTTGATCATGCCTACGATATGGTGGCCCAGATATTCGGCAGGGTTGTAGGAAAGGTCGGCTGAATAGTTGCTGGAATGGATGTCGTCGGGGCCGTAGTCCACGTACACTTCAGCCAGACGCTCTCCGGTGTCGAGGGAGTGCAGATAGAGGACCGGCCATGTGATGCTGTAAATCAGCAGGCGGGAGCGGTCGGGGGAGACAGTCTCGCTTGTGAGTTGCGGAGGCTGGTAGGTGATCTCGGCTTCGAGGGCTTCGTTGACGCCTTCGCCCCAGCCTTCGAGGTAGGTCTTGACGGTCCCTTGGGAGTCGGTAGTGTAGTAGCGGTTGTTGTCCGCATTGCAGAGCCAGCGTCCCTGGCCGAGCGGATGGATGGCCCTCATGCTCTTGTGGAAGTCCTGGATGAGCTCAGTGCGGTAGCCTCCGTCCCCGGTGTGGGCCGTCAGCCGTATCAGCCTGCCCATGGTCCAGTCCCTCACCGTGATGACTATCGAGTCGCCCTTCATGCCTTCATATCCGTGGTACGATGGGTCGATGAACTCCTGCGGTCCGCGTCCCCATGTACCGAACTGCACCACAGTCCGGAAGTCCCCGTCCAACAGCGAGAAGCATTTGCCCGACTCCCCGCTGTAGTTCTGTATGTTCTGCGAAATCCACCAGTCCCCGGCCCTGAACAGCGCGAGGATATTGCTCTCGACCGGGTCGTAGTGGATGACCCTGACCGGCTCAAGGGTCCCTTCCACAGGGAATTCCTTCACTACTGTGTATCCCTTTCCATCCTGATTCTGTCCGCAGCCGATGACTGCGATAAGAGCCGATGCGAGCAAAAGAAGTCTTTTCATCATTTTTTGCTTTTTATCCGTAAAAATAATAAAAGTTTTAATGATTATCCGCGAAGATACCCCTAGGACAGTCAAAGAGAATGTATGCCCGCACATTCCGTAAATGCACCGATGCAAGATGTCGTAGGTGACAGGGTGGTGTGGAGGCAGGTCTTTTCGACCGCCTGCCTACAACACTGTCAGAGGAATGAGCGGGGTATGCGGATTCGCCGGGAGAAGTGCCTAGGATGGTTCACTTTCCCGGTGGGGACCGGGAGGATGGCCGCATGGGGGGAGATGGCAGTGCCTGCCTGAGACCTGTCCTCTGTCGCTTTTTGGAAGTTCTTGATAACTAGGTGAATGTAAAACAGTGCGGAGGATAGGGGTGGCTGATTTCGGACATTTTGACGGTTTTCGGCCACCCCTATCCTCGGGCCCATTTGCATATATACCTGAGCACTAGCGATTTGTCATCACCCTGTGCAGGATAGGTGTCTCGGATATGGCCATGAACTTGGATGAAAGCCGTTGGGAAAGGTCGGGAGTCCCTACCCGGCGGCTCTTCCCCAGCATTGAGCCTATGGCCTGGCAAAGGAGGGACAGCTATAAGGGGCAAACATGCCCCTGAAATCGGAGACGGCAGCATAACCTTCTCTGTGTCTGTCCGGTAATAATTGCACTTGCCTGCCAGACACAATCCTCAAAGCCGGGCACTCACGGTGCGGAGTAAAAGTCCCGCGACGTACCACGACACAGTGCCAAATGCCACTATGCATTTCCGTTAAGTCAAAAGTTTCTGAAAGCCTGAATGCTAACACAATCGCAAAATGTAAGAAGAACCATAAAGAGCCGTATTTTAAAGGGAATTAGGCCTTCTAACATTTTGCAAATGAGAGAACAAGTTGACGGTCAGGTATATATGGTGTGACGAAAATGCATAGTGATAATTTATATTCACAGTCTGGATAGTTGGTTGGTTCGTTGTTTGCTGTCTGTTTGTTCTCCGCCGCATGATTCTTCATTATCCACACTTTAGCCCTCATCCTCCAGAGTCTGTAATCTGCACATCCCGATAAGGTACTCATGGTTAGTAAATTGCGTTGATTTTCAACCTTACAGACTCATCGGCGTATCTGACCTGCAGAATGTTGAAATCCCACTCAGAGCATATTGCGGGCCGGGAGATGGAGTACACAGTGCCTTACACGGCGTTCAGTCTGTTATCCATTATCTCGGATAATGAACTGATATTCATGTACTTTGTGTCGCCTCCGATTTACAGACACGGGGGAGACAGCGCGAGTCTGTTATGGGTCTGTTTTGAGTAATATTCTGAATATCCGATGGTTGCGTGGAGATGGAGAAAACAGACTGCAGGAGTGTCATGGTCTCAAGAGTGCCAGGTGTCTCAGGTGTGACAGGGGTGTCAGGAGTCTCACGCGTGTGATGATTCCGCCGCAGATGAGATGATAAGTGAAGATGGCAGAGTAGAGATATGGGGTAGGGGCCGAGGGCGTCACCTTCCCGTCATCTGATGATAAATGCAGACAGACAGGGGCGCATAGACAAGGCAGGGAAAACGAGACAAGGCAGGAAGAACCGGCAAGGTGGAAAGAAGTGGACAAGTCTGGAAGAACTGATACGATATAAAGTTACGTGATTACGGGGATTTTAGTATTTTTGCCTTTCTTAAATCGGAAGTGACTCGAAAATGGCAAAGGAAAAAAAGGAAAAGGAGGATACACCGCTGATCAAGCAGTATTACAAGTTCAAGGCGGCCTGTCCCGAGGCCCTGCTGCTGATGAGGGTGGGAGACTTCTATGAGACTTACGGGGAGGACGCGGTGAAGGCGAGCAAGGTGCTGGGTATCGTGCAGACCCGCAAGTCCAATGGGGACCAGGGCTATATCGAGCTGGCCGGCTTTCCTCACCACTCTCTGGACAGTTATATGCCGAAACTGGTGCGGGCCGGTTACAAGGTGGCGGTCTGTGACCAGCTGGAGGATCCTAAGCTGGCTAAGAAGTTGGTCAAGAGAGGCGTTACCGAGATAGTCACTCCGGGTGTGGTCTACAGCGACCAGGTGCTGAAAGGCAAGGAGAACAACTATATAGCCTCGCTATGTTTCTACAAGGACAAGGGCGGTGTAGCTTTTCTGGACGTGTCCACCGGCTCTTTCAAGGTAGCCGAGGGCGACCTGGACTACCTCGACCTGCTGATATCCGACTTCGCGCCCAAGGAACTGCTGGTACAGAAGGGTTTTGAGAAAGGTGTGCGCGAGAGGTTCACTTCCCCCGCATCGAATATCTACATCTCCACGATGGAGGGCTGGGCATTTGTCTTTGAGTCAGCTTACCGCAAGCTGGTCAAGCATTTCAGGACTGATTCGCTGAAGGGTTTCGGAGTGGAAAGCCTGAGGCTGGGCGTTACGGCTGCCGGAGCCCTGCTCTTTTATCTGGAATCCAACCGTCTGGAGGATACCGAATACATTCCGGGCCGCACTTTGGCTCAGATAAGCGGCATATCGCGTATTGACGAGGATGAGTTCGTCTGGCTGGACCGCTTTACTGTCCGCAATCTGGAGCTGGTGGAGCCGGCCGCGCCCGGAGGCGTGACCCTGCTGGACGTGATTGACAAGACCTCCTCCCCGATGGGTGCGCGTCTGCTGCGCTCGTGGCTGACCATGCCGTCCAAGGACCTGCAGGAGATAACGGCCAGGCAGGATGCCGTGGAGGCTCTGCTCGCTGACCGGGAACTGGCCTTGACGCTGTCCGATAGGATTGCGGATATGGGCGATATGGAACGTATACTTTCCAGGGTGGCCTCGGGCCGTGTATCTCCCAGGGAGGTGATGCAGCTGCGCAGGGGTATCGGCCAGCTGCTGCCGGTCAAGGCGCTTATATTGGAGAAGGTCAAGCGGGGTCCTCTGGCGCGGATGGCCAAGGAGATTGACGAATGTACCGAACTCCGGGAGACGCTGGCCCGCAAACTCTCGGCCGATCCGGCCGCCCAGATAGGCAAGGGCGAGGTTATAGCCGCCGGGGTGGACGCAGAACTGGACGAGCTGCGCGGCATAGCCGCTCACGGCAAGGATATCATCGCCGGGATACAGCAGCGCGAGATAGAGCGTACCGGTATATCGTCTCTGAGAATCAGTTACAACAATGTATTCGGTTACTATCTGGAGGTACGCAATACCCACAAGGAGAAGGTGCCGCCGGAGTGGATCCGCAAGCAGACCCTTGTCTCGGCCGAAAGATACATCACTCCTGAGCTGAAGGAGTATGAGGAGAAGATCAGCGGAGCCGAGGAGAAGATATACGCCATAGAGTCCCGTATCTACAATGAGCTTATAACATACATCCAGACCTATATCCCTGCTGTGCAGAAGGATGCGGCCCTGATAGCCCGTCTGGACTGCCTGCTGTCGTTTGCCCGGACCGCCGAGGACTACGGTTACTGCCGCCCGCTGGTGGACGATGGCGAGATCCTGAAGATAGAGCAGGGCCGTCACCCTGTCATAGAGCGGATGATGCCTGCCGGGGAGGAGTACGTGGCCAACGACCTGTATCTGGACAAGGAGACGCAGCAGATAATCATCCTCACCGGTCCGAACATGTCCGGTAAGTCCGCCCTGCTGAGACAGACAGCCCTGATAGCGGTTATGGCCCAGACAGGTTCGTTCGTGCCGGCCAAGTCCGCGCACATCAGTTTGTTTGACAAGGTATTTACCCGAGTGGGCGCTTCCGACAATATCTCCAGGGGCGAGTCCACCTTCATGGTCGAGATGCTGGAGACCGCCGCCATCCTCAACAACATGACACCTCGCTCGCTGATACTGCTGGACGAGATAGGCCGCGGCACCAGCACATTTGACGGTATGTCGATAGCCTGGGCCATAGTGGAGTATATCCATGAGCACGGAGACGGGGCCAAGACCCTCTTCGCCACCCATTACCACGAGCTCAACGAACTGGAGGAAAATTACAAAAGGGTAAAAAACTTTCACATCGCAGTGAAGGAGTCTGACGGAAAAATCCTATTTTTGAGGAAACTTTGCGAGGGAGGTGTCGCGCACAGTTTCGGTATCCATGTCGCCAGACTGGCCGGTGTGCCGCCCGAGGTGGTCCGTTCGGCCGAGAAGATACTCAAGAAGCTCGAGGCCGGTTCCACGGGCAGTGACTCCATCAAGGGCCGGGTGCAGTCCTTGCGGCAGCGGAAGCGGGACCGGAGTGCGGCGGAGAGCGAGGTGCAGCTTTCCATCTTCCAGCTTGACGATCCGCTCCTGGAGAGCATAAGGGACACATTGAAGAAGATGGATATGAACTCGATGACCCCGATGGATGCCTTTGATATGCTGCGGGAGCTCCAGCGCAAGGTGGGGATTACGAAGTAACATTTAATTCTGTACATCATGAAAAAGTTTGTGAAAGAGCTGAGGATTGTGGCGGGACTGGTTGCGGAGAGCGCTTCTTTCGCCTTTTTCTCCATCAAGTCGGACAAGTTGAGGACTTTTCTGTCCCTGTTCGGAGTAACTGTCGGTATTTTTTCCATAGTCGCGGTGTTCTGCGCCGTGGATTCTCTCCGGGACAATATCATGGAGGGCGTCAGGTCCTTCGGAAGTGATGTGGTCTATATCGACCGTTTTCCCATGTCGCAGGAGGTGGATGAGAACGGGGAGGAACTGAACTGGTGGGACTATCTCCAGCGGCCTGAGATTACGGAAGACGATTTTGAGTTTGTCTCCCGCAATGCCTCTTTGTCCAAGAGCGTGGTCTATGTGGTCATGGGCAACGGCAGCGCCGCTTATGGCAGGCGGAGCTATGACAATGCGTATCTGCTGATTACGACCGGGGGACTGGAGAATGTAATGAATGCAGAGGTTCAGTACGGACGCAATTTCTCGGAGCAGGAGGCCCGGGGCGGAGCCAATGTCGCCGTGCTGGGGCATTCCGTGGCGCAGGAACTGTTCGGCAATGAGGACCCTGTGGGCAAGAAGGTCAAGATACGCGGCAGCAGGGCTATCGTGGTGGGTGTACTCGCCGCTCAGGGAGAGAGCATGGCGTCTATGGTCGATACCGACAATGCGGTCATCCTGCCGCTGCAGTACGGCAAGACCGTGCTGGCCTCATCCTGGGGCTCCGGTATGATGCTGGCCGCTCCGGCGGACGGAGCCGACCGTCAGGCTTTTCTGGACGAGCTGCGCCTGCTGATGCGCTCCTGTCACGGTCTTTCGCCTTCCGAGCGGGACGATTTCTCGCTCAACGAGATGACATTTCTGCTGGATATGCTGGACACTGTCTTCTCCGGTATCGCAAAGGCCGGATGGATCATCGGAGCATTTTCCCTGATTATAGGCGGCTTCGGGATAGTCAACATCATGTTCGTCTCCGTGCAGGAGCGCATGAGCCAGATAGGGGTTCAGAAGGCCCTGGGGGCCAGACGTTATGTCATCATGACCCAGTTCATGGTGGAGGCCTCCTTCCTCTCCCTTGCCGGCGGCCTGACCGGTATCCTGCTGGTGCTGCTCGTCTCCCTGCCCGTCAATGCCTTCTCCCATTCATTCACTATCTCGATGTCCCTGGACAATGCCCTGAGCGGTATGCTCATATCGGTGGCCCTCGGCATACTTTCCGGCCTCCTGCCTGCCTGGAAGGCCGCTTCACTGGATCCCGTCCAGGCCATCAATGCCTGAGATTTGAACATTTTGTAGGAGAGATTTGAGTATTTTGTAAGAATAAATTGAACATTTTGCACGATAGATTTGAGTATTTTGTATATATTTGTCTCAAAATATAGAGGCAGTTATGTTCAAAAGACCACAATTCAAAGAGCTTGCATCGCGCATATCGGAAAGCCGCAACAAACTTCAGGCAATAGTAGGCCCGCGCCAGGTTGGTAAATCCACTTTGATCAAGCAGGTGCTTCAGGAAACCGAAGTCCCCGGCATGATGGTGTCTGCGGACGGTGTCCCGAAAGACAACACCGCATGGATTGGAGAGACATGGGATACTGCCCGGGCGCGCATGAGGCTTGGGAATCATGGAGAATACCTGTTGGTGATAGATGAGGTGCATAAACTGGACAACTGGAGCGAGGAGGTGAAGAAGCAGTGGGATGCTGATACATTCAATGATGTCAACATGAAAGTGGTGATTCTGGGCTCTTCGCGTCTGCTGCTGAAGGACGGGCTGACAGAATCTCTTGCAGGCCGCTATGAACTTATCCGGATGCCGCATTGGAGCTGGCCGGAGATGCGTGAGGCGTTCGGGATGGACCTGGACAGGTATGTCTATTTCGGCGGATATCCCGGGTCGGCAGGGTTTATCGGAGACGAGTCCCGTTGGCGCCGGTATATCAGGGACAGTATCATCGCTCCGGCTATAGAGCAGGATATCATGATGACCAAGACAGTATATAAGCCAGGGCTGATGCGGCAGCTTTTTGAACTTGGCTGTACGTACTCAGGAAAGGAGATTTCGCTGACCAAACTGCTCGGCCAGCTTCAGGATGCCGGTAATGTCACCACATTGGCAAGTTATCTTAATACCCTTTCCGAAGCGCAGTTGCTCTGCAGTCTTCACAAATATGCCAGTGACAATGCCAGAAAATACAATTCAGTGCCCAAGATGATGGTGTACAATACGGCTCTTCTGAGTGCTCTGTCCGGGATGACGTTTGAAAAGGTATTCACGGCTCCGAAGCAGTGGGTACGCTGGGTTGAGAGTGCTGTCGGGGCGCATATCCTCAATATGGCCGAAAACCTGGACTATAAGGTTTATTATTGGCGCGAAAGGGATGACGAGGTGGATTTTGTCATAGAGAGCAACCGCCGTTGTGTGGCCGTTGAGGTCAAGAGCGGCAGCCGGCCGACAGACAGGGGACTCTCGAAGTTCGCAGCTGCCTTCCATCCTGTTCATTCGCTCGTCGTAGGCACCGGAGGAATCCCGCTTGAGGAATTTCTCTCGTGGGACCTCCGTACCTTGTTTGAATGATACAGAATATTAAGTTCCTGAGTTTTGGACGGTACAAGTTCTTTCATCTTTGTAAAATAAGAGTCGTAGTCGTACTCCATGCCGTTTGCGGGCAGGGCGGAAGAGTAGACTGTGACACCGAAGCTGTCCTTCACGTAGAGAGAGTACGTGCCTGCGCCGTCAAAGGAGACGGTGAGTAAATCGTTCCGGACGGATGCCTCGGGCATGTCTTCAACAATGCTTCTCGTGGTGGGAACGGTCTGGTAGATGAGAATCCTAGTGATGTCATCCGTCGCCGATGCGGCTGTGTCATCATCAGCGAGTCGGCTGCGGCGAGTGCTGACCTTATATGTCCACTGCGGTCGGAACATGACATGGAGGACAGTAGAAAAAATGCCGTCAATAAGAGAGAAGTGATATAGTGGCCCCATTTCGTAACCATACTGCAAACTTACATATAAATTCCGTATTTCTACGACGCAAGTTCGCAAAATTTCCTATCTTTGCATTAACAATAAACAACTTTATATTTAACCCTAAAATTTGGCATTAAATATAAACTAAATTATAGTTAATATGGCACAGCTGAAAGATTACTCCATCCCCGAGCTGATTCACCTGCTCGGGAGCCGTTACAGGGATTACCGGCAGAGGGCCGATATGACTCAGAAGGAGGTGGCCGAGCGGGCCGGGCTGTCTGTCGTGACTGTCTACAAGTTCGAGAGCGGGGCGGCCAACAATCTGTCTCTCGGGACCTTTCTTCTGCTGCTGAAGGCAGTTGGATGGATAGACGCGCTGGATGAGCTGATGCCGGAACTTCCGCCGTCCCCCTATCTTTTGAAAGACAATGATAGAAAAGTACAGCGGATACGACACAAGCAGGAAAAGACGAGCAAACCTATAATCAAGGTGTTATGAGTAGAATGATCAAAGTGATACTGTGGGGCGAGGAGGTCGGCCGGCTGCTGTGGGATGAGCGTAAGCACCTGTCTTATTTCACTTTCAATCCGGATTTTCTGAGCAAAGGAATTGATATTGCCCCGCTTACCGCTCCTATTGGAGATATCGGGAGCAGGATGCCTGTCTACGGTGCATCGGAGCGCATATATCAGAAGCTTCCCCCTTTCATAGCGGATTCTCTGCCGGATGACTGGGGAAACAGACTATTTGATTACTGGAGGCAGGAGCATCGGATCCCGGCGGCGGAGATTACCCCTCTCGAGAAATTGTCATTCATTGGAAGCAGAGGCATGGGCGCTCTAGAATTCATTCCCGAGACCGGGAGTTATATAAGCAGAGGGAAGATAGATATCCAGTCGCTGACAGCCCTTGCTCAAAAGATATTCTCCGACAGGGAGAATGCACGCATCCTTCCGGAAGAGTCCCTGACCATGCAGTCACTGATCGCCGTAGGCACATCGGCAGGCGGACGTCAGCCCAAGGCCGTAGTCGCTGTTTCCAAGGAAACCGGGGAGATACGTTCTGGACAGATATACGGTCTGGAAGGCTACGACTACTGCATTCTGAAGTTCGGTGACCCGGCCCGCTCTTCCGCCGAACTGGAGATGAGCTATTGGCGTATGGCTGTAGACGCCGGCATACGGATGACTGATTCGAGGCTTATGGAGATAGAGGGCACGAAGCATTTCCTGACTGAACGTTTCGATCGGGAAAACGGCCGGAAACTGCACATACAGACTCTCGCGGCTATGTATCCGGACGCTGCAAGCTATGAGGACATGCTGCTGGTGTGCCGGAAACTGCAGCTGCCTGAAACCGACTCCGAGGAGGTTTTCCGCAGGATGGTTTTCAATATCCTGTCCAACAACACCGACGACCACAATAAGAACTTCTCCTTCATCATGAATCCACATGGACAATGGAGACTGGCTCCCGCATACGACATGACATTCATATTCAACACTGGAGGTTATCAGGCACATGAGGAGCACTGCCTGTCGGCCGGTGGCAAACTGCGTGATTTTACTAAAGAGGATATTCTGGCTTTCGCTGCCGCGAACGGCATAAGACGACCGGCATCCATAATTGATAAAGTTGCCGCCTCACTCAGCCGTTTCAGAACCATCGCCACCGGATACGGTGTTAAGCAAGAATGGATCTCGCGAATAGAAGCCAATATCCAGCGTCACATGAGCGAATGCGGCTGCATGACGGCCCCTTCCAGCAAAGTCACATTTAAGGACACAAAAGGTAATACCATTTCCAATATCAGAGTCGAACAGGCCTACCATGGTAATTATCACCTTCTCGCCGACATCAACGGCTACGAACGCAAATACATCATCCGTAAAGGCACGGATCTGCATTCGGAGATAAGTTCCATCGGAGCCAACAGATTGCCTGAGGACTATTTGAGGACTCTCGCAGAGACATTGCTTGTACCCCAACCCACTAATTTCCACTATTAATTTAGCTTTACTATGAACTTTACGGTTTGGGAATACAAATAAAACTGTTCCGAAACCGCGTGTGGCCCCGGAACAGTTCTGTCTATAGCTTCAGGTGCTTATTTCTTGTAGGCGAAGTGGAATCCGTCGGTCTTGTCCCAGTCGCCGCGGGTGAAGTCGGGCACCTCGACGGGCATGTTGCCGTGGAACATGGAGACTGCTCCGAGCTCACCGACGCAGGACCACTCGGCTGCGTCATAGACATCCATGTCGAGGGGCAGGCCGTTGAGCAGGCAGTAAACCAGGCGGTAGTCCATCACGAAGTCCATACCGCCGTGGCCGCCGACCTTCTTGGCGATCTCGCCCACTTCCTTGTGAATCGGGTGCATATATTTCTCCATGAGTGCCTTGCGTGCTGCCTCAGGTACGAAGCTGTGGGAGCTGAGGTCCTCGTGGTCGGGCACCTCGTCCGAGCTGATGTTCTCAGGCTCGAATGCGAAGCCCTCGACGGGATACTTGTTGGCGAAGCCCTCGGTACCGGTCAGCTGGTACTTGCGGTCGTAGGGACGGGGAGTCATCACGTTGTGGTGTATCTCGATCATCTTGCCGTTGGCGGTGCTGAGGAGGGTGATGGTGTAGTCACCGTTGGCGCACTCATCGAGGCCCATCTTGTCCTGCACGAGCTTGAGGCCGTTGACCGACTTGGTATCGAAAGCGACCAGAGTCTCCAGCTTATCGCCTCTGTGGATATTCATGGCCTGGCAGACGGGACCGAAACCGTGTGTGGCGTATACGTCACCGCGATGGTCCTGGTTGAAGTCCAGACGCCAGTTGCCCTGGTATTCGTCCCAGAAAGGCTCCAGGTTGTGGATGTATCCGCCGGCTCCGTG
Organism: uncultured Bacteroidales bacterium; assembly: GCA_944326255.1. Classification (GTDB taxonomy): domain Bacteria; phylum Bacteroidota; class Bacteroidia; order Bacteroidales; family UBA932; genus Coprenecus. The sequence goes on from CALVDG010000004.1 coordinate 112,596, forward strand.
AAGTACCTCTCCGAAGAGACCCTGCTGGGCCATGTTGAGGGCGGTCATCTCGAAGAAGTCGTAGACGCAGTTCTCCAGCATCATGCAGTGTCTCTGGGTACGCTCGGCGGTATTGACAAGTTCCCAGCACTCGGCCAGGGATGTGGCTGCCGGGACCTCAACGGCCACATGCTTGCCCATCTCCATGGCAAATACGGC